>NZ_JCAFRM010000005.1:0-322037 GCF_059368215.1 Stenotrophomonas sp. YJH_SMC_123
AAACGTCTGCAAGATGGACAATCATCCTTCCTGCAGGCGCCTTCACAAGATACCTGCGCATACTTTCAAAGATCCGGGGAAGTGGCCTCAGCGCCGTTCCCGTGTGCTGCGAAGTTTCCTTCGTAGCGAGCCGCCCATTATAGCCGGCTTTTCCGCTTCGTCAACACCTTTTTTTCAAGGCCGTCTCACCGCAGTGGACGTTGTTGCCGATGCCGCTTCGTCGTTGGGCCCGAGGCCTTTCGTCGTTGCGAGCCGCCTATTATGCCGGACTTTTCGAGTCCGTCAACACCTTCGTTCGATCAACTCGTTCGCCGGTGGTGGCGTCGCTGTTCGCGTGTCGTTTCCGGGGAAGCGATGCGCTGCAGCAAGGGAGCGAATTCTAGAGATCCTGCGGATTTCGTCAAGGCTTTTTTTGCAGCGTGATGACAGAAGCACCACGCCATCACGCATGACGTACGCTCGAAGATCACTGCGGCGTTGCCCGCGCGTTGCGCGGTCAACGCCGCAACCCTAATCAATGCAGGGATGCACAATGCAGGGATGCACAGTGGAGACAGGACAATGAGCATGCAGGTGCGGCGCGCGTGGTGGCGCGATCTTTCGATGCCGGCAATCGTCGCTGGCTTCATTACGGTACTGGTGGGCTTCGCCAGCTCGGCCGTGATCGTGTTCCAGGCGGCACAGGCCGTCGGTGCCGACCAGGCGCAGATCGCCTCCTGGATGTGGGCGCTGGGGCTGGGCATGGGCGTGACCTGCATTGGCCTGTCGCTGCGCTATCGGGTGCCGGTGGTGACAGCGTGGTCGACCCCGGGTGCAGCGATGCTGGTGGTGGGTGCCGGCGGTGCTTCGCTCTCCGAGGCCACGGGCGCATTCCTGCTGGCCGCCGTGCTGGGCCTGCTTGCGGGTTTCTCGGGGGTCTTCGCGCGACTGATGCAACGGGTACCGATGGCGCTGGCCGCCGGCATGCTGGCCGGTGTGCTGCTGCGCTTCGGGCTGGATGTGTTCGTCGCCATGAACACCCAGCTGGTGCTCGCGCTGGCAATGTTCGCCACCTGGCTGGCCGGGCGCCGGCTGTTCCCGCGCTATGCGGTGATCGCCACGTTGCTGGTCGGCATCGCCGTCGCCGCGAGCCGTGGCTTGCTGCACGCCCAGCAGGTGCATCTGCAACTGGCGATCCCGCAGTGGGTGACGCCCTCGCTGTCGTGGACCGCCGTGGCCGGCATTGCCCTGCCCCTGTTCGTGGTCACCATGGCCTCGCAGAACATTCCCGGTGTGGCGGTGATGCGCGCGTCCGGCTACGACGCCCCGGTGTCGCCGTTGATCGGCTGGATCGGTGTAGTCAATACGCTGCTGGCGCCGTTCGGTGCGTATGCACTGAACCTGGCGGCGATCACCGCCGCCATCTGCATGGGCCGCGATGCGCACGAGGATCCGGCGCGCCGCTACACCGCAGCGATGGCGGCCGGTGCCTTCTACATTGTCATCGGGCTGTTCGGCGCCACGGTGGCCGCACTGTTCGCAGCCTTCCCCAGGGAGCTGGTGGCCTGCGTTGCCGGTATCGCGCTGTTCGGCACCATCGGCAACAGCCTGGCCAGCGCCCTGGCGGTGGAGCGCGACCGCGAGGCTGCACTCGTCACCTTCCTGGTCACCGCCTCGGGGTTCTCCCTGGCCGGGATCGGTTCGGCGTTCTGGGGACTGCTGGCCGGTGCGCTGTGCCTGCTGGTGTTGCGGGCACGGACAGCGGCCTGAGCAACCCTATCAAGCCGGCATGATCAGGCCGCCATGCGGGCGACGGTATTGATCACCGCGTTGGCCGCCATGCCGATCACCACCGCCCACACGCTGGTGCCGCCACGACGCTGCAGTTCGGCACGGATGCGGTTGTGCTGCCCGGCGTGGGCAGCCTTCACTTTGCCCAGCAGTCGCGTGCAGTAGCGCAGGTACAGGGTATTGGCGGTCACCGCGATGGCGAACCGAGGCACCGCCAGCAACGCCACCGTGAGCAGCGGGTTGGCGCGGGCCGCCAGCAGCGCGATGCCGATCAGGACCAGCTCGAAGAGGATGGCTGCCAGGTACATCTTCCGGTGCAGCAGCCAGTACGTCGGCACCAGGAAGGCGGGCCAGTGCCACGGTCGCGGCGGCTTCGGCACCGGGCTGCCCAGGTGCCAGCGCTGGCGGTAGAGCGCCGCGTTGGGGCCGACGAGGAGGTTCAGGTAGTCCGCGTCGGACGGAGCGGGCGCGTCGGCCACCTCTGTGGCGGGCGCAAGATAGGGATTGTCATCCGCCGGGGAAACCGGCGGAGTATCCAGATGATTCATGTCGGCGATTCCTTGCCCAGGATGATCCCGCGGTAGCGGCAGCCACCGCTGGATCTGAAGCCTTCCCGGCCTCAGCCTGCCAGCGCCTGCCCCACCAGCATCACCGCAACGACGGCGATGGCCACCACCGCCGCCGCCAGTGCATTGGTGTCACCCCGTCTGGCCAGCTCGCTGCGCAGGCGCGCCTCGTCATCTCCCACCAACGCGCGCGCGCGGGCGATCTCACGCTGGCAATGCGCCAGGTACCAGCGGTTGGCATACACCGCGGCGGTGATGTTGATGACGAGGGTGATGACCGTCGACACGCCTTCCGGAACGCCCAGCAACGCCTCGGCGATGCTGAAGAACACCAGCACGCCGGCCCAGATCGCCGCCAGCCGGTACATCCTGCGGTACACCATCCAGATCACGCCGATCAGGAACGCCGGCCAGTGCCAGGTGCCGTTGCCGTCGGCAATGCCCTGGTCGAGCCGCCAGCGCTGTCGATAGATCGGGAAGTTGCCGCCGACCACGGCGGCGTACAAGGCGATGTCGCCTTCCAGCTGCGGCGCGGTCGCGGCCACCGGCGAAGCTGCCGGCGCACGATAGGGGTCGGACGGATCAGCGGTCGATGCGCCGCTGGCGCTGACGGCCTGCGCCGGTTCAATCGACGGCGGGGTCGGATCCATCGGCGCCACCGAAGGATCCAGCTCGGCCAGCGGCCGCCACGATGCCATTCCTTCCCGCCACATCAGCGTACGGGCGGTTACCGTGCCGTCCTGCTGCAGACGGCGCAGCCCGGCCAGGTCCACCGGCCCTTCGCTCTGCTTGCTGTTGGCGTACCACCACTGTGCGTCCTGCATGCCATCCATTCCTGTCGATCCCATGGTTACTCCGAACACCCCGCCACGGCCTGCAGCGGTTCACTGGCCAGTACCTGCACCAACTGGTGGCGCGCGCCGGGTGCAAGGGCAATCTGCTCCGGCCCGGCATTGGCTACTTCCAGGCACACGTAATCGTGCCAACCGTCGCCGACATCGGCCATCTTCGCCGCCGCCTCCGCGCCCGGATTCCACGCCACCAGGGTCTGGCTGCCTTCGCTGCGGATCTCGATCCGCCGCTGCAGGACGGGATCGCGAAGCACGTAGTGGCCACCGGCACCGGTATAGATGCGGTCGCTGCGCCCCGGATCGCGCGGGTCACGCAGCGACCAGGGCCCCTGCTGCCGGCGCAGCTGCGTGTAATCCTCGTACTTGTCCAGATAGTGCAGGCCATCGAGGCCATCAACCTCGACACGACGGGCATCGCCTACCCGGAAGTAGCTGTGCAGGGCCTGTGTGAAAGCCACCGGGGACGGGCCGGTGTTCTCGGTGGTCAACTGCTGGCGCAGCTGGCGACCGATGCGCAGCTGCATCTGCAGGCGCAGGCCACACTCGGCAATCGACAGGGGCGCCAGCTGCAGCTCCAGTTCACCGTCATCGTCCTGGCGGGCCTGCAGCAGCTCCCAGCGCGCGGTGCGTACCAGGCCGTGTGCCGGCACGTCATCATCCTGGCCCTGGCGACCGAACCACGGCCAGCACACTGGAACGCCACCCCGGATCGGCGTGGGCAGCCCGGCCCGTTTCGGCGACAGCCACAGCAGGTCCGGCTGCCCCTCTGGGATGAACGACAGCAGCTGTCCGCCGAACACGCTGATGACCGCGGTGGCGCTGGGCGTGCGTATCTGCCAGGCCTCGAGCCCGTGGTACAGGCCGGTGCTGATGTCCGGGTTCGACTGCATGCTATGACGCTCCTTGAAGACCGCGGCGATGATGTCGCGGCCAGCCTGTGATCGGCAAGGTCTAGCGGGTGGCAGGCGTCCCTGCGGCTGCCTCCTGCTGCAACGCGCGCAGGATGCGCTGGCCGGCGCGGCCATCCGCATTGGCCCAGCCCAGGCGCTGCTGCTCGGCCTGGATCGCGCGGCGCGTGGCGGTGCCGATCATGCCGTCGGCGCTGCCGATGTCGTGGCCGCGGGCCAGCAGCAGGGTCTGCAGCTGGCGGCGTTCATCGCGGCCGATGCCGGGATCATCGGTCGGCCAGGCGGTGGCCAGGCCGGTGCCGCCACGCAGCTGGTCGGCCAGCGTGGCGATGGCCAGTGCATAGCTTTCGGCGGCGTTGTAGCTGTAGATCGCATCGTAGTTGCGGAACACCAGCAGCGCCGGGCCCTTGATGCCGGCCGGCAGCAGCAGGGCGGCGCGCGCGTCGGCCGGCAGATTGGGCGGCACCAGCGCGCTGCCATCCAGCGCGGTCACGCCCTGCACGCGCCAATCGGCGAGGGCTCGACGTTGGGTGCGGCCCGCCTGGCTGGCATTGAAACCGGGGGGAACACGGACCTCCATGCCCCACGGTTCGCCACTGCGCCAACCCGCACGCTTGAGGTAGTTGGCGGTGGACGCCAGCGCGTCGGGAATGCTGCCGACCAGATCGCGGCGGCCATCGCCATCACCATCGACCGCGATACGTGCGTAGGTGCTGGGCATGAACTGCGTATGCCCGAAGGCGCCGGCCCAGGAACCGGTGAGCCCCTGGGCCTGCAGGTCGCCGCGGTCGATCAGCTTGAGCAGCGCCAGCAGTTCGCCACGGAAGAAGGCCTGGCGGCGACCGGCGCAGGACAGCGTGGCCAGCGACTGCAGCAGCGGGCGCTTGCCGAAGACGCGGCCATAGTCGCTCTCCACCCCCCAGACCGCGACGATGGTGGCCGGGTCGACGCCATACTGCGCGGAGACGCGATCGAGCAGATCGCGATGTTGCTGCAGCAGGGTGCGGCCATCATCGACGCGCTGGCGGTCGACCAGCGCGGCCAGGTAATCCCAGATCGGCGTGGTGAATTCCGGCTGTGCGTCCAGCAGTCCGAGCACGCTCGGGTCCGGCGTGAGCCCGGTGGTGATCTCGTTGAAACGGTCGGCGCCGATGCCCTGGGTTGCGGCGGTGGCCTGCAGGCCCGCCAGGCAGCGGCTGAACGCCGGATCGTTGCTGGCGGCAGGGGCCGCAGGCAGCGTCGGGGTCGACGCGAGGGCGGCCGCCAGGCCGAGCGTGGTCAGAATGGGCATGGCGTCCTCCGTGTTGCCGTTGCACGGCCATCTTAGGGGCAGCAGTGCGGCCGAACCTGAAGGGGCACCGGCTGGCCGTCCCCCCTAGGCAACGCGCAGCAGGCGCAGGCCATAGGCGGGACTTTCGGCATCCCAACGCTGTGCGACCTGCAGGCCCGCCTGCTGCAACAGCGCGTCGAAGCTGTCATCGGTGTACTTGTGGCTGTACTCGACGCGGATGGGTTCACCGGCAGCAAAGTGGAAGGTGCGGCCACCGAGGTGGACGTCCTGCGGCCACTGGCTGACCAGGTCGGTTTCGATGC
The DNA here is from genome assembly GCF_059368215.1 of Stenotrophomonas sp. YJH_SMC_123. Lineage (NCBI taxonomy): Bacteria > Pseudomonadati > Pseudomonadota > Gammaproteobacteria > Lysobacterales > Lysobacteraceae > Stenotrophomonas > Stenotrophomonas sp. YJH_SMC_123. The sequence continues at coordinate 5,689 of NZ_JCAFRM010000005.1, forward strand.
GCAGCCGCGCGGTGTTGTAACGGGCGCGGTGGCGGAATCCATCGAGATCGAAATCGCTTCCGATCTCGCGGTTGAGGCGGGCCAGCAGATTGAGGGTGAATGCCGCAGTGACGCCCTGCGCATCGTTGTAGGCCGCTTCGATCAGCGCCGTGTCCTTGTGCAGGTCGATGCCGATCAGGGCCAGGCCGTCGCGGCCCATCGTCTGGCGCATCGCCCGCAGCAGGGCGACGGCCTCCGCTTCGGCGAAATTGCCCAATGTGGAACCGGGGAAGAACAGCAGCCGTCGCGCGGGTTCGCGTTCGGGCATGGGCACGGCGACGGCGCGGGTGAAGTCCGCGCAGACCGGCAGCATCTCGACCTCGGGCAGCGCCGGCGCCAGGTGGTCGATGCTGGACAGCAGTGCGGCCCGCGAGATCTCGATCGGCGTATAGGCCACCGGATCCTGCAGCGCGGCCAGCAGCAACGCGGTCTTGCGGCCACTGCCGCTGCCCAGCTCCACCACATGCAGGCGCGGGCCGACCACGCGCGCGATATCGGGCAGCACCCGCGCCAGCAGCGCCAGCTCGGTGCGCGTGGGGTAGTACTCGCGGGTCTGGGTGATCTGTTCAAACAGACGCGAGCCGCGGGCATCGTAGAAGTACTTGGAAGGCAGCTGCCGCGATGCGCATGACAGACCGGCCAGCGCATCGGCCAGGATCTGCTGGCGGCTGGGGGTCAGGTCGGTCAGCGCCTGCAGCGCGTCATGCACCGTGCTCATATGAGGTCCCTGGCCAGGCGCAGTCCGGAGAACTGCCAGCGCGCCGGCGGCATGAAGAAATTGCGGTAGCTGGCGCGCACATGGCCACGGGGCGTGGCACAGCTGCCGCCGCGCAGCACCCATTGCCCGCACATGAACTTGCCGTTGTATTCGCCGAGGTTGCCGTCAAAAGAGCGGAAGCCCGGGTAGGCACCATAGGCGCTGGCGGTCCATTCCCAGACATCACCGAACAGCTGCCGCAGCCCACTGCCCCCGGCTGCCTGCGGGTGCAGGTGATCGTCATCGGCGAAATGACCGCGCAGGGGCTGCGACGCGGCGGCCGCTTCCCACTCGAACTCGCTGGGCAGGCGCGCACCGGCCCAGCGGGCGCAGGCATCGGCCTCGTAGTAACTGAGGTGGCAGACCGGCGCATGCGGATCCAGCTCGCGCCAACCACCCAGGGTGTACTCGCGCTGCAGGGCATCATCCCAGTACAGGGGGTGCTGCCAGCCTTCGGCTTCTCGCAGCGCCCAGCCTTCGCTGAGCCACCAGCGCGGTTCGCGGTACCCCCCTGCCTCGATGAAGGTGCGGTACTCGGCATTGCTGACGGGACGCTCGGCCAGGGCATGCGCGGGCAGCAGCACGCGGTGCTGCGGCGATTCGTTGTCGTAGGCAAAGGCGGCGTGCCGGGGCCATGCCGCGGCACCGACGGTGACGATGCGTTCGGGCGATTCGATCCAGCCCTGCGTCGCGGCGGTGCTGGCAACGGGCCGCAGGTCGTCGCGATACGGTGGCTGCAGTGGATTGCACCAGAACGCATGCTTGATGTCGGTCAACAGCAGTTCCTGGTGCTGTTGTTCGTGCTGCAGACCCAACTGCAGGTGGTGCAGCGCCTGCGCGTCGAGGTCACCGGCTGCCAGCCGTGACTGCACCTGCATGTCGACCTGTTGCCGGTAGTCGCGCACCTGCTGCAGCGAGGGCCGCGACAGCAGACCGCGCTGCGGCCGCGCATGCGCCGGGCCGATGCTCTTGTAATAGCTGTTGAACAGATAGTCCCAGGCCGGGTCATGCGCGGGCGTGGTGGCGAAACCGGCCAGCACGAAGCGTTCGAAAAACCAGGTGGTATGGGCCAGGTGCCACTTGCTGGGACTGGCGTCGGCCATGCTCTGCAGCATGGCGTCCTCGGCACTGAGCGGCGCGGCCAGCTGCAGGCTGCGCGCCCGCACCTGTGCAAAGCGGCGGGCGAGATCGCGCTGCGGGGCAGCGACGGCGGTGGGTACGCTGTCCATGCCGGAAGCATCGGCGCAGGACGGTGAGCGCAACGTCATGGCACCACATCACCACGTTCACATGACAGCGGGCACGCGCATTCAAGAAGCGCGTGGGGACGCCGCTAACGGCAATGTTGCGGCCGCATCGTCACCGCACTGGACTTACCGCGTGCCCCTGCATCCGCTCCGCCAGCCTGCGCATTACCTGTTCGTGCTGCCCGCCGTGCTGGTCGTCCTGGTGCTGTGGATGGCGCTGGGCACCGAGGATGTCGCCAGCCCGGCGCAGCGCATCCTGCCCTGGCTGCTGGCCTGTCTCGGTGCAGGCCTGGCCCTGCTCTACCACCAGATGCGCACGTTGTGCCTGCTGCTGGTGGTGGCGGTGGTGTTCGCCCTGCTGCACCGGGACGTCGGTGGCTACCTGCGCAGCGGCCATGTCGACGCCCTGACCCCGCTGCGCTTCCACGCGATCTCGGCGTGGGTGCCGCTGCTGTTCGCCGGACTGGCACTATGGCCGGAACGCGGACGCCGACGCCAGGACCTGCTGCTGCGCAGCGTAGTGTGCGGCGCGGCGCTGATGATCTTCCTGCTGCTGGCGGCACAGCAGCCGCAGGGGATGCACGATCTGCTGTCGAACCGTCACTGGGCCTGGATTCCCGCCAACTGGAACGCGTTGGCGCAGTTGCCGGCGCTGCTGTTCCTGCTGGCGACCGCAGCATTGGGCTGGCAGGCGTGGCGGCATCCGAGGCCACTGCACACGGCAATGCTGCTGGCCCTGCTGTGCCTGTGGTGGATGCTGCCGCGGATCTTCCTGCAGCCGGTGCTGCTGCCGGCGCTGAGCAGTGCCGCCCTGCTGCTGATGCTGGGCGCGATGCTGCAGGAATCCTTCCACATGGCCTTCCGCGATGAGCTGACCGGCCTGCCGGGGCGACGGGCGTTCAACGAGACCCTGCAGCGGGCACGCGGTACCTACAGCATCGCGATGGTGGACGTTGACCACTTCAAGTCATTCAACGACACCCATGGTCACGACACCGGCGACGATGTGCTGCGCCTGGTGGCGTCGCGGCTGGCGCGGGTGGGCGACGGTGGCCGTGCGTTCCGCTATGGCGGCGAGGAGTTCGCGGTGGTGTTCCTGGACCGGCCGGCGGCAGCCTGTGTCGATGCCGTGGAAGCATTGCGGCAGAGCATCGAGGACACCCGCATGCAGCTTCGCGACCGCAGCACCCGCAGCCGTGACGACGAAGCCGGCCGCCAGCGGCGGGGACGCGGTGGCAGCGGCCAGGTGGTACAGGTGACGGTGAGCATCGGGCTGGCCGACAGCCGCGTGGATCCGCGGCCGATGGCCGTGGTCAAGGCCGCCGACCAGGCCCTGTATGTGGCCAAGGACGGGGGCCGCAACCAGGTGCGCGCGCACGGCGGCCAGCGCGTTCTGGCAGCGCACAGCGCGTAGTGCTCAGACCGCGTCGAGGTAGTACCAGCGGCCGTCGATGCGTTGGAAGCGGCTGTGCTCGGTCATCCTCACCGCGCTGCCGCCGCCGATGCGGTAGCGCGCGGTGAAGCGGACTTCGGCGCTGTCAGCACCAGTGACAGTGTGCTCGTGCACGGTCAGGCCCAGCCAATGGGTGCGCTGGCCGGGGGCATCGTCCAGCGACAGCTCGGCCGGACGCGTGTCCGGATGCCAGGACTGGCGCAGGTAGTCAGCCAGGCCACGCACATAGGCGCTGTAGCGCGAACGCATCAGGTGCTCTGCATCAGGCGCGGCTTCACCGGCATGGAAACGGCCACAGCAGGCGGCATAGTCGGCGGGAAGGCCACAGGGGCAGGGATCGGGGGGTTTTCGGCTCATGCCGGCATTGTCGCCGGGTTGCCGGGATTGATCCACGCGGGGCCGCAGTCGCCCGGAGCAGGACAGGCGTATGCTGTCGCGCCCCCTCCTTGATTGATCGCCGTGCTGGAACTGGTTCCCCCTGAGTTGTGGTGGCTGGTGGTGATCGCCTTCATCGCCGGCCTTGTGGATGCCGCCGTCGGTGGCGGTGGCCTGGTGCAGCTGCCCGGCCTGTTCACGGTGCTGCCGCAGCAGACGCCGGCGATGCTGTTCGGTACCAACAAGTTCAGTTCGATGTTCGGTACCGGTGCGGCCGCCTGGCGCTATGCGCGCAACGTGCGCTTCCCGTGGAAGCCGGTACTGTTCGCGGCCGGTACCGCCTTCATCTTCTCCTTCGCCGGGGCCACCGCGGTGAGCCTGCTGCCCAAGGACGCGGTGCGCCCACTGGTGCTGGTGCTGCTGATCGCGATGCTGGCCTACACGTTGTGGAAGAAGGACTTCGGCGCGTTGCACCGGCCGCAGGAGATCGGCCGCCGCGAACTGGCGATCGCGCTGGCGATCGGTGCGGCGATCGGCTTCTACGACGGCTTCTTCGGGCCGGGCACCGGCAGCTTCCTGATCTTCCTGTTCGTGCGCTTCTTCGGCCTGGATTTCCTGCGTGCGTCAGCGGCGTCGAAGGTGGTGAACCTGGCGACCAATGTGGCGGCAATCTCGTTCTTCGTACCGACCGGCAACATCCTGTGGCTGTTCGCGCTGCCGATGGCGGCGGCCAACATCATCGGCTCGGTGGTGGGCACGCGCCTGGCGTTGAAGGGCGGCACGCCGTTCATCCGCAAGTTGTTCGTGGGGCTGGTGGTGGTACTGATCGCGCGGATGGCGTGGGATACCTTCCGCGGTGCGTGAATGCGGTTGCCGGCCAGCGGCCGGCACTACCGGGTCATGAACGCTGCCCATGGGTAGTGCCGGCCGCTGGCCGGCATCCCCATTCAATCGACCGGGTCAGGCTTCGGCTTCTTCCGGTTCGTTGGCCTGCTGGCGGCTGCGCTCGGGCAGCTTCAGGCGCTTGCCTTCTTCGTCGTACTCGATCAGCAGCACGCCGGAGTCGTGGCGGCCGCTGATCTCGACGAAGCAGGCGCCACCGATGAACGGCTCCAGCGTCATCACCGACTTCAGCGGGGTGGCGACCACCATCTGGAAACCGAAGTTGTCGAAGATGTTCATCGCCAGCGCGGTGAACTCGTTGTCGGCCTTGTCGAAGGCTTCGTCGAGCACGACGGCGGCGTAGCTGGGCAGCTGGCTGTCGGCGCCGCCGAGCTGGTAGCGCAGTGCCGCAGCCAGGCAGGTGGTGGCCAGTTTCTGGCGCTGGCCACCGGACTTGCCCGCGCCACTACGGTAGATCTCGACCTGCTGGCGCGTTTCCGCATCCAGCTCGACGCCGATGAACTCCACGTGCATGCGTACGTCCAGCACCAGCTCGCGCCAGCGCTTGTCCTCGCCTTCCTGCGAACCCAGGCGGTTGACCAGCTGGCGCAGCACGGTGAACTGCGATTCGGCCAGCTCGCGCTGCTCGGTCTGCTGCTGCGCCAGCACCTCGCGCAGCTGCAGGTGGAACTCGCCGACTTCCGGCAGGCGGCGGTCGCTCAGTTCGATGGTCAGCAGCGTGCCACGGTTGAACGGCACCTGCTCCAGGCTGGCGTTCACTTCGTCCAGGCGCTGGCCGATCGACTTGCGGGCCTCGGCGCTGTGGCGCTGCAGGGCCAGCAGGTTGTTCTTGCTCTGGTTCTGCAGCAGATCGAAGAAGCGCTCTTCGTGCTGCGGCAGGCCGTCGCGCTCCAGGCGCTCGAGACGGGCAAGGAAATCCTCGGCCGAGGCCACCGATACGGTGAAGTCGCCCGATTCCTCCGGCCACTGCTGGATGAAGCGACGGAAGCAACCGATCAGCTGGTTCTCGATGCGGTTGAGGTCCTGCTGCGAGGTCGACAGCTGCTCGTTCAGCGCGTTGCTGACCTGGCGCATGTGCGCCTCCAGCGTTTCCAGGCTGAGCGGGCCCTGCTCCTGCAGGCGCTCGGCGAGCCCGGCTTCCTGCTCCTGGGCCAGGCTCGGCAGCACCAGCGCACGGCTCTGCTGGCGGGCGCGGTCGAGGCGATCGCGTTCCTTGACCAGCTGGCCGCGCTCGACGCGGACGTCTTCATAGGTGCGGCGGGCCTGCTCGATGTCGGCGCGCACGGCGTCGATCTGCTTGGCCAGCTTGGCCAGGTCGGCATTGCCTTCGCGCAGGTCGCGCAGGGTGGCCTCGATATCGGTCAGGCGCTGCTGCGGGGCGGCGATGTCGATCTCGTTCCAGCTGATGCTGACCAGCTCGTGGCAGGCCAGGCGACGTTCGTTGTCGCGGTCACGCTGCCCACGCAGGCGCGCGATGTCGGTCTCGCAGCTGGCGATGCGCTTGGCCAGTTCCTGGGCTTCGCGCTCGAAGGCGCCCACCTTGTCGTGGTTGTTGAAGCCGAGGATCCAGCGACGGCGGTCGCCCACCGCACTGCGGTCGTCCTTCTCGAAGCGGTCGCCGGGATGCTTGACCTGGCCTTCTCGGGTGATGCCGCGGTCGACGTTGCGCAGCTGCTTGGCATCCACGCACTCGTAGTCGAAGCGCTTGCCGAGCTCACGGCGCAGCCAGCTTTCGAATACGTGCTCGCGCAGCTCCAGCTTGTGCAGCAGCGACTTCGCCGACGGCTCGCGCGCGAACGCATCATCGTTGCGGCGCACACGGTAGTAGGTGAAGCGCATGCCCAGGTGAGTGCGATTCACCCACTCGGCGACGTCGTTGTAGTGCTTGTCATCGACCAGCAGCGACAGCGCGAAGCCACCCAGCACACGCTCGATGGCACCCTGCCAGCCCTGCTCTTCCGAGCGGACCTGGATCAGCTCGCCGACGAACGGCAGCGCCGCCTCGGCAATGCCGGTTTCCTCGGCCAGGCGCGCGCGCAGCTTCTGCATCGGCGCAGGGATGTTGGAGGGCGTGCGCTGCATCGCTTCGAGTTCCGCACGGACTTCGCCGAAACGGCGCTCGTCATCGCGCTTGCCACCCAGGCGATCGCTGATCGCATCGTCCAGCGCCGAAGAGGCACGCTGGCGGTCCTGCAGTTCGTTCTGCGCACGCTCGACCAGCTCGGCGAAGCCGTGTGCGTCGTCCGGAAGTTCAGCCCCCAGCTGCTGCGCGGCCAGGCTTGCCTGCTCGCGCTTGGCTTGGCGGCGGTCACGCTCGGCTTCGGCGCGGCCCTGCTCGCGTTCCAGTTCCTCGATGCGCTCACCGCCCTGCTGGCGACGCTGCAGTTCCAGTTCGGCCAGGCGCTCGGTGTGGTTGTCCAGTGCGGCACGGCGCTGGGCTTCTTCCCCGAGCAGGCCACGGTCACGCACGTCCATCTCGCGCAGGCGCGCCTCGATCAGCGCCTGGCGGCGGCTTTCACGGAAGCTGTCGACGCCAAGCTTGAGGGCTTCGTCGTCGCCGCGCCGGCGGTGCATTTCCTTCAGGTCGTTGTAGTAGGCGCGTGCCGGCAGCAGGGTCTCCACCTGGCGGCGGGCGGTGACCACGGCCTGGTGCGCGCCATCGAGTTCGGCGAAGTCGCTGACCAGGCGCTCGGCGGCGTCGAAGGTCTTCGGCGTGTCGAGCATGAAGTCGCGCAGGAAGACGTTGAGGTCGCCCAGGTTCTTCGCCGACTGCGTCTTGTGCAGCAGGCGCAGCGCCATCTCGTTGTCGATGCCGAGCAGGTCGCGGAAGCGCTCGGCGTAGCCGGAGAAGGTGTCGAAGTGGTGCAGGTCGGACAGCTTCTGCTTGAGCTTGCGCAGGTCCAGGTCGAAGCCGCCAAGATCCTTCGCGATGTCGAACGGACGCTCGGCGATCATGTAGTGCTTGCGCACGTCACCGGCCGAGGTTCCGTTACCGGAGATCCACAGCAGGCGCACGAGGCTGACCACGCGGCCATCGCCGGCGCGGTACTCCAGCACCAGCGCAGTCCAGGTCGCGCCCTTGCGAAGGTACTGGGTGGCGATTTCGCCGGTGCCGCTGTCCTGCTGGTCGGCCCACGCGCCACGCACGTAGGACACCAGGTTGCGGTCGCGGCCACTGCGCTCGGCTTCACGCGCGGCGGCGTTGAAATCGACGATGGCCGGCGGCGTCAGCAGCGCGGACATGGCATCGAGCAGGGTCGACTTGCCCGAGCCGGAACGGCCGACGAACAGGAAGCCACGCTCGGCGATCGGTACTTCGGTCAGTCCGTTGAACGTGCCCCAGTTGTGTACCTGCAGGCGACGCATGCGGAACTGCTGCAGGCGCGGGTCCGGCAGGCCTTCGTTGAACAGGGCGGGAGTGTGCTTGGAGATAGCCATGCGATGGTCGGGTCTCTCAGGCCTCGGCGGCCGGGGTTTCACGCAGCTGGCGGTAGACCGCCGAAAGCTGGGATACGTCTTCGGCGGAGAACAGCAGCTTCAGCGCCGGCGAGACTTCGTGGCGGTCTTCCTGGCCGCTGAGGCGGGTCAGGATGTGGTTGTCCTTCATCTTCTGCACCGCCGAGGCGACACGGCGGTTGAAGCCGGCGCGGTCGGTGGACAGGTTCTTCTCGTAGATGGCCAGCGCTTCGGCCATCTCGGCGTCGGCGACCACCGCGCGGTTGCCGCGCGCATCGGCCTCGGCCAGCTGCTGGCGCAGGTACAGCAGCAGCACCGAATCGATGAAGGTCAGCGGCGAGGTGCGCAGCAGCACCGGCGCATCCACGTCTTCGGTATCGGCCTGGCGGGTGAAGGCCACGCCGCTGTCACGGTCGAGCACCAGTTCCAGGAACAGGTCCGCCAGCGAGGAGCGGATGGCCGCCTCGCTGCGGATCAGTGCCGGCCACAGCTTGGCGTGGCGCAGCTGGTCGATGCTGGGGCCGATCAGCAGCTGGCACAGCGCGCGGCGTGCATCCAGCGGCAGGCGCCCGGTGTCGCCGAGGTAATACACGTCATTGCCACGGCGGGGCTGCGCCACGGCCGCCACCGGTTCGGCTTCGTAGGCGTCTTCCGCCACGTCGGCCTGCGGTGCGTCGATGGGATCTTCATGCCAGCTCATGGCGTCTCTCCTGGGTGAACCAAACCAGCGGGATGCGGGCGCGACGGACCTGGCCGTCGCCACCACGCCATTCGGCAAGCTCCTGCTCACCAGCGATCACGTTGCCGAAGCGCGTGCCCAGCGACAGGTAGCCGATGACGCTGCCGAGCCCCTGCGGTGCTTCGCGCTGCGACAGTGCCTGGGCGATGCTGAGCCGCGGCTGTGCATCGAGCAGGTCGTGCAGGTCGCGGCGCAGGGTGCGGAAGTCGATTTCAGACGAAGCGACCAGATCACCGACGCTCTCCAGGCTGATGGCTGCGGCGTCGTTGTACTCGACGTTGCCATCGACCTGGGCGCTGCGCGGATCGTGCAGCTTCCACTGCGACCACGAGCGCAGGCGGCTGGTGGTCAGCTGCAGGTCGCGGCCGATGCCGCGTTGTGCGGGGAATTCGTCACGCAGGGCCAGCGCTTCGGACTGCGCCTGCTTCAGCAGCTGGTTGAGGCGGCGCTGTTCCAGATAGCCACGGCTCTGCACGAAGCCACGCAGGCTGCGCGCGAAGTTCTGCAGCACGTCGTGCACCTGGCCACCGCGCTCGAGCATGGTGCTGGTGAAGCCGCGCAGGAAGTTGCGTTCGTTGCGGTCCAGGCGGCGGGCGAAGCCACGCGCCAGCACCGCTTCCAGCGCGGCATCGAGCTGGGCGCTCTGTTCGGCGTCGTTGAGCAGGCGCCAGAAGGCCTGGAAGCTGCGACCGGCATCGCTCTCGCCGATCACATCCACGCCTTCGAACAGCTGCGACAGCACATCGCCGCGCTCGCCCTCGTCGTCGATGATGCGTTCGCGGAAGTCGCGGTTGAGCTGCTCGAAATCGTCGCGCACGCGACGGAAATCCTCGGTCAGCTCGTCGGCCAGGCCGATGATCTGGCGCGCGCGCTCCAGCGCGCGCTTGCCATCCAGCGCGACCACGCGGCCGGCACCGACGCGGGCGATCTCGGCGTCGATGCGGTCGCGCTCGTCGCGCAGTGCTGACAGGCGTGCATCCGGGTCGGACTCGGTCTGCGCGGCCAACTGCGAGAGCTGTTCGATGACCAGCGCCAGGCGGCTTTCGGTGGCGGCCACGCGGGCCTGCTCAAGACCATCGGCGAAGCGGATGGCCTGCAGTGCCGCAGTGGACAGCTCGTACTGCTCCTGGTCGGCGCCTTCGGGCAGGCGGCGTTCCAGCCAGCCCTGGGCCAGCCAGTGCGCGATGTAGGCCTGCGCGGTACGCGGCAGCTCACGCGACAGTTCGTCGCCGTTGAGCTGGTCCAGCGCACGCTGCAGGCGCTCGTTGAGCACCGACGACGGCAGCGTGCGCTCGCCGTCCATCAGCAGCCCCTGCAGCAGGCCGATGATTTCCGGGGCGTGGTCGGCGGCAAGCAGCTTCCACTGGGGCTGTTCGCGCAGATGGCGGTAACGGGAGATGCGTTCGCGGTGCTTCATGCAGCGAAAGGAGTCATGAGGGCTGGCGGGGACGAGCAGCCGCCCGCGGCGGCCGCGCGGGCAGCCGTGGGCATGCCGGCCCGCAGAGGCCGGCGCAGTGCGGTCAAGCGGCTCAGCGCTTGCCGCCCACTTCGATGAAGCGCAGGAACTCGGCGCGGGTACGCGCGTCGTCGCGGAAGCTGCCCAGCATCTTCGAGGTGACCATGCTGACGCCGCGCTTGTGGATGCCGCGGGTGGTCATGCATTCGTGGGCACCTTCGACGACCACACCGACGCCGATCGGCTGCAGCACATCCTGGATGCACTGGGCGATCTGCGCGGTCATCTTCTCCTGCACCTGGAAACGGCGGGCGTAGGCTTCGACAACGCGGGCCAGCTTGCTGATGCCCACCACCTTGCCGGCCGGCAGGTAGCCGACGTGGACGCGGCCGATGATGGGCGCCATGTGGTGCTCGCAGTGGCTTTCGTACTCGATGTCACGCAGAACGATCAGTTCGTCGTAGCCGGCCACTTCCTCGAAGGTCCGCTCCATGTAGGCGCGCGGGTCGTCGCGGTAACCGCTGAACCAGTCGCCATAGGCTTCGGCGACACGGCGGGGGGTATCCAGCAGGCCTTCGCGGGACGGGTCCTCACCGGCCCAGCGCAGCAGGGTGCGCACGGCATCCTCGGCCTGGTCCTGGGTCACGTCGCCCTGCGGGGCGGCCTTTTCGTTGTTCTTGCTCATTGCGTACAGCGTCCCGAACGGGGGGCGAGCATCGTACCCGACCGGGGGGTGGGTCGTCCTGTTGGTCGGGTTCATCGGGGGTCTCTTGCAGCGCCTCGGTGCTGCTGAGCGAGAGGAGGAGGGGCAGGCCGGGCAGGACACGCCGCAAGTACGTCCCTGTAGGCTCGGCCACGGCATCCATGCCGTGGACGGTCCTGCCCGGCCTGCCCCTCCCCCTCTCCGACGGTTTCCTGCGGGCGCGGCCGGACCGCCCGAAAGCGGGGGCAAAAGCGGGGGTTCATGGCTTCTGAAGCACCGCGGGCCGCTGCTGCGGTGGGTGCGGGCCGTTGGTCCGCACTGCTCCTGCCTTTAAAGAGCCAACCCACCGCGCTCGCGGGGTGATGGGAGGGCAGCGGGGGCCGGGCGGGGCAGGACCGTCCGCGGCATGGATGCCGCGGCCGAGCCTACAGGGACGTACTTGCGGCGTGTCCTGCACCGTCCGGCCCCCGCTGCCCCACCCGACACCAAGCGGGCGCAACGCTTTCCTCAGTATTCCTACCCACCCATTCAGCAATACCTATTGATAGGAATGAAATTAGTAGTATCCTATCTATCTCTTATGGACCGACCCCTCGACGAGCGCACCGTGCTGCAGATGCAGCTCAGCTCCGGCCTGCTGTACGCAGGGCGGCAGTGGCAGCGCCTGGCCGACAGCCGGCTCGGCAGCTACGGCATCTCCACCGCCTGCACCATGCCCCTGCTGATGATCGGCCGCTCCGGCGGTGGCATCCGCCAGGTGGCGCTGGCCCAGCAGCTGGGCATGGAAGGTCCTTCCCTGGTGCGCCTGCTGGACAAGCTGTGCGCCAGCGACCTGGTCCGCCGCGAGAGCGACGCCAGCGACCGCCGCGCCAACCTGCTGTGGCTGACCGACGCGGGCCATGCGCTGGTCAGCGAGCTGGAAGACCAGTTGATCGGCCTGCGCCAGGACGTGTTCGGCGAGCTTTCCATGGATGAACTGCACGCCGTGCTGAAGGCATGGCGCCTGCTGGCCGAGGCCGCCGACCGCATCACGTAAGACCGCTGCCCCCGAATACCGCCGCTGCCGTGCACACGCCAGCGGCTTTTACCCGTTGCTGTTGTTTCGTTGTTCCTCCCCTCCCCCACCTCGCCCCCGCCCCTACCGATGCCCGGTGAATTCAGTCTCCACGGAGTGTTCGTCCCGACCCTGCTCGGGCTGATGTTGTTGGCCTACCTGGTCAACAGCGGCCTGCACGCGCTGCTGCAGCGTGCCGGCGCCTATCGCCACGTATGGCACCCGGCGCTGTTCAACCTGGCCCTGTACGGGATCGTGCTTGGCCTGCTGTTCCACCTCCTGCGTTGGATGCAATCGTGAACAAGATCGTGAAGAAGACCCTGCCGGTGCTGCTCACCAGCGCAGCCGTGATCATCGCCCTGCTGGTGCTGCGCCAGCTGTGGGTCTATTACATGGATGAGCCGTGGACCCGCGATGCCCATGTCGGCGCCGACGTGGTGCAGGTGGCGCCGGACGTGTCCGGGCTGGTGGAAACGGTGCAGGTGGCCGACAACCAGGCGGTGAAGAAGGGTGACCTGCTGTTCGTGGTCGACCGCGCCCGCTACCGCATCGCGCTGGAGCAGGCCCGCGCCAACCTGGCCGAGCGCCAGGCATCGGTGGCGCAGCTGCGCCGCGAGATCGGCCGTGACCGCAGCCTGCAGGACCTGGTCGCCGCCGAGGACGCCGAAGTGCGCCGCGCCAAGCTGCAGGCCGCACAGGCTGCGCTGGCCACCGCACAGGCGGCGGTCGACCTGGCCGAGCTCAACCTGGGCCGCACCGAAGTGCGCGCACCGGCCGATGGCCGGGTCAACGACCGCACCCTGCGCGTGGGCGACTACGTGGTAGCCGGCAAGCCGGTGCTGGCGCTGCTGGATACCGGCTCGTTCCGCATCGATGGCTACTTCGAGGAAACCCGCCTGCGCGGCGTGGCCCCGGGGCAGCGCGTGGACATCCGCCTGATGGGCGAGTCGGCCCCGCTGCGTGGCCATGTGGAGAGCATCGCCGCCGGCATCGAAGACCGCTACCGCAGCAACGGCAGCACCCTGCTGCCGAACGTGACCCCGGCCTTCGACTGGGTGCGGCTGGCACAACGCATTCCGGTGCGCATCGCCATCGACGAAGTACCCAAGGGCGTGGAACTGATCGCCGGCCGTACCGCCACGGTGACCGTGGACACCGGCCGCCATCCGCACAACGACAAGGCCGGCACTGCGCCGACACAGGCGGGCCTGTGAACGCCGCCCTGCCCCGTCTCGGCCTGATCGTTGCGCTGGCCAGCCTGGCGGCCTGCAAGACCGTCGGCCCGGATTACGCCCTGCCGGAAGGCTCGGCCTTCAAGCGCCCGCAGGCCAATGCGGCCTTCATCGATACGCAGAACCCGCAGGTGGCCGCCAACCAGGCGCTGCCCGACCGCTGGTGGTCGCTGTACAACGACCCGGTGCTGGACGGCCTGATCACGCAGGCGCTGCGTGACAACGTCGAGCTGAAGGCCGCCGATGCACACCTGCGCCGTGCCGCGGCGGTGTACGAGCAGGCGCTGGACGCCGGTGGCTTCGAGTACGAGGCCGAGGCCGGGGTCAGCCGCGCGCAGCTGTCGGCCGAATCGTTCCTGCAGGAGCACGAGCTGCCGGTGATCAACCTGGCCGATGGCAAGTTCGCGGTCAGCTACCAGTTCGACCTGTTCGGCAAGCTCAAGCGCGGCGCCGAGGCAGCGCGTGCCGACGAGCAGTCCGTTGCTGCCGCGCGCGACCTGGCCCAGGTCAGCGTGGTCGCGCAGGTGGCCGACAGCTATCTGGAAATCTGCCACGCCAACCACGAGCTGCACGTGGCCGAACATTCGCTGCAGCTGCAGCAACGCAGCCGTACGGTCACCGAGCGCCTGATCGCGGCTGGCCGTGGCACGCCGCCGGAACTGGCCCGCGCCAATGCCCAGGTCGCGCTGCTGGAAGCCGCGCTGCCGCCGCTGCGCGCGCAGCGTTCCGCGGCCGCCTATTCGCTGGCCGCCCTGCTCGGGCAGACCCCGGGCCAGCTGCCGGCCGGCGTGATCGACTGTGCACACGCCCCCGGCCTGGCGCAGCCGCTGCCGGTCGGTGATGGCCGTGCACTGCTGCAGCGCCGCCCGGACGTGCGCCAGGCCGAACGCAAGCTGGCTTCGGCCACCGCGCGGATTGGCGTCGCCACCGCTGAGCTGTATCCGGACATCCGCCTGGGGGCCTCGCTCGGTGCCGCCGGCCTGCTGGAGGATTTCGGCACGCCGATGACCCAGCAGTGGTCGATCGGCCCGCTGATCTCGTGGACGCTGCCGTCGTCCGGCACGCACGCACGCATCCACGCTGCCGAAGCGGGCGCCGATGCGGCCCTGGCCGAGTTCGACCACACCGTGCTGCAAGCGCTGCGCGAGACCCAGACCGCGCTGGACCGCTACGCGCAGGACCTGCGCCGGCTGCAGTCGCTGCGCACTGCGCAGGAACAGGCCGCATTGGCCGCCGAGCAGAACCGCCGGCTGTACCAGGGTGGCCGCACGCCGTACCTGTCCAGCCTGGATGCCGACCGCAGCCTGGCCACCAGCGATGCCACCCTGGCGGCCGCCGAAGCGCAGGTCTCGCGCGACCAGATCCATCTGTTCCTGGTGCTGGGCGGTGGCTGGCAGGCAAGCACCACCGCGCCCAACGCCTCGACCGCAGCGAAGTAAACCATGAACGCGCTGACCGACCGCCAGGCCTGGCTGTTCTCGATCAAGACCTACCTGGCCGCAGTGGCCGCGCTGTACATCGCCATGGCCGGCAACCTGTCGCGCCCGTACTGGGCGATGGGCACGGTGTACATCGTCAGCCAGCCGCTGCTGGGCCCGACCCGGGCCAAGGGCGTGTACCGCATCGTCGGCACCCTGGTGGCCGGCCTGGCCACCCTGCTGGTGCTGCCGGCGCTGGTGGAGACGCCGCTGGTGCTGAGCGCGGCCATGTCGATCTGGCTGGCCGGCTGCCTGTTCATGGCCCTGCTCAACCGCGGCCCGCGCGGCTACGCGTTCCTGCTGGCCGGCTACACCACCGCCTTCATCGGTTTCCCTGCGGTGACTTCGCCGGAGACCATCTTCGACACGGTGGTGGCACGCAGCGAGGAGATCATCCTCGGCACGGTCGTGGCGGTGCTGGCCGCTTCGCTGCTGTTCCCGGCCTCGGTACGCCCGATGCTGCGCGCGCGCATCGGCAACTGGATGGAGGACGCCGCGCAGTGGTGCCGGCAGATCCTTGAACGTGGACGCGCGCACGCGCCGCGCAACCGGCTGGCCGCCGACCTGGTGCAGTTCGAGGCACTGATCGAATTCCTGCGCCGCGATGATCCGCGCCATGCCGGGTCTGCGGTGTCGATGGAGCGCCTGCGTGAGCGCATGCTGCTGCTGTTGCCAGTGCTGTCCTCGATTGCCGATCGCCTGAGTGCGCTGCGCAGCGACGGCCAAGCCCTGCCCGAAGGGCTGCCGGCGCTGGTCGATGACATCCACGATTGGCTGGATGGCCCAACCAACGCCAGTGAATACGCCCGCCTGCGCGCGCGCATCAGTGCCCTGAAGCCGCAGGTGGACCGCGACCTGCAGCATCTGCAGCTGGCCAGCCTGCTGCTGCGCCTGGAGGAACTGGTGGACCTGTGGCAGGACTGCCGCACCCTGCAGCACGCCATCGACCACGGCACCGCGCCGCTGGACCGCGCGCATTACCGCATCCGTACCGAACGCGTGGCCGCCGACAAGCACGTCGACTACGGCATGGCGCTGTTCTCCGCGCTCAGTGCCGGCGTGGCACTGATGAGCTACTGCGTGCTGTGGATCGCGCTGGGTTGGGAGGGCGGTGGCAACGGCGCGATGATGGCGGCCGTGACGGCGGCGTTCTTCGCCGCGCAGGACGACCCGGCACCGAGCATGGTGTCGTTCCTGGTGTGGGCCATGGTCGCCTCGGTGGTGGCCGGCGTGTACCTGTTCGGCGTGTTCCCGGCCGTGCACGACTTCGGCTTGCTGGCGCTGGTGCTGGCGGTGGCGTTCCTGCCGCTGGGGCTGATGCTGCACCACCCCAAGAGCGCGCTGTTCGCACTGCCGCTGACGGTGAACCTGGCCGCGCTGCTGAGCCTGCAGAACACCTACAGCGCCAACATCCAGACCTTTCTCAACTCGTCGATCGCGATGTTCATCGGCATTGGCTTTGCGGTGGTGATGACCCGCCTGTTCCGTTCGGTGGGTGCCGAGTGGACCGCGCGCCGGCTGGTGCGGCAGGGCTGGACTACGCTGGCCGAGGCCGCCGAAGGGCGCGGCCAGCAGGACCGCCAGCGCTTCGCCGCACGCATGCTCGACCTGCTGGGCCTGCTCGCGCCGCGCCTGGCGGCGACGCCGGAGGGCAGCGACATCGCTTCGGTGGACATGCTCAATGAAGCACGCATCGGCCTGAACATCCTGCAGCTGCGCCGCGCGCGGCTGGAACTGCCCGAGCGCAGCCGCGAGGCGGTCGAGCACATTCTTGAGGAGGTCGCCGTGCACTACCGGCGGCAGATTGCCGCACGCAAGCCGATGGTGGCGGCCGACGCATTGCGCGAGCGGCTGGATACCTCGCTGGGACGGGTCGGCAGCGTGGCCGCCTGCAAGGCGCGCGACGAGGCGCTGATGGGCCTGATCGGCCTGCGCTTCGCGCTGTTCCCGGAGGCGAAGGCGCTGGCGCCGGGCCTGGCCATGAGTGCGGCCGAACAGCCCTAGCGCGATACCCTGTGCGTCCACAGCCCCCGTTGCCGGGGTCGGATCCTTCGCCGCCGGCGAAGGCGCTGACCCCTGCTCTGCACAGGAAGCTCCAATGAGTTACGACATGATGGTGTTCGAGGCCAGCGCCGCGCCACGCGAGGCGGCAGCCTTCATCGCCTGGTTCGAGAAGCAGACGCAGTGGAACGAGCGCCACGAGTATGACGACCCGGCGGTCAGCAGCCCGGCGCTGCAGGCGTGGTTCGCGGAGATGGCGCAGGACTTCCCGCCGTTGAACGGCCCATTGAGCAACGACGATGACGACCGCGCCGAGGTGACCGAGTACAGCATCGGCCAGCAGGTGATCTACGGTGCGTTTGCCTATTCGGTGGCCGAGCGTGCGCATGGACGCGTGCAGGACCTGGCCGAAAAGCACGGCGTGGGCTTCTTCGACGTGAGTGCCGATGAAGCGGCGATCGTGTTCCCGGATGGGCTGGTGCTGATCGCGGAATAGGTGCGGCGGCAGGGCTGCGCCCTGCACCTGCCAAGGCAACGTCAACGTCAAAAGCGGGTATTCCTTGGGATGGCGGGGTGGGTCCGGTTGAGGGGGACGCCGTAAACCCATCCATGGGGGCTTGGTCGCGGCATCCATGCCGCTCACACCCCCTCAACCGGACCCACCCCGCCTTCGACAGTTTCCTGTGATCTGTCGGCACGGCGTTCTGCTCTGGTGGGTGTCGACCTTGGTCGACACGGTAGATCCACGCCATGCGTGGATGAACGTCGGAATGATCGAAGTACGCTTTTGTAGAGTCGAGCCATGCTCGACTGCTTTTGCCTGGCGATCAGGTGAAGGGGTCAGAGCCCGTTCCCGGTGGGAACGGGATCCGACCCCGATTCAGAACAACTGGCCCTGCACCGTGGGCTGTTCGAGGCGCGCCGGTGCTTCGGCCACCGCTTCCGCACCCAGCCGCCAGGCCAGGCCACCCAACCGGCTGGCGTGGCGTTTCAATGCGGCCTGCAGCACCTCTGCGCTGCCCGCCACATGCAGCACCTGGCGGGCGCGGGTGAGGCCGGTGTAGACCAGTTCGCGCGACAGCACACGGCTGTCCTGGCGTGGCAGCTGCAACCACACTTCATCGAACTCCGAGCCCTGTGCCTTGTGCACGGTCATCGCAAAGGCGCTTTCGTGCGCGGGCAGTGCCGCCGGGTGGAAGGCGCGCGGCTGCTCGACGGTGTCGCCGGGGAACCAGGCCACCATCGCGCCGCTGCGGTCGCGCAGGCAGATGCCGATATCGCCGTTGAACAGGCGGTGCCGGTAGCTGTTCTCGGTGACCAGGAGCAGGCGGCCCTGGAAGTAGCCCGGGGTGTTGCCGGCCAGCAGCTGTTCGATGCGGCTGTTGAGCCCGCGCGCGCCCTGCGGGCCTTCGCGCAGCGCGGTCAGCACGCGCAGTCGCCCGGCCTGCTGCAGGGCAAGCACCGGATCGGCGGCGTCGGCCAACGCACGCCAATGGCCCAGCAGGTGCTCGCGCTGGCCGCGCAGCGGGTCTGCCTCACCTTCATTGAAATGCACGCCTGCCAGTTCACCGCCGCGCAGCAGCTGCAAAGCGGCGACGGCGTCACCCTCGCGCACGGCATCTGCCAACGGGGCCAGCACCAGTGCATCGCTCTGCCGGTACCCTCGTTGCAGCTGCACGCGGCGGCCGGCGAAGGTGTTCGGTTCGGCCTGGGGCTGCAGCGTGGACGGCGCCAGCAATCCACGCAGCGCCTGCGCGTCATCGGCGCGGGTGCCGATGCCATCACCGCTGGCACGCAGGATCGCACTGAGTACGTCGCCGGCCTCCACCGACGGCAGCTGGTCGGGATCGCCGAGCAGGATCAGCCGCGTGCCGCTGGCGATCGCATCGACCAGCTTGGCCATCATCGGCAGATCGATCATCGAGGCTTCGTCGACCACCACCACGTCCACCGGCAGCGGATTGTCGGCGTGGTGGCGGAAGCGCGGCGAATCCGGGATCACGCCGAGCAGGCGATGCAGGGTGGTGCCGGAACTGGGCAGTGCCGCGCACAGCGCCGGGTCCACGCCGTGCTCCTGCAGGCGCTGCACGGCCAGCCGCAGGCTCTCGGCCATGCGTTCGGCGGCGCGCCCGGTGGGCGCGGCCAGCGCCACCTCGGGCAGCGGCTGGCCAGCGTGCCGGGCCTGTGCGGCCAGCAGCAGCAACAGCCGCGCGATGGTGGTGGTCTTGCCGGTGCCGGGCCCGCCGGTGACCAGCGCCAGCGGATGGCGCAGGGTCACGCCGGCGGCGCGTGCCTGGTGATCCTCGCTGCCCAGTGCCTGCGGGAACAGCTGCGCGAACAACGGTGCCAGCGCGGCCATGTCCGGTGCCGGCAGCGGATGCCGGCCGATGCGCTGCAGCCCGGCCGCCAACTGCCGCTCGTACTCGCGATAGCGGCGCAGGTAGAGCAGGCCGTTCTCCAGCACCAGCGGCGCATCCTCGGCGATGGCATCGGCCTGCTCCGGCGTCGCTACCCAGGGCGATGCGCGCAGCTGCGCCAGCCAGTCCTGCGCGGCAGGCCACTCGGGCACGCCGTCCAGCAACCGCTGCGGCTGTGCCGGATCAAACCCGGCGTGGCCCTGCGACACCGCCAGCGAGGCGAGCGCGGCCGCCAACGCCACACTGTCCGGCGTGTCGCCGCGCAACCGCTGCAGGCTGGTCGCTAACGCGTGATCGAGGGTGCGCAGCAGGCCCTTCTGGTGCAGTTCCTTCAGCAGGCTCATGCGCTGGCCCCACGGGCACGTGCGGCCAGTTCGGCCTGGGCCTGTTCGCCACCTGCGAACAGTGCGTCGAGTGCATCCACCAGCGCGAACGGGAAGCGGTCCACATGCACGCCGTTGCCGGCAGCATCCAGGCCGCGGCAGAACAGGTAGCGGATGCCCCCCATGTCGCGCTCGTAATCGTAGGCCGCGCCCAGACGGAAGCGCAGCCAGCGATGCAGGGCCACGGTATAGATCAGCGCCTGCAGGTCGTACTCGCTGTGGCGCATGGCAATGGCCAGCAGGTCCGGACTGTAGCCGGGCAGCCGGTTGGATTTGTAGTCGAGCACGTACCAGCGCCCGTCGCGCACGTAGGTCAGGTCGATCATGCCGGTCATCAGCCCTTCCAGGCGGCGGCGCTGGCCGAAGCCGCGACGCGCACTGGAAACCCCATGTGCATGCAGCAGCTGCAACAGCGCCGGTACCGTGGTCGGTTCGATGGCGAAATGGAAGTCGATTTCCGCGCGCCGCTCGCCTTCGCCCAGGCTGTGCAGCGCACCGCCCTCGGGCAGTGGCACGGTGAGCGTGTGGCCGACCAACGGCACCAGCACCGCCACGCCATCGTCCAGGTCGACGTCGGCATAGCCTTCATCGTGCAGCGCCTTGCGCAGCACCTCGGCCTGGCCCTTGGGCGCTTCCAGGCCCGGCTGCCAGCCCCCCCACGCAGCGAAGTCGACGTTCTCCATCGCCTCGTGCAGCACGTTGCCGAAGCGGCTGCCCATGAAGCGCGGGTCGACCGGCGGGCTGTCTTCGACGGCGGCGGGTTCCGGCAGCGCGGGCTCCAGCGGCAGTTCCGGGCCCGCGGGTTCGTCGGCGGCGGGCGCCGGCAGCTCGGTGGCGGCGGCTTCAATATCACTGCCAGCGCCCGCGTCGGCATGCGCCAGCTGGGTGAAGCTGTATACCCACCAGTCGTGCGGCACGCGCCGGGTCAGTGCACGCACTGCCGGAAGATCCCCTTCCACTTCGGCCGCCAGCTGCGGCAGCGCGGCCACTGTCTCACTGTCATCGATGTGCACGTCGGCGTGCGCGCGCAGCGCCTGCAGGTCGCCCAGCAGCGGCGCCAGGCGCGTCTTGCCAAGCCCGGCCAGATCACCCACGGCGATCCACAGCGCATGCTCGGCGCGGGTCAGTCCCACATACAGCAGGCGCGCATCCTCGGCCCGCTGCTCACGCTCGCGCTGTGTGCTGGCCGCTTCCCAGGCCTCGTCCCTGTCCAGCTTCCAGTGCAGCTGGCGCTGGCCATCGACGTGCACGGTGCAGTGCGAGGCGGTGTTCGGTGCGCCGCCGTCGATGCCGACGAAGGGCAGGAACACCAGCGGATACTCCAGGCCCTTGCTCTTGTGCAGGGTGATGATCTGCACGCGGCGTGCATCCGATTCCAGGCGCAGCAACTGCTGCTCGTCATCCTGGTCGGCGCTGGCCATCTGCCCCTGCAGCCAGTCCAGCAGGCCATGCATGCCCAGCGCCTGCGCCGAGGCTTCCTGCAGCAGTTCGCCCAGCTGCAGGTAGTTGGTCAGGCGGCGCTCGCCGTCGATCAGCGCCAGCAGGCGTTCGCCGTGCGCGGCACAGACATCGG
This sequence comes from Stenotrophomonas sp. YJH_SMC_123, assembly GCF_059368215.1. Taxonomy (NCBI): domain Bacteria; kingdom Pseudomonadati; phylum Pseudomonadota; class Gammaproteobacteria; order Lysobacterales; family Lysobacteraceae; genus Stenotrophomonas; species Stenotrophomonas sp. YJH_SMC_123. The sequence goes on from NZ_JCAFRM010000005.1 coordinate 26,955, forward strand.
CGATCACCGCGAACGGACCACCGCGCTGCCAGCGCTCGCGCCAGTGCAGCAGCTGCGCCTGGAACCCGCGCTGCAGGTCGCCCTCGCGCTCCATCGCCGCGATCGCACTGGCCCGCTGGCCCAGCAACACCGTGGCCAGCGCTGCACGCAGGCGGCCTTCGTCTGCCGGTTGCAGCAGCGCCAGCAGCAGCGCGCGCAGATCACGTGCCTCACTGGTGGCGAACAGGCTCTGCTTGCCCGCCGCCACTGCGGGTATGCCAACCGCAGCCAGCGCGCGCTGCACCAGCGTCGCCTCGCGATGCGAGCGCACCAGCACCGCGATATCACCAGGCTGCACCGGGCGCCCACGCAACACCGCTTTGCCCGCACGCGCCTCGACCAGGGCTTGGTGGATCGCAGCGACGCAGGCCTGGGTCGCTGCCTCACGCGAGGCATCGGCACTCATCGCCTTGTCACCCCCGCTGCGCAGCACGCGCAGGGTGAGTGCCTTGGCGGCGTGGCCGTCGTGCAGATAGTCCTCATCGGTGCGCACGCCACCGGGACGCACCGGCTCGAACTGGATGTCACGCTCGAGGAAGGCGTCCTCACCCCCGTTGTCGTACAGCGCCTGCAACGCGCGCAGCACTGACGGTCGCGAGCGGAAGTTCTGGTCCAGCACCGGCGCCTGCTGCGCCACCTGCTTGGCCTTCAGGTAGGTGTGGATGTCGCCGCCGCGGAACCCGTAGATCGCCTGCTTGGGATCGCCGATCAGGAACAGCGCCGGTGCCAGGCCGAGTTCGCGCACCTCCGGCGAATTGCCGAACACGGTGTGGAAGATGTTCCACTGGCGATCATCGGTGTCCTGGAACTCATCGACCAGCGCAATGCGGTACTGCGCGCGCAGCTGCCTTACCAGCGGCAGCCGCTGCGGGCCTTCCAGGGCCAGTGCCACGCCATCGATCAGATCGTCATAGGTCTGCACCCGGCGCGTGCGCTTCAGCGCCTGCAGGCGCTGCATGGCTTCGGCGCGAAGCGCGTGCAGGAAATTCAGCGCGGTACCACGCAGCCAGGCATCGCGTTCGGCCAGCAGCGCGACATAGCGCGCCAACGGCACCTGCACTGGCGACGACGGCGTGCGGTCGGGGAACTTCTTGTTGGTCTTGTCGGCCAGCACCTCCGGCAGCAGTGCCGGCAGGCGCTCGCTGGCCAGCAGCTCGCGCGGGTCGCCCCGCTCGGCCCAGGCCAGCAGCTGCCGGCCCAGCGTGTGCAGCCAACCCAGCTTGTAGGACACCCCGTTGATCCACTTGTTGTCGACGGCATCGCAGAGGTCGATGAAGAACTGCTCGCCATGCCCGCGCAGCGCCTGCTGCAGTTCGGTGGCGGCGGCCTGCAAAGCCGGCTGTGGATCGGCCAGCGCCACCGGCCGCGGCAACGGGTGCAGAGGCGGCGCAGCCAGCAACGCGCGCAGATCGGTGGCCAGCGCGTCAGGGTTGGACCACAGCCAGGTCAGCGGCTCCAGCGCGGCCGCGTCGTTGGCGTGCACCCGCCACAGATCGGCCGCCAGTTCCTCCAACAGCTCACGGTCGCTGGCCAGTAGTTCCGGCGGATCGAAGGTATGGCCGCTCTCCAGCGCATGCTCGCGCAGCACGCGGGTGCAGAAGCCGTGGATGGTGAAGATCGACGCCAGGTCGATCTCATCGGCGGCCACCTGCAGGCGGCGCTTCAGTGCGGCGGCGCTCTCGGTGCCCCCCTGCAGATGGCGCTGCAGCACCTGGCGGGTCAGCCTCGTGTCCGGTGCTTCGCCCTCGGGCGGTTCCAGATCGACCAGGCGCGCGGCCAGCGACAGGCGCTCGCGGATGCGCTTGCGCAGTTCCTGGGTGGCGGCATCGGTGAAGGTCACCGCCAGGATCTGGCCGATGCGCAGGCCCTGCTCCACCACCAGGCGGGTGAACAGCGTGGCCAGGGTGAAGGTCTTGCCGGTACCGGCGCTGGCCTCGATCAGGCGGATACCATCCAGCGGCAGGGCCAGATAGGGATCGCCCGCCATGCGCTGGGAGTCCTCATCGACGATGGCGGTGCTCATGTGCTGCCCTCCTGGCGTGCATCGGCGCCAAGGGTGCGGCCTTCGCGCACCGCGCTGAAGACCACCTGGCTGTTGCGCAGCAGATCGGCATAGCCGGCGTCGGTGGCAAATGGATCGGCACCGCGCAGCAGCAGCTGCCAGGCGTCGCTGCTGGATTCACCCCAACTGCGGTCGCTGCCGTGCCACTGCTTCCAGCCTTCGCTGCGCTGCTTTTCGGCCGGCGCGTTGTACAGCACCCAGCCGGTGTAGGGGGCAAAGCGCAGCGGTTCACGCAGTCCGCGTTGGCGCAACTGCAGCAATGCGCGCAATGCCGCGCGTGCAGCAGGAGCGCTCAGTGCCGGCAGTACATGCGGGCCGGGACCGGCGTCGCCGCCATCATGGAACTGCACCAGCGGCAGGGCATCGCCGGCAGCGTTGGCCAGCAGCCAATCCAGGCCCTGGCGGATCACCGCAGTGCCATTGAGGGTGCCAGCGCGCAGGCGCACCAGCCCGTCGGGGTGTCGATCGGCCACACGGCCATGCAGGCGCACGCCATCGATCTCCACTTCATAGCGGCGGCTTTCCAGCGGCTCGCCCCGCATCCAGCCCAGCAATGCACTGGCATACGGGCGGGTCTTCAACTGCTCCACCTCGAACTGGCGCTCACCCAGGGGGCCCGACGGCAGCAGGCCACGCGCGCGCAGCCGCGGATACAACGGCTCGGTATCGCCACTGAGCGTGGCGCGTACCACCGCCGCCTGCACGCTGCGCTTTTCCGGCCCGCGCGAGGACAGCACCAGCGGTTCCAGGTCATCGACCTCCTCGACATCGTCGGCCAGGCGCAGGCCCAGCGACTGCGCCAGGAACTGCCCGGCCGGATCGCACAGGAAGCGGCGCAGGGTATCGAGTGCAACGTCGTCTTCCACCGCATCGTCGAGCGGCGGCAACGCGGCATCGAACCACGGCTGCAGGCCTCCGCGCGCGCCGGTGAGGCGACCGGCGGCCGGATGCCATTGGCGGCGATAGCTGAAGCGGCGTGGATCACCGTCACCGAACGCCGCCGGAGAGAACGGCTGCAGTGCGTGGCGCACGGTGAAGTCGCGGACCGCCGCAGGCGGATCGAGGTGATACGCAGCGGCGGCATCGATCAGTTCACTGACCAGCACCGACGGCTCACGCGCGCTGCCATCGCGCGGATCGGCACCGAGGTAGCTCAGGTAGAACACCTCCTGCGCGGCGGCGAACAGCTGCAGGAACAGGAAGCGGTCGTCTTCGCGGGTGGAGCGGTCGCCGGGCCGGCGGCGCGGCGTGTCCAGCTCGGCAGTAAGCTGGTTGAGACCGGCAGCCGGGTCACGGCGCGGGAAATCGCCATCATTGAGACCGAGCACGCAGATCACCCGGAACGGCAGCAGGCGCATCGGCACCATGCGGCCAAAGCTGATGCCACCGGTCAGCAGCGGCGCGCGCGTATCGGCCTCGCCCAGTGCTCCGGCGAAGTGCGCGCGCACGACCTCCGGCGGCACCCCGTCCGTGAAGCCGGCCTTGGCGGCATCATCGGCGAACTGGTTGAGCAGCTTGCGCAGGCGCTCCAGGGCACGCTGGCTGTTGGGCGAACTGGGCGCAGTCGGCAGCAGCGCGTCCAGCAGCGACAGCAGGCGTTGCCGCCACTGCGCCGGCGTCAGCAGTTCGCCGAGGCGGCGCTGGTAGACCGCCAACACGCGCAACAGGCGCAGCAGCCGGTCCAGGGCTTCCAATGCGCCGCCCTCCAGCTCGATCCACGGGGCAACACCGGCCAGGTCGGCCTCGCTGCCGGTGGCATGACCGAGCACCAGGCGATCCAGCGCGAACTGCCAGGTGTAGGCGTCGTCGGCCGGGGCCTGGTGCTGGTTGCGGTGCTTCGCATCCAGGCCCCAGCGCGCGCCAGCCTGCTGCAGCCAGCCATGCAGGCGATCAAAGTCCACCGCCTCCAGCCCGGCCGCTTCGGCCAGCGGCGCGCTGGCCAGCAGGTCCAGCACTTCGTTCAGGCCGAAACGCGAGACCGGCAGGCCCAGCAGGTGCACGAACACGTCGGCCAGTGGCTCGCCGGCGAGCGGACTGCTGTCGGCCAGCGCATAGGGAATGTGCTCGTCCTCGCCCCCACGGCCGCCGAACACTGCTTCCAGATACGGCACATAGGGGTCGATGTCCGGTGCAAGCACGGCGATCTCCCGCGCCTGCAGCGGCGGGTCGAAGCGCGGGTCCTGCAGCAGGCTGCGCAGCTGGTCGTGCAGCACCTGCAGTTCGCGCAGGCGGGTATGGCAGGCATGCACCTGCAGGCTGGGATCGTCGCTGCGCAGCCCGTCGCGCAGCTCGCCCGAGGGCAGCGCACGGCGGTGGAACAGATCGCGCTGCAGGCGATGCAGCAGGCTGTCGGACAGTCCACCTTCGGCCAGCGTCGGCCGGGTGTCGTCCTCCGGATCCGAATACGCGGCAATCTCGCCGGCCGGGTGCACCACCTCGTAACTGCCCAGCACCGCCATGAAATCGCGCCCGGCCGCGCCCCAGGCTTCCAGCAGGCGGTTCTCACCGGCCGCTTCACCGAAGGGATCGGGCGCGCCGCTGCGCAGGCGCTCGGCCAGCGTCTGCAGGTCACCCCAGTACGACTGCACCGGCGTGGGCATATAGAAGTGCAGCTCGCCCACCCGCGCCTGGGTGGCCATCACCCGCAGCACATCGGGCGAGATGTTGAGCGTCGCGAACGCGGACATGCGTGGTGGCAGGCCCTGCGGCAACGGCTGGCCGGCGCCCTCGAAGCGGTCCAGGTAAGCCTGGATGCGGCGCGCGCGGTAGTCGTGGCCAGCGGCGATGCTGCGCCAGAGGATGGCCTGCGGGTCGGCCGGGTCGGCGCCGGCCTCCCAGCGCAGCAGCCAGTCGCGGCGCCAGGCCTGGTACTTCTCGAACACCGACGCCAGTTCACCGGCCAACGCCCACGGCTTCAATGCATCGCTACCGGCAAGATAGGACTGCAGCGCGCGCATCGGTGGCTGCGCCAGCAACGCCGGGTCGCGCAGTGCCTGGTACACCTTCCAGTGCAGGCCGGCCGCGTCCAGGTCGTCGCGTTCGCCGGGCACATTGGCGTTGAGTGCACGGGCAACGAACTCGCCCGGGGTCAGGAACTCAAGATTGGCGGCCACGCCATATTCGGCAGCGAGTGTTGCTTGCAGCCAACGCCGCATCGCCACCTGCGGAATCAGCACCACCTCCGGCGCCAGCAGCGGCTGACCCGCAACCGGCGCACGCACGTTGCGCGCCAGCAGCGCGGCCAGCACGTCCAGGGAGTTGGAATGGTAGAGGCGGAAATCGCTGCCCGGGTCACTCATCATGCACAGTGTGCAGCACGGCAGGCAGTATTCAATGGCCGGCCCATCGCCGGTACGGATTGTTCCGGGCTGCCGGCCGATTATCCCGGCCTGGCAGGGATCTTGCCGTGCCACAATACTGGACCGTCCAGTCTGCTTATGTTCAGCCGACGGGCCCGATCCTTCGATGTCTAAAAAACGTTAATGGTGCCCATGTCGGCTTCCACCTCCAGTCTGGTGCAGTTATCCAACGTCCGCATCGACCGGAGCGGGCGCACGATCCTGCGCGACGTGTCGCTGCAGGTGCCCAAAGGCAGCATCACGGCCGTGCTGGGTCCGTCCGGCAGCGGCAAGTCGACCCTGCTGGCGGCACTGACCGGCGAACTGCGCCCGGTGGCTGGCGAGGTCACCCTGTTCGGCAAGCCGATTCCGCAGGACAGCGGCGCGCTGCTGGAAATGCGCAAGAGTGTGGGGGTACTGCTGCAGGGCAACGGCCTGCTGACCGACCTCACTGTGGCCGAAAACGTCGCGCTGCCGCTGCGCACGCATACCCGCCTGCCGACCGCCGTGCTGCGCCGCCTTGTGGAAATGAAGCTGCATGCGGTGGGCCTGCTGGCCGCTGCCGATGCCTGGCCACGCGAGCTGTCCGGTGGCATGGCGCGCCGCGTCGCGCTGGCCCGCGCGCTGGCGCTGGACCCGCCGCTGATGATCTACGACGAGCCACTGACCGGGCTGGACCCGATCGCCTCTGGCGTGATCATGAGCCTGATCCAGCGCCTCAACCACAGCCTGGGCCTGACCAGCATCATCGTCAGCCACCACGTGCACGAGACTTTGCCGATCTGCGACCAGGTGATCGCCATCGCCAATGGCGGCATCGTGTTCCAGGGCACGCCCGAGGCGCTGCAGTCCAGCCAGGACCCGTTGCTGCGGCAGTTCCTGCACGGCCAGCCTGACGGCCCCATCCCGTTCGATGCCGCACCGCGCGCGAGGGTCGCCTGATGCCGTTCGTCCAAGCCACCCGCTCGCTCGGCCGCGCCGGCCTGTTCTCGCTGACCGTGCTGCGTGGTTCGCTGCCGACCCGTGATTTCCTGGCCGAGCTGACCCGCGAGATCTACAAGATCGGCGCGCGCTCGCTGCCGATCATCGCCGTCGGTGGCGCCTTCGTCGGCCTGGTGCTGACGCTGCAGGGCTACCGCACGCTGACCACCTTCGGTGCGGCCGACGCGCTGTCGACCCTGCTCGGCCTGTCGCTGTACCGCGAACTGGCACCGGTGCTGACCGCGCTGCTGTTCATCGGCCGCGCCGGCAGCTCGATCGCCGCCGAACTGGGCCTGATGCGCGCCACCGACCAGATCAAGGCACTGGAGCTGATGGCGATCGACCCGGTGGCCAAGGCCGTGGCGCCGCGCTTCTGGGCGGCGGTGCTGACCGTGCCCCTGCTGACCGGCATCTTCTGTTCGCTGGCGATCAGTGCCAGCTACTTCGAAGCGGTACACGTGCTGGGCCTGGACAATGGCGTGTTCTGGTCGGCGCTGCGCAACAGCGTCGATTTCTGGGATGACTTCGGCGTGGCGATGCTGAAGTCGGCGATCTTCGGCGGCACCGCCGCGCTGGTCGCCGCCTACGTTGGTTTCCACGCCGAGCCGACCATCGAGGGCACCTCGGTGGCGACCACCCGTGCGGTGGTCAACGCCTCGCTGCTGGTACTGATGTTCAACTTCGTGCTGTCGGCAATGTTGTTCACCTAACCCCTCCACAGGCGGTGCGCAGGCGCGCGCGGCCACCACGACTCGATCAGGTAATCCACATGGCCATCCGCGGTCCCAGACTCGAATTCTCCGTCGGCGCCTTCCTGCTGCTGGCCCTGGCCTCGCTGATGGTGCTGGCCGTGGCCTCGACCAACCAGCGCTGGAGCTGGGGCAGCCAGGGCTACGAGCTGAAGGCGCGCTTCTCCCAGGTCGGCCAGCTGCGCAAGCAGGCGCCGGTGAAGATCGGCGGCGTCACCGTCGGCCAGGTCGCCTCGATCGACCTGGATCCGGTGAAGTTCGAATCCATCGTGACCCTGCGCATGGACAGCAAGGTCAAGGACCTGCCGGCGGACACCTCGGCCGGCATCTTCACCAGTGGTTTGCTCGGCGAGAGCTATATCGGTCTGCAGCCGGGCGGTGACCCGGACGTGCTCAAGGCCGGTGACGAGATCGTCTTCACCCAGCCGGCGGTGGACCTGATCCAGCTGGTCGGCAAGTACATGTTCAGTGGCGGCGCCGGTGGTGGCGCAGGCCAGAAGCCCAACGATGGCGCGCAGGCGCCTGCAACGGAACCGCAACCATGAAGATGAAACTGATCCCGGCCCTGCTCGCCTCGGCGCTGCTGGCGGCTACTCCATTCCTCGCCCAGGCCCAGGCCACCGCTCCCGCCCCCGCCGCTGCCGCGGCGCAGGGCCAGGCCGGCAAGGTGGTGATCGATGCCAGCACGCGCATCCTCACCACCCTGCAGCAGCGCCGCAGCGAGTTCAGCAGCAACCCGGCCAGCCTGCGCAGCTACATCGACAGCGAACTGAACCGCACCTTCGATCGCGACTATGCCGCGCGCCTGGTGCTGGGCCCGCATGCCCGCGGCGCCTCGGATGCCGACATCAAGCTGTTCGCCGATGCCATGGCCGACAGCCTGATGCAGCGCTACGGTTCGACCCTGCTCAACATCCAGGGCAAGCCGAGCTTCCGCCTGAAGGGTGAAAGCCCGCTGCCGGGCAACCGTGGTGTGCGCGTGAGCACCGAACTGGTGCGCGCCGGCAACGAACCGACCCCGGTCGAATACTGGATGCGCAACGTGAACGGCCAGTGGAAGATCTTCGACGTCAACATCGAAGGCATCTCCTACGTGCAGACCTTCCGCAACCAGTTCGATACCCCGCTGCGCCAGAAGGGCATCAAGCAGGTGGCCAGCGAGCTGCACAGCGGCAGCATGCAGGCCGGGCCCGCGGGCAATGGCAAGTAACGCACTTGCGCTGCTGGAAGGCGACACCCTGCGCCTGCGCGGGGTGCTTGACCGTGCCGCGGTGATCGCACTGTGGCCGCAGCTGCAGGCCCTGCCGGCCAAGCTGGCGCGGCTGGAGCTGGGTGAGGTCGAGCGCGTGGACAGCGCCGGCCTGGCGCTGCTGGCCGAGCTGGCGGCCCGTGCACGCAAGGCGGGCCATGCGCTGGCCATTTCCGGCGCGCCCGCCGGCTTCAACGAGCTGAGCGCAGCCTACCGGCTGTCGCCCAACCTGGATTTCAACGCTACTTCTGCTGCGAGCTGACATGAACGTCGTACGCACTTTCCCCCTGATCCTCCTGGCCACCGCCCTGACCGCCTGTGCCGGCAAGCCCGCGCGCAGCGATGCACCGGTCGCCAGCACCGTGGTTGCGCCCGGCCCTGCTGCTCCGGCCGCAACGGCCGATACCGGCGGGGTCGACGCTGCTCCGGTCGCCTCCGTGGCCAACTCTGCCGCGCCCACCGCTTCAGCGCCGACGGCTGCGCCGCAGGGCGCAGAGGCCAGCCCACCGAAGGCCGCAGCGTCCACCGCCGCCGCCGGCGACGATGATTTCGACGCCCTCTATGGTGGTACCGGCAACACCGGCAACGCGGCGGCCTACGATCCGTGGGAACCGTTCAACCGCAAGGTGCACACCTTCAACAATGCGGTCGACCGCGGCGTGGCGCGCCCGCTGGCCACCGCCTATACCCATGTGGTGCCGCGCTTCGCGCGCACCGGCGTCAGCAACTTCTTCAGCAACCTGCGTGCGCCGGTGACCATCACCAACCAGTTGCTGCAGGGCCGTGGTGCCGATGCGTGGGACAGCCTCGGCCGCTTCCTGATGAACAGCACGCTGGGCATCGGTGGCCTGTTCGATCCAGCCAGCAAGGCGATGGTGCCGCGTCGCAATGAAGACTTCGGCCAGACCCTGGGTGCCTGGGGCTGGCGTCGTTCGCGCTACGTGGAACTGCCGTTCTTCGGCCCGCGTACCGTACGCGACGTGTTCGGCCTGGCCGGTGACATCCCGTTGTCGCCGATCCGGCGCGTCGAGGAAGACAAGATCCGCATCGGCCTGCAGGGCCTGCAGCTGGTCGACACCCGCGCACAGCTGCTGGCGATCGACGATCTGCGCGACACCGCAGTGGACGAATACGCCCTGGTCCGCGATGCCTGGATGCAGCGCCGCAACTACCAGATCGAGAACGATCTGCGCAGCAAGCGCGACCGCGGCCATGACGATGCCAATTCGCCGATCCCCGTCGATGCGATGCCGATGCCGCAGTGGACCCACTGAGGCCGCGCGACGGTGCATGAAAAACCCCGCCTCGGCGGGGTTTTTCTTTTCCGGTGGGTGCCAACCCTGGTTGGCACGCCGTGCTCAGGCCGCCAGCGCGGCCTCGATGGCCTCGCGCAGGCGCGCGTCATCGGCGGCCACGTCCGGGGCAAAGCGTGCGACGACCTTGCCATCACGGCCGACCAGGAACTTCTCGAAGTTCCACAGCACCGCCGGTGCCGGATGGATCGGGATCTCCTTGCTGGCCAGGCGCTCACGCAGCGGGCCTTCGCCGATCGACTGCGGCTGCGCGGCGGTCAGCTGCTGGTACAGCGGGTGGGTGTCCTCGCCAGCCACGCTGATCTTGGAGAACATCGGGAAACTGACATCGTAGGTGAGCTGGCAGAACTGCTGGATCTCGGCCTCGCTGCCTGGCTCCTGGCCAAGGAAGTTGTTGGCGGGGAAGCCCAGCACTTCCAGGCCCTGCGCGTGCTTTTCCGCATACAGCGCCTGCAGGCCTTCGTACTGCGGGGTCAGGCCGCACTTGGAGGCGACGTTGACCAGCAGCAGCACCTTGCCCTGGTAGTCGGCAAGCGAGGACGGCTGGCCGTCGATGGTGGTGAGGGGAATGTCCTGGATCGGGGTGCTCACGCGGGGGCTCCGGCTACGGCGGGGAATGGCCCACCAGCATAGCGCCGCGCGCGCTGTTGTAGAGCCGAGCCCATGCTCGGCTGATGGTATGGCAGCCGAGCCTGGGCTCGGCTCTACAGGCAGGATTCAGTCCACGCAGATCGTGCCCTGCGCCTTGCCATCATCGATGCGCTGGCGGCACCCGAAGTTCTGGCGCACATCACGCTGGCAGGTACCGGTGGCGGCACTGCCGGCGGCCACCTCGGCTCCGGCCAGGCACTGGCCCGTGCAGTCGCTCTTGCGGCTGCAGGCCTTGCCGGCGTCCGCATAGGGAATCACGCACTGCTCGCGCTGCAGGCGGCCGAGCCGCTGCAGCGTGCCGCCAGCGGCCTGGCAGTCGACGTCACGTGCTTCGCGGTAGGCCTCGCTGGCTTCCGGCGCAGGAGCGGCCGTAGTCGTGTCGGCGACCGGGGGCGTGCTGCTGCACGCAGCCAGCAACGCAGCCAGGACAAGAACGGCACAGGAGCGCAAGCGCATGTCGATACCCGCCACGGACTCAGGGTGCCCAGCATAGCCAGGCGCAGGTGCACGGGACGTGTCAACCCGCATTGCCGTCCTCGTCGTCCTCCGGCGCGCCCAGCTGCTGCATCGGGTCCGGGGTCAGCTCCGGTGGCAGCGCGCGCTTGGCCTTGCTGCCCAGTTCGGCAAGCCGACGCGCGCGGCTGATGGCCGACTGCGGCGAATCGATCAGGCGATTGCGCGCATCGGCGTAGGCCTTGCCGGCATCGTCCAGCTTCTTGCCCATGGCGGTGAAGTCCTGCAGGAACCCGGTCAGGGCGTCCAGCACCAGACCGCCGGCCTCGCTGATCTTCAGCGCCTGCTTCTGCACCTTGTCGCGCGTCCACAGGCGCTCGGCCACGCGCAGCAGCGCCATCAGGGTGTTGGGCGAGGCGAACACCACGCGGTTGTCGAAGGCGAACGCCTGCAGGCTGCCATCGGCGCCCAGTGCGGCTGACAAGGCACCCTCGATGGGAACGAAGGCGATGGTGATGTCCAGCGTCTCGCTGCCCAACGCCTTCGGATAATTCTTCTCGCCCAGGTCCTTAACGTGCTGGCGCAGCGCAACCGCGTGCCTGCGCAACGCGTCTTCCGACTGCTCCGGGGTAGTGGCATTCATGGCTTCCTGCCAGGCGATCAGGTTCACCTTGCTGTCGATCACCACGCTGCGTTCGTCGGGGAACTGCACCACCACGTCCGGTCGCAGGCGCGCACCTTCGTCATCCACGGCATGCTTCTGACGCTGGTAGTGCACGCCCTCTTCCAGCCCCGATCCGCGCAGTACGTTGTCGAGCATCAGCTCGCCCCAGTCGCCGCGGACCTTGGCATTGCCCTTCAGCGCATTCGTCAGCGCCGATGCCTGCGCCGCCATGTCCTGGTTGAGCGTCTTCAGTTCGCCCACCGCACCCAGCAGGCTGGCGCGTTGCCGCGCTTCCTCGCCATACAGCGTATCGACGCGGGTGCGGAAATCGCCCAGCTTGTCGGCGAACGGCTTGAGCAGCCCCTCGATGTCCGCGCGTGACTGCACTGTCGCCTGCCGCACGTTCTTCTCGAACTGCTGTCCGCGTTCGTCGAACACCTTGCCCGCCAGTTCGGCGAAGGCGCCCGACAGCTTTTCCTTGGCGGTATCAAGATAGCTGCGCAGTTCGGCACTGGCCCGTTCGGAGTGCTGCAGATTGGCCACCGCGCGGGCATGTTCACCGTGCAACTGCTGGTAGCGCTGCTGCGCCTGCTGCAACTCGCTGCTGGTCTCCGCAACGGCAGCGCGCGCCTGCGCCAGGGCCGCTTCACGTTCGGCCAGCTGTGCTTCGCGACTGGCCGACAGCGCTGCTTCGCGCTCCACCCGGGCGGTCAGCGTAGTGACGGCCTGTGCGTGCTGCTGGCTGCGGCTCCGTTCGTTCTCCAGTTCAGCGCTCAGCGCATCGAGGCGGCCGCGCAGCTGGCCGGCATCGACCAAGGCGAGGCGATGCTGTTCGCGTTCGCTGTCCAGCAGCCGCTGCAGTTCGTCGGAGGGTGCACCGCCAGCACTGCGACGCCACAGCAGCACCAGCGCGACCAGGGTCGCCAGCAGCAGGACCACTGCCAGGATCATGAGGACTTCGATATTCATGCGATCAGTTTAGCCCCGCTGCGCTAGGCTGGGTCGGTCTGCCCCGGAAGCCCCCATGCTCGCTCTGTACGGAAAACCCACCTCCATCAACGTGCGCAAGGTGCTCTGGCTGTGCGCCGGCCTCGACCTGCCACTTCACCACGAGCCAGCGCCGCCGGCGGACCTGCTGGCCACACTGAACCCGAACCGGCAGGTGCCGGTGCTGCGCGATGGCGGCTTCGTGCTGTGGGAATCCAACAGCATCTGCCGCTACCTGGCCGTACGCGCTGGCCGTGATGACCTGCTGCCCCGCGCGGCACAGGATCGTGCGCGGGTCGAACAATGGATGGACTGGCAGGCCAGCGACCTCAACAGTGCCTGGCGCCACGTGTTCATGGCGCGCGTGCGCCAGCATCCGGATTACCCGGATGACGCCCGCGCCGCAGCCAGCCTGGCGCAGTGGAACCGGCTGATGGCTGTCCTTGATGCACAGCTGGCCACTACCGACGGCTACGTGGCGGGCAACACCTTCACTCTGGCCGACATCGTGCTCGGGCTGTCGACCCAACGCTGGCGCAGCACGCCCGGCAACAAGCCCGTGCTGCCACACCTCGCGGCGTGGTTCGAGCGCCTGCGACAGCAGCCGGGTTTCACCACCCACGTCGACAACGGCGTGGCCTGAGGCAGGGGGCGGATCCCTTTCCCGGAGCAAAGGGATCTGACCCCAAGGGTGCGGGAACGATCCGGCCTTACCAGCCTTCCAGCACGATCTTGCCCTTGGCGCGGTGGCTCTCCAGCAGCGCGTGGGCGCGCCGCAGGTTGGCCGCGTCGATGCGCCCGAAGTGCTCGCCCAGCGTGGTCTGCAGCACGCCCGTGTCGATCAGCTCGGCCACACGGTTCAGCAGGTCGTGCTGGCGCTGCATGTCGGCGGTGCGGTACAGCGGCCGGGTGAACATCGACTCCCAGTGCAGTGACAACGCCTTGCGCTTGAGCGCCATCACGTCCACCTGGCCAGGATCATCGATCAGCCCCAGCTGGCCCTGCGGCGCCAGCAGTTCCACGATCTGCGCGTAGTACTGGTCGGAGTGGGTCAGGCTGGCCACATGCTGCACTTCGCTGATGCCGAGCCGCGCCAGTCCCTCGGCCAGCGGCAGGCGGTGGTCGATCACGTGGTGCGCGCCCATTGCGTATGCCCAGTCCTGGGTATCCGGACGCGAGGCGGTGCCGATCACGGTCAGCCTGGTCAGCTTCCGCGCCAGCTGCACCAGGATCGAACCGACACCACCGGCAGCACCGATCACCAGCAGGGTCTGGCCCTCGCCACCACCCTCGGGGATGCGCAGGCGGTCGAACAGCAGCTCCCAGGCGGTGATTGCAGTCAATGGCAGCGCCGCGGCGGCGGCATCATCGAGGCTGGCCGGCTTGCGCCCGACGCTGCGCTCGTCCACCAGCTGGTACTCGGCATTGCTGCCCGGGCGGTCGATGACGCCGGCGTAGTAGACCGCGTCGCCGGGCTGGAACAGGGTCACCTCGCTGCCCACCGCGTCGACGATGCCGACCGCGTCCCAGCCCAGTACGCGCGGGCCATCGGTGGCCACGCCGCGGCGGACCTTGGTGTCGACCGGGTTCACCGCCACCGCGCGTACCGCCACGCGCAGGTCGCGGGGGCCGGGCTGCGGCAGCTCCAGTTCGATGTCGATCAGGGCCCGGGCATCATCGATCGGCAGGCCGGCGTGGGTATAGGCAATGGCGCGCATGGCAGCGGTCCAGTGGGGAAGGAGGCGACAGGTTGCGCCGCGCGCGCTCCCTCGGAAAGGCGCAGAATCGGGCAGCACTTTCACTCTGACGATGAAGATGATCCGCTTCGACGATCTGCAGCTGTTCGTCCGCACTGCCGCGCTGGGCAGCTTCTCGCAGGCCGCCCGCGAGGCCGACCTGCTGCCCGGGCAGGTCGCTGCGGCGGTGGCACGGCTGGAGCGCGAGCTGGACCTGCGCCTGTTCGTGCGCACGACCCGCAGCCTGCGCCTGACCGGCGAGGGCGCGCTCTACCTGCCGTATGCGCAGGAGGTGCTGGCCACCCTGCGCGAAGGCCAGGCCCGCGTGCAGGGCGAGGACACCGAGCTGCACGGCATCCTGCAGCTGTCGGCGCCGTCGGACTTCGGCCGCAACCTGCTGTTGCCCTGGCTGAGCGCGTTCCGCGCCGCGCACCCGCGGCTGCGCCTGCACCTGCGCCTGTCCGACGAGGTCGCCGACGTGTTCCGCGAACCGGTCGACGTGGCCATCCGCATCGGCCACTTCGATGACGCCAACTACGTAGCCCTGCCCCTGCTGGAAGGCAACCGGCGCGTGCTGGCCGCCTCGCCCGGCTACCTGCAGCGGCGTGGCCCGCCCACGCGCCTGGAGGATCTGCGCGAGCACGACTGCCTGGTCTATCAACTCAATGGCCGCGCCTACGATCGCTGGTCGTTCGAGGTGGACGGGCGCCGCAGCGTGGTTCCGGTACGCGGCCCGCTGGTCTGCGACGACGCCGACGTGGTGCGGCGCTGGGCCGTGGCCGGCGAAGGCATCACCTACAAGTCCTGGCTGGACCTGCGCGAGGATGTGCTGGCCGGGCGCCTGCAGGTGCTGCTGGACGGCGTTGGCAGCAGCATCCCGCTGCAGCTGGTGTGCCCGCATCGCAAGCAGTTCTCACCCGCCGTGCGGCAGCTGCACGCGCAGCTGCGCCAGCACCTGCAACCGCTGCTGTCCGGGATGCCGGTTGGCCCCACCGGCCCCCTGTCGCCCGCCGCAGCGCTGGCCGACAATGGCGGCCCCCCGTAACAGAAGAGCACCGCCATGCCGTGGATGGGCATCCAGGACCTGTGGACGTTTCTGGTCGCCGTGCTGGTGTTTCTCGCCCTGCCCGGTCCCGGTACCTTCACGCTGCTGACTGCCACCGGCCGTGGCGGCGTGCGCGGCGGCTACACCGCACTGGCCGGCCTGCTGGTCGGCGACCAGATCCTGATGTGGCTGGCGCTGGCCGGCGTGGCCGCACTGCTGAAGGCCAATCCTCTGGTATTCCACGCCGTGCAGTACCTCGGCGCGGCCTACCTGGTGTGGGTCGGCATCAGCCTGCTGCGCACGCCCAAGCACGAGGGCGGCGACGCCGGCCCGATCCGCATGCAACCCGGCCGCTACTTCCAGCAGGCGATCCTGGTCAGCCTGCTCAACCCGAAGGCGATCCTGTTCTACATGGCCTTCCTGCCGTTGTTCATCGATCCGAAGGCGCACCAGGGCATCGCCACCTTCGCCGCGCTGGCCGGCATCATCCTGGTGGTCAGTATCGCCTACTGCTCGATGCTGATCGGCGTGGGCAACCTGGCCCGCCGCCGGTTGATCCAGCACCCGCGGATCAGCGATGCGCTGCGTCGCGTGGCCGGCCTGTTCCTGGTGGGGTTCGGCATCCGCCTGGGGCTGAACGGATGAACGGGCGGCTGCCACTGCTCGGCATGACCCTGCTGCTGGCCGGTGCCGCCTCTGCCGGCACCGTGCAGGACCATCGCTGCCTGACGGGCGGTCGCAACGACAACATCCACCTGGAATGGCGCTGGCTGGAAGACGGCCGGGCCGACGTGCGTTACGCCGGCCAGCGCGAGCGCCTGCCCCTGCACCGGATCTCGATGGAGACCACGGTGCTGGCCGAGGATCGCCCGTACCAGTTCGACAGCGTGTGGGAAGAGCGCATCGACGGGCGCCTCAACGGCCGCTACCTGCTGAGCACGCAGGGCGCGTTGGTACTGGATCTGAGCTACGAACGCGCCCGTGATGGCCGTCGCACCACCTTCCACGATGACAGCCAGGCGTGGCAGGAGGATGGCTGCCATTGGCCGGGAGGCGTAGCGGCGCGCGTGGTCGATTGAAGCATGCCAACCAAGGTTGGCATCTACCGGTCGTGCATCTCCGCGCGCAGGTGGTCGATGAACACCCGCAGCTTGGGCGCCATCTGCTCACGCGCGGGGTAGTACAGGTGGAAGCCGGGGAATGGCGGCTGCCAGTCCTGCAGCACGCTCTGCAGTCGCCCAGCGTTGATGTCGTCGGCCATCAACGAGGCGAAGCCTTGGGCCATTCCCAGACCCGCCAGCACGGCACCATGGGCGACGCCGGCATCGTTGAACACCAGCCGCCCGCTCACTTGCACGTCCAGGTCGTGGCCGTCGCGGCTGAACTCCCAGGGCATCAGCCGGCCGTTGGCCAGCCGGTGCACGATGCAGGCGTGGCCCTGCAGGTCATGCGGGGTCTGCGGCACGCCATGGCATTCGAAATAGGCCGGCGTGGCTACCACCACCTGCCGCTCGGGTGGCCCGACCGGCACCGCGATCATGCCCTGTGCGAGTGATTCGCCCAGGCGGATGCCGGCGTCGAAACCCTCGGCCACCAGATCGGTCAGCGCGGGGTCGACGCACAGTTCCACCTGCACCTGCGGGTAACGCGCAAGGAAGTCGGGCAGCCGCGGCAGCACCATGCGATCGGCGACGATGCGCGGCAGGGTCACGCGCAGCCGCCCGGCAGGCACCGAGCGCGCGCTGTCCAGTTCGGCAAATGCCTGGTCGATCTGGTCCAGGCCGCCGCGCACGCGCTGCAGGAAACGCGCGCCGTGCTCGGTCAGGTTGACCCGCCGCGTGGTCCGCTGCAGCAGCCGCACGCCCATCCGCGCTTCCAGCGCGCGCACGCTCTGCGACAGCGCCGAGGTCGACACACCCAGGGCATCGGCGGCGCGGGTAAAGCTGGCGTGCTCGGCCACGTGGACGAAAGCGACCACAGCAGTGAGCGGGACGGAGGCATCCATTGTGAAGGCAGCCTTCAAGGTAAGTCCGGTGACACGCAGTTTATCCACATGATGGCGTGGAGGATGCTGTGCCCCTCGCCGCTGCCCATCCAGACGTGGCGCCTTCCCCAAGGAGATCCACATGAAGACCCGTACTCTCGGCCCCGCCGGCCCCACCGTGTCCGCCCTCGGCCTGGGGTGCATGGGCATGAGCGCGTACTACGGCGGCCGCGGCAGTGACGATGACGGCATTGCCGTCATCCGGCACGCGCTGGACCGTGGCGTGACCCTGCTCGACACCGCGGATGTGTATGGCCCGCACACCAACGAGGTGCTGGTCGGTCGCGCGATTGCCGGCCGCCGCAACCAGGTGTTCCTGGCCAGCAAGTTCGGCGTCGGCCTGGACCCGGCTGACCCGAAGGCGCGGCAGATCAACGGCCACCCGGACTATGTGCAGGCCGCCTGCGAGGCCAGCCTGCGTCGCCTGGGCGTGGACCACATCGACCTGTACTACCAGCACCGCGTCGACCCGACCGTGCCGATCGAGGACACCGTGGGTGCGATGGCACGCCTGGTGGAACAGGGCAAGGTGCGCTGGCTGGGCCTGTCCGAGGCCTCGGCGGCCACCCTCCGCCGCGCCCATGCGGTGCACCCGATCACGGCGGTGCAGAGCGAGTACTCGCTGTGGTCGCGCGAGCCGGAGCAGAACGGAGTGCTGGCCACCACGGCGGAGCTGGGCATCGGCTTCGTGCCGTATTCGCCGCTGGGCCGTGGCTTCCTGACCGGTGCCATCCGCAGCCCGGACGACTTCGACGCCGACGATTACCGGCGCACCTCGCCCCGCTTCGAAGGCGAAAACTTCCAGCGCAACCTGGCATTGGTGGACACCGTGCAGGCGCTGGCCGCCGAGCGCGGCATCGCTGCCTCGCAGCTGGCGCTGGCCTGGGTGCTGTCGCGCGGCGGGCACATCGTGCCGATCCCGGGCACGACGCGGCGGGCACGGCTGGACGAGAACCTCGCTGCTCTGCAGGTGGAACTGGATGCGGCCACGCTGGACGCATTGGATGCGGCCTTCCCGCTGCATGCCGCGGCCGGCGAACGCTATTCGGTCAGCGGCATGGCCAACATCGAGTCCTAGCGGGGGCCGGGACGAACGTACACCGGTGGCTGCCGCCGGATTGTGCCGATTCCGGCAGCCTGGCCGGGGCGCAGCGCGTGCCCCGCCATGCATGACCCCCGTCAGTGGTAATGCTGCGCTGCGTTCGGTCACACTCGGGAACTTGTCGTTCTTAGTCACCCCTTCCGAGGCCTGCATGTCCCTGTTCCGGCGCAAGTCCCTAGATTCCGTCACCGTCCACGAAGCCGGCAGGCGCCTGATCCCGACGCTCAGCTGGCCGCACCTGATCGCACTGGGCATCGGTGCCATCGTCGGCACCGGCATCTACACGCTGATCGGCGTCGGTGCCAATCTGGCCGGCCCGGCCGTGCTGATCTCCTTCGCCATCGCCGGTGCGGTCTGCGCCTGTGCGGCACTGTCCTATGCCGAGCTGTCGACGATGATGCCGGCCGCCGGCAGCGCCTACACCTACAGCTACAGTGCGCTGGGCGAGGTGTTCGCCTGGGTGGTGGGCTGGAGCCTGATCCTGGAGTACTCGCTGGTGGTGAGTACGGTGGCGGTGGGCTGGTCCGGCTACTTCGTCGGCTTCCTCGAATGGGTCCACACCCAGTTCGGCTGGAACGTGCACCTGCCGGCCTGGCTGGCAGCCGGCCCGCACGTGGAAGGCGGCATGATCAACCTGCCGGCGATCATCATCACCTGGCTGGTGGCCGGCATGCTGATGGCCGGGACCAAGGAAAGCGCCACGCTCAATGCCATCCTGGTGGTGTTCAAGCTGATCGCGCTGGCGATCTTCGTGGCCGTGGCCCTGCCTGCGTTCGACAGCGCCAACCTGCAGCCGTTCATGCCGTATGGCTTTGCCAAGTCGATGGGCCCCGATGGCGTCGAGCACGGCGTGATGGCGGCAGCGGCGATCATCTTCTTCGCCTTCTACGGCTTCGATGCGATCTCCACTGCTGCGGAGGAGACCAAGAACCCGGGCCGTGACCTGTCGATCGGCATCATCGGTTCGATGATCGGCTGCACCATTGTCTACGTGCTGGTGGCGCTGGCCGCAGTGGGTGCGATGAGCTACGCCGTGTTCGGGCACAGCGCCGAGCCGCTGGCGCTGATCATGCGCCAGCTGGGCCATCCGACAGCGGCGATGGTGATCGGCGTGATTGCGATCATCGCGCTGCCGACCGTGCTGCTGGCCTTCCTGTACGGCCAGAGCCGCATCTTCTTCGTGATGAGCCGCGACGGCCTGCTGCCGCGTGGCCTGTCCAAGGTCAACGCGCGTACCGGCACGCCGGTGGCGACCACACTGTTCACTGCGGTGGTGGTGTCGGCGCTGGCCGGCGTGGCCCGCCTGGACGAGATCGCCGCGCTGGCCAATGCCGGTACCCTGGCCGCGTTCACTGCAGTGGGCGTCTGCCTGGTGGTGCTGCGCCTGCGCGAGCCGGACCGCGCGCGCACGTTCCGCACGCCGCTGGCCTTCGTGGTTGGCCCGCTGGCCGCACTGGGTTGCATCTACCTGTTCATCAGCCTGCCGCACACCACCCAGCTGTACTTCCTGTTGTGGAACGTGGCCGGCCTAGTGCTGTACCTGCTGTACAGCCGACGCCATGCGCTGATCGCGAAATAACCGGCTCGCCGGTGGTGCCGGCCGTTGGCCGGCAACTCGTATCCTGTTGTGCCGGCCAGCGGCCGGCACCACCGCAGGGCGGTCAACCGCCCTGCTTTGCGGCGTAATCCTGCGCCTGGCGCATCACCCGCAGCAGGTTGCCGCCCCAGATGCCGGCAATCTGCTGCTCGGTATAGCCCTTGCGCAGCAGCCAGGCGGTGATCTTCGGCAGCTGGCTGACATCGGGCAGGTCACTCAGGCCGCCGCCGCCATCCCAGTCCAGGCCGATACCCACGTGCTCGGGGCCGACCACCTTGAGGATGTGCTCGAAGTGGGCGAAGAAGTCGTCCAGGCTGGCATGCCGCACGGGGTGTTCATGGTCCAGTGCCTGTTCGGCTTTCAGCAGGGCCACGCCCTGCTCGATGCCCATCCCTTCCCAGCCGCCCAGCTGCCTGCTCAGCGCTTCTTCGGCCTGCTTGCGCTCGGGTGTCTTCGCCGTGTCGATCAGGTAGCCGCCATAGGCGTTCACCTGGATCACGCCGCCGGCCTTGGCCAGCTTGCGCAGCCGCGCGTCATCAAGATTGCGCGGGTGGTCGTAGACCGCCTTGGCCGAGCTGTGCGACAGCACGAAGGGCACCGGCATCATCGCCAGCAGGTCGTCGAACACCGCGTCCGAGGCATGCGACTGGTCGATCACGATGCCCAGCTTCACTGCCTGCCGCACCAGCTCCTTGCCGGCCGGGCTCAGGCCCTTCCACTCCGCGCCCTTGGGATCGGTGGCCGAATCGGCGAACTCGTTGTTGGCGAAGTGCACGGTGCTGAGCAGCCGCAGGCCGGCGCGGTGGTAGAACGAGAGCAGGCTCGGGTCTTCCACCAGCGGGCTGGCATTTTCCATGCTGATGTAGACCACGCGCTTGCCGGCGCCCTTGATCCGCGCCGCATCATCGGCGGTCAGTGCCAGCGCGAAGCGCGCGGGATTGGCCGCCAGCATCTCGCGGATTTCCAGCAGTCGCTGCAGGCCGTGGTCACGCTCGGCCAGGTGGGCCGCTGCGCTGCGATCGCCCTGGTCGGTGTAGATCGCCCAGAAACCGCCATCGAGCGCACCTTCGACCATGCGCGGGTAGTCCACCTGCGAAAGCGCGTTGCGGTCGTGGCGCTGCTCGATATCGAAGCCGGTGCGGCCGAAGTTGGCCGGTGTATCCAGATGGCTGTCCAGAGTGACCAGGCGCTGCTGCAGGGCCTTGGCGCGGGCCAGTTCCTGCGCACTGAACTCGATGGCGTGGGCGGACAGCGGCGCACACAGCGCCAGGGCAAGCACGACGGACAGGTGGCGCAACGATGGCATGGGCTCTCACCGGCAATGGGAAGAGCCCGACCATAGCGCTGCACCCGGCCTTTTTGTAGAGCCGAGCCCATGCTCGGCTGCCAGACAGATCAGCCGAGCGTGGGCTCGGCTCTACAGAGATCGGCAGTGACGCGGTCAGTCCACCACGCGGCAGAACACGGCCTTCAGGTAACGCGATTCCTGCACGTGGGCCATGAACGGGTGGTCCGGACCGGCGCCGGCCACCTTCAGGATCTGGATCGTGCGGCCGGAGAAATACGCCGCGCGGCGCAGCATGTCGAGGAACTGGTCCTCGGCCACCAGGCCGGTGCAGGAGAACGTGGCGAACAGGCCGCCCGGCTTGACCACGCCCAGCGCCAGCTTGTTCATGTCCAGGTACTTCTTCAGCGCAGTGATGACCTGGTCGCGGTCGCGGGTCATCTTCGCCGGGTCCAGGATCACCACGTCGTACTGCTCACCACGATTGGCCGCATCACGCAGCCACGGGAAGATGTCGGACTGGACGAACTTCGGGCGCACGTTGTTCAGGCGCGAATTGCCCTTGGCGATCTGGATGACGTCTTCATCGATGTCGATGCCGACCACTTCCGAGGCGCCTCGCGCCGCCGCGTACACCGCAAAACCGCCGGTGTTGCAGCACAGGTCCAGCACGCGCTTGCCTTCCACCTGCTGGCTCAGCCACTCGCGGTTCTCGCGCTGGTCGGCGAAGAAGCCGGTCTTGTGCGCACCGGCCGGGTCGGCGCGGAACTTGATGCCGTACTCGGTGATCACCGACGCTTCGGTGGTGGTATTGCCGTGGAAATCGAAGCTTTCCTGTTTCTGCACGTGCTCATCGGCGAAGCTGTGGAAGCGGCAACCCGGGAACTGCTCGCGCAGGGCGTCGTAGATCCACTCGCGGTGGCGGAACATGCCGGCGGCGAAGAATTCGACCACCACCAGGTCGCCGTAGCGATCCACCACCAGGCCGGACAGGCCGTCGCCTTCGCTGTGCACCACGCGCCAGGCGTCGGAGACCGCGTCGAGCTTGAGCACCTCACGGCGCAGCGACACCGCCTGGGCAATCTTGCGCGAGAACCAGCCGGCATCCACCGGCACGTTCTGGTCGGTCTCAAGGATGCGCACGGCAATGCGCGAATGCCCGTTGTAGAACCCGCGGCCAACGAACTCGCCATCAATGCCGACCACGTCGACGATGGAACCGGGCTTGGGCCGGACGGTCGGCTTCTCGACCAGTTTCTGGAAGATCCACGGGTGGCTGGAGCGCCACGCATTCTTGAGGCGGACAATCGGAAGGGGGGTATTCATCCACCCATTGTAAACCGGGCGCCGGGGTCAGATCCCCGCAGGGGCTCTGACCCCCGCCGGCGTGCCAACCAAGGTTGGCACCCACCAGGCCGGAACGGGCTCGGGAATGGGGTCAGAGCCCCTACGGGGATCCGACCCCTCGTCCCCCATTTGACGGCGGCCCAGCCAGACGGCAGAATCGGCGCCAGAAGGGGAGTAGCTCCCAGACGTTGTCGCCGTCATTTCGAGCCCGCAGGCTCCGGTGCAACGGCAGTTCCAGCCGACTGGAACTGCGAGCGAGACCTTCGCCGTACTGGCGAAGCTCTGTCCCTGGATCCCCCTCCCGATCCTCCGTTGCAGATCCTCGCCGTCCGGCCTGGCATTCATCTTTCCAACGGACATTCCCAATGCAGACGATCGGTAACGTGTGGTTGTGGGGCGGCTTCGCAGCGGTGGTGGTCATCGCCCTGCTGGTCGACCTCGTGTTGATGCGCCATGGTGGACCGCACAAGGTCACCTTCAAGGAAGCCCTGTGGTGGTCGATCGGCTGGGTCGCGCTGGCCCTGCTGTTCAACGCCGGCCTCTGGTACTACCTGAATGAGACCGCCGGCCAGGTGGTGGCCAACAAGGTCGGCCTCGAATTCCTGACCGGCTACCTGGTCGAGAAGGCGCTGGCGGTCGACAACATCTTTGTGTTCCTGATGATCATGAGCTACTTCGCAGTACCGGAGGAGCAGCGCCAGAAGGTGCTGATCATCGGCATCCTGGGTGCGATCGTGCTGCGTACGATCATGATCTTCGCCGGCAGCGTGCTGATCAGCCAGTTCCATTGGCTGCTCTACGTGTTCGGCGCCTTCCTGCTGTTCACCGGCTGGAAGATGTGGTTCGCCGCCGGCCAGGAACCGGATCTGGAAACCAACCCCGCCCTGCGCTGGATGCGCAAGCACCTGCGCCTGCTGCCGGACTACGCCGGCAATGCGCTGAGCGTGAAGCGCGATGGCGTGCGCTGGTTCACCCCGCTGTTCGCGGTGCTGATCCTGATCGCGGTCACCGACGTGATCTTCGCCGTGGACAGCATCCCGGCGATCTTCGCGATCACCACCGACCCGTTCATCGTGCTCACCTCCAACGTGTTCGCGGTGCTGGGCCTGCGTGCGATGTTCTTCCTGCTGGCCGGCATGGCCGACCGCTTCCACCTGCTGCCGTACGGCCTGGCGCTGGTGTTGGCCTTCATCGGCATCAAGATGATGATCATCGACCTGTTCAAGATCCCGACCCCGGTGTCGCTGGGCGTGGTCGCGGTGATCATCGCCGCCACCGTGGTGCTGAGCCTGAAGTACCCGCCGAAGGAAGGCTCGGGCCACGCCTGAGCCTGAGCGGTGGGAAGGCGCGGCCGGCGGGATTGTCCCGCCGGCCGCACCCACTCTCCCGCAACAGTGGCCTTGGTTTCGCGCCAGCCACCGCCATTGCTGAGGTATGGACAACAACACGCCCCTGCCCGCCGGCGACGTGCCGCCCCCCCGCAATGACCGCTCGCGCATCCTGCGGGCGTTCAATGTCAGCCTGGCGGCCGTGCTGGTGCTGGTGGCCGTGTTCGCCCTGCAGGGCACGTTCGACTGGCGACCGTGGGCGGTTGCGCCACTGGAAGCCAAGGGCCTGCTCGGCCTGATCGGCGGCCCGATGCTGCATGCCTCGGTCGAGCACATCGCCGCCAACAGCATCGCCATCCTGATCCTCGGCACCCTGGCCGGCAGTGTGTATCCCAAAGCCACCGTGCGCGCCCTGCCCCTGCTGTGGCTGGGTTCGGGCCTCGGCGCGTGGATGCTGGGCAATCCGGGCAGCGTGCACCTGGGTGCCAGTGGCGTGACCCATGGCCTGATGTTCCTGCTGGCCAGCCTCGGCCTGCTGCGCCGCGACCGTGCGGCAATCGCCACCGGCCTGATCGGCATGCTGTTCTATGGCGGCATGCTGATGACCATCCTGCCGCATGCCGATGGCGTGTCCTGGCAGTCGCACATGGGCGGCGCCTTCGCCGGCATCATCGCCGCGCTGCTGTTCCGCAACGCCGACCCCCTGCCGCCGCGCCAGCGCTACAGCTGGGAAGACGAAGAAGACGAGGCCGAGCCGCTGGCCGACGACGAGCTGGAGCCACCGTCTCCGCAGCGCGTGCCGGTGCTGTGGCAGCCGCGCGAGGGCCAGGACTACGTGGTGATCCCGTTCCGCCGGCCGGACGAGCCACGCAGTTGAGGGGACGGTCGTGCCGGCCGCTGGCCGGCAACCTCATGAACCGGTAGTGGCCGACCTTGGTCGGCGCGGTTGTTGCGTGCCAACCAAGGTTGGCACCTACCAGAGCACACCGGCCCCCGGGTAGCGCCGGGCCATGCCCGGCGCGTTGATCGCTCAGTTCCCCGCTGTGCCCATCCCATCCACCGCCTGCCGGCCCAGCGCCGGATCATCGGTGAAGAAGGCATCGATGCCGGTCGCCAGGTAGGCGCGCATCTCGGCGATCGAGCCTTCGACGTTGCGCGCGTTTTCGGCGCCCTTGCGCAGGTTGCTGGGCTGGAAATGGTTCTCCGGGCGGAAGGTGTACGGAATCACCATCAGGCCGGCCGCGTGCGCATCTCGTACCAGCGCGGTCGGCGTGCCCAGCGCGCCCTTGGCATCCAGCGGAATGATCGAGCGCAGCTCGGGGCCGATGCCATCGGCGTAGGCGGCGATGTCCTTCAGCCCGGCCGGGGTCATCATCTGTGCGTAGGTCAGCGTGCCGCCGGCCTTGGCGATGTCGGCCGGCTGGGTATCGCCCTTCCACAGCAGCTGCAGCAGGCGGATGTTGCTGCCCCGGCCGATCTTGCCATGCAGGTAGCGCAGGTTGGCGGTCTCGAACGACTGGATCGTGACCGGGCCGACATTGGTGTACGCGTTGCCACGCAGCGCGGCCAGCAGCTTGTCTTCCATCGGCAGGCCGATGGACTGGAAATAGGTCGGGTGCTTGATCTCCGGCACGAGGCCGATGCCACGGTTGGCGCGCCCGGCCTGCTGCACCAGGAAGGCCAGGATCTCGTCCAGGCTGGCGATGCGGAACTGGCCGTCGTAGGCGGTGCTGCGCAGCTCCGGCAGGCGCTCACGGGCGTACAGGGTCTTCAGCTCGGCCAGGGTGAAGTCCTCGGTGAACCAGCCCTCGACCTGCTGCCCATCGATCACCTTGCGGGTGCGGCGGCTGGCGAACTCCGGATGCGAGGCGACGTCGGTGGTGCCGCCGATCTCGTTCTCGTGGCGGGCCACCATCACCCCGTCCCTGGTCATCACCAGGTCCGGTTCGATGTAGTCGGCGCCATCGGCGATGGCCTGCGCATACGAGGCCAGGGTGTGCTCGGGCAGCAGTGCGCTTGCCCCGCGATGGCCGTAGACCGACACCTTGGGCACGACCGGGGTGGAGGATTCAGCACTCATGGCCACCGATGGTGCCACGGCCAGCGACAACAGCAACGCACAACCCCACGACTTCACTGCGACTTCCCCAAGCGGTATGTGATGGGCGTCAGTATGCGGCGGCAATGTGACAGGTGGGGGAAGCCAGTCCCTGTAGAGCCGAGCCCATGCTCGGCTGACGGGCAGAACAGCCGAGCATGGGCTCGGCTCTACAGTTACTTGCCGATGCAGAAACTGGAGAAGATCCTCCCCAGCAGATCATCGGCACTCATCTGCCCGGTGATCTCACCCAGCGCATCGTGGGCCAGCCGCAGTTCCTCGGCGGCCAGCTCCAGGTGCTCGTGCGCCAGCTCGCCATCGGCGCGCTGCGCATGTTCCTGCGCGCGTTCAATCGCATCCACGTGGCGCGTGCGCGCGGAGAACTCGCCGTCCACCTGCTCACCGGCACCGGCCGAAGCAATCGAACGCAGGCGCGCATGCAGATCGTCGAGCCCGGCGCCGGTGGCGGCCGAAACGAACACCCGATCCGGATCAGCCAGCGACGGCAACGCCGCCAGCAGATCCGACTTGTTGTGGATGTAGACCTTGTGCGGTACCGTCGCCACGGCCTCGCCCAGCGCCGCTTCACCGGCCGCCGGATCGCGCGCATCCAGCACGATCAGCGCCAGGTCGGTGCGCTCGATTTCCACGTGGGCGCGGCGCATGCCTTCGCGTTCGATGGCGTCGCCGCCGTCGCGCAGGCCGGCGGTGTCGACCAGGGTCAGCTCCAGGCCATCCAGGCGGATGGTTTCGCGCAGGGTGTCGCGGGTGGTGCCGGCGATGTCGGTGACGATGGCGCGTTCGCTGCCGGCCAGCGCGTTGAGCAGTGAACTCTTGCCCGCATTCGGCGGACCGATCAGCACCGCGTGCAGGCCATCGCGCAGGCGACGGCCGCGTTCGGCATCGCGGCGCAGAATGGCCAGATCGCTGCGCGCCTGTTCCAGCCCACGCCGCACCTGCGCGCCACCGAGGGTATCCAGCGGTTCGTCGGCGAAGTCGATGGCCGCTTCCACGTGGATGCGCAGCAGCACCAGCTGCTCGACCACCGCATCGATGCGGCGCGAGAACACGCCATCCAGTGAACGACGCGCCGCGCGTGCGGCACGGTTGTCGCCCGCGGCGATCAGGTCGGCGATGGCCTCGGCCTGGGCCAGGTCCAGCTTGCCGTTGAGGAACGCCCGTTCGCTGAACTCACCCGGCCGCGCCTGGCGCGCACCGAGCGCGATGCAGCGCGCGACCAGCTGCTGCAGCAGCACCGGGCTGCCATGGCCCTGCAGTTCCACCACCTCTTCGCCGGTGAAACTGTTCGGTGCCGGGAACCACAGCACGATGCCATCGTCGATGACCTCGCCGTCGGCATCACGCAGGCGCGCGTAGTGCGCGTGGCGCGGGCGCAGTGCAGGCGCCCCCAGCGCATTGGCAATCGCCGCAGCGCGCGGACCGGACAGGCGCAACAGGCCGACACCGCCGGCGCCGGGGGCGCTGGCGATGGCCACGATGGTGTCGGTGCGGATCGCGTCGTTCATGGCTCAGAGCTTCTCCAGCTGCGCGCGCGCCTGGGCCGCGCCACTGCCCTGCGGCTGCAGCGCCAGGTAGGTGGTGTAGGCCTGCTTCGCCTTGGCCTTGTCGCCGGCGTTGAAGTAGGCATCGCCCAGGTTCAGATGGGCCACCGCGCGCGACGGGTCGATCTTCAGCGTGTTCTCCAGCCAGCGCGCGGCTTCTGCATAGCGCTGCTGGCGGTAGTAGACGAAGCCGAGGTTGTTGGCGGCCTGGGCGAAATCAGGACGCAGCTTCAGCGCTTCGGCGAACTGCGCGGCTGCCTCGTCGTACTGCTTCTCGCGGTACAGCTGCAGGCCGCGGTCGTTGGCCTGCTGCGCGCGCTGGCGGTCTGACGCCGGGCCAGCGGTGGGCACCACCAGCTTGGCCTTGCCACCCTGCAGGTCGGCCACCGTCACCGGCGCCTGGCTGCCCTTGGCCTCGCTGGCCGCATCCACCTTGTTGTTCAGCGCGATCGCATCGGCGGTCAGCTGGCGCGTATCGGCGTTGAGGAATTCCTGGCTGTCCGGCACCTGGAACACGAACTCGCCGCCCTGCGAACCGGGCAGGCTGCCGAAGGCCGGGGTCTGGTGCGAGACCGCCGATACGGCCGGCGCCACGTAGGCGGCCAGCTCGGTACCGGTGATCAGGCCGTCGCCGTTGAGGTCGCCCTTGCCGGCCAGCGCCTGCAACAGCACCCAGGTGAACACCGAGTGGCCGTTGGGGCCAGCATCGGCCACCTGCTGGTCGGCACCACCGGCGGTCAGCATCTGCCGCGCGCTGCGACGCGCGTTCTCGCGCAGGAACGACGACGACGACGGGGCACCGCGGGTCAGGCCCAGGCCGCTGTAGCAGGCATCCATCACGAACATCACATGCTTGGCCTGCATGCTCTCGGCAATGTTCTGGATGTCGGTCATCGCGATGGCGTCGGTGGCGAATTCCTTCGGGTCCGAATCGACCGGAATGATGTAGCCCAGGTCGCGCCCGGAAGCGAGCTGGCGGGTCGCGCCATGGCCGGCGAAGAACACGAACACGCGGTCGTTCTTGCCGGTGCGGTCATCGGCCAGGCGATCGTGGAAGGCCGCGAGGATGTTGTTGCGGGTCGCCTGCTCGTTCTTCAGCACGATCACCTGCGAGGACGGGAAGCCGAACTGCCCGGTCAGGGTATCGGCCACCGCCTGCGCGTCGTGGCTGGCGTACTCCAGCTTCGGCCACTTGGCATAGTTGTCGATGCCGACCACGATCGCCCAGGACTTCTCGTAGCCGGTGGTGACCGTGGCGGCACCGGCATCACCCTTGCGCGCACGGGCGACGGTGAAGTCACGGCCGTTCCAGCCGGCGAACTGGTAACCATCGGCGATCAGCCGGTCGAGGATCTGCGGCAGCGCCTTCACCGCCCGGTCGTGGATGTCGTGGAACAGGATGATGCCGCGCTGTTCCTTGTTCACCTGGTCTAGCACGCGCTGCACGATCGATTCCGGTACCGGGTCGGCCCAGTCCATCGAGTCGATGTTCCACATGATCGACTTCAGCCCGGCCTCGTTGAGCAGCTGCAGGCCTTCGGCATTACGCGCGCCATACGGGAAACGGAACAGCGGCGCGCGCTTGCTGTCGACATCCTTCAGCAGCGTGTCGGTGTCGAGCACCTGCTGGCGCAGCGCGTCACCGGTGGTGCGCGACAGCTGGGCGTGGGTCAGGCTGTGGTTGCCGACCGCATAGCCCTCTTCCATCAGGTTGCGGCTGATCTTTGCCATCGGGCCGAGGCTGACCTTGCCATCGGCCTCGACCTTGCCCAGGTTGCGGCCCACTTCAAAGAACACGCCCGGCACGTCGTAGCGCTTGAGGATGGCCACCACTTCATCGGTATAGGCCTTGTGCGGGCCATCGTCGAAGGTCAGCACCACGGTCTTGGCCGGCAGGTCGCGGCCGAAGATCTCGCGGTCGCTGTCCTTCATCGACATCGGGTAGGGCTCGATCACGCCGTAGTCGCGCAGGATCGCTTCGCGGCTGTAGTCCTTGTGCAGGTGGGCGATGTAGTCGTCCCACTTCTCACGCTTCAGCCCGATGGCACGGGTGCGCTCG
Source organism: Stenotrophomonas sp. YJH_SMC_123 (assembly GCF_059368215.1). Classification (NCBI taxonomy): domain Bacteria; kingdom Pseudomonadati; phylum Pseudomonadota; class Gammaproteobacteria; order Lysobacterales; family Lysobacteraceae; genus Stenotrophomonas; species Stenotrophomonas sp. YJH_SMC_123. The sequence continues at coordinate 56,644 of NZ_JCAFRM010000005.1, forward strand.
AAGCGGCTGAAGATGCGGGTCAGTTCCTGGTTGTAGTTTCGCTCGATCTCGTCGAGTGCCTCCAGGTCCTCGCCGATGCGCTGGTGCAGCTTGACCGCCGGCAGCGACGAATCAGTGCCGACCCGCTCATGCAGATCACGCAGCACTTCGCGGAAGGCCAGGCGGTCGGCGTCGAACAGTTCCGGCGCCGACTCGATGTAGTCCAGCACGGTGCCGAGGGTGGCGAAGCGCTGCGGGCTGGAGCCGCCCAGCAGGGTGTCGAGCTGCGCGGCGATCGCCGTGCGCTGTTCCAGGCCATCGTGGAACAGCTGCTGGCCCACACGCGTGGAGGTGACGCGGTCGGCGGCCGATTGCTGTTCCTCGTCTGCCAGCAGCACGATGATCCGGCGGTAGCCGTCGAGCTGCTTCTGCAGCGCCGCCAGCAACGGCGCGGCGGCCGGATCGGCGGCGGCTGCGGCCTGCGCGCTTGGCTGGGTGACGGTGGTCGCCGGCGCCTTCGCGTCCTTGTCGCCGCAGCCGGCAACAACCAGGGTCAACAACAGCGAGGGCAGGAACAGGCGGAACGACGACGCACGCGGCATGGCGGACTCGAAGGTGGGAGGAACGGTGTGCCGGCGATTCTACCGCCGCATGCGAAAAGCCCGCCTTGCGGCGGGCTTTTGCTGGGGTCAGCCGGCCAGCGGCCGGCTCTACCGATTACTTCTTCTTGACCGGGGCCGGAGCGGTGGTGGCCGCAACCGGCTCGCCGCCATGGCGCTTGGTCATCCACCACTGCTGCAGCAGGCCCAGGCCACCGTTGACCACCCAGTACAGGACCAGGCCGGACGGCATGAAGGCCATCATGACGCCGAACACCAGCGGCATGAACTGCATCATCTTCTGCTGCATCGGGTCCATGCCCGGTGCCGGGGTCAGCTTCTGGGTGAACCACATCACTGCCACGTTGATGACCGGCAGGATGAAGTACGGGTCGCGTGCGGTCAGGTCCTGGATCCAGCCGAACCAGGGCGCCTGGCGCAGTTCGACCGATTCCACCAGCACCCAGTACAGAGCGAAGAAGATCGGCATCTGGATGAGGATCGGCAGGCAGCCGCCCATCGGATTGATCTTTTCCTTCTTGTACAGCTCCATCATCGCGGTCTGGAACTTCTGGCGGTCATCGCCATAGCGTTCCTTCAGCTGCGCGATGCGCGGCTGGAAGCGGCGCATCTTGGCACCGCTCTTGTACTGGGTCGCCGACAGCGGGTACAGCACCAGCTTCAGCAGCACCACCAGGCCGACGATCGCCCAGCCCCAGTTGCCGACCAGCTTGTGCACCTGGTTCAGCACCCAGAACAGGCCCTGGCCGATCACCGCCATCATCGAGAAGCGGCTGTAGTCGACCACGCGGTCCAGGCCCGGCACGTCTTCCTTGGCGATCAGGTTGACCAGCTTCGGGCCGACCCACAGGCGGGCCTCGGTGCTGGTGGACTGGCCCGGGGCCACGGTGAAGGCCGGGCCACGCGCTTCAATCAGGTCACGACCGGCCACCTGCGACAGCACGTAGTGCGCGGTCTGGTCCTTCTGCGGGATCCAGGCGGTGAAGAAGTGATGCTGCAGCATCGCCAGCCAGCCGCCGGTGATGTTCTGGTTCAGTGCGCCGTCGTCCAGGTAATCCTTGAACGCACGACGCTGGTACTTCTTGTCGTTGTCGTACCAGGTGGCGCCGTTGAAGCTGAACGAATCCGGGTTGGTCATGCTCCGCGACAGGATGGTCGGGGTGCGGTCCAGGGTGCGGTAGACGTAGCCGTTCCACGGTGCGGCGCCGGCATTACTGACTTCGTCCTTGAAGCGCACGGCGTACTCGTTGCGCGAGACGGTCAGGGTGCGCTTGATGGTCACGCCGTTGTCGGCGGTCCACACGAACGGGATCTGCAGTTCGTTCTGGCCCTTGGCCAGCACGAAGTCCTTGGTATCACCGACCAGCTTGAAGCCGTCAGCGCCGGGAACCGGGGTGTTCTTGTCTTCGCTGGCCCAGCCGCTGATCGCGCTGTACGGATGCGCGGGGTCTTCGGTCAGCAGGCGAACCGGCGGGCTGCCTTCGTCCTTGGTCTGCGGGAACTGCAGCAGCTCGGCATCCAGCACACGGCCGCCGTCCAGCACCAGGCGCAGCACGTCGGTGGTGACGGTCACGCGCTGGCTGGCCGGGGTGGCGCTGGCCTGGGCCTGCACAGCGGCCTGGCCCGGCGCACCCGGGACCTGCGCGCTGGGGATGCTGCCCGGGGTCGCGCCCGGAACACTCTGTGCAGCAGCCGGGGCCGACGTGGTCGTCGGTGCCGGGGTCGGAGCAGCCTTTTCACGGCTCCACTCCATCCACAGCAGCACGGCCACCATCAGCCAGGCAAAAATGAGGAATACGCGGGTCTGGTTCATCAGCGGACAGGCTCGGCGGGGCCGGGACGCGATGCCGGCTCGGTCAAAGAAGGAGTTGCGATGCCATCAGGCGGCGGCATTGTGCCGTCCACGCCCGGCGCGGGCAATGCACGCAGGCGACGCAGCAGGCGCAGGAAGGCCTGGCGGATCTCGTCGTTGCTGGCGGAACGCGCAGCACTACGCGCCACGACGACGAAGTCGCCTGGCTGGATTTCGGTACGTGTCTGACGCAGGATGTCGCGCAGGACGCGCTTGATCCGGTTACGCCCCACGGCGTTCGGATCAACCTTGCGGGAAACCGCCAGACCCAGCCTGGCCGGCCGGTCAGCCGGCAGCCAGTGCAGGGTCATCAGCGGATCGGACACACGGCGGGCGCCGTTGAAGACCGTTGAATATTCGGCACGCGTGCGAACCCGCGCAGAGCGAGGGAATCGCTTGCGCGGGTCTGCAGTATTCACTGTCGAAGGGATTGCGTCTGCCGCGGGGTGCGGCATGGCAATCAGGCGCTCAGGACTTTGCGGCCCTTGGCGCGGCGACGCGACAGGATCTTGCGGCCGTCAGCGGTCTTCATACGGGCACGGAAGCCGTGGTCGCGCTTACGCTTGAGGTTGCTGGGCTGGTAGGTGCGCTTCGTGGCCATTGGGGGCCTCTCGTATGAATGGGACGGAAAGAACCGGAAATTCTAGAGAGGTACCCTACCCCGCGTCAACCCCTGGCAGCTACGCGAATTCACCGGGCTGTGCAATAGCTGTGGATGTTTTTGTGAATAAGTAGGGGACAAGCATTCCGAAGGCGGGCGCTCGGTGGTAGTCTGAGCCATCCATTTCCCCCCTTTCCGGCCTGTGTTTGGGCGCCTTGTCGCGTCCATGCCCCGGCCACCGGACGATTATTGCTGATGGATGCCTGGTCCCGTAGTCTCGAGCGCCTCGAAGCGGAGTTCCCGCCGGAAGACGTTCATACCTGGTTGAAGCCGCTGCAGGCCGATCTGCGCGTGGACAGCCTGGTGCTGTATGCACCGAATGCCTTCATCGTCGACCAGGTCCGCGAGCTGTACCTGGCCCGGATCCGCGAGCTGCTGGCGCATTTCGCCGGTTTCAGCGATGTTTTTCTTGAAATCGGCTCGCGCCCGCGCCCTGTGGAGGCGCAGAACGCGCCGGTTTCCACGCCGTCGGCGCATGTGTCCAGCGAACCGCAGGTGCCCTTCGCCGGCAATCTGGACAGCCACTACACGTTCGCCAACTTCGTCGAAGGCCGCAGCAACCAGCTGGGCCTGGCCGCCGCCTTCCAGGCAGCGCAGAAGCCGGGCGACCGGGCGCACAACCCGCTGCTGCTGTACGGAGGCACGGGCCTGGGCAAGACCCACCTGATGTTCGCCGCCGGCAACGCCATGCGCCAGGCCAATCCAGGTGCAAAGGTGTTGTACCTGCGTTCGGAACAGTTCTTCAGCGCGATGATCCGGGCCCTGCAGGAAAAGACCATGGATCAGTTCAAGCGCCAGTTCCAGCAGGTGGATGCGCTGCTGATCGATGACATCCAGTTCTTTGCCGGCAAGGACCGCACCCAGGAAGAGTTCTTCCACACCTTCAACGCGTTGTTCGATGGCAAGCAGCAGATCATCCTGACCTGCGACCGCTATCCGCGCGAAGTCGAGGGCCTGGAAGCGCGCCTGAAGTCGCGGCTTGCCTGGGGCCTGTCGGTCGCGATCGAACCGCCGGACTTCGAGACCCGCGCCGCGATCGTGCTGGCCAAGGCGCGCGAACGCGGTGCCGAGATTCCCGATGATGTTGCGTTCCTGATCGCCAAGAAGATGCGCTCCAACGTGCGCGACCTCGAGGGCGCGCTGAATACCCTGACCGCCCGCGCCAACTTCACCGGCCGCGCGATCACCACCGAATTCGCCCAGGAAACCCTGCGTGACCTGCTGCGCGCCCAGCAGCAGGCGATCAGCATTCCCAACATCCAGAAAACCGTTGCCGACTACTACGGCCTGCAGATCAAGGATCTGCTGTCGAAGCGTCGGACCCGCTCGCTGGCCCGTCCCCGCCAGGTCGCCATGGCCCTGACCAAGGAACTGACCGAGCACAGCCTGCCCGAGATCGGCGACGCCTTTGCCGGTCGCGATCACACCACGGTGCTGCATGCCTGCCGCCAGATCCGGACCCTGATGGAGACCGACGGCAAGCTCCGCGAGGACTGGGACAAGCTGATCCGGAAGCTGAGCGAATGATGCACGGATGCCGATGAGGCGTCATCGCACAAAACGGTGCAGAATCCGGTAGCAAGCGCGGGACACGTTGTGGATAAAAATGCCGTTTGAAATCGCGCCAGATTTATCCACAGCTTTCCCCACCCCTTGGGGGTCGGTAATGCAGAGGGTTTCGAGGTCTGAAATACCTTTAATTACAAAGACTTAGCATTGTTTTCCAGCGATTCTGTCTCTACCAGCACCACCAAGCTTTTGATTTATTCCACATTTTTTAAAGCATAGGGGCACGGAACCACATGCGTTTCACACTGCAGCGCGAAGCCTTTCTCAAGCCGTTGGCACAGGTCGTCAACGTGGTCGAACGCCGCCAGACCCTTCCGGTTCTGGCCAATTTCCTGGTCCAGGTGCAGAACGGCCAGCTGTCGCTGACCGGTACCGACCTGGAAGTGGAGATGGTGTCGCGGATCGCGGTTGAAGATGCCCAGGACGGCGAAACCACCATTCCCGCCCGCAAGCTGTTCGAGATCATCCGCGCCCTGCCCGACGGCAGCCGGATCACCGTCTCGCAGACCGGAGACAAGATCACCGTGCAGGCCGGTCGCAGCCGTTTCACCCTGGCCACGCTGCCTTCGAACGACTTCCCGTCGGTGGATGAAGTGGAAGCCACCGAGCGCGTGGCCATCGGTGAGGCGACCCTGAAGGAGCTGATCGAGCGCACCGCGTTCGCGATGGCCCAGCAGGACGTGCGCTACTACCTCAACGGCCTGCTGTTCGACCTGCGCGGCGATGCCCTGCGTACCGTTGCCACCGACGGCCACCGCCTGGCGCTGTGTGAAACCGATCTGGCCAAGCCCAGCGGGTCCAAGCGCCAGATCATCGTGCCGCGCAAGGGTGTGACCGAACTGCAGCGCCTGCTGGAAAGCGGCGATCGCGAGATCGAGCTGGAAGTCGGCCGCAGCCACGTGCGCGTCAAGCGCGACGATGTCACCTTTACCTCGAAGCTGATCGACGGCCGCTTCCCGGACTACGAAGCGGTGATTCCGATCGGTGCCGACCGTGAAGTGAAGGTTGATCGCGAAGCGCTGCGCGCCTCGCTTCAGCGCGCCGCGATCCTGTCCAACGAGAAGTACCGCGGCATCCGCGTGGAAGTCTCGCCGGGCAACCTGAAGATCAGCGCGCACAACCCGGAACAGGAAGAAGCCCAGGAAGAGATCGAAGCCGACACCACGGTCAGCGATCTGGCCATCGGCTTCAACGTGAACTACCTGCTGGACGCTCTCTCCGCCCTGCGCGATGAGGAAGTCATCATCCAGCTGCGCGATTCCAACTCCTCGGCGCTTGTACGTGAGTCCAGCAGCGAGAAGTCGCGCCACGTGGTGATGCCGCTGCGTCTCTGACAGCTGCTGTTCCACGTGGAACCGAACGACGCCCGGGATCTTCCCGGGCGTTTTTTTTGCAGGTTCCACGTGGAGCATCTAGAAGACGCAGTTCTCCGGACGACGTCACTTCCGTCGATGGGCTCGGTTGAAATCCGTTGCCTTTCCGGGATGTTCGTCTCGATCGTTGAAAACAGGATCGCTGGTTCGTAGCAATGACGAGTCGCGATTGATCGAAAGTCCAGGTGCAGGATCCGATACTCGTCGCCTGTCCCCAGATCTGGCCTGACAGGGACCGATGATCCTGCATCGCGGCGCGATGGACTTCCCTCTGCAAACGCCGCTGTCCACAGGGAAGATTCGATGCAGACTGGGGCAAGCCTAGCTTCTAAATCTGGGTATAAATCTAAAGCATGGTGGTGATGGTAAAGCCAGATCTCGTGGAAAAACACCTTATCTGACTGATTTAAAAGAAATTTATGCGCCTGAAACCCCCTGTATATCGGCCTCCCAGCCTGGGGGGGAACCTGTGGATAGTTTCGAAGGCATGGCAAAAGGGCTTTTTTATCCACAGATTGCCCATACCTTGTGTATAAGTCATACAGGGCAGCTGTGGACAGCGTGGAACGATCGGTCTGAATTCTTTGAAATCTGTGGAACCGCCCAGGGCATGGGACCGTAGATTTCAAGGAATCTGCAGGTTCATCCGCTGGTACTCGTCGGCGACGAGGCAAGCGCTGTCCACGGCATCGCCTGAAATCGGCGAAATCCAAGGCTCACACCCCCGCTACCCTTCGCAGAATCGAAGGATTTCCGGGCTTGCCGAGACCCGCATCTGCTGGGATGAGGAAACAGCGCCACGTGGAACCAGCGGTCAGGGCGCAGGCAGACCTGCGGTAACTGCTCCATAGCTGGCCGGATAGCTGGCCGGGCACGTCCGGCTTGACCGATGCAGTAAGCTGATGAATTCCCTGCCCCTCTGCCGCCCCGTGCGGATGGTCTTTCGCGCCCCATGCTTATCCGCCGCCTCGCCCTGCACCAACTGCGTCGCTTCAATGCGGTGGAGCTGTCGCCCCAGCCGGGATTGAACCTGCTGACCGGCGACAACGGTGCCGGCAAGACCAGCGTGCTCGAGGCCCTGCACCTGATGGCCTATGGGCGCAGCTTCCGTGGTCGTGTCCGCGATGGATTGGTGCGCCAGGGCCAGGAAGCGCTGGAAATCTTCGTGGAATGGGACGAACAACGTGCCAATCACCCGCCGCACCGCCGAAAGGCCGGCCTGCGGCACAGTGGCCAGGATTGGAAGGGGCGCCTGGACGGCGAAGACGTGGCCCAGCTCGGCAATCTGTGCGCAGCGCTTGCGGTAGTCACATTCGAGCCAGGCAGCCATGCGTTGGTCAGCGGTGGTGGTGAACCCCGCCGCCGATTCCTCGATTGGGGCTTGTTCCACGTGGAACCTGATTTCCTGTCCCTGTGGCGCCGGTATTCGCGGGCACTGAAACAGCGCAATGCCCTGCTCAAGCAAGGTGGCCCGTCGCGGATGCTGGATACCTGGGATCACGAACTGGCTGAAGCCGGCGAACCGTTGACCAGCCGTCGGCAGCACTACCTGGAGCGTCTGCAGCAGCGCACCGTGGCGCTGGCTTCCAGCCTGGCCCCGCAGCTCGGCATCCAGGCACTGGAACTCAGCCCGGGCTGGCGTCGGCACGAGCTCCCTCTGGCCGATGCGCTGCTTCTGGCCCGGGAACGTGACCGCCAGGCCGGATACACCTCGGTTGGTCCGCACCGGGCAGACTGGAGCGTGGATTTCCACAGCATTCCGGGTCGCGATGCGCTGTCCCGCGGCCAGGCCAAGCTGACGGCATTGACCTGCCTGCTGGCGCAGGCCGAGGACTACGCGGAACAGCGCGGCGAATGGCCGGTGATCGCATTGGACGATCTGGGCTCGGAGCTGGATCGCACCCACCAGGCGCGGGTTCTGCAGCGCCTGCTCGGTGGGCCGGCGCAGATCTTCATCACCGCCACCGAAACGCCGGCGGCGCTGCAGGAACTGACCCACATCGCCCGGTTCCACGTGGAACATGCACAGATCGTGGCTGTGCCATAGTGGGCACACCAGGGCCGCTCGACCCCGGCTGGTATAATTCGGGTTGGAATCCTTTCATTCTCGGCACATCGCTCCAAGCGGTGGCCGACCTGCGGAGCCTACGGCAAGCGCAATGAGCGACGAACAGAACACCCCGGCAAACAACGGCAATTACGACGCCAACAGCATCACCGCCCTGGAAGGCCTGGAGGCTGTCCGCAAGCGACCCGGCATGTACATCGGTGACGTGCATGACGGCACCGGTCTGCACCACATGGTGTTCGAGGTTGTCGACAACTCGATCGACGAAGCGCTGGCCGGCCACGCCGATCACGTTGCAGTGACGATCCACGCCGATGGCTCGGTTTCGGTATCCGACAACGGTCGCGGCATTCCGACCGGCAAGCACGAGCAGATGAGCGCCAAGCTCGGTCGCGAAGTGTCGGCTGCCGAAGTGGTGATGACCGTCCTGCACGCAGGCGGCAAGTTCGACGACAACAGCTACAAGGTGTCCGGCGGCCTGCACGGCGTCGGCGTCAGCGTGGTCAACGCGCTGTCGCAGAAGCTGCTGGTGGACGTGTTCCAGAACGGCTTCCACTACCAGCAGGAATTCAGCAACGGCGCCGCCGTGACCGCGCTGGCCAAGCTGGAAACCACCACCAAGCGCGGCACCACCGTGCGCTTCTGGCCGTCGACCGTCGCCTTCCACGACAACGTGGAATTCCACTACGACATCCTGGCTCGCCGCCTGCGCGAGCTGTCGTTCCTGAACTCCGGCGTCAAGATCGTCCTTGCCGACGAACGTGGCGATGGCCGTCGTGATGACTTCCACTACGAAGGCGGCATCCGCAGCTTCGTGGAGCATCTGGCCCAGCTGAAGACCCCGCTGCACCCGAACGTCATCTCGGTCACCGGCGAGCACAACGGCATCGTCGTGGATGTGGCGTTGCAGTGGACCGACTCCTACCAGGAGACGATGTACTGCTTCACCAACAACATTCCGCAGAAGGACGGCGGCACCCACCTTGCCGGCTTCCGCGGTGCGCTGACCCGCGTGCTCAACAACTACATCGAGCAGAACGGCATCGCCAAGCAGGCCAAGATCAACCTGACCGGCGATGACATGCGCGAAGGCATGATCGCGGTGCTGTCGGTGAAGGTGCCGGACCCGAGCTTCTCCAGCCAGACCAAGGAAAAACTGGTCAGCTCCGACGTGCGCCCGGCGGTGGAAAACGCCTTCGGCGCGCGCCTGGAAGAGTTCCTGCAGGAAAACCCGAACGAAGCCAAGGCGATTGCCGGCAAGATCGTCGACGCTGCGCGTGCACGCGAAGCGGCGCGCAAGGCCCGCGACCTGACGCGCCGAAAGGGCGCGCTGGATATCGCCGGCCTGCCGGGCAAGCTGGCCGACTGCCAGGAAAAGGACCCGGCGCTGTCCGAACTGTTCATCGTCGAGGGTGACTCGGCAGGTGGCTCGGCCAAGCAGGGCCGCAACCGCAAGAACCAGGCGGTGCTGCCGCTGCGCGGCAAGATCCTCAACGTGGAACGCGCACGCTTCGACCGCATGCTGTCCTCCGACCAGGTGGGTACGCTGATCACGGCCTTGGGCACCGGCATCGGCCGTGACGAGTACAACCCGGACAAGCTGCGTTACCACAAGATCATCATCATGACCGACGCCGACGTCGACGGCGCCCACATCCGCACCCTGCTGCTGACCTTCTTCTACCGTCAGATGCCGGAGCTGATCGAGCGCGGTTACGTCTACATCGGCCTGCCGCCGCTGTACAAGATCAAGCAGGGCAAGCAGGAGCTGTACCTGAAGGACGACCCGGCGCTGGACAGTTACCTGGCCAGCAGTGCGGTGGAAAACGCCGCGCTGGTGCCGGCCACCGGCGAACCGGGCATCGAAGGCCTGGCGCTGGAAAAGCTGCTGCTGGCCTATGCCGCCGCGCTCGATTCCATCGAACGCAATGCCCACCGCTATGACCGCAACCTGCTCGAAGCGCTGGTCGATTTCGTGCCGATGGACATGGACAGCCTGCGCAATGCCGGCGAAGGCGAAGGCCTGGATGCGCTGGCCAAGCGCCTCAACCAGGGCAGCCTGGGCAGCCCGCGTTTCAGCCTGGAACTGCAGGAGGCCAACGAGGAGCGCCCCGCCGCCGTGCTGGTGACCCGTCGCCACATGGGCGAGGAGCACATCCAGGTGCTGCCGCTGTCGGCGTTCGAAAGTGGCGAACTGCGTGCGATCCACCAGGCCTCCAAGCTGCTGCACGGGCTGGTGCGCGAAGGTGCAACGATTTCCCGCGGCGCCAAGTCGATCGAAGTCGACAGCTTCGCGAAGGCGCAGAACTGGCTGCTCGAGGAGGCCAAGCGCGGCCGCCAGATCCAGCGATTCAAGGGTCTGGGTGAAATGAATCCGGAGCAGTTGTGGGATACCACGGTGAACCCGGAGACCCGTCGCCTGCTGCAGGTGCGCATCGAGGATGCGGTCGCTGCCGACCAGATCTTCAGCACCCTGATGGGCGATGTGGTCGAACCGCGTCGTGACTTCATCGAAGACAATGCGCTGAAGGTCGCCAACCTGGATATCTGACACAATCGGGACCTGGCCGGTGCGCGGGGAGCTGCACCGGCCTTCGTCCCTTGAACGCAGGTACCTGATGTCCGCATCCGCCCCGGTCTCCGCCGCTCCGCCTCCGGTTCCGCCGCCGTCTACCCCGCCGCGCGCCGTGGCACCGTTGGCAGGTTTCTTCATCGACCTGGGCATCGCCGCCGTCACCCTGGTCGGCCTGAGCATGGTCATCGGACTGTTCTGGGGCTTCTACCGTGCGATCGTGGTCAGCCGCGCCAACGTCGCGGCCAATGGCGGTGCACTCACACCTGACAACGCCGGCGCGGCAGTGGGCCAGCCCGGGGCCCTGGCCCAGATCCTGATGGCCCTGATCGCCACCGGTGGTGCCGCGCTGCTGCTGTACTTCTGGCGGCGCCCGGCGAACGCCGGCGAACGCCTGGCCTCGCGACAGGCGCTGCAGCGTCCTTCCACCTGGGGCTGGACCCTGCTGGTGGCCACGCTGATCGTGGTTGGCAGCAACGGCGTCGCCTTCCTTTCCAAGCAGTTCGGCATCGAGCCGGTGCCGACCAACGTGGAACTGATGCAGAGCGCGATCGCGCGCTTCCCGTTGTTCCTGGTGCTGTTTGCGGTCGTTCTCGCCCCCGCCTACGAAGAGCTGCTGTTCCGTCGTGTCCTGTTCGGGCGCCTGTGGCAGGCCGGCCGCCCCTGGCTGGGCCTCATCCTCAGCAGCCTGGCGTTCGCCCTGGTCCATGAAGTGCCCGGTGTCAGCAAGAACTCGCTGCTGGGCATGGCGCAGCTGTGGCTGGTCTACGGCGGCATGGGTGCCGCCTTCTGCTGGCTGTACCGCCGCACCGGCACCCTGTGGGCGGCGATCACGGCGCATGCGCTGAACAACGCGGTGGCGCTCGCCGCAATGGTGTTCCTGGGGTCAACGTAACGCCGTGCCCGCTTGACGAAAGATTAAGCAGGTACGCTACACACTGCGCACATGAACACGGGGGCGGACCCATGAAACAACTGCTGCTGGCTCTAGTCATCACCACCGTGGTCAGTGCCTGTGCGACCACCACCTCGCCAACCGGAAGACGGCAGATGGTGGGCGGCGTATCGCAGGCACAGCTTGACCAGCTCGGCGCGCAGGCGTTTGCCGAGACCAAGCAGAAAGAGAAGATCAGCACCGATGGCCGCCAGAACGGCTACGTGCAGTGCGTGGTCAACGCGTTGGTCGCGCAGTTGCCGCCTCAGTACCGTGGCGTACGGTGGGAGACCGCCGTGTTCGTCGACAAAGAACCGAACGCCTTTGCCCTGCCCGGCGGAAAAGTGGGCGTGAACACCGGCATTTTCACCGTCGCCAAGAACCAGGACCAGTTGGCTGCCGTGATCGGCCATGAGATCGGCCATGTCATCGCGCGTCACCACGAAGAACGCATCACCCGGCAGATGGGCGCGCAGACCGGCCTGGCCGTGCTGGGCGCGCTGGCCGGTGCCGCCTATGGCGATGGCGCCGCCAGCACGGTCAACCAGCTGGGTGGGATGGGCGCGCAGGCGGCCTTCCTGCTGCCGGGTTCGCGCACGCAGGAAAGCGAGGCAGACGTGATTGGCCAGCGGCTGATGGCGCAGGCTGGATTCAACCCGGCCCAGGCCGTGGACCTGTGGCAGAACATGATGGCCGCCAGCGGTGGTCGCAGCCCGCAATGGCTGTCCACCCACCCCGATCCGGCCAACCGGATCCAGGAGCTGCGACGTGATGCACCGGGCCTGACGCCGGTCTACCAGCAGGCGCAGGCGGCCGGGCTGCGGCCAAAGTGCGGATGAGTGCGCAGTTCTATGCTGTATTGCAGCACATAAAACGATTTCTCACGCCATCTGTTTCTGATACGTTTGGCGGCTCAGATTTTTCTGACAGTCCGACTTTGCCGCTATCCGGCGGTTCGATCGAGGTGAACGATGATTTTCCGTAACCACAAAGCTGTGCTTTCCGTCCTCGTCGCGACCGCCCTGACCGGCGCCGTGGTCACCGATGCCTTTGCGCAGTCCTCGCGTTCCTCCGACCGTGGCAGCCGCGGCGGTAGCAGCAAGCAGGCCAAGGCCGAACCGCTGTACCCGAATGCGACCCGCCAGGAGCCGACCGCCAAGGCCTCGGCCAAGATGGGCAGCAAGCTGCAGAAAATGATCGACAGCTACAACAAGGAAAAGTTCCCGGAGACGCGCGAACAGGCTGACGCGATCCTGGCCGACAGCGCTTCCAACGAGTACGACAAGTCGCTGGCCGCGCAGCTGGCCTCGCAGGCCGCCTACCAGACCGACGACGTGCCGGGCGCCATCGCGTATCTGAAGCAGGTGATCCAGTTCAACGGCCTGGACAACAACGGCCACTTCCAGTCGATGCTGATGCTGGGCCAGCTGCAGCTGCAGGAAGACAAGACCGCCGAAGGCCTGGCCACCCTGGACAAGTACTTCGCAGAGAGCAAGTCGACCAAGCCGGAAGAGCTGATCGCCAAGGGCCAGGCGCTGTACCAGCTGGAGCGCTACCAGGAAGCGATCCCGGTGCTGAAGCAGGCCATCGCCGGCGCCGCCGAGCCGAAGGACAACTGGAACCAGCTGCTGATGGCGGCCCTGTCCGAAGCCGGCCAGACCGGTGAGGCCGTGCAGGCCGCAGAAGCGCTGGCGGCCAAGAACCCGACGGACAAGAAGGCCCAGCTGAATCTGGCCAACATGTACATGCAGGCTGACCAGATGCCGAAGGCCGCCGCGGTGATGGACAAGCTGCGCAGCAGCGGCCAGCTCACTGAAGAGCGCGAGTACAAGCAGCTGTACTCGATCTATGCCAACACCGAGAACAAGGAAAAGGACGTCATCGCGGTCATCAACGAAGGGTTGCAGAAGGGCATCCTGAAGCCGGATTACCAGGTCTACCTGGCGCTGGCCCAGTCCTACTACTACTCCGACCAGGTGCCGCAGGCGATCGATGCGTGGCAGAAGGCTGCCCCGCTCTCCAAGGACGGTGAGACCTACCTGAACCTGGCACGCGTCCTGCATGCCGAAGGTCGCGTCCCCGAGGCCAAGCAGGCCGCCCAGCAGGCGCTGGCGAAGGGCGTGAAGAACCAGGCGGATGCCAAAAAAATCATCAACCTGAAGTAAGTAGGAATAACGCCTGAATGCCTGCTCAGTTGATGCGCAGGCGCTCAGGATTGGTATAAGCTTGGAGGTTCCTGCGGTGTCATGCACCGCTGATCAGGGATCCCGCCCCCGGGATTCCGGCCCCACTATTGAGCTCTTGGCGCATGACGGAACAACTAGTCGTTCACCGGTACGAACAACCCGATGACAAGGGGCTGAGCTGGCCTCGCATCGTCGGCATCGCGTTTGTAATTGCCCTGCATCTGGCCGCCTTCATGATGCTCCTCATTCCCGCCGTGGCTCCCAAGGCCGTCGCGGAGAAGGAGCGCAACGTCATGGTGACCATCGTCGACGCGCCGCCGCCGCCCCCACCGCCGCCGCCGCCGCCGCCGCCGCAGGATACTCCGCCACCGCCGGTGAAGAATCTGTCGCCGCCGAAGCCGTCGCCCGTACCGCCGCCGCCGCAGGCGCCGGTCGTGGACGTGCCGGAGCCGCGCCCGAACGATATCGTCACCCCGCCGTCGCCCCCGTCGCCGCCGGCTCCGCCGACCTCGATCGAGGCCAGCGTTGACATCTCGTCGAAGGCCATGAATCCGCCGCGCTATCCGCCGGCCGCCTTCCGCGCGGGTATCCAGGGCGAAGTGATCCTGATCATTGATGTCGATGCCAACGGCAACGTCACCAATGTCACGGTGGAAAAGTCCAGCCGTAACCGCGACCTGGACCGTGCTGCGATGGAAGCAGCTCGCAAGTGGCGCTTCAACGCCGCTGAATCTGGCGGTAAGAAGGCGGCAGGTCGCGTTCGCGTCCCGGTCAACTTTGCGCTGAACTGATGCGTCCGGGTGGCCCTCCGGCCACCCCCGCTCCCGGTTCGATTGTTTAGCTTAGCTACACCCTTTATCACCACACACAACAAAGGTAAGCGTCATGCTGCAGGAAATTTTCATCGCCGCTGCTGCCGGGGGCAATCCGTCCAACGCCCTGTCGCAGATGGGCTTCGAGCACCTGATCCACGAAATGACCACCAAGCCGGGTGATTTCGCGGTTTCCTGGGTCGTGCTGCTGACCCTGATCGCCATGTCGGCCATGTCCTGGTACTGGACCGTCATCAACATCTTCCGTGCCACCCGCCTGAAGAGCGCCGCTGACCGCGTCGTCAGCCTGTTCTGGGACACCCCGAACGCGCAGGACGCCATCCGTGCGATGGAAGAGCAGCCGGCTTCGGAGCCGTTCTCGAAGATCGCCCTGGACGCTGCCCAGGCCGCTGCCCACCACCAGCGCGCTGAAGGCGGTGCTACCGGCGGCGTCGGTGAGAACCTGAGCCGTTCGGAGTTCGTCGACCGCGCTCTGCGCCAGGCCGTCACCCGCGAAAGCAACAAGCTGCAGTCGGGCATGACCCTGCTGGCCACCGTCGGCGCGACCGCTCCGTTCGTCGGTCTGCTGGGTACCGTGTGGGGCATCTACGGCGCGCTGATCAAGATCGGTGCCACCGGCTCCGCTTCGATCGACGCCGTTGCCGGCCCGGTGGGTGAAGCGCTGATCATGACCGCGATCGGTCTGTTCGTCGCAATCCCGGCCGTGTTCGCCTTCAACTTCTTCAGCAAGATCAACAGCGCGACCATCAGCAAGTTCGATACCTTCGCGCACGACCTGCACGACTTCTTCGCCACCGGTTCGCGCGTCCGCTAATTGCGGCGCGCGTCACCCAGCGACGAAGTAAGTAGTCACCAAGATCTAGACGGAGCCCGTTATGGCTTTCAGTAGTGGTAACAGCGGCGGCCCCATGGCCGACATCAACGTTACGCCCCTCGTGGACGTGATGCTGGTGCTGCTGATCATCTTCATCATCACGGCGCCCCTGATGTCCCACAAGGTCAAGGTGGATCTGCCGGAAGCCAACCTGATCCAGAAGCCGGAAGATGCTGAAAAGCGTCCGAACCCGATCACGCTGGCAGTCAAGGAAGACGGCTCGATCTACTGGAACGACGAAGAAATCAACAAGCAGACTCTCGAGTCCCGCTTGGCGACCGCCGCACAGCAGACCCCGCAGCCGCCGCTGAACCTGCGTGGTGACCGCACCACCAAGATGCGCGTCATCAACGACCTGACCAAGGTCGCGCAGGAACAGGGCATGCTGGACGTCGGCTTCGTTGCGACCAAAGAAAAGGGGCAATAAGCCATGGCATTCAGTAGTGGTGGTGGCAAGGGCCCCATGGCAGACATCAACGTCACGCCCCTCGTGGACGTGATGCTGGTTCTGCTGATCATCTTCATCGTGACCGCGCCGATCATGACGTACCCGATCGCCGTGGACCTGCCGCAGCGCGTGCTCAACCCACCGCCGCAGCTGGTCGAACCGCCGCCGCCGATCGAGCTGAAGATCGACGCCAGCAACCAGGTCTCGTGGAACAACAGCCCGATCAATACCAGCGAGCTGCAGCAGCGGATGGAGCAGGAGGTCCAGCGTGACCCGACCAACCAGCCGGAACTGCGCATCGACGCCAGCCCGGATTCCGAGTACGACGTGATGGCCAAGGTTCTGGCCGCCGCGAAGAATGCTCAGATGAAGAAGATCGGATTTGTGCAGCAGTAAACGCTACACCGCAATACAACAGTCATGACGCGACTGCAGACGCCCCTGGAAACAGGGGCGTTTTTTTGTGTTCTCGTCGTGGCGCACGGGTTGGGGTCAGATCCCTTTTCCTGAGGAAAGGGATCTGAGCCCATCCGACCCCATCCGGCAGCAGGCGCCGCTATGATCGGCGGATGCTCGCCCTCTTCGACTCCCTGCGCCATTGGCTCGACGGCATCGCCCACCTCGGCACGATCCTGGCGGTGGCCTACCTGCTCTACCTGTTCGCGCTGGCGGGCTGGATCATGCTGCAGAAGCGCGAGCCGGTGGCCACGCTGAGCTGGATCCTTTCGCTGGCACTGCTGCCCTACCTCGGGCTCTTCATCTACTACCTGCTGGGGCCGCAGAAGGTGAAGCGGCAACGGCTGCGTCGTGGCCGTGCACGCTCGGGCATGGAGCACTACAGCGATGTCTGCCCGCCCGATTCGGACTGCACCGAGCTGGCCAAGGTTGCCCAGGCCACCACCGGACTGGCGCCCAGCAGTGCCACCGAGGTGACCTGGCTGGTCGACGGCGCAGCCACCTATGCCGCGCTGCTCGACGCGATCGCGCAGGCGCGCGACCACGTGCACCTGGAGTACTACATCTTCAACCCCGACCATGCCGGCACCGCACTGCGCGATGCCCTGGTCGAACGTGCGCAGGCCGGTGTGCAGGTGCGCCTGCTGCTGGATGCGGTGGGCTCTTCCGCCCTGCCCCGGCGCTTCCTGCAGCCACTGCTGGACGCCGGCGGCGAAGCGATCTGGTTCCATCCGCGACAGCTGCTGAAGCCGTTCAAGCGCCCGTGGCTGAACCTGCGCACCCACCGCAAGCTGGTGATCGTCGACGGTCGCCTCGCCTTCACCGGCGGCATCAACATCACTGACGAGGAAGACGAGAGCCGCAGGCCCGACGCTTACCGCGACCTGCACATGCGTATCCGCGGCCACGTGGTGCGCAGCCTGCAGCTGGTGTTCGCCGAGGACTGGCTCTATGCCAGTGGCCAGGACCACTCGCGTTTCGACATCGCCCGCCTGTGGCCGGCCGACATGCCGCTGCGTGCGGATGGATCGATCAGCGCCCAGGTGCTGGTGTCCGGGCCCGACTCGGGCTGGGAGACCATCCACCGCCTGCACGTGGCGGCGATCCAGGAAGCACACGAGCGCGTGTGGCTGGTGACGCCCTACTTCGTGCCCGGTGAAGCAGCGAGGATGGCGCTGACCTCGGCCGCGCTGGGCGGCCTGGACGTGCGCCTGCTGGTGCCGAAGATGAGCGACTCCTGGTTCGTCACCCAGGCCGCACGGTCCTACTTCGACGAACTGCTGCACGCGGGCGTGAAGATCTACGAGTACGGCCCGCGCATGCTGCATACCAAGGCGTTCATCGCCGACGACGATGTCTGCATCGTCGGCAGCGCCAACTTCGACCACCGCAGCTTCCGGCTGAACTTCGAACTGTCGATGATGATCAGCGACCGTGACCGCGTCGCTGCACTGGCCGAACTGCTGCAGGGCGAATTCGACCGTTCCACGCGGGTGCACGACCAGGCCGGCCGCTCGCTGTGGCTGCACCGCCTGCCCGAGGCCTTCGCCCGGCTGGCCTCGCCGCTGCTCTGACGCAGCGCTACACTGCGGCGATCATCCGGGGAGCCCGACTATGTACTGGTTGTACCTGCTGCTGGCGCTGGGCTGCTTTGCCTTCGCGCTGAAGACCCCGAGCGCGGGGTTGATGACCCTGTGCCTGCTGGCGGCGCTCGGCTTCCTGCTGGCCTGGGTGCGCGGCCGCTACGTGGCCCGTTTCGGCGACCTGCAGCGCGACCCGGCCACGCTGATCGATGCCGAGGAGCTGCGCCGCCTGCGCGAACAGGCCCAGGCCCGCCGCACTGACGACCACAACGACCACGACCCGTCCCCTCTTTCCAAGTAGTCCCGTTCCATGACCCAGCTCAGCGTCAACGTCAACAAGATCGCCGTCCTGCGCAATTCGCGCGGCGGCGCCGAACCGGACGTGGTGCGTGCCGCCCAGGCCTGCCTGGATGCCGGCGCGCATGGCATCACCGTGCATCCACGGCCGGACCGCCGGCATATCACCGCCGAGGACGTGCTGGCCCTGTCCACGCTGACCCGCGCGCGTGGCGTTGAATTCAACATCGAAGGCAATCCGTTCGCGCCGCCGCGCGAGGGCTACCCGGGGCTGCTGCCGCTGTGCGAACAGACCCGTCCGGCGCAGGCCACCCTGGTCCCCGATGATGACGGCCAGATCACCTCCGACCACGGTTTCGACTTCGAACGAGATGCCGAGCGCCTGCGTCCGCTGGTGGCTGCGCTGAAGGCCATGGGGTGTCGGGTCAGCCTGTTTGTTGACGCGGGCAACCCATTGCTGGAGCAGGCAGCTGAGGTGGGGGCGGACCGCATCGAGCTGTATACCGGGCCCTATGCAGAGGCGCATGCGGCGGGCGATGCCGATGCGATGCTGGCGCTGTTCGCCACTGCTGCCCGACGAGCGCAGGCCGTCGGCCTGGGTGTCAATGCTGGCCACGACCTGTCGCAGGACAACCTGCGCGACTTCCTGGCCCACGTGCCGGAGGTGCTGGAGGTGTCGATCGGTCACGCGCTGATCGGCGAGGCACTGTATGACGGGCTGGATGCCACCGTGCGCGGGTACCTGGCGCTGCTTTGATGCATTGCAGCCGAGCGTAGGCTCGGCTCCACAAGGTCTCTGCATCAACTGTAGAGCCGAGTCCATGCTCGGCTCAGCCTCGCCCTGAACCCTTCAGGCGGCCGTCGCAGCCATTGAGACGGCCACGACGTACCCTGCCGCAATGGGTATTGCGATCAAGGGCCGAGGTTCCACGTCCCACCTTGCCGGGCGCTTTGAAAGCACCGTCAGCGAGGCGGTGGACGACGGCTGGGCGGTCGACGAAAGCGATGAGTTCCTCGCCCCGCGCCTGCGCACCGAAGTACGCGCCGAAACCGCGCGCAGCATCATCACCCGCAACAACTCGCCCGACGTCGGCTTCAGTCAATCGGTGAATCCCTACCGCGGTTGCGAGCACGGTATCAATACCCCCTGATTGTTCACTAGATAAATCCATATAGATCAACAGGTTAGAGAATAATCAGTAAACACATTGCTATCGGCACAATCCCCCGCGCAGTGCCGGCCAAACACGCCCATCCTGGAGAGGTTGGCCAACCTTCGTGGTCTGCAAAGAGTGTTAGAGCCCTGCGGCGCGCAGCAGGGCCGACATCGAGGTACCCATGCCTTTAGCAACTCGCTCCAAGGTAGCGAGAGTGAGGTTCTTTTCGCCACGCTCGATCTTGCTGTAGTAGGCGCGGTGCATCTGGATGTGGTCAGCAAAGGCTTCTTGGCTGACACCCAGATCAATGCGATGCGCGCGGATCACATCTGCAAGTTTCGCTTGGTTCGTATGCTCGACCATACGAAGCAGCTTGTGGTTCCAGTACTTTAAAGACTACGCCTCTAAAGGTAGTCTACTTATAAGTACTAATTGCATCTCCCATGAACTTTTACCTCGTATGTCCGGAACTGGAGTTCACTCTTGAGCTTCCCTTTTCTCCCATGGGCAGGGAGCAGGTCGCTATGCAGATGCGTCGAATGCAAGAAGAGGAAGGGCAAGCAAGAGGCTTTGAGTACCGCCTGGCAGAAGAGCTCTCAAAGCTCATCCCCCAGCTAACGGATTGGGACATCAAGCCGCCCACGGGTGCACAGATGGCATATGCGACTTCGCTCTGCGCACAGTTGGGCATTCCACTGCCTGCAGCAACACGTCGATCGCGGGCATTGATGCAGATCTTCTTGGCGGAAGCCAAAGCGCTCCATGGCCAACGCAGCTGATAAAGGCCTTGCCAGCCGAAGCTGTGGATAAGCCTGGGCAGAACCTACTCGCCAAACGACCGTATGGCCTACAGCTAGCTGAATTTCACGGTGTTGCGGCGCCTGTGGTTAGCAATAATACTAACGGCCCGACCTTCCCAAGTTGTCGCCATGGAACAGGATGCTCGAAAGGCCCAAGTTCCCCTCAAAGGCAGAGGGGCCGCATCGCGTGTCCCAAGCCGTTTCGATACCACTGCAACAGTGGGAGTCGACGACGGCTGGGAGTCGGTCTACCAGGAGATGGAAGACGCGCCACCGCTGAGAACTCAGGTGCAGGAAGAGCGAGCGCGCACAGTGATCAGCCACAACTCATCCCCTGACGTTGGCTTTAGCGCGTCGGTCAACCCGTACCGCGGCTGCGAGCATGGCTGTGTTTACTGTTTTGCTCGCCCTTCTCACTCCTACTTGAGCCTTTCACCAGGCTTAGACTTCGAGACGCGCCTGTTTGCAAAGACAAATGCCCCGGAGCGCCTCAGAGCAGAAATTAGCAAGTCGAACTACAAGTGCACCCCGATTGCGTTGGGGATAAACACAGACGGCTATCAGCCGATTGAAAGGAATTACCAAATTACACGCCAATGCCTTGAGGTGCTTGCTGATGCCAAGCATCCGGTGAGCTTCGTCACCAAGAGTGCCTTGATCACCAGGGACGTCGAACTGCTGGCGTCGATGGCCAAGGATCGGTTGGTTACGGTCTACTTCTCGGTCACCACGCTCGACAGGAAGCTATCTGCAAAACTGGAACCACGAGCTGCTGCTCCCCACGCAAGGCTGCGAGCAATGAATCAGCTGCACGAGGCAGGAGTACCGGTAGGGGTTTTGATCGCGCCGGTCATTCCCATGATCACCGACCATGACCTAGAAGCCATCCTTGAGGCTGCTCACGAACACGGCGCTCGGGCAGCAGGCTACGTGCTTCTCAGGCTACCCAACGAGATTAAGGACATTTGGAGAGAATGGCTCGAGCTGCACTATCCGGACCGCGCTGCGCACGTGCTTAGCTTGATGCGACAGATGCATGGTGGAAAGGAGTATGACGCCAGCTTTGGCACCAGGATGTCCGGAACTGGCCCTGTAGCGGACTTGATCCGGAAGCGCTTTGAAAAGAAGCATCGTGAACTCGGTTTCACTAGGCTGCCAGCGCTGGCCACTCATCTTTTTCAACCTCCCCAAGACAAGTCGCCACAGGGGCAACTTTTCTAGCCGAACGGAAAACGAGGCTAGCATCAGTACAAAGCTATGGATGCAGTCCGAGCGGCGCCTACAGGGACAGAGCGTCCTAGGTTTCTGAGTACTGATACCATCTCCCCGAAAAGGAAATAGCATCTCCTCCGCAGCAAGCTTAGACGGCTTTCCAAACATATTTGGTTATCCCGCTTCCTCATGAAAAGGACCAGCGTATGCCCAAGCAAGTGAGAGGTTTATCAGTCTACCGAAGCACGATTGAGCGGCTGCCACAGTTTCGCATTCTTAGCGGCCCACTCACAGAACACCAAGCGGCGATGCTGGGATTCGACGACCTTCCGCTCGCAGGCGCTTCCATTGTGCCAAGCGCCGAAGGACCCGCGACGTTATTCAATGCCCGAGGCAAAGAGATCATCCGAAAGGACCTTCCGATGGTCACCAAGTCTCGATCAATCAATACCTCGTGGAAGGACTGGCACGGACACACTCACCACGGTACTCAGACAAGATCCTATGAGACCTATCCCAGGGAATACGTTGCACCACCTGGTGAATTCCTCACTGCTGTAGATACAGACAGTGGTATCGCAATGGCTACTAGGATCATTGACCGGACGGAGCCAGAAGAGAGCATTGCAAACCTCCTCAACATCTACCTGGAATGCTTCCAACACTTCGAAATCGTTGACCCGGACCTCGCGGTGCCGGTCAGGGTCGAGAAGATCAACTGGCGCATTCTCCCTCCGGGGAAGTTCCCGTTCGATAGAGCGATGCAGGTATTGGATAGTTATCTGAAGCAGTTGACCGACAGCGACCGCGCAGTCGCTAAGCAGCGCATCCGGACCATCACTCGTCACGAGCCCGACTTCATGGCAGTCGGATTAGGCGGTTTCAGTGAGTACATCGTTTTTGGGTTCACGGGAAGGAATCGATACGTGTTCGAGAGTCCCGAGTCAGGCAATGCCACTTACATCTTCAGGAACGAGTGGGAGGCGGTGTCTCAGCTCACCAAACGCCAGATCCTTCAAGAGCAGCTGCAGGAGACCAGGATCATCCACACCTCGCGTTGGGCCGTAGAGGTCTCAGAAGCAATCCAACGGAAGTGAAGTGGTTGGGCAAAGTTTCAGAGGGGCGTAGCCCGAACCGGTACCCTGTGACCCACGCCATGGATAGCTACCTACCGATGCGTTTACTCAGGCTTAGAAGCTTAGACAGGAACTCCCAATGAAGCCAACCATCCTGGCACTGGACCTCGAAGGCACGCTCATCTCCAACGCAGTCAGTCAGATTCCTCGCCCTGGGCTTCACCGGTTCCTAGAGGATGTCCGATCGCAGTTCGAGGAACTTGTACTGTTCACTACGGTTCCCGAGGCACTTGCAAGAAGAATTGCCGGACTCCTGGCTAGGGAAGGCAGTGTTCCGGCATGGTTTGTCGAGCTTCGATACATCCACTGGTCTGGAAGGACAAAGGATCTTTCCTATGTCTCCCCCCACGTGGGTGAAGCCCTTCTCTTGGATGACCATGGCCCCTATGTGCATGATGGGCAGGAGAGACTGTGGGTCGAGATCCCGCTGTTCGGCTCCCCGTACTCGTCAGACGATGACGGGTTGCAGATCGCAGCTGAACGCCTGACCGATCGCATCATTGAACTGCAGAGTGCATCCGACCTTGGCCACATGATCGCCGATCATGGCTGAGCAGCGCGTTGTCTCGATGGCTCGTTGAAAGAGCGCGTATGCAGCGGCCGTCCTCTCGCACATTCGGCACAGTTAGGGATCAGCACGCGGGCAGCACTCGAGAAACTCTTTGATAGCGTCGCTCCGGAGAACCCGGAGACGGCCAACCAAAGGTTGCCAGCAATCAAAAGTGGTGCAGTGGCGTTGCGGCAACCTTACCTTTGCCGGCAGCAATTGAATCGGTAGCTCCAGGCGTACCCACTGCCCAGCCAACACGCTTCCCTAAAGAACGCGCAGTAGCAACCGCGGCGTCTCCCGATTGATGATGTCAACTCACTGCCAGCCTTGGGTAGCCATTGACCGCGCGCTACCGATTGCCGCGCCAAGCGGACACCAACATTGGTACTGAAGGAGCAAATCTAGCCTGCGCGACGAACGAACCCACCTCTCTGTTGCGCACTTCCCCCGTACCAGCGAGCAGGTCTTCCTTCACACCGAGCGTACCAGTAGGGTCACGATCACGCGTAAATATATGAATCAATGGAAGTAAAAAGTAGGCATGATTCTCATTTCAGTTGTTAACGTACCGTAAGGCTCACAGCAAAAAAAACTTTCCGTATACCTGATAGCTTTCGGCGCCATGGTCTATGACGTCGAAATATGCACCGCACGTGCAATCGCTTCGGAAGCGACAGGAATCAAGTGTGCGCAAGGCGTACCCTTACCCGAAGGCTTCTGCTTTTTGGTCAGCAGGTCTGATGGAACGATCGTTCAGCCCGCTTTTGAATTCTTTGCAGATGCCCATCTAACGATCGGTCCAAAGCCAAAGCTTGCCTGCAGCAAGAACACAACCGCAGCTATCGCGGCTGACCTCACCGACTTCCATCACTTTCTTGACGCAAGAAAAAAGCTCGTTTCCGACGTAGATGAGGATCTCCTCAGATCCTATGCGGACACCTTGACTGACCTGGACTCTGCGGTGACCTTGGATAAGCTCGCCGCCGCGACTATTCATCGAAGATGGTCGACCGTGACCAAGCTAATCGCATTCTGCGTGAAACGGGGATACCTGAGGAAGGCACCAGCGCTGCTGAGCAAGCAGACGAAGCGAGGAACTGTTCAAGTTCTCGACGTTGGCGTCGACCTTCCCGGGCTGAACGACGCTGACGAACTCATCACTGCGCTCCATCCCGAGACCGTCGTCGGTATTCTTGACGAACTAGGTCCAAACCCTGTGCTCGAGCGAAACGGTCTGGTTGAACTGGCATACGCAACCACGGCGCAGCGATTGATGGCTGAGCTTTGCTATCAAGCAGGACTGAGGCGGGCGGAAGTGTGCGATCTCAAAGCGAAAACCATCCTTCAGGCCCGTACGGAAGGGCGCGATCCTCTCACTGCAGTCGCCATCCCCGTGCTCGGGAAAGGTAACAAGAAGCGCAATGTTCCCGTTCCAGTCTGGCTACTCAACGCGTTGAAGCGCTATGCCAAAGGTGTTCGGCAGCGCCTCGTTGACCTCCGACTGGGATACCACAAGCTCGAGGATCACGGCGTCCTATTCGTCCTCGACGCAAACAACCGCAAGCATGCGGGCAATCCGATAACCCCGCAGATCTTCGACCGGCATTTCGCCCAGGCCAAGGACAGGCTGCTCAAACGGCTCTCCAAAGAGCGTGACCTGGCTCGCTACGAATCCACGCAGCGCGAGCGAATAACCATTCACGCCCTTCGACACACCTTCGCCTTGTACACGTACATGGAGAAGCGCGCAAACGGTGACATGGATGCGATCAAGTATGTTCAGTCGGTACTGGGACACAGTCTCAGGGATACGACTGAGTCCATCTACCTGCGAAGCGCGAACGCATTCGAGAGCGAAACCAGGGAATCGATCAGACTGCACCTTGAAGGTCAACCCTTTATGCGAATCGGCGTCGAGGCCTGACGAGTTGGAGCTCACACGGCTCCACGGCCAGCATACGCACTACTCCTCGCATGTGACCGACTCACCTTATCAAATCAGATTGAACACGGATTGGAGCGTTACGTGGCAGGAAGAAGATCCGCCCAGCTGCGGCACGCCGTAGTAGTTGAGGAAAAGGTAGGCAACACAAAGAAATGGGATGTCCGCGAGAGCGCTGGTCGCCTAGAAGTCGCGTTCAGGCGCGCCGGAGACCTGCGCGACAACATCGTTAATCTCAGCCGGTGGAAGGGCATAGGTGCAGCGGCACCGCTCTTCGCCGAGGCGTTCTGCCGAGCTAACAAGAACAGCAGGGAGACGACTAGATCCTCTTCAGCTAACAACATCGTGAGTGGCCTGGTGCAGTACCTAACCGTAAAAGGGGTAAAGATAAGCGGCCCAGACGACACTCCAATGGATCTCGGCGAGTCCTTTCTAACGTATCTGAAAGGTAGGGATACCACGCACCCGACAGTTCTCTCGGTGGAGACCCAGCGCCACTATTACGGGACCTTCAAGAAGGTCGTTCTTGCGCTGCACGAGATGGATCCACGGTGGAAGGTGATCCGTATTCCGCCAAAGCCGTTCGCAGGACTGCCACGGAAGAGCAAGCCGAAAGAGCTGGACCGTGCGGCTTGGGCCAACGTCATGAAGGCGGCGGTCGAAGAATGCATATCGACAATGGACGAAGTGTGGCCGCTTCTAGATAGGGTTCACAGTGCCCTCGCTCAGAAGAAAAAGGGCGACGCTGTATCGCTAAGCGATCCGGCAGAGGCAATTGCTCAAATATTGGCAAACTTTGACGGTCATCTTCCTCGCCAAGGCGCGGTTCACAAGCTCCCAGGCGTAGGAAAGATCAGCGAAAGCGAGTACTTCCGTCTGAGGAGACTAGCGCACCCGATCGGCGGCGATCTGATCCCATTCTTTCTCGTACTAGCCATGCACTCGGGCTTCAACGAGCAGCCACTTAGAACACTCACCCTGAATGGCATATCGGAGCACTACCCGCTTGGACAAAAGCGAACGGTGATCAAGTCCTCCAAGCGCAGGGCTGGAAGTTCCGCTCAGGGCGCGACACAGCGAGCAGCCTTCCCCGCTAGCGATCACCCGCTAGCGCCTGAAAGATTGATCAGTTTCGTTATTGCTTGGACCAAACGAATCAGAGACTACGCTGCTGGTGAGCTTGCCAATGACTTCTTCCTCCACGCAGTTTCCGAAGGCGGGCGGCACAAGCGCCGAGGAATGCACATCGACTCCTACTCAGCCAGAACCGACGACGTGACCACGCGGGTGACCGGTTACATCACGTTGTTCTGCAAACGAAGGGGGCTTAAGTACTCTGGCTCTCAAGCAAACAGGCTTGCGTTCTCCGAAGCGGTTGATGGGCTGACCGACGGCGACGCCTTCGAGCTCCGAGCAATGCTAGGCCATCGGCTACTGTCAACTGGTCAAGACAGTTACCAGACAACCACGATGCAGCATCGGCAAAAGGAACAGCTGGCAGGAGCCATGACCGCACAGGAGCGCTGGGTGACTTCAAATGGAAAGATCGACACACGCTCCGCCCGAAGTGATCGTGAGCAAACGGCAGCCACGCAGGGCTTCTGCTGTGCAGATCCATTCCAAAGTCCTCAACCAGGGCAGCGCCATGGAAAGCTCTGCACCAGCTATGGTTCCTGTCCTGCATGCCCGCTCGCCGCAGCTGATCCAAACGAAGCCTACGCGCTCGCGCGCTTTCTTCAACTGCAGGAGCTATACGAAGAAGCCAGGGCAGAGCTCGGCAGCGAGATCTGGAGGCGAAAGTTCGAGAATGCCTATCTCGCTCTCCGCGATTCATGGATCCCAGCAGTGAGCACAACTGCGAATCGACAATCAGCGATGATGATCATGCTGACGCCCCTGCCTGGACTTGAATAGTCCGGCTGTACCGCCACTAGCGAATCAATTCTAGAGATATGGCTATGCCCGCAGCAAGAAAGGTCGAAACAGCGCAGGCAGCGACCCTGCATCCTTCCTTCCAAGTTGACTATGACAGTGATGTCTGGACCTTTGCCCAGACCACGGTCGGCCAACAGAAGGAGTTTGTCACAGTTGACTGGGCAATCCCTGTGGCACGCGGAGAGTTGCTCACGGACTACAAGCACAGAGGACTGCTCTCTGAGCTGAAGTGCTACCTCAAGACCGCCATCATTGAGGACACCGTACGTATGACGGTTGGGTCTATCCCTGGCACTTACATGGGCATGAGGGAGCTGGTGAAGTTCATGGGAGAGCGGGAGATCCACTCCCTCTTCGATATCACCACGGCGATGAGCTGGGACTACGTCGAAGGTCTCGAAGAGCAGTACATGACGGCCCGAAGTGATGCCGGTCGAGACAGGGCGTGGACGCATGCGACCGCCTACAAACTCATCCATCCACTTACACAGATCTACGAAATCGCGGACAGCTTGCGCGCCAGAGGCGGACAAGCACCGTGCGAAGCGCCGTTTGACGGAAGAAAGACCTACGACGTCGTGACAGAGCCGCTCGGGCTTGCTCGAACGGGTGGATTGATGCCTGTCCCGGACGAGATCTCGGTACCGATTCTTTCCTACGCATGTGAATGGATTGAGTACGGCTCGGAGGATGTGATCAGACTTCAGGCTGAGGTCATCCCGATGCTGATCGACGCAAGAAGTGCTACGGGACCGAGACGAATCGCCTGCTTTCGTCAGATCAAACGGCACATCGAGGAGTTCCAGATGAGCCCGATCCCAGGGACACTGACACCCTGGCATGAGCCATTGGCCACCATAGATCGGATTGATGACGCTGGTGACGAGCGCGAGATTAGCGGAACTCAGGGCCTGAGACGCCTAATACTAATGACTCAAAGCGCATGCAGTGTCTTGCTGCAGGGATGCACCGGGATTCGAGCTCATGAGCTGATTGGCCTCTCCCTGGACCACGATCCGACGCTACAGCACGGTGTGGTCAAGTCAGTGACGTCGCTAGACGGACTAATGGAGGTGTTCTCCATCTGTGGCATTTCCGCCAAAAGGGAAGCGACTCGCCATGAGTGGACTGCCGGACTGCGCCCGTTGGGCACGAATCACCTGCCGATCGTGCTGAAATCCGTCGAGGTGCTGGTGCGGCTAATGGAGCCTTGGCGAGCACTATCGGGCACTAAGTCACTGATGCTCAGCTTCTCCCACGCCAAGTCCCTTCCATCGGGTCCCGATGGAATCGGCCGAATGACAGCATCCAGAAATTCTCTGCTGCAACGTGAGTTTGCCGTCGAAGCCCTCACGAAGAAGCGTGGCATCGAAACGACGCAAGCTGTTTACGAGGTGAGGTACCTACGCCCGCAGCGATGGAGGATCACCTTTGCGCACTATGTGTTCCGATCCAAGCCGGAACTAATGCCAGCGCTACGGACGCACTTCCGTCACATGAGCGAGCAGATCACGGATCAAGGGTACATTGGAAACGATGCGGCTCTGCTCGAGAACTTGGAAGGAGAGAGAGTCATGGAGACCTCTCGGTTCCTAGTTCAAATCACCCTCGGCAGGCCGATCGGAGGTGGACCGGCGCAGCGTCTTCTCATGCAGCATGCCGAATCAATGACCGAGGCACTGTCCAAGATGGACGGAGAGACGCCGATCGATAAGGCCGTGGCATACGTGAAACTCACCGACCTGCGGATATGGACAGGGACCTACGCAAGTTGCCTGATTGATATGTTGCCTGACCGTTCCAGCTGCAACCCACAAGCAAGCCTCCTCACTGTCCGCGCCTCGCCGAACTTCGGCCTACGGTCGCCCGGCCTGTGCGCGGGGTGCAAGTGCTGCATCATCCTGCCAGAGCATAAGGACTTTTGGGAGGATCGCCTCCTGAAAAATCAGGCCATTGTCCAGATGGAGCGGACCAACTCTAGGGATCAGTATTCCAAGATTGCTATGAGCCGTGTTGTTCAGAGTCGAGCAGTGCTGAGGATGATATCCAACGCTACCGGGGACGCTTCCGATCGTTCCGGCGAAAGTTGACGACATTTGCTCCATCGTCTCTCTTGGTACTCTGCTTCTGAAGCCGGGACACTGCGAGTTGGAGAGATGCGTTGTGGATGTTGGTCTTGTAAAGCAGAGCCTTCAACCTTGCGTTCTCAGCCTTAACCCTGGCGAGCTCTTCAGCTACTGAGCCTCGCCTCTCCTCCTCAGCCAGCTCCTGAATTCTAAGCCAGACGTGCCCAAGTCGAGCGTGCCTTGATCCAAAGCTCCCTCTATTTACTCCTGCCTCTGCCGCGACCGCGGTAGGCGTGATGATCCGATGACCTGCGGCCATCTTTGCCTTCAGCAGTTCATTGGTCGGGCGTCGCTTCACCAGGCGGTCAAGAGCGGCCAATGCCTTATCCTCTACTGAGTTGGGTCTGCTCATTCTGCTGTCCGCTGACGCATCATTGGTAAGCAGATAGCCTACGCCACCTTCGCCGCCCAATCATCTAGGTGGGACAAGGAGAACCTTGAAATCAATCCTGATGCAGTCGCTGCCCGGCGAGACCCACGTTCTTCAGACCCAGATGTTCAGCAACGACTTTGGGACAAGGTCCATTGTGACCATTGCAATGATGAAGCGCCGCAAAGCTTCGTGCCTGATAGGGCGCAGAATGGTTAGGTTGAGGCTATGGGGTCGGGGTCAGCGTTGGGGTACTGGAGCAGATCACCAGCCCTTTCGCACCACGCGTGAGGGCTACATAGAGGTTCTGCACGCTCATGCTCTCCGGATAGAGGACCACGGCAATGTCTGCCTCGAGACCTTTCAGAAGGAGAGTGCTGCCGACTGCTCTGCGCGCAATGGGGCGGCTGAGGTGACGATTTCGCTCGCGGGCATGAAGTGCGGCTCCTAATAGATCTTGCTCTCCGTTGATAACGCTTCGCATGGCTGATCGACAGCAGTGCAGAATCTCGGGCCGATAGACCCGAGTGCCTGTCTGTTCGGCCAAAGCGTCCACCAGCCGCAAGGCGCGCGTCATGGTCCGCTCGGACTCAAAGGCGACTGCCTCAGCTTCTACAGGAGTTGGAGGTGTCCTGGCTCTCCCTCTACGAATGGTACCGACACGCGTCACTAGATTCGCCGTGCCGACGCCCGTCATCATGAGAGCGGAGAAGGTGGCCAAGTCTTGCAGCGCACTAGGAGCCTGAAGATTGAATTGCCTGGCGAAGTTGACGAGGTCTCGCATGTCCACGGCTTCTACCGCCATTGCCCCAGGCGTTTGGCTGGTGAGTTGGTGGCGGCCTTGAACATTCATGGACTCGCCAATTACCAGAACCGTTCCTTGGCTACCAGGCGCATTGGTCCGTGCCGCAGTCAATCTTTGCTGCACTTCACTACCGGCAACCAGCTGGATCCAACGAACGGATGACGGAGCCGTAGTTAGATCAATGGGTAAGCCGGCCGTAAGAGCATGCCTTTGGGATAGCAGCCACTGGCCCAGCTCTTCATTACCTGCAATTTGCCAGCGCCAAGGGGTTCGAAGGCTACCCGCTGCTGGGAAGGACGATTGAACGTCTTGTTCCCAGTGAACCAGCCGATTTCCGCCAAATCCGAAGATGGCCTGCAGAGGGTCACCGAGGACGCACGTGGGCAAAAGCGCAGCGAGGGTGGACACGATGGAGTGCTGAACGGTGCTGCAATCCTGATACTCGTCAACCAAAAGCCGGGCGTAAGTGGCTGCGATGGGTGCAGCGATATGCCCCGAGTCCAAGAGTTGCCGGAATGATTCACGGATCGCGGGGTAGTCGCTACCCGCGTTGTTGAGCTCCAAGAGTTGGGGATGATGGCCACTGCGCGCCGGGAACTTGGCGATGAGACGCATAGCGAATCCATCAATCGTCGACAGCCGATAGGCAGAGCTGGGCACCCCCGCGCGTTTCAAGCGTGTCCTCAACGCGGTGACGCCAGCATTTGTGTGAGTCAGAACAAGGATCGGTCTGTTCCCAGAGTGGGATGCCAGCGCCTCGGCAATCAGCTGGGTTTTGCCGCATCCTGCTGGGGCGGTGATCGATCCGCGTTGGATAGCTAGCAGATCGATTTCAGGCAGCACGGGTAAAGGCCCAGAGTTGGTCTACTACTGCCTTGAAGCTAGCGTCCGCGTTTGCGTAGCCCCGAGAGACGATATCCAGGACGATTGACTGGTAAGTCGTAAGCGACTTGAACCAGCTATTCTTTTTGATACGGGAGACTTCGCCAAGCAGTACGCGAATATCAGGCGGATAGGGTGAATTCGGCCTCAGCGCTTCGATGGACGCCAAAGTTGTTAGACCGTTCGATTTGGCAACCAGCTGTTGGTTCATAAGATCTTCGCCAACACGCTCTTTAGCCTTCAGGAGCAGGGCATCAATCGATGTGTCAGGAAGGCAGAGGAACAGCTCGTCCTCCAACGTCATTCCTGCCCGCCAAGTCACGAGGCTGCCGCCTGATTGAAGATATGCTTCTGCAACACCTGGAGCGGCAGGTTTGTCAGCGTCTATGAAGACGAGGACTCGGTAACCCAGATCCATAAGCGCAGTCGCTCGGGCAAAAGCGTTGTCCGGAGTGCCTCCGCCTGCATTGACGTATGCACCACCTAAAGCCAAGAAAGAGGATTCTTTGCTGGCTACCCCCCATAGATCGAGGCCACGCACAAACCCTACCTCGCTTGCTCCCTCGCACACAATCACAGACTTCGCCAGAAAGGCCTCCGGGTCAGTGCGCAGCGTGCTTTGAATCTCGTCGGTCGAGCCAGCGGAAATGACGACATGGCCAGCCGGTCGTGGCCGAACTACAAGCAGCTGCTCACCTGAAAGCTCACGAAGTGCCACAGGGGAGTGTGTTGTGAGAAACGCTTGGAGAGGCGGCGGCGTCTCCTTGGCTCCCAAGGAATCCAGCAGCCGCATGAGCCGATGGGGCTCTAACCCATATTCCACCTCATCCACCAAGGCAATCGGCGCTGACTCCGCCGCGGCCCGTTGAAGTCCCGTCACCAAGAGTCGAGAAGAACCCGTACCAAGGGACCGAAGGGGGATGCCTGCCTCGCTGTGAAGCGCGATGGCGCCTTCGCCGATGGAGACGGAGTGCGAGTCGAGTAAGGCCTGCGGCATCGATCCGACGTCAACTCCAAGGCTCTGGGCAGTTGTCCGGACGATTCCGAGTGTCTGACTCAGGTGGGGCGATGCTTGAGCGCCAAAGTTGGCGCGCGCCTGACGCGCTGCTAGGGGTCACCTCAGAAAACGGAAAAAATCGTACGCTAAGACCCAGAGAGCGGACGTAGCGGTCGGAATTTCCCCACGCCTACTTTGGAGCTACTGCGCCAGAGGTAATCGCCGGTCAGGTTGATATGCTCCCAACCCAGCGGCGACAGGTACTGCAACAGCCCTTCATCGACACCATGGCCGTGGCCGCGCAAAGCATTCGCGGCGCGCTCCAGGTAGACCGTGTTCCACAGCACGATGGCCGCCGTCACCAGGTTGAGGCCACTGGCCCGGTAGCGCTGCTGCTCGAAACTGCGGTCGCGGATTTCGCCCAGCCGGTTGAAGAACACCGCCCTGGCCAGCGCATTGCGGGCTTCGCCCTTGTTCAATCCGGCATGCACACGACGGCGTAGTTCCACGCTTTGCAGCCAGTCCAAGATGAACAGCGTGCGCTCGATGCGCCCCAGCTCGCGCAGCGCAACGGCCAGGCCGTTCTGGCGCGGGTAGCTGCCGAGCTTGCGCAACATCAGCGAGGCCGTCACCGTGCCCTGTTTGATCGAGGTAGCCAGGCGCAGGATTTCATCCCAATGGGCACGAATAGCCTTGATGTTCAACTTGTCGCTGCTAATCGTCGGTCTGAGTGCGTCGTAACTGGCTTCACCCTTAGGGATGAACAGCTTGGTGTCGCCCAGGGCGCGGATGCGCGGCGCGAAGCGGAAGCCCAGCAGATGCATGAGGGCAAAGACATGATCGGTGAAGCCCGCCGTGTCGGTGTAGTGCTCCTCGATGCGCAGGTCGGACTCGTGGTACAGCAGGCCGTCGAGCACGTAGGTCGAGTCGCGCACGCCGACGTTCACGACCTTGGTGTGGAACGGCGCGTACTGGTCGGAGATGTGCGTGTAAAACGTCCGCCCTGGGCTGCTGCCATATTTCGGGTTGATGTGCCCGGTGCTCTCGGCCTTGCTGCCGGTGCGGAAGTTCTGGCCGTCCGACGATGACGTGGTGCCGTCACCCCAATGCTCGGCGAAGGGATGCCGGAACTGCGCGTTCACCAATTCGGCCAGCGCCGTCGAATAGGTTTCATCGCGGGTATGCCAGGCTTGTAGCCAGGCGAGCTTGGCATACGTTGTGCCGGGACAGGACTCGGCCATCTTGGTCAGGCCGAGATTGATCGCGTCGGCCAGTATGGTGGTCAGCAGCAGGTTCTTGTCCTTGGCCAGGTCGCCCGATTTCAGGTGCGTAAAGTGGCGGGTGAAGCCCGTCCATTCATCCACTTCCATAAGCAGTTCGGTGATCTTGATGTGCGGCAGGATCATCGCGGTCTGGTCGATCAGCGCCTGCGCGGTGTCAGGCACCGCCGCATCCAGAGGCGTGATCTTCAGGCCAGACTCGGTGATGATGGCGTCCGGCAGGTCGTTGGCCGCCGCCATGCGGTTGACGGTCGCAAGCTGTGTTTCTAGCAGCGTCAGCCGGTCATGCAGGTACTGGTCGCAGTTGGTGACCACAGCCAGCGGCAGTTCGCTGGCCAGCTTGAGGCTGGCGAATTTCACAGGCGGTACCAGGTAGTCCTCGAAATCCTTGAACTGGCGTGAGCCTTGCACCCAGATGTCGCCGGAGCGCAGCGCGTTCTTCAGTTCCGACAGTGCGCACAACTCGTAGTAGCGCCGGTCGATGCCGGCATCGGTCATCACCAGCTTCTGCCAGCGCGGCTTGATGAAGTCGGTCGGCGCATCGGCAGGCACCTTGCGTGCGTTGTCGCTGTTCATGCCGCGCAGCACCTCGATGGCGTCCAGCACATCCTTGGCAGCGGGCGCAGCCCGCAGCTTGAGCACGGCGAGGAATTCCGGCGCGTACCGGCGTAACGTGGCGTAGCTCTCGCCGATGCGGTGCAGGAAATCGAAGTCCTCGGGCTGCGCGAGCTTCTGCGCTTCGGTGACATTTTCGGCGAAAGCATCCCAGGATAGTACGCCCTCGATGGCGGCGAACGGATCGCGGCCCGCTTGCTTGGCCTCGATCAGCGCCTGACCGATGCGCCCAAACAGCCGCACCTTGGCGTTGATCGCCTTGCCGGATGCCTGGAACTGCTGCTGATGCTTGTTCTTGGCGGCGTTGAACAGCTTGCCCAGGATTCGATCATGCAGGTCGATGATTTCATCGGTGACGGTGGCCATACCCTCGATGGCGAGCGCGACCAGGGTGGCGTAGCGCCGCTGCGCCTCGAACTTGGCCAGGTCGGCGGGTGTCATCTGGCCACCCTCGCGGGCGATCTTGAGCAGGCGATTCTGGTGCACCGACCGCTCGACGCCGGAAGGCAGGTCGAGCGCCTGCCATGCCTTGAGGCGTTCGATGTGTTCGAGCATGTGCCGCGAATTGGGCTTGACGGGTGACTGGCGCAGCCAGGCCAGCCAGGTCGTTTTGCCGTTGTCCCGGCGTTTGAGCAGATCGTCAAGGCGGCGACGATGCGCGTCCGATAGCGGTTCGGACAAGGTTTCGTAGATTTGCCGGTTGGCGCGGGTGATCGCCTCGGCACAGACGCGCTCGACAACATCCAGCGTCGGCAAGATGACGTGTCGGTGCCGCAGGTCGTCGAGAACACTGTTGGCCAGCATGATGCCCTTGTCGGTTTGCAAGGCCAACTCGGTCGCGGCATGGACAGCCTGCCGATAGTGCGCCAGGCCGAACGGCTCCATGCCCAAATATGCACGCAGCTCAAGCAGATGCTCGCGCCGGGTTTCTTCCCTCTCTGCATACTGTGGCCAGCACGATGGATCGATGCGCAGTTGCCGTCCGATCCATTGCAGCAGGGGCATCGGCACCGCAGCGTCGGGCAGCAGGCCCTGACCGGGAAAGCGCAATAAGCATAATTGCACCGCGACACCCAGGCGGTTGGCGTCACCGCGCCGCTGGCGGATTAGTGACAGGTCGGGTTCGCTGAACGTGTAGAGCCGGATGAGTTCGTCTTGGGTATCGGGCAACGCCAAGAGACTGTCGCGCTCTGCGGCGGAGAGGATTGAACGGCGGGGCATGCAGTCTCCTTCTTCTCAAAAACGTAGGTTTGCGACAAGCCCGCTCAACCCTCTGGCGCGGCACGGGAAATCAAGGCATTGCGATTCTCGAAAACAGTTCTTGAAACTTTATTCTTGAATTCTTATCATATCAACGCGTTTCGAGAAATAGGGATGTAGCCAACCGCTGCCCCAAGTGGCTTTGACGTGTTTACGAAAGGAGAAAGACTCATGGGTATTTTTGACAGACTTTTCGGTGGCCACCACGGTGGTGGTTACAGCGGTGGTGGGCATCACGGTGGTGGGCATCACGGTGGTGGCGGTGGGTACGGAAGCGGCGGGCCTCCAGCGGGCGGGTGGGGTAATGGCGGCCTTGCTTGCCCCAACTGCAAGGCATCTAACGCGCCAGGCGCTCGCTTCTGCCAGCAGTGCGGGACTTCGTTGGTTCCTTCGGCTTGCGCGCAATGTGGAACCACACTGCAACCGGGTGCGAAGTTTTGCGCTCAGTGCGGCAAGGCAGCGGTTTGACCGTGCCATGCTGGTTGGCTATGCGCGCGTCTCGACGCAGGATCAGAACCTGGAGCTACAGCGGGAGGCCTTGACCCAGGCCGGGTGCCAAAAGCTCTTTGAGGACAAATTAAGCGGCACGAGAGCCGAGCGCCCCGGCTTGGCCAAGGCGCTTGAAATGCTACGCAAGGGAGACACGCTGGTCGTCTGGAAGCTGGATCGCCTGGGCCGCAGCGTCAAGCAATTGGTCGATCTGGTCAGCGAGTTGCACAAGCAGAGCATCCAGTTCAAGAGTCTCACCGACGCCATCGACACCGGCACGCCGTCGGGACGGTTCTTCTTTCACGTCATGGCCAGCCTCGCCGAAATGGAGCGCGAGCTGACGGTGGAGCGGACCCGAGCAGGATTGGCGGTCGCCCGGCTGTCAGGCCGCAAGGGAGGGCGCAAACCGAAGATGACCAAAAGCAAGATTGAATCGGCCAAGAAGCTGCTCGCCAGCGGGATCGCTCCCAAGGACGTGGCCAAGAACCTCGGGGTCTCAATCCCGACGTTGTATCGCTGGGTGCCGGCTTCCGGTCACGCTGAACAAAAATGAACTCAGAAGAAGGACGAAAATGAGCACCGGTCACACCCATGCCCTACCCAGCGAGCGCAATGAAAAATCGCTCTGGATCGCCCTGGCGCTGACCGGGAGCTTCTTGCTGGCCGAAGTCGCCGCAGGCATCGTTTTCAACAGCCTGGCCCTGCTCTCAGATGCGGCGCACATGTTCACGGATGCAGCGGCGCTGGCCATCGCCTTGGCGGCTGTACGGGTGGCGAGACGGCCAGCCGATGCCAAGCGCACCTATGGCTACTACCGCTTCGAAATCCTTGCGGCCGCATTCAACGCCCTGTTGCTCTTCGGCGTCGCTGGCTACATCCTGTATGAGGGCTGGCAGCGTTTGCGCGAGCCAGCGCAGGTTCAGTCCAGCGGGATGCTGGTGGTAGCAGTGCTGGGTCTGATCGTCAACCTCATCAGCATGCGTATGCTTCAGGGCGGCAAGGACAAGAGCCTCAACGTCAAAGGCGCTTATCTGGAGGTCTGGAGCGACATGCTTGGCTCCATCGGCGTGATCGGAGCTGCGCTGGTCATCCGATTCACCGGCTGGGTGTGGGTAGATGCGGTCGTCGCCGTGGCAATTGGGCTTTGGGTGCTGCCACGAACTTGGCTGCTACTCAAGGAAAGCCTGAATGTCTTGCTGGAGGGAGTCCCAGACGGCATTGACATGGGAGCCTTGATGGCATCTGTTCAGGCCGTGCCAGGCGTGACAGGGCTGCATGACTTGCACGTATGGGCGCTCACGAGCGGCAAGGTCAGCATGACCGCTCATATCGTGTATGCGCCGGAAATAGGGCCCGACGAGTTGCTCAAAACCCTCAAGTTGTTGCTGGCTGACCGATTCAGCATCTTCCATACGACGCTGCAACTGGAGATTGTTGCCTGTGAGCACAGCGTCGATGGGTGCAACTTCGTGGATCATCGCCACAAAGAACCGAGTTCTCAACCAGACCAAGCCGCAGCCCGGCAGGCGTGACTAATGGGACTCCTACTACCCGGCTAGCCAAACCGGTCTTAGCGTACGATTTTTTCCGT
This sequence comes from Stenotrophomonas sp. YJH_SMC_123, assembly GCF_059368215.1. NCBI lineage: Bacteria > Pseudomonadati > Pseudomonadota > Gammaproteobacteria > Lysobacterales > Lysobacteraceae > Stenotrophomonas > Stenotrophomonas sp. YJH_SMC_123. The sequence continues at coordinate 94,096 of NZ_JCAFRM010000005.1, forward strand.
TTTCTGAGACGACCCCTGCTAGAGCGAGCTGGGCTCCCAATTCTGCGCGCTCGTCTGTTAGCCGGTTGAGCACCGACCCGCGGCTCCAAGATAAGTTGGAGCTTGTAAAGCTGCCGATGCGTGCCGGAGCTAACACGATGCGTTCTTTCCAAGGCAGGCTTCGTTCCAAGCCTTGTTGAAGCGACCTATCGGAGATCAGCGTCCAGCTGGGCTCAAGGTCCGCCCCGACTTGAAGCAGCAGCGTAAGCACTGTCTCCAACCCCGCGGCGGGTTCGTCTTCTAGGGTGTCAAATACCGAATCGAATCCTCGCAAGAAGTCGCCATAGACATCAATGTCCATCAGCGATGCCGGCAGTTCCCCGAATGTCACGGCAATACGAATGGGCTCTGAGACATCGAGGTCAAAAAAGTCCATGTCGCCGAAGGAAATGCTTCGTCGAGCACCCAAGCACAGGTCGATGGCATCGAGGATGGTGGACTTGCCACTATCGCCAGGACCGATCAAACAGTTGATGCCCGGGGCGGGCGACCAGTCGAGCGCCTTGATGGATCGAAAGTTCCGAATGGCCAAATGGCGAATTCGAGGCATGGGGCGTCCTGTAAGAGGCTTGGTCAACGGTCCGTGTAGGACGCAGACTGACACCAACTCCTACTACGCCCCTGAGGCAATCCTAGCCCTAAAGCGTTCTGCCAGTCATTGGCTCATTGGTGGAACTTGGCGCCACGCCGAGCTGCTTCGCGAACTTCCCTAACCTGTAACGCGGCAACACTGAGAGAGCGGTTCCAGGTCGCTTCTTCCGTGGTCACCTGCCCGCTTGCAGGCGACGGAGGTCCGTTCATCGCCAACAGCGGACTTCCCTGAGCGAAGGAAATTGGTTCGCGAAGCTGAATAGGCTTGAGCTGGTGTCCGCCCGGCGCGCGGCGGTGCTAGGATTCGGCCATGGACATCGGTCGGACAACCTTAACCGTCGGCGTCGCCATAGTCGCGGTTTCTTGCGGCGGGTCCCAGGGGCGCTGGACTGCCTTTGTCTATCCGCCCGGCGCGTCCACTCAGGAAGTCCGTCACGCTGTTTATGGCGATTACGACACCTTCGAGCATTGCCAGGCGGCTGCAATAGCCGCCCTGAGAAATAGCCCTCCACTGCCAGGGGCGCAGGAAGTGGGATCTTACGAATGTGGGCGCGCGTGTCGATATGACGTCGACATGGACTTGTACGTCTGCGACCAAACTCGCAAGTAGGTAGCTCCGTGCTCGCCGCCCGCCTGGCGCCTTGGTCAGCCTGGCCAGCGTGTGTGAAGTTGATCGATGACAAACCGGTGACGGTGCGTGCCATCCACGTCTCGGTGTGCCAAGAGGTGCGGGTCGTCCTCAGCAAGATGTTCGTGCTTATGCGCTATCTCCTCTGGATCGTGCGCCGGCCATCTGCGCCACGCGGCGACCAAACCGAGTGTGGCCAGAATCCCCAAGGCGGCCAAGGCAACATGCAAGCCGTAGCGCGCACCAACCCACCCGGCGAGTGGATAGGCGATCAACCAGCAAACATGCGATAGGGAAAATTGGGCAGCGAAGAGGAATGGTAGATCGGCGGACTCAGCCGAACGCCGCAGCAGCCGCCCGCCGGGGGTAACCAAGCCGGCATACGCCATGCCCAGCAGCGTCCAGGCCGGAATGACCGCCGTCCACCCGGGATGTCCCTTCAGGGCAAACCAGACGCCAAGGAAGGTAACCAGGACAACTGACATGAACAGTCCTGCAGCCAACATTACTGTCCGGTCCGAAATGCGGTCGAGAACCTTCGGAAGAAGAAGTGCGACCAGCATGGACCCGCCTCCGAAGGCCGCCAGCGCCCATGCAACCTGCTCCTCCGCCCCGCCCAGAACGGTGCGGACCATAACCACCGTATTGACGAACACCATCGCGCCGCCGGCTGCGGCGCAGAGGTTCAACGCGAGCAGGCCCTGCAATCGCGGTGTGCGGAGGTAGATTCGCATTCCACGGATGGCTCGGGCATAGGGACCGTCCTTGGAAGAGACCGCAGCGAGGGCCGGGAAGGTGGTGGACGCGACGAGCAGCGCCGAGAGGATGAAACCTACCGAGGTACCAGCGAACAGCCCGTGGAAGCTAATGATCGTCAGCAGTGCGGCAGCAAGCGCCGGGCTCAGCAGGCTTTCAAGGTCATATGCCAATCGGGAAAGTGAGAGCGCACGGGTGTAATCACGCTCTTCTTGAAGAATTTCGGGGATGGTGGATTGAAACAGCGGCGTGAAACATGCCGATGCCGACTGCAGCACAGCGATGAGGACATACACCTGCCAGATCTCGGTGACGAAGGGCAGGCAGACCGCCACAACCGCACGAACCAGATCGAGTGCGATCAGCACCCGCTTGCGCAGCCGTGCAGGGACCAACGCTCCTGAAACGGGCGCCAAGGTCACGTACACGACCATCTTGATCGCCAGCGCGGTGCCCAACACCGCTCCGGCCTGGCTGCCAGCGAGGTCGTAGGCCAGGAGGGCAAGGGCGACAGTCGCCAAGCCGGTTCCGACCAGGGCGACTATCTGGGCACCAAACAGGCGCCGAAACGCCGGGTGACTCAGTACTTCGAGCATGGGATTGTCCTGGTAGCAACGTTCTGACGGCACCAACCCGTGTGCGCCCTTTTGCCCGGATTCAGGGCAGAGGCGGCAGACAGGCGGAGTGTACGCCCACCACTGTTCGGGTCGAGGTGACGACCCCGCCGGAATGGCAGGGTCGTTGGCTAAATCCGAGTGGATTTACTTCTTCTTCGGAGCTGCCTGTGCGTCGCAACGTTCCTTCAGCGCCTTGGTCTGGGCATCCTTGAGGTCCACCTTGTACTTCGAACGGTCGGCAAGCTGTTCGCAAGTCGTCGGCTTGGCCTTGGGAGCAGCCGGGGGAGCCGGATCGGCATGGAGGGCAGGATCATGAGCGGATGCCGTGGTGAAAAGGGACATGCTGAAAAGCAGGCCGGCAATTACTGCGCTATGAGTTTTCATGTTGTTTCTCCTCGGGTTGGGTCGGCGAAGTGCCGGGTGTTACGGCTGATAGATGTCGGCTTGGTAGCCCACAAGTTCGATGCTCACGGTCACCGGCGTGTCGCTTCGGTTCTGCCAGTACCACCCATGAGTTCCTTCAAATGGCGCGACGAAGGTGCCGTGCGCCTCCCGCTGCGCAGCTTCGACGGCGTAGCTGGTCCATGCACCCTTCACGTCGGGCCGCTCACCATGCATATCGACTGCTACATCACCGGTCGCCTTCCAGCTGAACAGAATTCCCGCGCCAGCAGCCATGTGGGATTTGACCTCTTTGCCTTTCCCCGGCTCCAGCGTGATCGTCATCGCGTCCTGGCGAAGCTCACCGTTGGTGAGCGATACCGCGGCTGGATCAAGCGATTGCCCCTTGTTCGCCCCGAACGCAGCCGCAGCCTTTTCCGCCAAGGTGGTCGCTGCGTCCGATGCTGTCGAGGACGTCGGCGTAGCCGGGTCTGCGGCGGTGCTTCCGCCGTCTGCCAGGGCAGTCAGGCCCAGCGCTCGGCCGATCCCGGTGGGATCAATGCCGTACTCCGCCGGCAGAACGGCCGTAACGAGAAGCGCGCCGGCAATGGCGGCAGCGACAAGGGTCGACTTCAGCAGGCGGCCAGTCGTGGGAAGTGGTTGATTGATAGTGATTGACATGATGGGTCTCGGTCAGAAATCAGGAAGCGAAGTAGCCGGTGAGCTGCATGCCGATGAGCACGAAGCCGGCCGTCATCAAGATGGTGTTCACGCCGTAGGCCTGGCGGTTGAAGGAAGGCAGCCGACGCCAGAAGCCCATCACGATCAAGATGCCGGCAAGCGCCAGAAGTTGGCCGAGCTCAACGCCCACGTTGAACGCAAGCATGTTGGGGACCAGCCCGTCCGGCGATAGCGAGAAGTCCTGAAGCTTCGTGGCCAGGCCGAAGCCGTGGAAGAAGCCGAAGACAAGGACTGCAATCTTGGTGTTGGGTTGCACGCCGAACCACCGCTTGAACGCGCCCATGTTGTCCAAGGCCTTGTAGACCACCGAGAGACCGATGATCGCGTCGACCAGATAGGCGTCGACATGAAAGCCGCCGAGCACGCCGAGCAGCAGCGTCGTGCTGTGGCCAATGGCGAACAAGGTGACGTAGATGCTCACGTCCCGCATGCGGTATAGGAAGAAGATCACCCCGAACAGAAATAGAAGGTGGTCGTATCCAGTCACCATGTGCTTGGCGCCAAGGTAGGTAAACGCGATCAGTTGCCTACCGGTGCTTTCTTCAAGGAAGGCCTGGTCTCCCTCGCTTACACCGTGCGCGAACGCCGCAAACGGCAGGAGGACTGCGGCAAGCATCGAAAGCCAAGCAAAGAGCTTGTTGGAAGAAGTCAAAGACAAGTTCCTTGTGCAGAAAGGGGACGGGTGGTTCATGAGGAGCGACTTTCCAGAACAGAATCTTCGCGGTGAACCAATCGATACAGCGCCGGCAGCACGAGAAGTGTCAGCAGCGTTGAAGAGATGATTCCGCCGATAACAACAGTGGCGAGCGGACGCTGAACTTCCGCGCCAGCACCGACGTTCAGGGCCATAGGAAGGAAGCCCAGACTCGCCACCAAGGCCGTCATCAGGACTGGCCGGAGGCGGGTAAGAGCACCTTCGGTGACAGCCTTGTGCAGGGGGACGCCTTCTTCCCGCAGGTTCTTGATGAAGCTGATCATTACCAGGCCATTGAGCACGGCAACGCCCGAAAGAGCGATGAAGCCCACACCTGCGGAGATGGACATGGGAATGTCGCGCAGCCACAGCGCCACCACGCCCCCGGTCAGTGCAAGCGGCACGCCACTGAATACGATCGCAGCGTCCTTCCCTGAGCCGAATGCCATGAACAACAATCCGAAGATCATCACCAGAACCACTGGCACGACGACGGACAGCCGCTTGCTTGCCGAGATCAACTGCTCAAACGTGCCGCCGTACTCGATCCAGTACCCTTCCGGCAGCTGGACCTCCTGTCCGACCTTGGTGCGCAACTCCTCGACAAAGGACCCTAAGTCGCGCCCGCGCACATTGCTTGTGATCACCACCCTGCGTTTACCATTCTCACGGCTGATCTGGTTCGGACCAGGCGCGATCTCGACCTTGGCCAACTGGCCCAGCGGCACGAAGCTGCGCTCTTGGCCTGTGCTCACCCCGGGCGCGACGGCCACAGGTAGTGACGCCAGTGTCCGGACGTCCTGGCGAAGGTTCTCCGACAGACGAACCACGATATCGAAGCGCCGATCGCCTTCGAACACCTGGCCGACCGATTCACCTCCCAGCGCCACCGAGATGGTCTTCTGCACGTCGTCAATGGCTACGCCGTATCGTGCAAGTGCATCCAGGTCCGGCGTGATCGTCATCAATGGCAGACCGGTGATCTGCTCAAGTTTCACGTCGGCCGCTCCCTGGATCTCACTGGCAACGTTCTCTACCTGGCTGCCGATGGTTGCCAGTTGCTCCAGGTCGTCGCCGTACAGCTTGACAGCAACCTCAGCCCGAACGCCCGCAATGAGCTCGTTCATCCGCATCTGCACCGGCTGGGTGAACTCATAGTTGTTGCCAGGAATGGCGCGAACCACTTTCTCGAGCTCGGCAACAAGCTGTGCCTTCGGCTTGCGCGGATCAGGCCATTGGTCCCGATCTTTGAGCATGATGAAGGTGTCGGCTACGGAGGGGGGCATGGGATCGGTGGCCACCTCGGCAGTGCCGATCTTTGCGACGACTTCATCTACCTCGGGGAACTGTTTGATCGCCGCTTCCAGCTGACGTTGCATGCCGATCGCCTGGGTCAAGCTGGTCCCTGGAATTCGAAGCGCATGCAAGGCGATATCGCCCTCATCCAGGTTCGGAATGAACTCGGTGCCGAGGCGACTTGCAAGCAGGCCCGCCAGGACGGTGAGCACCGCAGCAGAGGCCACCACTACCTTGCGTGCATTGACGGCACGCTCAAGCATCGGGCCATACACGTTGGTGACTCGGCGCATGGCTTTGGTTTCCTTCTCCGAAACCTTTCCCGTTACGAACTGAGCCACAGCGGCAGGTACGAATGTCAAGGACAGTGCCATGGCACCGGTAAGCGCGATGACCACGGTAAGCGCCATCGGGTGGAACATCTTCCCTTCCACGCCGGAGAGGGCAAAGATCGGGATGTAGACCGCCGCGATGATGAAAAGGCCGAACAGGCTTGGCTTGATCACCTCTGCACTGGCACTTGCCGCCAAGGAAAATCGTTCTTCCCGAGTCAACAAACGGCCCTGAAGGTGTTGCCGCTCGCCAAAGCGACGCAGGCAGTTCTCTACGATGATGACTGCCCCATCGACGATCAAGCCAAAATCCAGTGCGCCCAGGCTCATCAGATTCGCAGAGACGCGATTCTGGACCATGCCTGTGATCGTCAGCAGCATCGTCAATGGAATGACCGCCGCAGTGATCAGTGCCGCACGAAGATTGCCCAAAAGCAGGAAGAGCACCGCGATGACGAGCAAGGCGCCTTCGAGGAGGTTCTTCTTCACCGTCTCGATGGTCCGATCCACCAGTTCGGTTCTGTCATACACAGGATGCGCCCGAACGCCGTCAGGCAGCGTAGCGTCGATGTCCTTGAGCTTGGCCGCGGTTCGCTGAGCCACGTCCCGGCTGTTTTCGCCGATGAGCATGAACGCCGTACCAAGGACCACTTCGTTGCCATCCTTGGTTGCCGCGCCTGTACGAAGTTCGGTGCCTTCTACAACTTCTGCCAGATCGCCAACACGCAATGGCATGCCATCACGGTTAGCCACTACGATCTTGCGCAAACCCGCCATGTCGGCCACTTGGCCCGGCACGCGTACCAAGTACTGCTCACCGCTTTTCTCGATGTAGCCGGCACCCACGTTAGTGTTGCTGCGGGCCACGGCTTCGAGCACATCCTGCAGCGTCAGTCCGTATGCTTGGAGCTTCTTCGGGTCCGGCGTGATGTGAAACTGGCGAACATAGCCTCCGACGGTGTTGACCTCGGTTACGCCTTTCAAGTGGCGCATCTGCGGTCGGATCACCCAGTCCTGCAGCGTACGAAGCGCCATTGGTGTCCACGTCTCTTCAGCACCGGACTCCGCTTCCACGGTGTACATGAAGATCTCACCCAGGCCCGTCGCTACCGGTCCAAGGCTTGGCTTTAGTCCCACGGGCAATTGGGATCCCGCTTGCTGAAGTCTCTCTGCGACCTGCTGACGGGCGAAGTAGATATCTGTGCCATCTTCAAACACGACCGTGACCTGAGACAGGCCGTAGCGTGAGATGGAACGGGTGTATTCCAGCTTTGCCAACCCGGCCAACGCTGTTTCGACCGGGAAGGTGACCCGTTGCTCGGCCTCCAGCGGTGAGTAGCCCGGAGCTTCGGTGTTGATCTGCACCTGGACATTGGTAATGTCAGGAACGGCGTCGATGGGAAGCTTGCTGTAGTTCCAGATCCCAAGGCCTGAGAGGGCCAGGACCAGAAGGAGCACAAGCCATCTGTGCGCGATAGACGCGCGAATGATTCGCTCTAGCATGGTGCGTCCTTAGTGGTCGTGGCTTGCGCCGGACTTTTCGATGTCGGCACGAATCAGGTAGCTCTGCTCGGAAACGTACCGGGTTCCCGGCTTAAGCCCTTTCAGTACCTCCACGCGATCGCCATCGCGCCTACCCAGTTCAAGCATCCGCACCTCATAGCTGTTGCCCACTTGGGCGAATACCACGGTGAAGTCCCGAAAACGCTGCAGGCCCGATTCCTTTACTGTTAATGGAACCTCCGTTTCCGCGATGACGACTTCGGCGGATACGGCCATTCCTGGTCGCCACCTGCCCTCGCTGTTGGTAAGGGCCACACGTGCCACCACGGTCTGGCCAGCGCTGGCCAACGGAAGGATGCCCTGCAGCTTTCCCGTTGCTTCCAAACCGCCTGTTGCCGAGCGAATGGTCACCATCTGGCCTGGCGACAGTCGCTCGGCATCGCTTCCCAGCGCACGCAGGTCCACCCAGACCTCCGAAAGGTCGGCAATTTCAAACAGCGTGTTGTCGGCAGCGACATCGCCTACCGACGTGCTGCGCGCGAGTACGACTCCACTGAAAGGTGCCGTGACGGAGTAGGTCCGCATGCTGTCATTGCCCTCGACTGTGGCCAACGTCTGACCAGCCGAGACGCGTTGTCCCATCTCGACCGCCACACTGCGGACCACGCCAGGGAAGCGTGCCTTGACCGCAGCAAATCGGCCGGTGTCGACCGCGACGTTGCCCATGAGGGAAACGGTGTCCCGGATGGTCCCCGGTTCGGCGGACTCGACCACGACACCTGCGTCGGCAGCGGCTTTCGGATCTATCGTGGTGCGCCCTTCATAGGAGGCGTAAGACCAGGCGTAGTTCTTTCCACCCACCACCGCATCGGCTTTGACATCAAAGGAATGCGGCTCGACCACCTCCCCGCTGCCGACCAGGTAGTCCTTCTCTGGAATAAAGCTGAAGTTGTTGACTTCGCCGTCCAGACGCTTGAGTTGTATCGTCGCTTTGACTTCTCCAGGTGCCAGCGGTTTGTCGTTGCGATAGGCATACAGCCGGAAATGAGGCGGGGTATTGGTTTCGTAAACAGTTACTTCAAGGGCGAAGTCGCCGTCGCGAAGCATGCGACCGCGATGCGGCCCTCGCTCATAGTCGCCTGCGGTCGCAGCAGTGTCCTCTGGCTTTGCTCGTTGCGACGATTCGTTGCCACCGCACGCAGCCAGGGCAATTGGAAGCAGGATCAGGAATACGTATCGGTTCATGGGCGAATGTCCAAGGCAGAAGCGGTGAGGCGGTCGGCCTCGACCAGGAGACGGAGATAGCGCGCGGCGGCTTCGACTTCCCGTTCGCGAAGATCGAAGAGCCTTTGCTGAGCCTGGCTGAGTACCAGGAAGGAGAAGCGTCCTTCCTCAAAGCCCCTGCGGCTCTGATCAAAGGCCTGCTGGGCCTTTGGCAACTGACGCTGGCGCACTGACTCCACTTCCGATTGCGCTTGCTTGAGCTGTTGGTAGATGCCAAACAGCTCCTGACGCATTTCCAGCATCTGCGCCTGGCGCCGGTATTTGAGAGAGGTGAGTTCGTAGTCCGCTTCAGCCACGGAGAAGTCCGATCGCCGACGGCTCCCCAACGGGACGGAGACGGACATCACCAGGCCGCTGTCCTTGGTGGCTTCCAGTCGGCGGATGCCGAGGCCAACGCTGACATCCGGCTTGGCGCTAGCGCGGGCGATCTCCCTCCTTGCATCTATAACTCCGGCTTGAGCGTCCAAGGCGCGCTGTTGTGGTGTCGTGGCGAGGCGCCGGCTCAGATCATCAAAATCATCCAGAGGGGGAAGGACCGCGGTATCCCCTGCAACCGAGCCGAAATCCGGACTTGGCGCCCCCCACGTGGCAGCCAGCGACATTCGCGCGCTTTCCAGAGCCTGCAATGCCTGCTCCCGCTTCAGCTCGGCATCGAGCAGGGCGATCTCGGCGGATCTCAGGTCCGAGTCGGGATTGCGGGCGGCCGCGACCCAACGGGCCACTTCACGGCGCATGGCGCTGGCCATTTTGATGCGCTCTTCGGCGTGCTCGACATGCTCCTGGGCGGCCAGCACGTCGACGAAACGCCCTGCGGCCAAAGTTGCGATAGCGATACGGGTGACGTCCGCTTCGCTTCGGGCAGCGTCCACCTCGGCGCCGCCGAGCGCTTGGCGCGCAGCCCGCTTCCCACCCAGTTCTAGAACCTTGGAGATGCGGAAGGTGGATTCGGCGGCGTCTAGGCCGCTCAGGCCGCCTGAGCCAGCCACGTTTTCAAGCTCGCCGCCCAGCACGAGCGGCGTAGGCAATGCCTCCCGGCCCGCCCGGCTTCTGACAGCTTCCAGTCGAGCGGTGTCTGCCTGGACGCTGGGATGGGTGCCGAGGGCGCGGGCGACCACATCCTCCAAGCGCAGCACTTCAGCGGCATGGCCAGGCACGGCCACACCGTAGGCGCCGGCTATGGCGAGCGCCCACAAACTACGTAATTTCACGGAAAATCTCCGACGATGGTCATGACGACGCGCTGCCGGCCAACATTGGGTGGACAGCGCGCTCAGGCCGCTACAGCGCGGCAGGTGTCGTCAGACGATCGGAGGTCTGAATGGCGAGCCGCGATGACCAGAGGGCTCATCGACGGAGTGCAGGCCGGGCAGTAAAGATGCCGGCGGAACAGTTGCTAGGTTCAGATTCGAAGACACCAGCATGCCGGCAAAGCTCACATCGGCCTGGTGAAGGACGCTGTGCACGCCCGATGCATGCTTCGGATCTACGTTGTCGCCAGTTCCAGGACCGTGTGAGTGCCCGTGCTCTGCCGTTGCAGCGATGTCGTGCTCGGCAGTATGGAGCTCGCCCTGTTGGATCACGATCGGCCGAACAACGACGCTCAACAGCATCAGCACGAAAAGGCTGAACCGGATGAGTCGACGGTGGCGGGCCGAGAAGGCGGACATGAAAGGAAGAATAGAGGCAGTCAAGCTGAGTTGTCGAGAGCCCTGAGTTGGAGCCCCCCCTGATCCAGTTATGGCTTGGCGCTCGAGGGAGGGCGTCGCTTAAGCCCACTCCGATCAGATCGCATTGCCTCAGGTATCGCCGCGCCTGCTGCCGCTTCTGGCCGATAGCGGCCGCCCAGTAAGGATGGTGCCGGCCAGAGGCTGGAACTGGGCCTCACTGCTCTCTGGAACCGCGTCCTCCAGGCTCGTTCCAACGTCGAATGGGGCCTGGCCCCTCTCTCAGGCGTTGGGCGATTCTGCGCTGCTTATGGGATTCAGTAAGACCATATCCGTACCACTAGGCTCACCGTTGGACTTTCAGGTTAAAAGGGCGCAGCGTTCGCTTCTCGCCCAACAGGGCCATTGATTTCGGAGAGCGCAGGTGAGCAGAACAAGTAATTCTCATCCACTGCAGATTGCGACGCTGCCTATCGGCGTGAATGGCGGTGCGATCGGCGTTACCTTTGCACCGGGAAAATATCAGGACGTCGCAATGACGGGGTCTTGGGCCCGAGACTTGGATATCGATCTGGCGTCGATAGTCGCGTGGGGAGCACAGCATCTGATCACGTTGATTGAGCCGTGGGAGTTCGAAGAGCTACGAATTACCTCCTTGGCAGAGCGTGCCAAAGCGCATGGCTTGATGTGGCACGGCCTACCGATTAAGGATGGTGCGGCTCCTGATGCACGGCTGCTTCTGCCATGGCAATCCACAGGACCCCAGTTCGCAGCCGAGCTCTTGTCCGGAAGCAGGATCGTGGTGCACTGCAAAGGAGGCCTAGGGCGAGCGGGGACCGTGGCGTCGATGCTTCTCATTGACACGGGCTGCGCTCCAGACGGCATCGATGCGATCGCTAAGGTGCGCTCGGTGCGCCCTGGTGCAGTGGAGACTGCGGAGCAGGAAGAATTCATCCTGAATTGGCCTGCTCGCAGAGCCTCAAGTCTGGGGGTAGTCGCAATGCCCGGCTAACCTACCCTTTACCGCCTTGGGCTGGAATACAAGAGGACGGAACTCCGCAGGTAGTCTGTAGGGAAGCCGCCGTAGGGGACGCAGTGCTGAACACTTTTCCTCGAACACATATAGTGTTGCTGCTCGTACTGCTTCGCCCGCCCTTCGCATGCCTATCTGAACCTGTCGCCGGGGCTGGACTTCGAGACCAAGCTGTTCGCCAAGACCAATGCGCCGCAGCTGCTGCGCAAGGAACTGTCGAAACCGGGCTATGTGCCGCAGCCGATCGCACTGGGCATCAACACCGATGCGTACCAGCCGATCGAACGCAAGTTCAAGCTGACCCGCCAGCTGATTGAAGTGATGCTGGAGACCAGGCATCCGTTCTCGCTGATCACCAAGAACGCGCTGGTCGAGCGCGACATCGATCTGCTCGCGCCGCTGGCCGCGGAGAACCTGGTCAGCGTGCACTTCTCGGTGACCTCGCTGGACCCGCATCTTTCCGCGAAGCTGGAACCGCGTGCATCAGCGCCACATGCACGGCTGCGCGCGATGAAGCGCCTGCATGACGCCGGCATTCCGGTCGGTGTGATGGTGGCACCGGTGATTCCCTGGATCAACGACAGCGAGCTGGAAGCCGTGCTGGAGGCTGCGCACGGCGCAGGTGCGAGCACCGCCGGTTACGTGCTGCTGCGCCTGCCGCTGGAAGTGGCACCGCTGTTCCGCGACTGGCTGGATACGCACCATCCCGATCGCGCTGCGCACGTGATGAGCACCATCCAGCAGCTGCGCGGTGGCAAGGACTACGACAGCCAGTTCGGCACGCGTGTGCGTGGCCAGGGCGTGTATGCCGATCTGTTGAACAACCGCTTCAAGCTGGCACGCAAGCGTCTGGGCTTCAATGCACAGAACAGCCATTGGCCGAAGCTGGATTGCAGCCGGTTCCAGAAGCCGCTGCCGCCGAAGAAGGAGTCGCCGCAGGGCAGTCTGTTCTAGGGCTCTGGACCGCAGCGCGATCCACCGGTAACAATCCACACCCTGCCGCATCGCCTGGTGTTGTACACGATGAAATGCAGTCACTGCTTCCGTGCCAGTGGTCTTCTTCTCTGCCTTGCGACCCTGCAAGTCCAGGCCCGCGCCCTGCACGAATGCATCGTCGTTCCGCAGGCCGCGGTCGTCACTGAAATGCCGGCTGGCCTGGACGAGTTCGAACAACGTTTGTGGACAGCAAATGCAGGTCAGGTGGTCAGCAAGGGCACCGACACCCTTCTTCTGCTTCGCCTGTTCTCGGAATCACCGGGCGTGATGGATTCCCAAGAGTTCACCAAGGTCACCGGCACCCTGTCTGGATACACTCCGTCCTCTGAAGGGATTCCGGCCGTGCTCGGCGCACGCCTGAGCAGTGGCAGCGCGGGCTTCGCGCACAAGGGAGACTACTGGTTGTCCGATTCAGCGGATATCGAACTACATCGGCCGCACAAGGGCGACAGTCGGATCGAAGTCAAAGTGACGGCTGTTGGGTGGAACAGCTATCGAAAGGAGGACCGTTCCTTCTATCTCCAGTTCACCTGTCAACTCGAGGAGATCCCCGTCGAGAAGCTCAGTGCCTGGCAAGGCGGCAACGGCAACCTCTTGGGATCCTTTGGACCTGCCAGATAATCGAGCGGATCAACCTTTACCCAATACTGGCTTATTTCGATGTATCTGGAACAATGCGATAACTGAAATGAAGATCATCCACCGGCTCGGCATCGCGTTCCTTTGGATGCTTCCACTGAACTTTCTTCTGCTGACGACTGCCAAGCTGATGTCAGGAAACGCGCTTGGGAACGAAGAACTCGTGGGCTTCGGCGTCGCCCTCTTTGGTCTGATGGCGGGAGGGATTCTCTATCGCCGCCGCCCTCGGTAGAGGTGAGTTCGTTCGACCGTGGTCCGGGTCCATTGCTGAGAAAGCATTGACTGGAGGTCCTGGCATGGCAGCCTTGAAGAGTGGCGGAGCTCTGCTGGGGCATCACAGAGCCAAGGCAGTCAGAATCATTTCTGACTGGACGACCGCTCGCGGCGGATTCAAGGCACTGGGTACATCATCCGCGGTAAGGCGACTGTGCGAGGAACTTATGGCACCGCGAAAAAGCAGGAAAAGAGATCCAGGATTGCCAGTCGTCCAGCACTGGTTTGTGCGATCGCGATTTGGAGAGTGATGAAGATTCTACTTTGGGTACCTGTTGGTTTATTTGCTTTGCTGTCATTGAGAGCAATCGCGTTCGTCGCCTATCAAGGGCTAAATGGAACTGCCTTCGAGGAAGAGGAAATCATTGTCGCGGGGATCGGATTGGTCTGCGGCTGGATCGCCTGGGTCATGCACAAGACCTTGATCAGGCCAGGTAGGAAGCCGAGACCCTGATTCTGAGCCGGTGGTTCCGGGCGAGCTGGTCGGTGTCGACCGCCGTGGTTACGACGCGAGCGATATAAAAAATTCGCACCGTACAAGTAGATGTTTCTGGGGAGCGCGACTGTGCGAACGAGATTGTTGATTGCGCTTGTTCTAGGCTTGAGCTGCAGCGCGTGCACGTCGCTGCTTCCTGGTAGCCATAAGATCAGCGCCTTCTACGTGTCTAACGCCAACTCTGATGTGACCGGCTGCGAAAGGTCTGACTACAGGGAAATTTCACTTGCGTGCCATCGGATTGTTGATGGCGACAATGTCGTAGTGGCATTGCGCGAGTACACAGCGACCAAGATTGAGAATGAAAGATACAGGAAGCTGACATTGATCCTTCCCCCGAATCTGGCGGAGGGCGATGTCTTCAGTTTGACGGAGGGTGATATCAGGGCGTTCTACAGCACTGGCCTTAGCCTGAGACCTGGCAGCACTGGATGCTACGGAAAGGCCGTTTCAGGCAGCGTCGAAATCCTCAGGAAATCCAATGATCTGATGCAGCTTCGCATCAACGCGCGCTTTGATCTCGATAGCCCCGCGGGCTGGAAGGACCACTGCAAGATGCGCGAGCTCAGCTATGAACTGAATGCCATCCGGAGACCGCTGGGTCAGGTGGGCGCCTGGGAAGGCGTGCACGCCCCTGGAGATTCTCTTATCAGCGAGGGCAGCCCGAGTAGCGGATTGCCTTAGGAGATAGCACCAACTGCCCGCACGACAGCACAGGATCTCGGGGGCCCGCTTCTTGATCCGGACAAGATGCTGAGAACATCGAGTGACCAGTTTGCTTCACCCTCCTCCAAACAACTGCTGCGCACTCTGGAACAGGATCCAACTGGTCGCGATGAACTTGTCGCCGCCCTGTGGCCGATTCCCGCGATGGGTGTGGGTGAACGCCGTCGGGGCGATCAACAGGCTGCCGGTACGTGGCGCGATCTTGCGGCCCTGGAACATGAACTCGGTTTCGCCCTCTTCGAATTCGTCGTTGAGGTACAGCGTCCACAGCACATGCCGGTGCAGGGTCTCGGCCTGCGCATCCTTCGGGTACAGCTCGCAGTGCCAGTACGGGTAGCCGCCCTCGCCCGCCGCATACCACTGCAGGTTGATCGCACCCGGGCGCAGGCAGGTGCGGGCCAGGTCGGCCAGCTGCTGCTGCGGCATGTCGGGGAAGTCCTCGGCAGACAGGCGTCGCGGTTGGCCGTTGCTGTCCTGGATCTGCAACATCAGTGGGGCGATCAACGCCTGTGGATAACGGCGTAGATAAGTCAGCAGGCCGTTGAACACCGCAATCTGCAGCTGCTGATCAACATCCTGCCAGCCGTCCAGGCCACTGATGCGCAGATCCTTGCTGTGCTTGAGTTCCGGGAACACGCCACTGCCCACCGCACCGGGCAGCAGGCCACGCGTCGCACGCATGCGCTCGACGATCGCCGCACAGACCTCGCTGGGGACGGCGTTGTGGATGACTTCGATGAAATCGACCGGGCCCTGCTCGTGCATGCGTGCATTCCTTAGGCGGCAACGGCTTGATGGTGCCGTTTGCCGCCCTCGGTGTCACCCCACGGTCATGTCATCGATCTGCCATGACCGCCGTCAGGCGATCGGTTGTCAGCCCTGTGCGTCGTCGTGTGCGTGGTGGTAGCGCACGGCCTCGGCCACTTCCTCGCGCGAACCGAGGAACACCGGCACGCGCTGGTGCAGCTGGTCGGGCTGGATGTCGAGGATGCGCTCGCGGCCGGTCCAGGCGGCACCGCCGGCCTGCTCGACCAGCAGGCCCATCGGGTTGGCTTCGTACATCAGGCGCAGCTTGCCGGCCTTGGACGGGTCCTTCTTGTCCCACGGGTAGATGAAGATGCCGCCGCGGGTCAGGATGCGATGCACGTCGGCCACCATGCTGGCGATCCAGCGCATGTTGAAGTTCTTGCCGCGTACGCCTTCCTTGCCCGCCAGCAGGTCGCCGACGTAGGCCTGCATCGGCGCTTCCCAGTGGCGCTGGTTGGACATGTTGATCGCGAATTCCTGGGTGGCCGCCGGGATCTGCATGTTCTCGGTGGTCAGCACGAACTCGCCCTTCTCGCGGTCCAGGGTGAAGGCGTGGGTGCCATGGCCGACGGTCAGCACCAGCTGGGTGCTGGGCCCGTAGATGCAGTAGCCGGCGGCGATCTGCTTGCTGCCCGGCTGCAGGAAGGCGTCGTCGCCCGGCAGCTCGACATTGGTCGGGCAGCGCAGCACGGAGAAGATGGTGCCGACGGAGACGTTGACGTCGATGTTGGAGCTGCCATCGAGGGGATCGAACAGCAGCAGGAAATCACCGCGGGGATAGATGTCCGGCACCGGCTGGCTGTGGTCCATTTCCTCCGAGGCGCAGGCGGCGAGGTGGCCACCCCAGGCGTTGGCTTCGAGCAGGATCTCGTTGCTGATGACGTCGAGCTTCTTCTGCGCTTCACCCTGCACGTTGCCGGTACCGGCGTCGCCGAGCACGCCACCGAGGGCGCCCTTGCTGACGGCGATGGAGATGCTGGTGCAGGCGCGGGCGACGACCGCGATCAGCTGGCGCAGGTCGGCATTGATGAGGCCGGCGTGCTGTTCCTGGATCAGGAAGCGGGTCAACGAAGTACGGGACATGAGCGGGCAGGTCTCGGCAGCGGGAAAACGCCTATTGTCGCCCGTCTGGCGGGGGCGTGCGTGAGCGCGGGAAGGCGTAATCGTTTCCAGATGCGTTGCGCTCGTGGCGCCTTCCTTCTGTAGAGCCGAGCCCGCGCTCGGCTGCTCTTCGTCCTTCATGCCGCACAAGCCGAGCGTAGGCTCGGCTCTACAGAGACCAGGGCGCAAAAAACAAAGGCGCCTTTCGGCGCCTTTGTCCTCAAGCTACTGGAGCGTTGCTTCAGCCCTTGGCGACGGTGGCCACGGCCTTGGCGACGTATTCCAGGTTGTTCTGGTTCAGCGCGGCCACGCAGATACGGCCGGTGCCGACGGCGTAGATGCCGAACTCGTCGCGCAGGCGCTCGACCTGCTCACGGCTCAGGCCGGAGTAGGAGAACATGCCGGCCTGCTCGTTGATGAAACCGAACTGCGGTGCACCGGCAGCGGCCAGCTTCTCGACCAGGCCGTGGCGCAGGGCGTGGATGCGCTCGCGCATCTCGGTCAGCTCCTGCTCCCACATCGCACGCAGTTCCGGGTTGGTCAGCACGCCGGCCACCAGTGCAGCGCCGTGGGTGGATGGGCTGGAGTAGATGGTGCGGATCACGCGCTTGACCTGCGATTGCACGGCCTTGGCGTCAGCGGCGGTCGGCGCCACCATCGACAGCGCACCCACGCGCTCACCATACAGCGAGAACGACTTGGAGTACGAGTTGGCGACGATGAAGCTGTCGATGCCGGCTTCGGCGATGATGCGCACCGCTGCGCCGTCCTGCTCGATGCCCTTGTCGAAGCCCTGGTAGGCCATGTCGATGAAGGGGAACAGCTGCTTGTCCTTCAGCAGTTGCGCGACCTGCTTCCACTGGGTGACCGTGAGGTCAGCGCCGGTGGGGTTGTGGCAGCAGGCGTGCAGCAGCACCACGGTGCCGGCTTCCAGCTTGCCCAGGTCGGCCAGCATGCCGTCGAAATCGACGCCATGGGTGCCCGGGTCGAAGTAGGTGTAATCCAGCACCTCGAAACCGGCGGCGCTGAACACCGCACGGTGGTTTTCCCAGCTCGGGTTGCTCAGCGCAACGGTGGCGTGCGGCAGCAGCTTCTTCAGCACGTCGGCGCCGACGCGCAGCGCACCGCTGCCACCAACGGTCTGCGCGGTGGTCACGCGGCCGGCGGCCAGCAGCGGCGAATCCTTGCCGAACACCAGCTCACGCGTCGCCTGCGTGTACGCCGGCAGGCCATCGATCGGCAGGTAGCCGCGCGGTTTGGCTTCAGCGGCGAGCTGCTGCTCGATCTGCTTGACGGCGCGCAGCAGCGGAATGCGGCCGCTCTCGTCGTAGTAGATGCCCACACCCAGGTTGACCTTGGTCGGGCGGCTGTCGGCGTTGTACGCCTCGGTCAGGCCCAGGATCGGGTCGCCTGGGACCAGTTCCACGTTTGCAAAGAAGGACACGGCGGTACTCGTTCGGTAGACGGAAAGGGGGAGGAAGTGCGCTACGCGGTCCGCGGCTTTTCGGCCGGAAACAGCCCATCGTAACAAAGCCTGCCGGGGCTGGCCGCCGCCATCGTCATCCGCGGCCCCGTACCATGGCGTGCGTTGCCGCCCGATCCATCAACCTGAATCATGAATCCCGCCGCACGACGCCGTTGCCTGCCGCTGTCCGCCCTGCTGCTGTCGCCTTGGACGGCGGTGGCCGAGCCTGCGCCCACCGCCCTGCCTGCGGTGCAGGTACAGGCCGCCCGGGTGCCGGGCATCGATCCGTTCGCGCTGCCGGCCAGCCAGGACACGGTCTGGATCGACGCCAGCCGCGCGGGCACCGGTGCGCAGCTGTCTGAGGCCTTGGCCGGGGTCCCCGGACTGCTGGCACGTGACCGGCAGAACTTCGCCCAGGACACGCAGCTGTCGATTCGTGGCTTCGGCGCACGCTCGACCTTCGGCGTGCGCGGGGTGCGGGTGCTGATCGACGGCGTGCCGGCCACCATGCCTGACGGCCAGGGCCAGCTGTCGCATGCCAGCCTGTTGGGCGCCGAGCGCATCGAGGTGCTGCGCGGGCCGTTCTCGGCGCTGTACGGCAATTCCTCCGGTGGCGTGCTGCAGGTCTGGAGCGCGCAGGGCCAGGCCGGTGACCCGTGGCGGTTGCGCGTGAATGCCGGCGCCGACAACACGCTCAGTGTCGGCGCACAGCTCAAGGGTGCCGGCCCAGCGCTGGACTACAACATCGCGGCCAACCACTTCCGCACCGATGGCTGGCGGGACCACAGCCGTGCGCGCCGCGAATCGCTCAACGCACGCATTGGTGGTGATCTGGGCGGTGGGCGGCTGGAGCTGCTGCTCAATGCGCTGGATGCCCCCGATGCGCAGGATCCGCTGGGCCTGAGCCGTGCCCAGGTGGCGGCTGATCCGCGCCAGGCCACGGCAGTCGCGCACCAGTACAACACCCGCAAATCGGTGCGCCAGCAGCAGGCTGGCCTGCGCTGGACCCGGGAGACCGGGGCACAGCGCTGGCAATTGATGGGCTATGCCGGCCAACGCACGGTGACCCAATACCTGCCGATTCCGCCGGCACCCCAGACCAACAGCCCGCTGCATGCCGGCGGCGTGATCGATCTGCAGGGCGGGTATGGCGGGCTGGACGCGCGCTGGGGCTGGCACGGCGATCTGGCCGGCCGGCCGCTGGACCTGGTGGCCGGGCTCAGCGCCGACCGCCAGCGCCAGCACCGCACCGGCTACGAGAACTTCGTGAGCAGCGCCCTCGGGGTGCGCGGGCGCCTGCGCCGTGACCAGATCGATACCGTGCAGAACGTGGACCAGTTCGCCCAAGCCTGGTGGCAATGGAGTCCGCGCTGGTCGCTGCTGGCCGGGGTGCGCCACAGCGCGGTGCGTTTCGACTCGGACGATCGCTACATCACCACCCGCAACCCGGATGACAGTGGCCACCGGCGCTACCAGGCGACCACGCCGGTGGCAGGCGTCAGCTTCGAGGCCAGCCCGCAGTGGCGCCTGCATGCCGCCGTGGGGCGTGGATTCGAGACCCCCACCTTCAACGAGCTGGGGTATCGCGCCGATGGTCAGGCGGGTCTGGCGCTGGATCTGGCGGCCGCCCGCAGCCGCAGCCTGGAGCTAGGCAGCAAGTGGCACGCACAGGATGGAACCCAGTTCGATGTCAGCCTGTTCCGTGCAGATACCGACGATGAGCTGGCAGTTGCCAGCAATATCGGCGGTCGCAGCACGTATCGCAACATCGGCCGCACCCGCCGCCAGGGTGTGGAACTGCAGTATCGCCAGCCGCTGGCCGAGCAGCTGGAGCTGCAGCTGGCGTGGACCTGGCTGCAGGCGCAGGCGCGTTCGCCGTACCTCACCTCCAACACCCTGGTTGCCGCCGGCAGCCGCCTGCCCGGGGTACCGCGCCAGCAGGCCTTTGCCCGGCTGCAATGGTCGCCCGGCCAGTGGCATTGGGCGCTGGAGGCCTCCGCCAGCAGTGATACCGTAGTCAACGACGTGGCGACCGAACGCGCGCCCGGCTTCGCCCTGCTGCATCTGGAAGGCGGCCGTCGCTGGGCCCTGCCGGGTGGCGAGCTGCGCGCCTTCGCCCGGATGGAGAACGTGCTGGACCAGGCCTACATAGGCTCGGTGATCGTCAACGATGGCAACGGGCGCTTCTACGAACCGGGACCGGCACGGCGGGCCAACGTCGGCCTGCAATGGTCGTGGCGTTGAAGGGGTAGTGCCGGCCGCTGGCCGGCATCGCGCCGTGCAGGACGTCAGGAGGTTGCCGGCCAGCGGCCGGCACTACCCGTCAGTCGGGGGCCTTGGCTGGCACGAACGGCGATGTCGGGTCGCTGGCCGGGAAGGTCTCCTCCAGCGCTTCGTCCTGGTTGTCGCTGGCGCGCTGCTTGCGTTCGCGGCGCTTGAGCGGGCTTTCCTGGCCACCGCGATGGCGGTCACCGCCATCCTTGCGGTCCTGCGCCGCCTGTTCAGCCTCGTGCTTCACCGGCAGATGGTCGCTCCCGTGCTCGGCATCGAAGAACGGTGCGCCGGTGCCGCGGTAGTCGGCGTTGTCGGCATCGCGTTTGCCGCGCTGCTCGCCCGGCATGGGCGGGTGGTTTGCGCGCAGCGGGTCGCGGGAGGTCTCTCGGCTCATGGTCTGGCTACCTGCGCTTGGGGTTCCCACTACACCGCGACGCAGGTAAAGCCGCCGCGAACCTGGCGTCATGAACATCTCGCTCACCCGCTGGTAACGGCACCGCGCGTATTCCTGCCCACCCGCCCCCGCTGCAGGAGCCGGCCATGCCCCGTCTTGAACGACCCGCACCGTCCGTGTTCAACGCCCTGCTCGATCCGCTCGGCCAACGTACCGCGCAGCGCCGCACGCGCCGCCATGAGGATCCGCAGGCGGTGGCCCAGGACTATCTGCAGTACATGCTCAGTGACTACGAGGAACGTCGCGGGCAAAGTCATCGCAACTGGCGTGACCTGTGCCCGGTCTATGCCTTCGCGTTGACAACCCATGCTGCCGACTGGCCGCGCGGCGACGCTGCCGATACCTGCGAGGAATTGGCCGAGCACTGGGAACAGATGCGCGGGCAGTCGCGGCTGGGCTGGTCGCAGGCGCGGCCGGTGGTGGAGGACGCCTGGCGCGCGCTGGACCATATTCCGCCGGCGGCGGTGAGGCCGTTGCTGCAGTAGTGCCGGCCGCTGGCCGGCAACCCCAGGACACTTGAGGCCGCGAGCTCTGCCGGCCGGCGGCCGGCACTACCGCACCTGCGTGGAACCCACGTGCACGGTATCGACACGGGTGGTTTACACCGCCCATCCGAAGCTGGGTGCCCTGCCCCATCAAAGGTGCGTCCATGGCCCGCCCGATCTGGACCGGTACGCTGTCCTTCGGACTGCTCAATGTGCCGGTGTCGCTGATGTCCGGCGAACGCAAGGTTGACCTGCAGTTCCGCATGCTCGACTCGCGCGATCGCAAGCCGATCCGTTTCGAAAGGGTCAACGCCGACACCGGCGAGGAAGTGCCCTGGAAGGACATCGTCAAAGCCTATGAGTACGACAAGGGCAGTTATGTCGTGCTGGAGGAAGGCGACATCCGATCGGCGGCGCCGGAAAGCCACGAAGCGGTGGAGGTGGAATCCTTCGTGGACGCAGCGCAGATCGACCCGCGCTACTACGAGAAGCCGTACCTGCTGGTGCCCGGCAAGAAGGCCGAAAAGGGCTACGTGCTCCTGCGCGAAACGCTGCGCAGTACCGGCAAGGTAGGCATTGCCCGGGTGGTGGTGCGCACGCGCGAGTACCTGTGTGCGGTGATGCCGCATGCGGACGCGCTGGTGCTGATGATCCTGCGCTATCCGCAGGAACTGGTGGATCCCGAGGACTACAAGCTGCCTGCCGGCAAGCTGTCCGACTACCGCATCACCAGCAAGGAAACGGCGATGGCCGAGCAGTTGATCGAGTCGATGTCCGGCGATTGGGACCCATCGCACTACCACGATGAATTCCGCGAGCGCCTGCAGCAGGTGCTGAACAAGCGCATCAAGTCCAAGGGCGGCACCACGCGGGTGGAAGATGAGCCCGCACCACACGAGGATGCGACAACGAACGTTGTCGACTTCATGGCGTTGCTGCAGAAGAGCCTGGATGCGAACAAGCGCACGCCGGCGAAGAAGGCCGCAACGCGCAAGGCAGCCGCAAAGTCGACGGTGAAGAAGGCCGCAAAGAAGACAACGAAGAAGGCTGCGAAGAAGGCCGCACCACGGCGCAAGGCAGGTTGAACCATGTCGCTGCACCAGTACCGGCGCAAGCGCCGGCTTGGCGGAGGCACAGGGCAGACGCCGGAGCCTGACGACACACCCGCACGCGGTGATCCGCAGCGGCGGCCAACCTTCGTCATCCAGCTGCATCATGCCAGTTCGCGCCACTATGACTTCCGCCTTGAGATGGACGGCGTGCTGAAGAGCTGGGCGGTGCCGAAAGGTCCTTCGCTTCGCGTCGGCGAGAAGCGGCTGGCCGTGGAAGTGGAAGATCACCCGTTGTCCTACGCTGGCTTCGAGGGCGACATTCCCGAAGGCCACTACGGCGCGGGGCACGTGGAGGTGTTCGATCAGGGCACCTGGGCCTGCGAAGGCGATCCACTGCAGGCGCTGGCAGCTGGAAAGATCGACTTCGTACTGCATGGACAACGCCTGGCCGGTGGCTGGAAGCTGGTGCGCACGGCAATGAAGGGACGCCAGGTGCCGTGGCTGCTGATCAAGCGCGACGACGAGCAGGCGCGCGATGCCGAAGCAGACGATCTGCTGGACGCGCACGTGCCCAAGCGCGCATCCACCGTGATGAAGCGCACTGGGGGGAAGGCAGGGCGTGCTGTGCCCGCCGCACGCACGGCTACCCGCAAGGCCGATGCACGCTGGCATGCGCGCGCGCTGAAACTGGACGGCGCACGTGACACGCCCTACCCGCATGGGTTCAAACCGCAATTGACCGATCATCGCGACAGCGCGCCGGACGGCGCGCGTTGGCTGCACGAGATCAAGTGGGACGGCTATCGCCTGCTGGCCGATCTGCACGACGGCGAGGTGAAGCTCCGCTCCCGCAATGGCCTGGATTGGACCGATGACTTCCCCGAGGTCGTGCAGGCCGTGCAGGCGCTGCCGGTGCGCGATGCGCGCCTGGACGGTGAGCTGGTGGTGCTGGACAAGGAAGGGCGCAGCGATTTCGCAGCGTTGCAGCGCGTGATCGATGGAAGCTCGAAGCAACCGCTGCGCTACATCGTGTTCGATCTTCCGGGTGTGGCCAACGCGGACATCAGTCGTGCGCCATTGCTGGAACGCAAAGCGCTGCTGAAGGATCTCATCGGACCGGTGCCCGGCATCCTGGCCTTCAGCGAACATGTGATCGACCAGGGCCCGCAGGTGTTCGATGCCAGTGGCCAGGCGGGATTCGAAGGCATCGTCAGCAAGCAGGTGGACGCGCCGTACGTGAACACCCGCGCACGCAGCTGGGTGAAGGTGAAGCACGAAGACACCGACGAGTTCGTGATTGTCGGCTACACGGCCCCCAGGGGCTCGCGGGTGGGTTTCGGATCATTGTTGCTGGCAACGCCGGACAAGGAGGGTCTGCGCTATGTGGGCCGCGTCGGTACCGGCTTCGACGACGAGAACCTGCGCGCGCTGCTCAAGGCATTGCAGCCACTGGCAGTAAAGACGCCCGTGCTGCAGCTTCCGGCGCATGTGCCGTTCCGCGCCGCCAGCGTGCGCTGGGTGAAGCCGGTGACGGTGGCGGAAGTGGCGTTCCGTGGCTGGGGCAAGGAAGGCCTGCTGCGCCAGGCCAGTTTCAAGCGGCTGCGCAGCGACAAGCAGAAGGAGGACCTGGGAATGAGCAACGCAACAGCAGTTGCTGAAGCCGGGGGTGAGGTCCAGATCACGCATCCGGAGCGGGTGGTGTTTCCCGGTCAGGGACTGGGCAAAGGCGACGTGGCCGACTATTACCGGCGCATGGCGCGCTGGATCCTGCCCGAAATTGCCGGACGGCCGCTGTCATTGCTGCGCTGCCCCGATGGGGTGGGCAAGGCCTGTTTCTTCCAGAAGCATCATGGCCCCGGCCTGGGCGACGCGGTGCACGCGGTGCCCCTGCAGCAGAAGAGCGGCCGCGAGGACTACGTCTATATCGACGACGCACGGGGCCTGCTGCAGCTGGTGCAGATGAACACGCTGGAGCTGCATCCGTGGGGTGCGACCGTAGCAGACACCGAGCATCCGGATCGACTGGTATTCGATCTCGATCCTGGCAACGGCGTCAGCTGGGCACAGGTGAAATCGGGTGCACGCGATGTGCGTGACCGCCTGCAGCAGGTGGGCCTGGAGAGCTTCGTGCGGCTGTCTGGCGGCAAGGGGCTGCATGTGGTGGTACCGCTGCAGCCCAAGGCTGGCTGGGACGAGGCGAAGGCGTTCTGCGAGGCCTTTGCGCAGGCAATGGCAAAGGAGCAACCTGATCGCTATGTGGCGACGATGAGCAAGGCCAAGCGCAGTGGCGTCATCTTCATCGACTGGTTGCGCAACACCCGAGGGGCCACCAGCGTGTGCTCGTGGTCGCTGCGCGCGCGCGATTCCGCCGGTGTGGCAGTGCCGCTGCGCTGGGAGGAACTGGCGCGTATCAGTGCTGCCGACGCCTTTCCCATGGGCAAGGCGCTGGCGAGGGCGCAACGCCTGAAGAGTGACCCATGGCAGGGCATCGCGCAGTTGGAGCAGACGCTGCCGCGCATGGACCTGTAGAGCCGAGCCCAAGCTCGGCTGCCTGTGTCGATGTGCATGAAAGCCGAGCATGGGCTCGGCTCTACAAAGGCGGCGTTACCCTGCGTCGCGCGAGGCGCGGCGGCCGAACCACCAACCGGCCAGCAGTTGCAGCGGCAGCGATGCCAGCAGCGCAATGACGAACCAGAACGGGAAATCCGCACCGGCCGTCCACATCGCGTAGCCACAGCCCAGCGCGATCAGCGACCAGATCGAGAAGCCATGCGAACGCGGCCAGCAGGGGGCGTAATAGGTGGCAAAGGAAACGCCCGCGATGCCACCAAGAACGCTGAAGGTGAGGTCCCAGCCCAGCTGCACGCTGTTGTTGTCCGGCGACAGGCCCAGCAACGGGGGCAGCCAGCTGGCGACGCTGCTGACCAGCGCAAGCGACAGGACGCCGCCGATCAGGGCGACGATGGACAGGAACAGGGTCTTGAGCAGGCCGGGCATGCGCGCATTGTACGGCGGCCACAGAGTGCCCGCGTTGCCGGCCAGCGGCCGGCACTACCGATGAATCGGCATGGCCGCCGCGTCCGTGGGAGAGGGGGACGGAGCGACGGCGGCCATGCACGGGCGGTCAGGCAGCGAAGTCGAGTACCACGCGGCCCTCAATGGTGCCCGCGTGCATGCGCGCGAACACGTCGTTGATGTTCTCCAGGCGGTCGGTGCTGACCGTGGCCGCGACCTTGCCTTCGGCGGCGAACTGCAGCGACTCCTGCAGGTCCAGCCGGGTGCCGACGATCGAGCCGCGCACGGTGATGCCGTTGAGCACCATGCCGAAGATGTCCAGCGGGAAATTGCCGGGCGGCAGGCCGTTGAGCGAGACGGTGCCGCCACGGCGGACCATGCCCAGCGCCTGCTCGAACGCCTTCGGTGAGACCGCCGTGACCAGGGCGCCGTGCGCGCCGCCGATCTCCTTCCTGAGGAAGGCGGCCGGATCGGTGGTACGCGCGTTCACGGTGATCTGCGCGCCGAGCTGCCGGGCCAATGCCAGCTTGTTGTCGTCCACGTCCACCGCAGCCACGTTCAGGCCCATCGCACGGGCGTACTGCACCGCCATGTGGCCCAGGCCACCGATGCCGGAAATCGCCACCCAGTCGCCGGGCTTGGTGTCGGTGACCTTCAGGCCCTTGTAGACGGTCACGCCGGCGCACAGCACCGGTGCGATCTCGACGAAGCCCACGTCCTTCGGAAGCAGGCCGACATAGTTGGCATCGGCCAGTGCGTACTCGGCGAAGCCGCCGTTGACCGAGTAACCGGTATTGCGCTGTGTCTCGCACAGCGTTTCCCAGCCACCCAGGCAGTGTTCGCAATGGCCACACGCCGAGTACAACCAGGGGATGCCGACCCTGTCGCCTTCCTTGACGTGCCCTACCCCGCCTCCCACGGCCACGACGTGCCCCACGCCCTCGTGGCCGGGGATGAACGGCGGGTTCGGTTTCACCGGCCAGTCGCCCTCGGCGGCGTGCAGGTCGGTGTGGCAGACGCCACAGGCCTCGATCCTGACCAGTACCTCGCCCGCCCCCGGGCGTGGTACCGAGACTTCCTCGATCACCAGTGGCTTGCCGAACTCACGCACGACAGCGGCCTTCATGGTCGAATTCATGTTCGGATCTCCGTAGTGCGCTTGCCCACAGAATGACGCCGGCACGAGGCCGGCGCTTTGATCACGATCAAACCTTTGAAGATTCGCGGAGCAGGTTCAGCTGGCCAGCACGGACGCCTCGCGGGCCAGGCGTTCGATCGCCTCCCAGTCGCGGGTCTGCAGCAGTGCCGGGGTGGTCAGCCACGAACCGCCGACGCACAGCACGTTGGGCAGATGCAGGAACTGCGGCGCGGTCTGCGCACTGATGCCGCCGGTCGGGCAGAAGCGCACATCGGCGAACGGACCGTGCCAGGCCGCCAGCAGTGCAGCGCCGCCGGCCTGCACCGCCGGGAAGAACTTGAAGGTGTCCTGGCCATGCTCCAGGCCCAGGATCAGGTCCGAGGCGGTGGCGGCACCGGGCAGGTATGGCAGGTCGGCATCACGCGCGGCCGCATACAGCGCCGGCGTGGCACCGGGGGACACCGCGAATCGCGCGCCGGCCTGCTTCGCTGCCTGCATCTGCGCGGCGTCGAGTACGGTGCCGGCACCGATCACCGCGTCCGGCACGGCCTCGACCATCGCCTTGATCGCATCCAGCGCCTGCGGCGTGCGCAGCGTCACCTCGATTACCGGCAGGCCGCCGCGGAACAGTGCCTGGGCGACGTCGACCGCTTCATTCACATCTTCGGGGGTGTACACCGGGATCACCGGTGCCAGCTTCAACAGCGCGCGCAGGCGCGGATCAGCGCTGGACATGGTCTTGCTCCTTGCCCGACGGGGCATCGCGGATCGCCGCCGGGTACGGCAGCGCAGCGGCGCATGATGCCACGTGGCTCACGAAGGTGCTGGCAGCGTCGCCCCGCCCTGCCCCGGTCAGGCCGGGTCGGCCTGCAGCGCCTGGATGCGGCGCTGGTACCAGTCGCCACCGAGCGGGTCGAACACCGCCGAGCGCTCCATCTGCGACTCGTACACGTGCACAGAAATCGCCAATGCGTCGTCGCTGGCGTTGCGCAGGGTGTGGTACTCGTGCGGCGGGATCAGGCTGCCGGCACTGCCGCAGCCTCCGCGCAGCGTGGCGTGGCGGTGGAAACGCCAGCGCTCGCCGGCGCGCTCCAGCAGCTCGTAACGGGTGATCTCCAGTTCGCCCAACCACACTCCCTCCACACACCACATGGCATCGTGGTCGTGCAGCGGCGTGCCCTGCCCTGGGCCCCAGCTCATGGCGATCACGCTGTAGCCGTGTTCGCGGCTGTGGTACAGCGGACGTCGCGCGTAATGATCACTGACCGGCCGATGCACGCATTCGGGCAATTCGATGCGGCTGTCGGTTATGGCTTCCTGCAGCGCCAGCTGCAGGTCGGCGGTGATGCGCCCGGCATCACCGGCGGTCACCGCCGCGTCGACCGCAGCGATCAACCGGTCGCGGCCACGGAACGGCGGAAACGGAGAGGTCTGCAGGTCCATGCACCTGACTGTAGCGGAGCATGGTTAAGGGAATGTTGGCGTTCGCGCGCGTCGCGTCCGCATTCAGGGTGAACACGCGCAGAAGAACGGTTCAGATGCAGAGGCACTAGAGCAATCACAAGGGAACCTCGCGCAGCAAAACGTGTCGAACACGACGCGATTCAGATCCGCTGCGACGTTCCGCAACTTCGCATCCGACGGGTGCAAGGCTAGAATTCTCCGACTTACCTGGTTCTATACATGTCAGTGCGAAATATGAGCGATGCCGCGTTGCCGGCATCGAAAGGCAAGGCTGCCACGATCAACGACATCGCACGACTGTCGGGAGTTTCCAAGAAAACGGTTTCAAGAATCATCAACAACTCGCCGCTGGTGCGCAAAGACACCCGCGACAAGGTCGAGGCGTTGATGCGCGAGGTCGGTTACGTGCCCGACCCGCTGGCGCGCGGACTCGCGTTCCGCCGCTCCTTCCTGATCGGCCTGGTGTATGACGACCCCGGCGCCCAATGCATTGTCGACCTGCAGCACGGCGCGCTGGAAGCGCTGCGCGGCACCGGCTATGAGCTGGTGGTGCACCCGTGCAACAGCCAGGATCCGGACTGTGCGGACGGCGTGCGCCGTTTCGTGCAGCAGCAGAAACTGCATGGCGTGATCCTCGGCCCGCGCGCCTCCGAATCGATGGCGCTGGCGCAGATGCTCGACGCGATCGACTGCCGCCACATCCGCATCAACGCGCATGCGTCGGAAGAAGACGTGCAGGCGGTGGTCACCCACGATCGCGATGGTGCGGCGGCGGCTGCGGGCTACCTGCTCTCGCTCGGCCACCGCGACATCGCGGTGATTGCCGGTCCCGGTGACCGGCGCGCTGCCCGCGAGCGGACCCACGGCTTCCTTGATCGGCTGGCCCAGGTCGGCGTGACCCTGCCGGGCGAGCGCGTGCTGGAAGCGGGCGACACCTTCGAGTCCGGCGTGCATGCCGCCGAACGCCTGCTGATGGGCGGACAACGCCCCAGTGCGATCTTCACCGGCAACGACGAAATCGCCGCGGGCGTCTACCAGGTGGCATTGCGTGCGGGCATCGCGGTGCCGCAGCAGTTGTCGATCGTCAGCTACGACGACAGCCCGCTGGCGTCGCGGCTGTGGCCGCCGCTGACGTCGGTACGCCGCCACGTCTCCGACATCGGCCGCATGGCTGCCGCGATGCTGGTGCAGACCGACGTACCGGAGGCGCCGGCTGCGGCCAGCGTGCATCCGCAACTGATGGTGCGCGGTTCCTGCCGGGCCGTGGACGGCTGAGTGTCCTGCCCTCGCCTGCGCCGTCGCGACAGAACGGTGCAGGCAACAACGAAAACGGCGCACCAGGGTGCGCCGTTTCCACTGCGAAGCGGTGTGCGTTACGCGCTTACACGTCGCCGCCGTCGGCCCAGCCTTCACCCGTGCCCTTCTGGAACACGCGGTCGTCGTCCTGCACCTCGCCGGCCGGCAGATGCGCCTGGTCGGCCAGTGCCGCGTAGATCGGGGTGAAGTCCGGCGACGTCGCCTGCATCAGCTGTTCGAAGCTGTCTATGACGAAGTAGGTCTTCTGGAAGGTGTCGATGCGGTACTTGGTGCGCATGATCCGCTGCAGGTCGAAACCGATGCGGTTGGGCGCGGGCGATTCCAGCGAGTACAGCGACTCGCCCTTCGACGACACGATGCCGGCGCCGTAGATGCGCAGGCCGTCGGGCGTATCGATCAGGCCGAATTCCACCGTGTACCAGTACAGGCGGGTCAGGTTCTGCAGTGCATCCGGGCCGATCGCGTGGGCCTTGACGCCGCCACGGCCGTACGCCTCCATGTAGTCGGCGAACACCGGGTTCATCAGCAGCGGCACGTGGCCAAACAGATCGTGGAACAGGTCCGGTTCGGCGATGTAGTCGATCTGGTCCGGGCGACGGATCCACCAGGTCACCGGGAAACGGCGGTTGGCCAGGTGGTCGAAGAAATCCAGTTCCGGCAGCAGGCCTTCAACGCCGACCAGGGTCCAGCCGGTGGCGGCGCCCAGTACTTCGTTGAGCTGGTCGAAGCGCGGAATCATGTGTGCGCTCATGCCCATCTCGTCCTGCGCGTCCAGGAACTCCTGGCAGGCGCGGCCGACCAGCAGTTCGCGCTGGCGCTGGTACAGCGTGCTCCAGGTGGCGTGGTCGTCGGCGCTGTAGGTGTCCCACGGCTGCTCGACGAGCGCGGTGGTATACACCGGCACGTAGCCCTTGTCGGTCTGCTGGTGTTCGACGCGGCGGGGCTGGGCGAGGTCCATGGGGCACTCCTTGACGGGATACCCACGATGCTAGGGCAGGGCGCGCGCAACAGGGTTGCAAAAGTTGCGTCGATTGGCCTTGTTGGCGCAATATCCTTGCGTACTCACCATGTTGCGGGGCAACAATGGCCGGAGAAGTCCAGTTCGATCGCACGGATATACGTCTACTGGCTGAAATCCAGCGGGATGGGCGCGCCACCAACGCCGAGCTGGCGACACGGGTGAACCTCTCGCCCTCGGCCTGCCTGCGCCGCCTGCAGCGGCTGGAAAGCGAGGGCGTGATCGTCGGCTATGGCGCGCGGCTGGAACCGCGCCAGCTGCGCCTGGGCCTGCAGGCCTTCGTGCGCGTGCAGCTGGAAAAGCATGACCAGGCCGCCATTGGCCACTTCGTGGACAGCGTGCAGGGCTGGGATGAAGTGGTGGCCTGCCATGCGCTGACCGGCGACATGGACTACCTGCTGCACGTCTACGTGCGCGACCTGGAGCACTTCTCGCACTTCCTGCTGGACCGGCTGCTCAACGCCGGCGGCGTGGCCGATGCCAATTCCAGCTTCGTGCTGCGCACGGTGAAGGGTTTCCAGGCGTTGCCGTTGTCGCAGCTGGAGCCCTGAGCAGCCACCAGGCGTGCCCGGTGGCCTGGCATCAATGGATCAGCACTTGTCCTTGCGGCCCATCAGCTTGCCCAGGCGCGAGGCTTCCTCGCACTTTGGTGCGGCCACCGGCGCGGGTGCCGCCGCGGCGGCGCGCGCGCGCTGCAACTGCTGGATCTTCGCGCGGATCTGCGGCATGGCCGCCATTGCGGCCTTCTCGCCTTCCAGGATCGCGGTGCCGCGCTGGCTGAAATCGGCGGCGCCGATGTCCAGTACCTTCGGACGGATGACGATGTCGGCGCGCGCCAGCTCCTGCTCGCCCAGGCGCTGGCCCATGATCGAGATGGACTGGTTGACGATGCCCAGCATGTCCGTCGGTGCCTTGCCGCTGGCCTTGCTGGAGATGTCCACGGCGATCACGAAGTCGGCGCCGAGCTGGCGCGCGGCATCCACCGGCACCGGGCTGACCACGCCGCCGTCGATGTAATTGCGGCCGCCGATCTTCACCGGCTCGAACACACCGGGGATGCTGCTCGACGCGCGCACCGCCTGGCCGACGTTGCCGCGCACGAAGATCGCGCGCTCGCCCGTTTCCAGCTGGGTGGCAACGGCGGCGAACGGTTTCTTCAGGCGCTCGGCGGGACGGTTGGCGACCTGCTCGTTGACGTAGTCCTGCAGCTTCTGGCCCTGCACCAGGCCACCGGAGAACAGGCGCACGTCGCGGATGCTGGCTTCGTCCAGCGCGACTGCCTTGCTCTGCATCTGGAAGGCGTCCATGCCGCTGGCATACAGCGCACCGACCACGCTGCCGGCGCTGGTGCCGGAGACCACGGCCGGCTCGAAGCCGTTGGCTTCCAGCATCTTGATCACGCCGATGTGCGCGAAGCCCTTGGCCGCGCCGCCACCGAGGGCGATGCCGATCCTGATCGGCTTGGCCTGCGGCACCACGGTCGGCGCCGGCGGCGGCGTGGGGCGGACCGGGTCGCCACCGCAGCCGGCCAGCAGGCCGATCAGGGCGACGGACAGCAGCATGCGGGGGCGGAACAGGCTCATCGGCAGTGCGCTCGCGGCGCTGGATTCAGGAAAGGGCGCCAGCATACCGAAGCCGTGGCGGGGCGGGCAGGGTGGGGGGAACTCCCTATTCAGCAAAAAAAACGTGAATCGCTTCTGGTGGGTGCGGACCTTGGTCCGCACAAATGCCTGGTCGCGCGCTGAAGGAATGTGCCAACCAAGGTTGGCACCTACCAAATGAGTGGGTCAGAACCGGTTGTCACCATCCAGCATCCGGCCCAGGCCGCCCAGCACCGAGCCTTCGCCGCGGCTCTGGCCGCCGCCCTGCGGTGCGGCCATCCACATGCGGCCGGCCAGGCGCGAGAACGGCAGCGACTGCAGCCAGACCTTGCCGGGGCCGGTCAGCGTGGCCAGGAACACGCCTTCGCCGCCGAACAGCATGCTCTTGATGCCGGCCACCCGGCGCACGTCCATGTCCACGCTGGAGTGGTAGGCCACCACGCAGCCGGTATCCACGTCCAGGCGCTCGCCGGCGGCCAGCTCGCGCTCGATCACGCAGCCACCGGCGTGGATGAACACCCAGCCGTCGCCTTCCAGCTTCTGCATGATGAAGCCCTCGCCGCCGAACAGGCCGGTCATGATCCTGCGCTGGAACTGCACGCCGATCTGCACGCCGCGCGCGCCGGCCAGGAAGCTGTCCTTCTGGCAGATCAGGCGGCCGCCGTGCTGGTCCAGTTTCATCGCCAGCACCGTGCCGGGGTAGGGCGCGGCGAAGGCGACCTTGCCCTTGCCATGCCCGCTCTGGGTGTAGACGGTGGCGAACAGGCTCTCGCCGGTCAGCACACGGCGGCCGGCGGCCATCACCTTGCCCATGAAGCCGCCCTGGTCACCGTTGGCAGCGCCAAACACCGTGTCCATCTGTACCGTGGCGTCCTTGAACATCAAGGCGCCGGCCTCGGCAATGGCGCTCTCGCCGGGGTCGAGCTCGAGCTCCACGAACTGCATTTCATGGCCGACGATGCGGAACTCGATGTCGTCGGCGCGGCCGCTGGCGCCGGCGGCGACCGGGACCGGCGGCGGTGTGTTGGGCATGCCCGGGGCCGGAGCCTGCAGCTCGGCCACCTCGGCGATCGGCGTCCACCCGCTCATGCCCTGGCACCATGCCAGGGCGCGTGGATTGGCCTGCGCGTAGCGGCGTGCGGCCCCGTCATCAAGCGGGCCGATGCGCTCGGCCTGGGCGGAGGCATGGAAGTACCACTGGGTCATGGCGGCGGGTCCGTCGCGTGGAAACCCCGAGTCTAGCGAGCGCCCGGGGGTGCCGGCGACGGGGCCATGAACGGCGGGCATTTGCGGCGTAGGTGCTGTATTGCAACAATTATCTGGTAGCGCCGTTTTACCACCCCTCCAAACACAGCCTACCGCCATGTCCCCGACCCGCACTTCCCGTGGCCGATTTCCGGTCGCGCGCCCCCTCGTTGCCGCTCTTTCCGCCCTGCTGCCGCTGGTAGCAGCCGCCCAGGAAACCCCCGCTGCCAAGGATCCGGTTGCCCTCGACGCCCTGCAGGTGACCGCGCAGCGCCGTGTCGAGAACGCCAAGGACGTGCCGGTCGCGCTCTCCGCGATCCAGGGCGAGAAGCTGGATGTGCTCGGTTCGGCCGGCGATGACATCCGTTTCCTGGCCGCACGCGTGCCCAGCCTCAACATCGAGTCGTCCTACGGCCGTGCCTTCCCGCGCTTCTACATCCGCGGCCTGGGCAACACCGACTTCGACCTCAATGCGTCGCAGCCGGTGTCGCTGGTGTACGACGACGTGGTGCAGGAAAGCCCGCTGCTGAAGGGCTTCCCGCTGTTCGACCTGGCCAACGTGGAAGTGCTGCGTGGTCCGCAGGGCACGCTGTTCGGCCGCAACACCCCGGCCGGCGTGGTCAAGTTCGATTCGGCGCGTCCGTCGCAGGATGCCGATGGCTACATCCGCGTCGGCTACGGCAGCTACAACAGCTGGAACGTACAGGGCGCCTACGGCGGCCCGCTGACCGATCGCTGGTCGGCACGCGTCTCGGCGATCTACCAGCGCCGCGATGACTGGGTCGACAACACCCGCGTCGGCGCTCCCAACAGTGGCTTCGAAGGCTATGACGAAGCCGCCGGCCGCGTGCAGTTCCTGTACGAAGGCGATGACTTCGAAGCGCTGTTCAACCTGCACAAGCGCAAGCTCAATGGCACCGCCCGCCTGTTCCGCGCCAACATCATCGAGAAGGGTGGCAACTCGCTGGTCGAGAACTTCGACCGCGACAAGGTGGCCAACGACGGCGTCAACTTCTCCGACCTGAAGACCTGGGGTGGCAGCGCGCGCCTGCAGTGGAACCTCGGCTCGGTGACGCTGCACTCGATCACCGGCTACGAAACCGCCGAATCGCTCAACCGCGGTGACATCGACGGTGGCTACGGCGCGGCGTTCCTTGGCGCCGGCAACTACGGCCCCGGCCTGATTCCGTTCTCGTCGGAGTCGGCTGACGGCCTGCCGCATCACCGCCAGTGGACGCAGGAAGTCCGCATCGAGTCCAACGAGTGGGGCCGCTTCGACTGGCAGGCCGGCGTCTTCTACTTCGATGAAGACGTGACCATCAACAACTTCAACTACGACTCGCTGGCCCCGGGCAATCCGCAGACCGGCCACGTGGTGCAGAACCAGCGCAACAAGGCCTGGGCGGTGTTCGCCTCGGGTGACTTCGATGTCACCGACCGCTTCAAGCTGCGTGCCGGCGTGCGCTACACCCAGGACAAGAAGGACTTCAGCGCCAGCGTGCTGCAGGCCGTTCCGTTCGGCACCCCGGTCAGTGGCCCGTACCTGGCCAACACCGACGTCAACGACGTCAGCTGGGACCTCAGCGGCGTCTACAAGCTGACCGACGACATCAACGCCTATGCCCGCGTGGCCAAGGGCTTCCGCGCGCCGT
This sequence comes from Stenotrophomonas sp. YJH_SMC_123, assembly GCF_059368215.1. NCBI lineage: Bacteria > Pseudomonadati > Pseudomonadota > Gammaproteobacteria > Lysobacterales > Lysobacteraceae > Stenotrophomonas > Stenotrophomonas sp. YJH_SMC_123. Next base: position 128,873 of record NZ_JCAFRM010000005.1, read on the forward strand.
CGATCCAGGGCCGCCTGGCCTTCGCGCCAGGCCTGTCGCAGGCCGATTCGGAGAAGGTGATCTCGTACGAGGCCGGCATCAAGGCCGACCTGTTCGAGCGCCGCGCGCGCCTGGGCCTGAGCGTGTTCCGCTACAACGTCGATGGCCAGCAGCTGATCGCGGTGGGCGGCAGCAACAACACCGCCACCCTGCTCAACGCCGACAAGACCATCGGCCAGGGCGTCGAGCTGGACCTGGAGGCCTACCTGGCCGACAACGTCCTGCTGACCTTCGGCAGCAGCTACAACGACACCGAGATCAAGGACAAGAACCTGGCGGTGGCGATCTGCGGCGGTGGCTGCACCATCACCGACCCGACCACGGTGATCAACGGCCAGACCTATGCGCTGGTGAACGGCAACCCGCTGCCGCAGGCGCCGAAGTGGATCCACAACGCGACCCTGCGCGTGGGCTTCCCGCTCAGCGATGGCAGCGAGCTGTACGCCTACACCGACTGGGCCTACCGCAGTGCGGTGAACTTCTTCATCTACGAGTCGCCGGAATTCCGCGGCCGTAGTTCGCTGGAAGGCGGCCTGCGCCTGGGCTACAACTGGGATTACGGCCAGTACGACGTGGCGGTGTTCGGTCGCAACCTGACCAACCAGACCCGCGTGGTCGGCGCGATCGACTTCAACAACCTGACCGGCTTCCTCAACGAGCCGCGTACCTGGGGCGTGGAGTTCACCGCGAAGTTCTGATGCGGTGGCTGCGTTGATGCAATGCAGAAGGGCCGGCGCAATGCCGGCCCTTCTGGTTTCCTGCTTCGTGTAGAGCCGAGCCTGCGCTCGGCTGCTCTGAGCCGAGCATGGCTCGGCTCTACAGAGGCGTGGCCTACAGCGCGCTCTGCGGGCGCACCTTCAGCACCGCATTCTCGGTGGCGCAGTCGCGGCTGGAGTGCCGACCGGCCTTGCGCGCCGCCTCGATCTCCTTGCGTGCGGCCAGCAGGTCCTTGTTGAAGGCAGCGTTGTCATGCAGGCGGGCCACGGCGGCCGCGCCCATGAAGCGGCCTTCGAGGATGTCGCTCTGCCAGTGCACGTTGCACACCAGGCGGCTCTCGCCGTAGTTGCGGCCGCGGGCCTGGATGGCATCGGCGCGGTCCGGCGCGATCTCCGACAGGATCAGGGCCCAGGCCCAGCCGATCGAGGTGTGGCCGGACGGATAGGAACCGTTCTTGCGCAGGCCGTCCTCGTCCTTCGGCGAGCAGGTCGGCTCACCGTTGACCATGAACGGGCGCGGGCGCTGGTAGTGGTTCTTGGCCGCCTTGGTGGCGGCGCTGGCGTCGATCCGGCTGCGCTCCAGCAGTCGGTACAGCGCCGGGGTCTTCACTGCATCGACGTCGATGTCGGCGGCGCAGGAGAAGTGGTTGGCGCCTTCGGGGAAGCCGAGTTCCGCATCGACGCCGGCCTGGGCGAAGCGCGGGCTGCCACGCAGCGCGCGGGCTTCACGGCTGACCTGTTCGTCCAGGGCGAGGGCGGCCGAACCGGCCGCCGGTGGTGCCGGCACCAGGTCCAGGCTGGCCGGAACCGCGCTCGTGTCCAGATAGCCCACCGCCTTGGTGGTGATGTTGGCTTCGACGGCGGTCGGCTTGCTGGCGGTGGCTGCGCAGCCAGCCAGGACCGCGACAACGGTGAGACCGAGCAGTGGGCGGGCGGTGTGGGAAATCAGCGACATGGACGGCTCCAGAGGAAAAACATCGCGTCATGATCGCAGCCCGTATGCGACACCGCAGTGGCCATCGGTCATACGGCCAGACCCGGCATGGTCATCGGGGCAGTATGAAAAACGTCATCGAGTGTCGTCAGTCTCCTGAATCCGGGCGCAGCGCACGGACTTTCACGCGCCTGCGCCGCGAGCATCGACACAACGGGGTCGAGAGGCCGTCCAGTTCCAGCCGGGTCGGGGGGATCCACTGACAGAGGGAGAGAAGCGATGCGCAGCACCGCAACAGGAAGTACCGTCCTGGCCCTGCTCCTCGGGCTGGCAACCGCCCCGGCGCAGGCCGCCGACGTGGTCGGCGTGGCCTTCGTGCATGGCACCGGCGCGCAGACCAATGCCACCCAGGACTACTGGCAGCCGGCGATCATCGACACCGTGCGCCAGGGCCTGCCGAACAGCAGCAACTACGTCGTCATCAACTGTGACTTCACCCAGTACATGTGGAAACCGGAAGCGGCCGGTTGCCTGGCCAACCAGCTGACCGGCTTCATCGACAGCCGTGGCATCACCCAGCTGGTGGTGATCACCCACTCCAACGGCGGCAATGTGATGCGCTGGATCCTGTCCAACCCGACCTACGACAGCCGCTATCCGAAGATCATCCGCACGGTGCGCAAGGTCAATGCACTGGCTCCGTCCTCGGCGGGCACGCCGCTGGCCGATGCGGTGCTCAACGGCAATACCTTCGAAACGTCGCTGGGCTGGCTGCTGGGCTACAAGAACGACGCGGTACGCCAGCAGCAGGTGGCGAGCATGGCCACCTACAACGCGCAGAACCTGTACGGCACGGCCGGTCGCCCGGCGCTGCCCAAACCGTTCCGTGCGGTGGTCGGCAGCGATGTGGAATCGGCGGTGTGGGACAGCAACAGCTACTGCGGTGGCTACGCCGCCAATGTCGGCCTGGAGTTCACCCAGAACTGGCTGTCGTCCTGCTCCGATGGCTTCCTGGAGTGCAGCAGCCAGAAGGCTGCCGGCACCACCTGGTTCACCGACAAGGCACGCACCCAGGGCGCCGAACCACTCAGCCACAACCAGAGCCGGCGCGAGTGCTTCGGCCTCGGCACCCTGCTGCGCAACGACCTGAACCAGTGAGGGAGATGACCATGACGAACCATTCCACCCTGCTGGCCAGTGCTTTGCTGGCCGTGCTGTCCCTTTCCGCAGCGCAGGCCGCGCAGCCGCTGCAGGCCGCCCGCGCGGGCGATCAGGTGCCTGCCGCACTGGTGGCCGCGCCGCTGCCCGCCGATGAAAGCGAGCACGCGCCGCTGTCCTTTGCCTGGGCGCTGGACCCGGCACAACCGCTGCAGGCGGCCACGCCGTATGCCTCGGTCAGCCGCAGCTACTGGCAGCAGGTCGATGGCACGCAGCTGCAACGCGGCCTGGACCTGCCGCTGACGGCGCCCGATGCGGTGATCCAGCTGAGCCCGGCCGCAGGTGCCCGCGCGCTGCCGGCCAACACCCTGCAGGTGCGCGACCCGGCCGGCCGCAGCAGCGTGGCCCGCAGTGTCGATGCGCGCGCGCTGCAGGATGCCGGCATGCCGGTGAGTGATGGCAGCAGCATGCTGCGCACCGGCGCGACCAGTTCGGCCGGTGCGTACACGCTGCAGAGCACGCAGGCGCAGGGCCGCTATGTGGTGCAGGTGCTTGAGCCGAACAGCCCGCTGCGGCTGGAAGTGCAGGCCAACCAGGCGCAGGTGCTGGCTGGTGGCAACGTGCAGCTGCAGGCACGCCTGCTGGAAGACGGCGCCACCACCGCGCAGCTGGCATCGCGCCGTGGCGGCCTGGGCGGTGAAGCCCTGCTGGTCGCACCGGATGGCCGCAGCTGGCCGCAGCGCCTGCTGCGCACCACCGACGGCAGCCTGCGCGCGCAGGTGCGCATCCCCGCCGATCTCGGCAGCGTGCAGGGGCTGTGGGAACTGCAGGTGTTCGCCCAGGCCGATGGCGTGCTGCGCGACGGCAAGGTGGCTTTCGCGGTGGCACGGCCGACCGCGCGCTTCAGTGGCCAGGCGGCACCGGACCCGTCCAGCCGCCAGGTGGCACTGCCGCTGCAGGTGGCCGCCGCTGGCCGCTACGAAGCACGCGGCACGCTGTACGCCACGGCCCGCGATGGCCAGTTGAAGCCGGTCGCGCAGGCACATGCGGCGGCGTGGTTCGATGGCCCCGGTGCAGGCCAGCTGGTGCTGCCGTTCGACCAGGCCGCATTGCCGGCCGGTTTCGGTGCGCCGTACGAACTGCGCGACCTGCAGCTGCAGGACCAGAGCCGGATGGCACCGATCGAGTCGCGCGCGCTGGCGTTGCGGTTCTGAGCACGGCGGTGGCGGGCCGGGATATCCGGCCCGCTGCATTGCATCCTGTAGAGCCGAGCCGATGCCCGGCTGCTGTTTGTCGTGATCAGGAGCAGCCGAGCATCGGCTCGGCTCTACAGTGGCATGTCGATCACCCCGCGTACGCGGTCAGCCGGCCTTCCTGCTCGCATACGGTGATCGCGCCGCCGAACACCGCCGACAGCGGTTCGTTGCGCAGCAGCTCGGCGCGGGTGCCGTCGGCCAGTACGCGACCATCGCGCAGCAGCACCACGCGCTCGATCTCGGGAATGATCTCTTCGATGTGGTGGGTCACCAGCACCAGGGTGATGCCCTGCTGCGCCAGCACCCGCATGGTCGCCACCAGCTGCTCGCGGGCGACCAGGTCCAGCCCGGTGGAGGGTTCGTCCAGCAGCAGTGCCTGCGGTCGATTGACCAGCGCGCGGGCGATCAGCACGCGGCGGGTCTCGCCGGCCGACAGCTCGGCATAGGCGCGCTCGCGCAGCGTCAGGGCACCGGTCATCGTCAGCGTTTCGCCGACGCGTGCACGCATGTCGGCGGTCACCTCGCGGAAGGCCGGCACCACGTAGCTGGCGAAGAAGCCGGACAGCACCGCCTGTTCCACGGTCAGGCCGGGCATGTCGGCCAGGTTGCTGCTGAGGTCGCCGGTGACGATGCCCAGCTGCGAGCGCAGCCGGTCCACCTGCCAGCGGTTCTGGCCCAGCACCTTCACCGCCACCGTGCCGTCGCCCTGCGCCAGTGGATACAGTTCGCGGGTGATCAGCTTGATGAAGGTGGATTTGCCGCAGCCGTTGGGGCCGAGCAGGGCGGTGTGCTGGCCCTGCGCGATGCGCAGGCTGAGCCCGTGCAGCACCTTCACCTGGCCGCGCACCACGGTGGCGCGGTCCAGTTCGATCAAGGGGGGCAGCTCCGCGACGGGCGGGGCGGCGGTCATGGCGCTGGCGCGTGGATCAAGGCTCGACAACTCAGGTCCCCAACTGTGAACGGTGCCACGGATGGCGATGCGATACATCGCCGCAGGGATGCAGTTTGCAACGCAAGCGGCCATCATGTCTGCCATCCCCGCGTCGATCCGGAGAGCCGTCATGCCTGATGCCCTGATGTCCCTGTTGACCGGTGGTGTGCTCGGCCTGGGGTGGTGGGCCATGCTGGCAGTGCTGCTGGTCTTCACCCAGATCACCATCTTCTCGGTGACCCTGTACCTGCACCGCAGCCAGGCCCATCGCGGGGTCGATTTCCACCCGGCGCTTGCCCACGTGTTCCGTTTCTGGCTGTGGCTGACCACCTCGATGATCACCCGCGAGTGGGTGGCCATCCATCGCAAGCACCACGCCAAGGTGGAGACCGAGGACGACCCGCACAGCCCGGTCACCCGCGGCATCGGCAGGGTGTTCTGGCACGGCGTGGAGCTGTACCGGGAGGCACGCGGCATGCGCGCGGACATCGAACAGTACGGGCGCGGTACCCCGGACGATGCGATCGAGCGCCACCTGTATACCCCGCACCCCACGCTGGGCCCGGTGCTGCTGCTGGTGATCAACAGCGTGCTGTTCGGCCTGCCCGGCGTGGCCCTGTGGGCGATCCAGATGGCATGGATCCCGTTCTGGGCGGCCGGCGTGGTCAACGGCCTGGGCCACTGGTGGGGCTACCGCAACTACGAGTCTGCCGATACCTCCACCAATCTCACGCCGTGGGGGTTCTGGATCGGTGGCGAGGAGCTGCACAACAACCACCATGCCTTCCCCAGCTCGGCGCGCTTCGCGATGCGGCGCTGGGAATTCGACATCGGCTGGAGTGCGATCCGCCTGCTGCAGGCGCTGCGCCTGGCCAAGGTGCTGCGGGTGGCACCGGCCATGGACGTGCGTCCGAACATCGCCGTGCCCGATGCCGAGACCCTTAAGGCGCTGCTGTCGCATCGCTTCCAGGCGATGACCGACTACCAGCGCAATGTGTTCATGCCGGCCCTGCGCGAGGAAGCCGCCCAAGCCGGAGCCAAGCTGCGCCGCCTGCTGCCGCGCCGGCTGCGCCGTGGACTGGTCAACGATGGTCGCTGGCTGAAGCCGGACAGCCGTGCCCAGCTCAGCGCATGGGTGGCACAGCGCCCGCGCATCCGCACCCTGGTCGAGTACCGCGCGCGGCTGGCGGCGTTGCTGGAAGCCCGAGGCCACGACGCCGCCGAGCGCCTGCACCAGTTGCAGGCGTGGTGCCGCGAGGCCGAGGAAAGCGGTATCGCGGCGTTGCAGGCCTACGCCGCACGCTTGAAGGGCTACAGCCTGGTGGGCGCATGAGGGCAGGGTACGGGCTTCTGCTGGCGGCACTGCTGCCGGGCGCGGCGCTGGCCCAGGTCAACGACACCGCCAGCTATCTGCAGCGGATGGACAGCGATGGCGACGGCAGGGTCAGCGAGGCCGAGTACGTGCAGTGGATGCTGTATGCCTTCGACCGCATGGACCGCAACGGTGATGGTGTGCTGACGGCCGAGGAGCTGCCCGGTGGCAAGGGCAGGGCGATCAGCCGCGAGCAGCAGCGGCAGGTGATCGTGCAGCGCTTCCACAAGCAGGATGCCAACGGTGATGGTTTCCTGGATGCGCGCGAACTGGCGGCGCCTCCGCGCTAAAGATTCCCGGCGTGCTGCCGATGGTGGGTTCGACGCGATCCCGGGTACCGGTCGATCCGCACGGGTAAGGCGATCTGGCATGTCGACCGCGATGGATCGCGGTAGGGGGAAGGACATGGAAGGGAGTGCGGTGCCATTGCGATGATCGATGCCGAACGGAATCGCCTGCACTGGCCCGACACGACCCAAGGATCCCCCATGAAATCGAACCCACCCCTGCTGGCGGCCGCGCTGCTCGGCAGCCTCGTCATCGCCTCGCCTGTGCTGGCCAATGAGCCACCCCCGACCGCCCCGTCCGACACGGCGACGGCTGCAGACGTTCCCGCCGCTGATGCCGGCGTTGTCGCCGCCGTGGCGGAGCTGCCTGCCTGGGAAAGCCGGGTGCCGGTGAGCGTAAAGCTGCAGATGGGCGCGGATGGCCAGCCAGTCGGCGACAAGACGCTGCGCCTGGTGCAGCGTTCCACCACCGGCAAGCTGGTGGCCGCGCAGGTTGCCGTGTCATTGTTTTCCGGCACGCTCGGCGGCAGCTCGTTCAAGAAGGACCAGCTGAAGGGAACCCGGGTGGAGACCGTTCCGAACCCGGCCCTCGGTTACCTGCAGGACCAGGTGCGCATGCGCCTGGCCGAGTACTTCACCGCGCATCCGGGCGCCGTGCCGGCAGAGGTACGGCCGGTGCAGATCACCGCCGATGGCTTCACCCTGATCTACAAGGAACTGGGCGATGCCGATACCCAGTACGAGCTGCGCCAGACCCAGCACGTCGGCTTCCCGTATACCCGCAAGCTGTTGCGCCTGGTCGGTGGCGAAGGCGTGCAGTGCCAGGTCGACGCACCGGTGGCCGCACCCCTGGAAGCCTGGCAGGCCGACGACTATGCGTTGGTCAAGCAGACGGCCGAGCGCTACAGCGACCAGTGCCTGGCCCGGTTCGTGGAAACGCTGCCGTCGCTGTTCCCGGACCGTCCCGCCGCTGCGGCACCGGTTCCGGCGGAGCCTGTGCGCGCCGGCCAGGGCGCCTGACACCGGTCGATGCCGGGGATCATTCCCCGGCATCGACGGCCAGGTGCCGGCCGCAGAGCGGGGATAGAATCCCTGCATGCCTGAACTGCCCGAAGTCGAAACCACCCGCCGCGGCCTGGCGCCGCACCTGCAGGGCCGCCGCGTGCATGGCGTGATCCTGCGCCGCGCCGACCTGCGCTGGCCGATTCCACCGGAAGTGGCCGAGCTGCTGCCGGGGCAGCGCATCGAGGACATCCGCCGCCGCGCCAAGTACCTGCTGCTGGATACCGCCATCGGCAGCGCGGTGCTGCACCTGGGCATGTCCGGCAGCCTGCGCGTGCTGCCGGGTGACACACCGCTGCGCGCCCACGACCATGTGGATATCAGTCTGGACAACGGCCGCCTGCTGCGCTTCAACGACCCGCGCCGATTCGGCAGCCTGCTCTGGCAGCCCGCCGGTGAGATCCACCCGCTGCTGCAGGGGCTGGGCCCGGAGCCACTGGACGAGGGATTCGACGGCGACTACCTGTTTGCGCGCAGCCGTGGCCGCAGTGCGCCGGTGAAGACCTTCCTGATGGACCAGGCGGTGGTGGTGGGCGTGGGCAACATCTACGCCGCCGAGAGCCTGTTCAAGGCCGGCATCAGTCCGCTGCGCGAGGCTGGGAAGATCTCGCGCGAACGCTACCAGCGGCTGGCCGACGCGGTGAAGGAGATCCTGGGCTATGCCATCACCCGTGGCGGCACGACCCTGCGCGATTTCATCAGCCCCGATGGCGCGCCGGGCTACTTCGAACAGGAACTGCTGGTGTACGGCCGTGACGGGCTGCCCTGCCCGAACTGTGGCCGCGCGCTGAAGCACGCCACCATCGGCCAGCGCGCCAGCGTCTGGTGCAGCCACTGCCAGCGCTGAGCCGGCAGCCAGCGGCAGCTGAACGGGCAGGGCGCGTCTCCGCTGCCCGTTAACGTTTGTCTGCCTATGATGGCCGACCTTCCTCCCTGTGCCTGACGCGCCTGCATGCAACGACGCGACTTCATCCGCAATGCCTCCCTCGCCCTGGCTGCATTCGGCCTGCCGTCCCTGCCCGCGTGCGCGGCCAGCAGGAGCGGCCAGATGGGCCTGCGCCGCCTCGGCCAGCCGCAACCGTTCGACTTCGCTACCCTGAAGGGCCAGGCGCGCGCGCTGGCGCAGGCGCCCTACAAGAGCCACAAGCGGGTGCTGCCGGGCCGTCTGGAAGGACTGGACTGGGACCAGTACCAGTCGATCGGCTACCGCCAGGACCATGCGCTGTGGGCCGACCAGCCCGGCAAGTTCCAGGCCAAGTTCTTCCACCTGGGCCTGTACTTCCATTCGCCGGTGCGCATGTTCGACGTGGTCGACGGCAAGGCGCAGGAACTGGCCTATGACGGCGCGGCGTTCAACTACGGCAAGAGCGGCATCAAGGATGGCGAGCTGCCGGCCGACCTCGGCTTCGCCGGCTTCCGCCTGAACACCCGCAAGGACACTGACCGCGACTTCGCCGCCTTCCTCGGCGCCAGCTACTTCCGCGCGGTAGGCAAGGAAGGCCAGTACGGCCAGTCCGCGCGCGGCCTGGCGATCGACACCGGGATGGGCAAGCCGGAGGAATTCCCGGATTTCATCGCCTACTACCTGGAACAGCCATCGGCTGATTCGGACACGATCGTGGTCTACGGCCTGCTGGATTCACCCAGCGTGGCTGGCGCCTATCGCTTCGCGATCACCAATGGCGACGTGCTGCTGATGGACATCGACAGCGCGCTGTACCCGCGCAAGCCGATCGAGCGGCTCGGCATCGCACCGTGCACCAGCATGTACCAAGTGGGCGAGAACGACCGCCGCATGGCATGGGACTGGCGCCCGGAGATCCACGATACCGATGGCCTGTCGCTGTGGACCGGCGCTGGCGAATGGATCTGGCGGCCGCTGCTGAACCCGCGCAACCTGCGCTTCAACATGTTCGTGGACCGCAACCCGCGCGGCTTCGGCCTGCTGCAGCGCGACCGCAATTTCGACCATTACCAGGACGACGGCGTGTTCTACGAGAAGCGCCCGTGCCTGTGGGTGGAGCCGAAGGGCGAATGGGGCGAGGGCTCGGTGCAGCTGGTGGAGATTCCCACCGTGGACGAGACGTTCGACAACATCGTGGCGTTCTGGAACCCGAAGGAAAAGCCGCAGCCGGGCCAGGAGCTGCTGGTCGGCTACCGCCTGTACTGGGGCGCCGAACCGCCGGCGCGCCCGCCGCTGGCGCACTGCGTAGCCAGCCGCACCGGCCTGGGCGGTGTGGTCGGCAAGAAGCGCGAGTACTTCAGCTGGCGCTTCGCGGTGGACTTCGAAGGGGGCGAGCTGGCCAGCCTGATCGACAAGGGTGAGGTCGAGGCGGTGGTGGAAGCCAGCCGTGGCCGGGTCGAGATCGTGTCGGCGCGCCCGCTGCGCGAGATCAACGGCTATCGCGCGATGTTCGACCTGGTGCCGCCGGAAGGCAGTACCGAGCAGATCGACATCCGCCTGTTCCTGCGCAGTGGTGGCAAGACGCTTACGGAAACCTGGCTGTACCAGTTCACCCCGCCGCCGGCGGGTGCGCCGGAGCGCACGCTGTACTAAGAGGGGTTGGGTTTGCAGGGCTTGCAGCCCTGCACCTGCAGAGGCCAGAGCAACAGCAACAGCCGAAGCAGAAGCTGGTTTCCTGAGGGTAGGCGGGGTGGGTCCGGCGGCGGGAGACGCCGTAAACCCTTCCCTGGGGGCTTGGTCGCGGCATCCATGCCGCGAACACTCCCGCCACCGGACCCACCCCGCCTTCGACAGATCGCCGCGATCTGTCGGAATTGCTCATGGGGTCAGATCCGTTTTACGAAGGAAAACGGATCTGACCCCGGAATTTCATTCGATATCTGACAGATGTGTCGACCAAGGTCGACACCTACCAACAGCCGCGGCCAACTGTCAGAGGTGGGGCGGTGTCGGAGTGCGGGGTGTCAGCCGCATGGATGCGGCTGCCAAGCTTACAGGGACGTACTTGCAGCGTCCCCGCACTCCGACACCGCCCCGCCATCCCACGGAATGCCCGCTGTTGCCGTTGCTGTTGTCTCTGCAGGTGCAGGACTGCAAGCCCTGCAAAAGAACACCCCTTACAGCGGCAGCGGCGCCTGCGCCGGGTCGATCCGCCCTTCGCCGCGGGTGATCTTCTTGAACTCCGCACGGCTGACCGACACGTAGCGATCGTTGCCACCGATCTCCACCTGCGGGCCATCCTGCACGGCGTGGCCATGCTCGTCCACGCGCACGGTCATGGTCGCCTTCTTGCCGCTGTGGCAGATGGTCTTGATCTCCTGCATCTCGTCGGCCCAGGCCAGCAGGTACTGGCTGCCCTCGAACAGCTCGCCGCGGAAGTCGGTACGCAGGCCGTAGCACAGCACCGGAATTCGCAGCTGGTCGACTACCTCGCTGAGCTGCCAGACCTGGGCGCGGGTCAGGAACTGCGCCTCGTCCACCAGCACGCAGCCCATCGGGCCGTTGGCCGCCAGATCCTGCTCCACCCAGCGCTGCAGGTCGGTATCGCGGTCGAAGGCCATGCCATCGGCGCGCAGGCCGATCCGCGAGGCGACCACGCCGGCGCCGGCACGGTCGTCCAGGCGTGGGGTCAGGATCGCCACCCGCATGCCGCGCTCGCGGTAGTTGTGTGCGCTCTGCAGCAGGGTAGTGGTCTTGCCGGCGTTCATCGCCGAGTAGTAGAAGTAGAGCTTGGCCATCGGCCAATTCTAGTCGCCACCCGGCCCGCCGTCGCGGATCTGCTGCGGTGCACCGATCTCGATGCTGGGCGCAAGCGCTGGCCGCCAGTAGTTGTCCTGCAGGCACCAGTAGTCGGCGGCCTTCCAGTAGTCGTTGTCGTAGACGATGTTGCCTGGTGTTGCGATGCCCTGCTCGTCGCCGCGGCGCTGCACGACGACCAGGGCCGAGCTCACGTAGCCGACGCGGCTGCCGGTGATCTGCCGGCGCCCGTCGCTGAGCGCCCGTTCCATGCGGGGCTTGGCTACGCGGTCGCCATAGTCGGCGTATACCTGTTGGCCGCGCTCGATCGCCTGTGCCTGCTGCAGCGGATCAAGGCGTGCCCAGTAGTGTTCCCGCAGGACCAGGAAGTCGTGGTACATACGCTCGGCGGCCAGGTCCATCCAGATGTAGGCCATCACCGGGTCCGGCGCAGTGCCGATACCCTCCTGGTACAGCCTTGCCACCATTGCCTGGGAGAACTTGTCGGCGTAGCGTGCCGAGCGTTTGTAGTAGACCAGGGCCCTGGCGGGCTGTTTATCCTGTTCGGCCCGTTGGGCCATGCTTCGCCAGAAGAGGTCCGGGTGCGAATCGAAAAACCCTCCGGTCAGGACGGTGGGCGGAATCCGTCGCGGGGCCTCAACCGGACATTCCTTTGCGGCGACGGCAGCGGCCGTCGACAGAAGCAGCAACAGGCAGAGTGGAGCGTGTTTCGCCTTCATGATCGCCCTCCTGGCCATGGCCATGGAAAAAAACCAACGTCATCGCCCCGACTTCGCCAACGCCTCGTCCTGCCATTGCCGGTAGGCCACCGGATCCCAGTAACGGGCCAGCTGGTGCTTCTCCGGTTGCAGCACGCGCGGCCCGGCATCGCCGCGGCCCTGGCTGCGCATGGCGCCGCTCCAGCCGGCGCGGCTGCCGGTCTGCTGCATGCTGCCGGCGCGCAGTTCGCGTTCCAGCCGCGGTGTGGCGGCGGGGTCACCGAACTCGGCGTACAGCGCGCGGCCCTCGCGCACCGCGCGCTCGCGTTCGTCGGCGGACAGCGCCTCCCAGAAGCGTTCGCGCTGCACCACCAGCCACTCGGTGCCGCGCTCGGCCGCCAGGTCCATCCACGCGTAGCCCAGGGCGCGGTCAGCCGGGCCGCCTTGCCCGTTCCAGAGCATGTCGGCCAGCGCTGCCTGTGACAGCTTGTCGCCGTAGCGCGCGGCATTGCGGAAGTCGATGCGGGCTTCTTCGTGGCGGCCCCGTTCGCGGGCCTGCATGCCGAGCCCACGGAAGCGCAGGTCCGGATGGTAGACGAGGAACTCGTGCGACTGCAGCACGATCGCTTCATAGGCATCCGTGCGCGGCGGCGGGCCGGACCCGGCCGCAGGCAGGGCCAGCAGGCCGAGCAGGGCGGCCGCAAGCGGACGGGCGATGACAGTCGGGGACATGGACCACGCTCCTGTGTTCCGGTGCCGATTCAATACCTTACGGGCGGGCGCCATGCAAGTCAGGTGGGCCTGCCGGCACCCCGCTACAATCCTGTCCCCATGCACGGTCTGAATCCTCCCCAAGCTGCCGCGGTCCTGCACGTCGAAGGCCCGTTGCTGGTGCTCGCCGGCGCCGGCAGCGGCAAGACGCGCGTGATCGTGGAGAAGATTGCCCACCTGATCGGCTGTGGCCGCTACCCGGCCCGCCGCATCGCTGCGATCACCTTCACCAACAAGTCGGCCAAGGAAATGCGCGAGCGCGTGGCCAAGCGCCTGCGCGAGCAGGACGCCGACGAGGTGACCATCTGTACCTTCCATGCGCTGGGCCTGAAGTTCCTGCAGATCGAACATGCCGCCGTGGGCCTGAAGCGCGGTTTCTCGATCTTCGATGCCGATGATGCCGCCGCGCAGATCAAGGACCTGATGTACGGCGCCAAGCCCGATGACATCGAGGACATGAAGAACCTGGTGTCGCGCGCGAAGAACGCTGGCCTGTCGCCCGAACAGGCGATGGCCGCCGCGCGCAGCAACCGCGAGAAGGAAGCGGCCAGCGTCTACGAGCGCTACCAGCTGCGGCTGACCGCGTTCAATGCGGTCGACTTCGACGACTTGATCCGCCTGCCGGTGCAGATCCTGGAAGAGAACCCGGAGATCGCGCTGGCCTGGCGCGAGCGCATCGGCTACCTGCTGGTGGACGAATGCCAGGACACCAACGACGCGCAGTACCGCCTGCTCAAGCAGCTGGCCGGTGAGAAGGGCAACTTCACCTGCGTCGGCGACGATGACCAGTCGATCTACGCCTGGCGCGGCGCCAACCCGGAAAACCTGCAGCAGATGGGGCGCGATTACCCCACGCTGGAAATCATCAAGCTGGAGCAGAACTACCGCTGCTCCAACCGCGTGCTGCGCGCCGCCAACGCGCTGATCGCCAACAATCCGCATGAGCACCTGAAGAAGCTGTGGAGCGATCAGGCCGACGGCGAACGCATCCGTGTTTGGGAATGCCGCAACAGCGAACATGAAGCGGAGAAGGTCGCCGCCGAGATCGCCTTCGTGGCGCAATCGCGCAACGTGCCGTGGAGTGACTTCTGCATCCTGTTCCGCGGCAACTTCCAGTCGCGCCCGCTGGAAAAGGCGATGCAGCTGCTGCGCATTCCCTATCACCTGACCGGCGGCACCATGTTCCTGGAGCGCCAGGAAGTGAAGGACACGCTGGCCTGGCTGCGCCTGCTGGTGAACCCGGACGACGACACCGCGTTCATGCGTGCGGTGCAGTCACCCAAGCGCGATGTCGGTGCCGGCACGCTGGCCAGGCTGGCCGAACTGGCGCAGGAGAAAGACATGCCGATGGCGCAGGCCGCCGAGGCGATCGGCGCCCTGCAGCAGTTGCCGCCGCGTGCGGCCAACAGCCTGGCGCGTTTCACCGACATCCTGCGCGACCTGCGTGCGCAGATGCGCCAGGTCAGTTCCGGCGACATGATCCGCAAGGTGGCCAAGGAGTCCGGCCTGCTCAGCGAACTTCGCCAGCAGGCCAAGGAAGAAGCCAGTTACCAGCGCCGTGCCAACAACATCGAGGAACTGGCGCAGTGGTTCGAGGGCGGCCCGCGCGGTGCCACTGCGGCCGACCTGGCCGGACAGCTGGCGCTGCTGTCGCGCAGCGACAAGGACGAGGGCGGCAACCAGGTGCGCATGATGACCATGCATGCCTCCAAGGGCCTGGAGTTCCCGTACGTGTTCATCGTCGGCTGCGAGGACGGCGTGCTGCCGCACCAGGTCAGCCTGGACGAGGGCAACCTGCAGGAAGAACGTCGCCTGCTGTACGTGGGCATCACCCGCGCCAAGATCCAGCTGTGGATGAGTTACAGCAAGCTCACGCGCAAGTTTGGCGAGCACGTGCGGCTGAAGCCGAGCCGGTTCTTCGATGAGATCCCGGCCGAGGAGATCCAGCGCGATGGTGCGGACCCGGTGGCCGATGCGGCGCGGAAGAAGGAGCGGGCGAGTGCCGGGTTGGCGGCGATCGAGGCGTTGTTCGATTGACCGGGGCCGGACCGCTTCCCGATGGGAAGGGATCCGATCCCAGCTCACGGCTCTACAATCGGTTTTTCCATTGGAGGTCTGCGCGTGCATCCGATTGAAAGTGAACGCCTGCGCCTGCGTGCGATCGAACCTGATCGCGATGCGGTGCCGATGCTGGCGCTGTTGAACGATCCGGGTTTCCTGCGCTTCATCGGCGACCGTGATGTGCGCAGTGAGGCGCAGGCGCGGGAGTACATCGCGCTGCGGGTGCTGCACAGCTATGCGTTGAACGGGTTCGGCATGTATGCCATCGAGCGCTTGTCCGATGGTGCCTGGCTGGGCAACGCCGGGCTGGTGCGGCGTGATGGCCTGCCGGGGCCGGATATCGGCTATGCGGTGCTTTCGGAATTTGCCGGGCAGGGTTATGCCGGCGAGGCGGCGCGGGCAGTGTTCGCGCATGCACGCGGAGCGCTGGGCCTGCACGATCTGTATGGCATCACCGACCTGGACAACGTGGTGTCCGGAAAGATCCTGCTGGGCCTGGGCATGCAGGAACGCGGGGTGATCCAGCTGCCGGGCGTGGACAGCCCGAGCCGGCTGTATGCCACGCCGGGCGCGGCCGAGGTTTGATCATGATGGGTGCCGACAGTTGGTCTGCACTGCATCGGCAGGACATCCGGTAGTGCCGGCCGCTGGCCGGCAACCCGGGATAGCACTGGGGTCAGAGCCCGCCTTGCGGGATCCGACCCCAGTAGATTGCCTCAACCGCGCAGTTCGGCCAGCTGTGCCTGCAGCTCGGCCACGGCCGCTTCCAGCTGGGCCACGCGCTCGGCCAGGCCCGGGTCGGCCGCATCGCTGCTGCCGCTGCTGCTGGCGTACTTCGCCGCCAGCGCCGCGCCATCCACCTCGCCGCACAGCAGGTGCATGTAGCGGTCTTCGCGCTGGCCACTGGCACGCGGCAGCACCACCAGCAGGGCACGCTGCTGCAGGCGCTCGATGGCATGGCGGGCTTCGTCGGTGTCGGCGAAGCGGTGCAGGCGCTCGCTGCGCGTGACCAGCTCGCCCAGCGTCTGTGGACCGCGCAGCAGCAGCAGCGCCAGCAGCACGGTCTGCTGCCGGGTCAGGTCCAGCGCGGCCTGCAGGCGGTGTTCGTAGCGATCGGCGCGCGAGGAGAAGTGCTGGCGGGCCAGGCCCAACGCCTCCAGCTGGCGCAGCGCGTGCTGCACGCTGCCAGCGTCCACGTTCATCACCGGCTCGCGCGCGGTCTTCTGGTTGGCCGCCGATTGGGCCGCGTTGACCGTCAGCGGGTAGGTGTCCGGGGTGGTCGCCTCCTTCTCCACCAGGCAGCCCAGCAGGCGGGCCTGCACGGCGTCGAGCAGGGGGACGTCAGGGGTCTGGGCGGAATCGGTCATGGCGGCCTCCGGAAGGGCAACGGGTCAACCGCCAAGCATAGCCGTCCCGGGGCCGGCTTTGCCGGTAAAATGCGCCGGTATATCTGATTGCCGGTGAATCCATGCGTCGTCCCGTTTCCCTGTCCCTGACCCTGCTCGCCACTGCGGCGCTGGGCCTGTCCGCCTGCAAGCGCGTGGAGGCGCCCGCCGCCGAAGCCGCGGCCCCGCAGGCGCCCGCTGCCGCCGCCAAGGCCGACGGCGCGCTCGATGCCACCGCCAACGACAACCTCAACGCAGTGCTGTGGATGCAGCGCGCGCAGGAGTACAGGGCGATCACCGAGCAGACCTACCGCGCCGCCGCCGACCACCTGGATGCGGCGTTGAAGGAAGCCCACTGGGATGCGCTGGTGCCGGAAGAGCGCGGCAACGACGCCAAGGGCCTGAAGCCGGCCGTAGTGCTGGACGTGGACGAGACCGTGCTGGACAACTCGCCCTACCAGGCGCGCCTGGTGCGCGACGGCAAGGAATATGACGAACTGACCTGGGACCAGTGGGTAGCCGAAAAGAAGGCCAAGGCGATCCCGGGCGTGGTCGACTTCGCCAAGGCCGCCAATGCCAAGGGCGTGACCCTGCTCTACATCTCCAACCGCGCCGTGCACCTGAAGGACGCGACCCTGGCCAACCTGCGCGAGCAGGGCCTGCCGGTGGCCGACGACAGCGTGTTCCTTGGCCTGGGCACGGTGGTGCCGGGCTGCGAGCAGGCCGGCAGCGAGAAGAACTGCCGCCGCCGCCTGGCAGGGCAGAAGTACCGCGTGCTGATGCAGTTCGGCGACCAGCTGGGTGACTTCGTCGAAGTGACCGCCAACACCAACGACGGCCGTGACGCGCTGCTGCAGCAGTACCACGACTGGTTCGGCGAGCGCTGGTGGATGCTGCCGAACCCGACCTACGGCGGCTTCGAGCCGGCGCAGTTCAACAACGACTACAGCCAGTCGCGCCAGGCCCGCCACGACGCCAAGCGCGCCGCCCTGGACTACGCCCCGTGAGCCGCGCACCGCTGCCGTTGCGCGCCGATGAGCGCCTGATCTTCGCGCTGGACGTGCCTGATCGCGTGCAGGCACTGGACTGGGTCGATCGCCTTGGTGACAGCGTGGCGTTCTACAAGATCGGCATGGAACTGCTCGCCTCCGGCGAGTACTTCCAGGTGCTGGATGAGCTGGCCCGCCGCGACAAGCGCGTGTTCGTCGACCTGAAGTTCTTCGACATCCCGGCGACCGCTGCGGCGGTGATCAAGCGCCTGTCGCAGTGGCCGGTCAGCTACGCCACCATCCATGGCTGGCACCCGGCGATGATGGAGGCCTGCGCGGCCGCCAACAGCAGCGACATGCGGCTGCTGGCGGTGACCGTGCTGACCTCGATGGGGCGCGCCGATCTGGCGCAGATGGGCGTCGACCGCGAGCCGGTGGACGTGGTGGTCGAACGCGCGTTGGCCGCCCAGGCAGCGGGCGTCGATGGCGTGATCGCCTCGGGCCAGGAGGCTGCACCGATCCGTGCCGCGACCGGTAGCGGGTTCTCGATCGTCTGTCCGGGCATCCGTCCCGGTGGTCCGGTCGGCGATGACCAGAAGCGCACCGTTGGCGTGGCCCAGGCCTTCGCCGATGGCGCCGACGCCATCGTGGTCGGACGCCCGATCCGCCTGGCGGCTGATCCGCAGGCCGCTGCGCAGGCAATCCAGCAGGAAATCGCGTCGGCTCTGGCTGCACGCTGAGCCCACCGCTGACGCCGGTCACGCCGGCACCACGAACGCCATTCCGATCCATGCGGGATGGCGTTCGCAATTGTTGGCCTGCGACTGTCGCAGGCAGCGCATTGCACCGAAACTGTGCGCGCGTTCGCGCTGCAGGCTTCATCCCTGCTTCCCAATCGATGCACCGGCACGGACCGCGGCCGCGCCGGTTCCAACCATTGATAGAGGAGTACAGGGATATGTATCGCAGCACCTCTTTGTTCATCGGCCTGTTGTTGGCCGCGTCCGCCGTACCCGCCTTCGCTGCGCCACAGGTGCGCGAAGCACCGCGCATCATCGGCGGTGAAGCAGCGCCGGCTGGCGAGTACCCGTTCATGGTCAGCATCCAGGGCATCTTCGACGGCGATTCGGATCATGACCGCCACTTCTGCGGGGGCACCCTCATCTCGCCTTCGTGGGTGCTGACCGCCGCGCACTGCATGCAGGGGGAAGCGCCGGGCGGCATCGCCGTCGTCGGCAACGCCGCGGCCCTGTCCACCGAAGCCTCGCCCCGCGCCTCCAACGTCAAGGCGATCCACGTCCATCCGGCATTCAACAGCGGCAACTCGTTGGAGCACGACGTGGCCCTGATCCAGCTCAACGCCCCCCTGGACGGTGCACAGCCGGTGGCGCTGCGGCTGCGGCCCGACGCCAGTTATCTCAAGCCGGGCCGCGAATTCACCGTGATCGGCTGGGGCGACACCGACATCGGCGATGGCCGGGTCTACCCGACCCAGCTGCAGACCATGCAGGTGCCGTTCGTGGCATTCGATGAATGCCAGCAGGCCTACGGCGGGGAACTGTCGCGCGGCAAGGTGATCTGCGCCGGCCGCGAGGGCATCGACAGCTGCCAGGGGGACTCCGGCGGGCCGCTGCTGCTGCGCCTGCGTGAGGGCTGGACCCAGTTCGGCATCGTCAGCTGGGGCGAGGGCTGCGCGCTGGCCGGCTATCCGGGGATTTATGCCCGAATCGCCGAAAAACACGCCGTAGATTTCATTGAATCCGTCTGGCAGCACGATTGATTCAATAAAATCAAATACATACATGGTATTACGTGAAGTGTTGCCTTAACTTGAAGGGCAGCGTAGGATCGCCGCCATCCGGTCCTCGGACCGGACATGTGCCACAACACTGTCCTCCGGCCCCGTGCCGGTTTGAAGAGCCTGTGATCCCCGTGATCCGGGCTCTTTTTTTATCCCGCTGGTGGTTCTGGGGTCAGATCCCTTCTGCCTGCCGGCAGAAGGGATCTGACCCCCTTGGTTGGAAACGTGACCGCACGGCTTGCCGCTGTCACGTCGCAGGCCGCAAGATGCGGGCCGGTCCGGGGAGTCCGAGTGCATGAGCGTGGCGGTGCGAGGAAGGTCTGCGCGTGGATGGGGGCTGGCGGCCATGCTGCTGCTGGCCGTTGCGGCATGCCGCGAGTCTGTGAACGATCCGGCCAGGCCGGCGGCCGAACCGGTGGCTGCGGTGCAGGCGATGGCGTTGCGCCTGGCCGAAGATGATCTGGTCGGCTACGTAAAGCTGTCGGTACCGCCAGGCCAGTATCAGCGGCTGCAGCAGGCCTGGGCGGAGGGACACAGCCAGTGGCCGCTGACCGAGCTGCCGCTGGGGGACCAGCTGCTGCCGATGCTGGCCGCGCTGCGCAAGCCCGATGCCAGCACCGAACTGCAGCGCAGCTTCGACCGCCAGCTGGCCGGCCAGGCCAGCGCCGTGCGCCAGGCCGCGCAGTCGATGGGCAATTTCGGGGTGCAGTACCTGCGCCATCAGAAGGGCTACACGCCCGGCCAGCAGGCCCATTACATCGCCCTGGTCGAAACCCTTGCTGTCTGGGCGCAGGGCGCGCCGATCAGTGACCGCGCCCGTGCACGCAGCACCATCGCCGCGCTGGTCGGCGCGGCCGGCAAGGTCGGCTTCGATGACGAGGCTGGCCTGCAGGCGGCTGGCATGGAGGGCAGCCTGCAGCAGCTGGCGCCGTTCATCCACACCCTCAAGGCGGTGCTTGGCAGCTACGGGCTGGGCGTGGATGACGCGCTTCGCAGCGTGCGGGGCGAGCTGCTCTCGGTGGAAGGCGACAATGCGCTGGTACGCCTGCACTATGACCTGGCCGGCCGCGAGATGAGCCTGCAGCTGCCACTGAGCCGGCGCGAGGGCCACTGGTACCTGACCCGTACCCTGGCCGACACCGACGCGCTGCTGCGCAAGGCCGACGCGGCCCGCGCGGCTGCGTCGCCGGCAGCCGCTGACGCCCCCGCCGAAGGTGGGGAAGCGGCAACGCCGCCGCCTAAGCCATAATGGCGCCGATGTCGAAACAGAACCCGCTGCCGTTCCCCGGCGAAGAATCCCAGTTGACGCCCGCCGATACGGTGCCGGCGTCCCCCTCGACCGGTACCGGCCCGAACCCGGTACCGCCGCCCGCGCACGCGCGTCCGGCCGGCCGCCGCCCGCTGTGGGCTCGCCTGCTCGGCCGCCTGGTCGAGCCGTGGCTGTCGCTGAAGATCGAACCGGAAGACCCGGGCCAGTACAACGATGGCCGCCCGGTCATGTACGTGCTGGAAGACTACGGCCTGTCCAACGCGCTGATCCTGGACAAGGCCTGCCGCCAGGCGGGCCTGCCGTCGCCGCTGGTGCCGCTGGCCGGTGACCCGACCGGCCGCAAGCGCGCCTACCTGGCGCTGTCGCGGCGCAGCTCCAGCAACTCGCTGATTCCCGAGCAGCGCGGCGCCAAGACCCACTCCGACTCGCTGGCCAAGGTCCTGCAGGCGCACCGCGTGCGCGATGACCTGGACGTGCACCTGGTGCCGGTGTCGATCTTCGTCGGCCGCGCCCCGGACAAGCAGAGCGGTTGGTTCGCGGTGCTGTTCTCGGAAAACTGGGCACTGGTCGGCCGCTTCCGTCGCCTGCTGGCGGTGCTGCTCAACGGCCGCAGCACCATCGTCCGCTTCGCCCCGCCGATCTCCCTGCGCAACACCGTGGATGAAGGCCTGGAGCCGGAGCGCACGGTGCGCAAGCTGCAGCGCGTGCTGCGTACGCACTTCCGACGCATCCGTGAATCGGTGATCGGGCCCGACCTGTCGACCCGGCGCCTGCTGGTGGACCAGGTGCTGGCCGCCGAGCCGGTACGCGAAGCGATCGCCGCACAGGCCAAGCGCGACAACTCAAAGCCGGCCGATGCCTGGAAGAAGGCACACGCCTACGCCTGGGAAATCGCTGCGGACTATTCCAGCCCGGTAGTGCGCTCGGCCAGCTTCATGCTCAGCCACGTGTGGAACCGCATCTATGCGGGCGTGCTGGTGCACCACCTGGACAAGTTCAAGGCCGCCGCGCCGGGGCACGAAGTGGTCTACGTGCCCAGCCACCGCAGCCACATGGACTACCTGCTGCTGTCCTACCTGCTGTACGACCGTGGCATCGTGCCGCCGCACATCGTGGCCGGCATCAACCTGAACCTGCCGGTGGTCGGCACCCTGCTGCGCAAGGGCGGTGCATTCTTCATCCGCCGCTCGATCCGTGGCAACGCGCTGTACTCGGCGGTGCTCAGCGAATACGTCGCGCAGCTGGTGGCCGGCGGCTACTCGCTGGAGTACTTCGTCGAAGGCGGCCGCTCGCGTACCGGCCGGCTGCTGCAGCCCAAGGGCGGCATGATCTCGATGACGCTGCGCGCGTTCCTGCGCCAGCCGCGCAAGCCGGTGCTGTTCCAGCCCATCTACATCGGCTACGAGAAGCTGATGGAAGGCGGCAGCTACCTGGACGAACTGTCCGGCCGGCCGAAGGAGAAGGAATCGATCTGGTCGCTGCTGTGGGGCATCCCCAAGGTGCTCAAGCAGAACTACGGCCAGGTGGTGGTGAACTTCGGCGAGCCGATCGCGCTGAACGACGTGCTGGCCGAGAAGGCGCCGGAGTGGAAGGGCGAGGCGGTGTCCGAGGACGAAAAGCCGGCCTGGCTGTCGACCACGGTGGACACGCTGGCCGAACGCATCCAGGTGCGCATCAATGGCGCCGCCGACGTCAACCCGATCAACCTGCTGGCGCTGGCCCTGCTGTCCACGCCGAAGCACGCGATGGGCGAGGCCGACCTGATCGCGCAGATCGAACTGTGCAAGACCCTGCTGGTCGAGATGCCGTACTCGGACCGGGTGACGGTGACGCCGCACTCGCCGGAGCGGATCATCGCCCACGCCGAGGAAATCAACGTCCTCACCCGCATCAAGCACCCGCTGGGCGATGTGCTCAGCGTCAGTGGCGACACCGCAGTGCTGCTGAGCTACTTCCGCAACAACGTGGTGCACCTGTTCACCGCCTCGTCGTGGGTGGCCTGCTGCTTCCAGAACAACCGCCGCATGAGCCGCACCGGCCTGGTCCAGCTGGGCCGTACGGTGTACCCGTTCCTCCAGGCCGAGCTGTTCCTGCCGTGGAGCGAGGACGAGTTCGCCCAGCGCATCGACCGGACCATCGATGTGTTCGTGCGCGAGGGCCTGCTGCAGAACGTCAACGATGACGACGGCGGCATCCTGGCGCGCAACACCGGGCAGACCGACGAGGTGTTCCGCCTGCGCGCGATCGGCCATTCGCTGCAGCAGGCGTTCGAGCGCTATTACATTGCCATCTCGGTGCTGGTGAAGAACGGCCCCGGCGTGCTCGGCGCTGCCGAGCTGGAAAGCCTGTGCCAGCAGGCCGCGCAGCGGCTGAGCCTGCTCTATGCGCCGGCCGCGCCGGAGTTCTTCGACAAGTCCCTGTTCCGTGGCTTCATCCAGAAGCTGCGCGAACTGCGCCTGGTGTGGCCGGACGAGAACAGCAAGCTGCTGTTCGACGAGCGCCTGGATGCCTGGGCCAAGGATGCCAAGTTCATCCTGGGCCGTGAGCTGCGCCACACCATCGAACGGGTCAGCCCGGAAGCGGCCCGCCCGGACGAGCCTGCGCCGCAGGATTGAAGGCAGCGCCGGGTCCTGCCCGGCGAACGACATGCCAACCAAGGTTGGCATCTACCGGGGCGAAGCAGTAGGTCCACGCCATGCGTGGATGGGCCACCGCTCAGGCCGGCTCGTCGGGAATCTGCAGGCTTTCCAGCCTGGCGATGCAGTCCTTCAGCTGCAGCTTGCGCCGCTTCAGGCGCTTGGACTCCAGCTCGTCCTCGCCGTTGGCGGCCATGCGGGTGATCTGTTCATCCAGCAGGCGGTGCTCGGCGCGCAGGGCGACGAGGCGCTCGACGATCTCGGCGGGGCTGTAGGTGTCCACAGCCTCCGAGCATACACAGCGATGATGACCGCCGGGAGAGGGGAATCCCGATCCCCGGCCGGGGCGGCTCCGAGCCGTTAGAATGGAACCCATGAGTGCCGTGATTTCCCTTCCCGATCCCCCACCGCGCGCCGCCCGCGATCCGCGCGTGGCCGAGCGCGAGCAGCACAAGCTGGCCAAGCGCCTGCGCCGCCAGGTCGGCGAGGCGATTGCCGACTTCGGCATGATCGAGGCCGGCGACAAGGTCATGGTGTGCCTGTCCGGCGGCAAGGACAGCTACACCCTGCTGGACGTGCTGCTGCAGCTGCAGAAGAAGGCGCCGGTGCCGTTCGAGCTGGTGGCGGTGAACCTGGACCAGAAGCAGCCGGACTTCCCCGAGCACGTGCTGCCGGAATACCTGGCAGGCCTGGGCGTGCCGTACCACATCATCGAGCAGGACACCTATTCGGTGGTCAGCCGGGTCATCCCGGAAGGCAAGACCATGTGTTCGCTGTGCTCGCGCCTGCGTCGTGGCGCGCTGTACAACTACGCCGAGACCCACGGCTTCACCAAGATCGCGCTGGGCCACCACCGCGACGACATGGTGGCCACGTTCTTCATGAACCTGTTCCACCACGCCAAGCTGTCGGGCATGCCGCCGAAGCTGCGCAGCGACGACGGCAGGCACGTGGTGATCCGGCCGCTGGCCTACGTGCGCGAGAGTGACATCGTCGAGTACGCGCAGGCACGCCGGTTCCCGATCATTCCCTGCAACCTGTGCGGCAGCCAGGAGAACCTGCAGCGCCGCCAGGTCGGCCTGATGCTGAAGCAATGGGAAAAGGACCACCCGGGCCGCATCGAGCAGATCGCGCGCGCCATGGGTGAAGTCCGGCCCTCGCAGCTGGCCGACACCACCCTGTTCGACTTCATGGCGCTGGGCCGTCGCGACGACGCGCCGCTGCCCGACGCCCATGCCTGGCTGGCCGGCTCCCCGGCCGACGCCGACGCAGATCCCGAGACGCCCACCGTTTAAGGTCGGGCGCCCTTCCTCTTCGCCATCCGGAATTCCATGTTCTTTCGCAACCTGACGTTCTTCCGTTTCCCGACCACCACCGATTTTTCCGAAGTCGACACCCTGCTGCCGCACGCCCTGCTGAAGCCGGTCGGCGCGCTGGAAATGAATTCGCGCGGCTTCATCTCGCCGTTCGGCCGCGAGGAGAAGGAACTGCTCTCCCACCGCATCGCCGAACACCTGTGGCTGACCGTGGGCGGCGAGGACAAGATCCTGCCGGCGGCGGTGGTCAACGACCTGCTCGAGCGCAAGCTGGAGGAGATCGAGGAGAAGGAAGGCCGCCGCCCGGGTGGCCGCGAGCGCAAGCGGATGAAGGACGACCTGCTGCATGAACTGCTGCCGCGCGCCTTCGTGAAGTCCTCGCGCAATGATGCCTTCATCGACCTGCAGCACGGCTACGTGGCGGTGGATACCTCCAGCCGCAAGACCGGCGAGTACTTCATGTCCGACATCCGCGGCCTGCTCGGCAGCTTCCCGGCGATGCCGCTGAACGCCGAAGTCGCACCGCGTTCGATCCTGACCGGCTGGATCGCCGGCGAGCCGCTGCCGACCGGGCTGAGCCTGGGCGAAGAGTGCGAGATGAAGGATCCGGTGGAAGGCGGCGCCGTGGTCAAGTGCCAGCACCAGGAACTGCGCTGCGACGAGATCGACAAGCATCTGGACGCGGGCAAGCAGGTGACCAAGCTGGCGCTGATCTTCGAGGACAACCTGTCCTTCGTGATCGGCGACGACCTGATCGTGCGCAAGCTGAAGTTCCTCGACGGCGCACTGGACCAGCTGGAGCATGCCGACGAAGACGGCCGCCGCGCCGAGTTCGACGCCCGCTTCGCCCTGCAGAGCGCCGAGATCCGCCGCCTGTTCCTGTTGCTGGAAGAAGCGTTCAAGCTCAGCAAGGCTGACTGAACAGGCACCCTGTGGGCCGCCGGTCATCCGGCGGCCCGAAGCAGCGCTATGCTGGGCGCATGAGCCGTCTGCTGCGCCGCCTGATCAGCCCGACCCCGCCCGCTACCGTGCAGCGCGACACCGTTCGCCTGCGCCTGGAGGATGCCGAGATCGAGGTGCTGCGCGTGCGCGATCCGCGCGCGCGCCGGATCAAGCTGAGCGTGGACGAGCGCGGCGCACGGTTGACGCTGCCGCCGCGGGCCAGCCTGGTGATGGGCGAGCGATTCCTGGAACAGCACCGCGACTGGTTGGCGCTGCAGCTGCGCCAGTACCAGAGCCAGGGCCTGCCCGCCCCGTTGCAGCCGGGCGAGGACGGCGTGCTGCCACTGCGCGGCGACCTGTTGCCGCTGCGCTGGCAGGAAGGCCGCTATGCGCGGCTGGAGATCGATGAACACGGCGCCTGCGTGCAGTGGCCGACCCGTGCCGGCGATGCCACCCTGCGCCGCCTGCTGCGCGAGTTCTACGAAGCACAGACCCGCGCCGATGTCGGCCGCTGGCTGCCGAAGTACCTGCCCACCCTGCCACGTGCACCCAGCCGCCTGCGGCTGAAGGTGATGTCTTCGCAGTGGGGCTCGCTGGCGCCGGACGGCAGCATGGCACTGGACCTGGCACTGGTGCTGGGGCGCCCTGAAGCATTCGAGTATGTGCTGGTGCACGAACTCTGCCACCTGATCCAGCCGAATCATTCGCCCGCGTTCTGGTACGAAGTGGAACAACGTTTCCCCGCGTGGCGCGAGCAGCGCGACTACTTCCAGCTGGAAGGGCGCAGGCTGAAGGCGATGCTTCGCCAGCTGCTGTAGAGCCGAGCCGATGCTCGGCTGACGCGCGTGGCGCGGATATCCAGCCCTCGCGATCGACAGCAGCCGAGCATGGCTCGGCTCTACAAAAGCGCGCGCAGCGCGCGACCCGCTCCTGCTCTTCCTTCTTTCTTCCGTGATGGGCACACAGGAAACTGTCCGTGGCCGGGCGGGGTGGGTTGCGCAGGGGCGTGAGCCGCATGGATGCGGCGACCGAGCTTGCAAGGACGTACTTGCAGCGACCCCTGCGCAATCCACCCCGCCCGGCAGAGCACGGCTTCTGATTTGAACGACCCACCACGAGGGGCTCAGCCGTTGGCCGAAACCCTCACCCCGCCCGCAACGCCGCCGCTGCCGCCCAGCGTGCCGCCACCCGCGGCGCCGTGATGCACACCGCCTGGTCGGTCACCGTCGTCACCGCGCGCTCCAGCAGCTGGATATCGGCCTCGTGCTGGCGTGCCACATGCGGGTCCTCGAAGAAGATCGCGCGCTGGCAGCGCCCCTCCAGCACCCGGTCGGCAATCTGTGCATCGCCGCCCATCGGGCCGCTCTGGTAACGCGTCACCCACGGCGTATCGCTGGGCCAACCCCGGCTCCAGGCCAGCTCGTTCAAGCGCTGCCCGGTGGTGCCCGTCGCAACGCGTTGGCCAAACCGGGCCAGCACATCGAAGTGTTCATCGGCGAAGGCCAGCATCGCCGGCTTCATCGCATCATGCGCGATCAGCGCCAGCGTCTGCCCCTGGAAGGCATGCAGGTCGTCGGCACCGGTGTCGGCAGCCAGCCCGGCGTGGATGCGCTCCACCTCGATCCAGTCGCGTGCAGTGGCCACGGTTGAAATGAACGGCTTGCCGTGGATCACGCACTGCCGCTTGAGCGCGGTTGCTTCCGGAAACACCGAGGACGGATCGACCGGGTCGATCAGGTAGATCGCACCGTCCAGTGTCCGCTCCGGCCCCATGCCGACCACTTCGGCCACCAGCTTCATCAGGCCTCCCTCGCGCCCGTAGGGATACCGGTGCAGGCCGCCGTAGCCGGCCAGGAATCCCTGCCGTTCGATTGCATCGTGGGTGCGCCCGACCGCATGCAGTGACACCCCCAGTTCGCGCAGGCCTGCCTCGCTGGCACGCAGCCAGCGGAACAGCGCCGCGCGCGCATCGTGGTGATGGAGACGGTTGGCAGCCAGGCCGATACGCATCGAGCGCTCCGTAGGACGGGTAGAAGCGGCAGTGTATGTCGGCATTCGCCGATGCGGATGCTTTTCCAATTTTTCTCATTGTCGCGGAAGCCTGCCTCGCTAGCGTGGCTGGCAGCGGTACCGCTGCGCGGCCGTGGTTCCTGCCCGCGAAATGAGGACGTCTACCGTGAATGTCGCCGGCCGCCGCGCCGTCGCCGCCGTCATGGCATCGCTGTTGCTGCCCGGCATCGCCGCTGCATCCGGTTGTACGGGCCCCCTGCAGGTGGCATGGCGCTCCGACCGGCCGCCCCTGTCATACAGCCAGCAGGGCGAGGTTGCGGGACTGGCCGCGGATTACCTGCCGCTGCTGGGCATGCAGGCGGCGCAGCATGCGAAGCCGTTGCCTGCGACGGTACTTACCGAGGGAGCACTGCCGGCCGGCACCCAGGTGCTGCTGGGCTGGCCGCGCGCACAGCTGCCGACAGGCTGGGTGGCCAGCAGGGCCTACCTGGAGGTGCCGCAGGTGATCGTGCGGCGCGAGGGCGCCGCTGCGGTGCTGGGGCTGGAGGGCCTGCGTGGCCGCAGCGTGGCCAGCCCGGACCGGCTGCCGCTGGAGCCATTGCTGGCCGAGCAGGCCCCGGGGGCGCAGCTGCTGGCCCCTGCGCCGCTGGACCACGCGCTGTCACTGCTGCGTGCCGGGCTGGTCGACGCCGTGGTCGCCAATCTCGCTGAACTGGAGGCCGCGCTCCGCGCGGAGCCAGGCGATGCTGTGGTGATCGCGGCACCCGCGGGCTTCGGCGATGCACTGGTACTCGCGGCCGTGCCGGCCTGTGCCGAGGTGGTCGCTGCTTTCGACCAGCGGCTCCTGCAGGAGAGCGATGCACATCGCGCGTCGAGCCGCAGCGCCTGGCTGCCGGACCGGCCACGCGCGCGGCTCACCGGTTCGGCGCTGCGCTGGCTGGTGCCGGCGTCGCTGATCCTGCTCGCGCTCGTGCTGCTGCATGCCTTCGGCTACTGGCGCGTGCATCGCGAGAGCGTGCGTCGCCGCGTGCTGGAGCAGCGGTTGCACGACGTCACCGCGAACCTGCCGGCGGTGGTCTACCAGGCCCGCCGTTCGGCAACCGGCCACTACAGCCTGGCGCAGATCGCCGGTGACGTGCAGGCGTTGTTCGGCGTAAGCGTGGAGACTGCGCGGATCGACCATCTGCAACTGCTGGCCGCGGTGCATGCCGACGACCGCAGCCGGGTGATGGCGTGCATCGAAGCGGCCGCGCTGGTGCGCGGTCCCATCGACGTTACGTTCCGCACCCGGTCGGCGCAGGGCTGGCGCTGGGTCCGATCACAGGGACGACCGCTGCAGTGCGATGACAGCAGCGTGGAGTGGAGCGGCTACTGGTTGGATGTCAGTGAAGCACAGGCGCGTGCAGTAGCGCTGGCCGAGGCGCGCCACGCGGCCGAGCAGGCGGCGCTGGCCAAGAGCCATTTCCTGGCGACCATGAGCCACCAGATCCGCACGCCGATGAGTACCCTGCTGGGCATGCTGGAGCGATTGGCTGCCAGTGACCTGGATGCGGGCCAGCGGCAGGTGCTGACCACCGTGGGTGATGCCGCGCAGATGCTGCGGCAGATCCTGGACGATGTGCTGCACAGCCAGCGCCTGCAGCCAGCGCCACTGCAGCTGCGGCCGACCGATCTTGCGGCGCTGGTGCGCGCGGTGCAGCAGCTGTTGATGCCCGTCGCGGCCAGCCGCGGCCTGCACCTGCACAGCGAGATCGACCCCATGCTGCAGCAGTGGTCGCTGGCCGATGGGCTGCGCCTGCGCCAGGTCCTGTTCAACCTGGCCGGTAATGCACTCAAGTTCACTCTGCAGGGAAGCGTGGTGCTGCAGGCCCATGTGCTGCAGCAGCGCGATGGCGGGCAGCGGTTGCGCCTGCAGGTGACCGATACGGGCGTGGGCATCAGCATGGAGCGGCAACAGGCGGTATTCGCTGCCTACGAGCAGGCCGAGACCTCGACCACGCGCCGCTTTGGTGGCAGTGGGCTGGGCCTGTCGATCTGCCGCGAGCTGGCGGCATCGATGGGGGGCCAGCTGCACCTGCGCAGCGCGCCGGGCAAGGGAACCACCGTATGGCTGGAACTGGTGCTGGCGGCCTGTGCGGCACCGACGGTGGTACCGGTGCTCACGACGGCCGTGCAACGGCCGCTGCCGCCGGCGCGGGCACTGGTTGTTGAAGACCATCCGACCAACCTGCAGTTGCTGGTGCAGCGCCTGCGCGAGCTGGGGCTGCAGGTACACGCCTGCGACGACGGCCAGCAGGCATGGGAGGCCTGGCAGGCGCAGCCCTTTGATCTGGTCATCACCGACTGCCATATGCCGCACATGGACGGCTTCGCGCTGGCACGGGCGATCCGTGGCGATACCTGTGCCATCCGTGCGCAGATGCCGATCGTCGCGCTGACTGCCAGTGTGCTGGAACGCACACGCGAGGCCTGCCGTGATGCGGGCATCGACCATTTCCTGGCCAAGCCGGTGGCGCCGTGCGAACTGCGCGCGCTGCTGGAGGAGCTGCTGTTGCCGGACTCAGTGCGCCAGTAGGCGGACGATGCTGGCAGCGGCATCGCGGCCTTCGGCCACGGCGGTCACCACCAGGTCTGCACCGCGTACCGCGTCGCCACCGGCGAACAGGCGTGGATGCGCGGTCTGGAACGGCAGGCGGTCCTTGCCCCCGGCGACGATGCGGCCGTTGGGCTGGCCTTCCACCCCCAGGTCCGCCAGCCACGCCGGCACGCTCGGCGAGAAGCCGAAGGCGATGATCACCACGTCCGCTTCCAGCAGGGATTCACTGCCTTCGATCGGCACGGCGTTCTGGCGGCCATTGGCATCGGGCTCGCCCAGCCGGGTTTCGACCACGGTCACGCCGATCACTTCATCGTCGGCGCCGGCTTCGATCGACAGCGGCTGGCGGTTGAACAGGAAGCGCACGCCCTCTTCGCGCGCATTGGCCACTTCGCGAGCGCTGCCGGGCATGTTGGCTTCGTCGCGCCGGTAGGCGCAGGTGACCTTGGCCGCGCCGAGGCGCACCGCGCTGCGCACGCAGTCCATGCCGGTATCGCCACCACCGAGCACCACCACCCGCTTGCCGTTGAGGTCGGGCAGGGCGATGGTGTCTTCCCAGCCGGCAATCGGCCGGCCCTTCGGGTCATCGCCGCCGACGATGCGGCTGTTCTGCACCAGGAACGGCAGCGCCGGCAGCACGCCCTTCAGGTCCTGGCCGTCGAGGCCACCATCGGTGTAGCGGTAGGCGCCGGTACCGATGAACACCGCATCGTGGGTGTCCAGCAGCTGCTGCACGCTGAGGTCGCGGCCGATCTCCACGCCGAGGCGGAACTGCACGCCCATGCCCTCCAGCACGTCGCGGCGCCGGTGGATCACGTCCTTGTCCAGCTTGAAGCTGGGAATGCCGAACTGCAGCAGGCCGCCGATCTGCTCGTAGCGGTCATAGACCACCGCGGCAATGCCGGCGCGGGCCAGGCGGTCGGCGCAGGCCAGGCCCGCGGGACCGGCCCCGATCACCGCAACGCTGCGGCCGGTCGGCTGCACCGCGCCCAGGTCAGGGCGCCAGCCGCTGGCCAGCGCGGTATCGACGATGTATTTCTCCACCGCACCGATGGTGACCGCACCGAACTCCTCCAGCGTGCAGCTGCCCTCGCACAGGCGATCCTGCGGGCAGACCCTGCCGCACACCTCCGGCAGCGGGTTGGTGCTGTGGCACAGCGTGGCGGCTTCGTGGATGCGGTTCTCCTGCACCAGCTGCAGCCACTGCGGAATGGCGTTGTGCACCGGGCACTTCCAGCTGCAGTACGGGTTGCCGCAGTCCAGGCAGCGGCCCGCCTGGTACTGGGCGTCCTCCTTGCCGAATTTTCCGTACAGCTCGCCCCAGTCGCCGGACGTGCGCAGTTCCACCGGGATGCGCTGCGGCATGGTGCGGGGCAGGTCGAGGAACTGGAAGGCGTGCTTGCGGCTCATGGCGGGCTCTGGAATGCGAGGGGGAACGTTGCCGGCCAGCGGCCGGCACTACCGGAAAACATCACGCGGCGCGTCGCAGGGTTTCAGTCAGCGACTCGATGCTGGCGGCCTTCGGTTTGACCAGCCAGAACTTGCCGATGTAATCGCGGAACTCGTCCAGGATCTGCTGTGCCCAGATGCTGCCGGTCAGTTCGCGATGGCGGCCGATCAGGCGGTGCAGGTGCTGGCGGTAGTTCTCGAAGCCTTCGGCGGACACGCGATGGATGTCGATCAGCTCGTGGTTGTAGCGGTCGACGAAATCACGGTCCACGTCCAGTACGTAGGCCAGGCCGCCGGTGAAGCCGGCCCCGAAGTTCAGCCCGACCTTGCCCAGCACCAGCACCACGCCATCGGTCATGTACTCGCAGCAGTGGTCACCGGCACCTTCGACCACGGCCAGTGCGCCGGAATTGCGCACCGCGAAGCGCTCGCCGGCGCGGCCGGCAGCGAACAGCTCACCGCCGGTGGCGCCGTACAGGCAGGTGTTGCCGATGATGGCGGTGCTGCGCGCCTCGAAGCGCGCGCCACGCGGCGGCCGCACCACCAGCCGGCCGCCAGCCATGCCCTTGCCGACGTAATCGTTGGCTTCGCCTTCCACTTCCAGGTGCAGGCCACCGACATTGAAGGCGCCGAAGCTCTGCCCGGCGCTGCCACGGAAGCGCAGTTCCAGCGGTGCCTCGGCCATGCCCTGGTTGCCGTGCGCGCGTGCCACCGCACCCGCCAGGCGGGTACCGATGCTGCGGTCGGTGTTGTGGATCAGGAAGCGATGCTCGCCGCCGCGCTTGTGCTCGATGGCCGGGGCCAGCAGGCCATCCATCTGCGTGGCCAGGCTGTCCGGCGATTCGTACAGGCGCTGCGCGGCGCAGTGGCTGCCCTCGTAGCGGCTGTCGGCCAGCAGGCGCGACAGGTCCACGCGCACGCCGTCGCGCGGCGCGGATTCGATCTGGCGCAGCAGGTCGGTACGGCCGACGATCTCTTCCAGCGAACGCGCGCCCAGGTAGGACAGCCAGCCACGCACTTCCTCGGCCAGCAGCCGGAAGAAGTTCTCCACGCGCTCGGGCTGCCCGGTGAAGTGGTTCTCGCGCAGGCGCTCGTCCTGGGTGGCCACGCCGGTGGCACAGTTGTTGAGGTGGCAGATGCGCAGGTACTTGCAGCCCAGCACGATCATCGGCGCGGTGCCGAAGCCGAAACTGTCGGCGCCCAGCAATGCGGCCTTGACCACGTCCAGCCCGGTCTTCAGGCCGCCATCGGTCTGCAGCAGGGTACGGCCGCGCAGGTCGTTGGCGAGCAGCGCCTGGTGCGCCTCGGCCACGCCCAGCTCCCACGGCACGCCGGCATAGCGGATCGAACTGACCGGCGAGGCACCGGTGCCGCCATCATGGCCGGAGATGGTGATCAGGTCCGCACCGGCCTTGACCACGCCCGCCGCAATCGTTCCGACGCCGGCATGGCTGACCAGCTTCACCGACACCAGCGCGGTCGGGTTGACCTGCTTGAGGTCGTAGATCAGCTGCGCCAGGTCCTCGATCGAATAGATGTCGTGATGCGGCGGCGGCGAAATCAGGCCGATGCCCGGGCGCGCATAGCGCAGCCGCGCGATCAGTTCGTTGACCTTGTGCCCGGGCAGCTGGCCACCCTCGCCGGGCTTGGCACCCTGCGCGACCTTGATCTGCAGCACCTCGGCATTGACCAGGTACTCGGCGGTCACGCCGAAGCGCCCGGAGGCCACCTGCTTGATCTTGCTGCGCCTGGCGGTGCCATAGCGTGCGGGGTCTTCACCGCCTTCGCCGGAATTGCTGCGGCCACCCAGGCGATTCATCGCAATCGCCAGCGCTTCATGCGCTTCCGGTGACAGGGCGCCGAGGCTGATCGCCGCGGTATCGAAGCGCGGGAACAGTTCGCTGGCCGGGGCCACTTCATCGAGCGGTGCGGGCGTGGCGGCAGGGACCAGTTCCAGCAGGTCACGCAGTGCCGAGGGCGGGCGCGCATGCACCGCATCGCAGTACTGCTGCCAGGCACGCGGATCGCCGCTGCGCGCCGCGCGCTGCAGGGTGGTGACCACGTCCGGGTTGTACATGTGGTACTCGCCGCCGTGCACGTACTTCAGCAGGCCGCCGACATCCACGTCCTGCTGCGCGTCCCACGCCTGCGCGCACAGCTCGCGCGCGTCGGCATCCAGGCGCGCGAAACCCGCGCCACCGATGCGCGAAGCGGTATCCGGGAAGCACAGATCGACGACCTCCGGTTCCAGGCCGATGATCTCGAACAGCTGCGCGCCGCGGTAGCTGGCCACGGTACAGATGCCCATCTTCGAGATGATCTTCGACAGCCCCTTGTAGACGCCCTTGCGGTAGCGGCGGCCGATCTGCGACTGCTCACCGCCCTTGCTGAGCTTGAGGATGCCGCGGCGGCCCAGGTCGAACAGGGTCTGGTAGGCCAGGTACGGATACACCGCCGTGGCGCCGAAGCCGAGCAGGCAGGCCATGTGGTGCGGGTCGCGCGCGGTGCCGGTCTCGACGATGAGATTCACGTCGCAGCGCAGGCCCAGCCGCGAGAGGTGGTGGTGGATGGCGCTGGTGGCGAGCAGGGCATGCACCATCGGCCGCCCGGCCACCGGGTAGCGGTCGGACAGCAGCAGCATCACCATGCCTTCGCGCGCGGCCTGTTCGGCCTCGGCGCAGATGCGCTCGATGCCGGCACGCAGGCCCTCGTCTTCGCTGTAGGACAGGTCGAGCAGACGGTTGGCCTGCACGTACTGCTCCATCTTCAGCAGCTGGCGCAGCTTGCGCTGGCTGAGCACCGGCGAATTGAGGATGACGTGGTTCACCGTCTCCGGACCGGCATGGAAGATGTTGGTCTCCTTGCCGAGCTGGGTGGACAGGGACATCGCGCAGTCTTCGCGCAGCGGATCGATCGGCGGGTTGGTGACCTGCGCGAAGGCCTGGCGGAAATAGTCGTACAGCGGGCGGCTGCGCTGGCTCAGCACCGCCATCGGCGTGTCGTCGCCCATCGAGCCGGTGGCTTCCTGCTCGGTCTCGGCCAGCGGCCGCAGCACCTGCTCCACTTCCTCGCTGCTGAGCTGGTACAGCTTGTGGTAGCTGCGCAGGGTGGCTTCGTCGAACGGCTCTTCCACCAGCGACGGGTCGATCAGTTCGGTCTGCAGGTAGGTCACGCCCTGCTGCAGCCACTGCTTGTAGGGCGCGCGGCCGCGGTTGATGCGGTCGACCGCATCGGAGTCGAGCAGGTCGCCGCGCTTGAGGTCGATCGCGATCATTTCGCCGGGGCCGAGCTTGCCCTTGCGCACCACCCGCTCGGTGGGCACTTCCCACACGCCCGCTTCAGAGGCAACCAGGAAGTGGCGGTCGGCGGTCAGCATCCAGCGTGCCGGGCGCAGGCCGTTGCGGTCGAGGGTGCAGACGGCGTAGCGGCTGTCGCAGGCAACGATGCCGGCCGGGCCATCCCACGGCTCGCTGTTCAGGCCGTGGAACTCGTAGAACGCGGCCAGGTCCGGGTCCTTGAACTCCAGCGACTGGGTGGCCGGCGGCACCAGGATGCGCAGCGCCTGGATCAGCTCCATGCCACCGGCGACCATCAGTTCCAGCATGTTGTCCAGGCTCTGCGAGTCCGAGCCGTGCATGGAGATCACCGGGTCGAATTCGGCGATGTCGAAGCGCGGCGTCTTCCACACCTTGCTGCGCGCCTGGGCCCAGCGGCGGTTGCCTTCGATGGTGTTGATCTCGCCATTGTGGGCGAGCATCCGGAACGGGTGGGCAAGCGGCCAGCGCGGCAGCGTGTTGGTCGAGAAGCGCTGGTGGAACACGATCGCGCTGGAGGCCAGTTCGCGCCGCTGCAGGTCGGGATAGAAGCGGCTGAGCTTGTCCGGCAGCACCATGCCCTTGTAGCTGATCGCATCGGGGGTGAGGGTGGTGACGTAGAAATCAGCGTGATCGCGCAGCTGCTGCTCGCTGCGGCGACGGGCCAGGAACAGCGCCAGCGCGAAGCCGGCATCGTCCTGGCCGACACCGGCATCGACGAACACCTGTTCGATGCGCGGCAGGGTATCGCGCGCCAGCTGGCCGCAGACGCTGTCATCGGTGGGTACCTCGCGCCAGCCGGCGACCTTGCAGCCGACCGCTTCCACCTGCGCCTGCAGCTGGGTACGGCAGGCGTCGGCGGCCTCGGTGTCGTGCGGCAGGAACACCAGGCCGGCAGCGAAGCGCGCGCCGGTGGTGATGCCGGCTTCGCTGGCCAGCAGTTTCAGGAATGCATCGGGGCGGCGCAGCAGCAGGCCACAGCCATCGCCGGTCAGGCCATCGGCGGCGACGCCGCCACGGTGGGTCATGCGCGAAAGCGCGGCGATGGCGGTATCAACCAACAGGCGCGAAGGTTGATCGTCGAGCTGGGCGACCATGCCAAATCCACAGGCATCGCGCTCGGAGCGCGGGTCGTAAAGCCCTTGGCGGTTGCGGGGGGCCATCTCTACCTCGATGCGTATAGGGTTGGCGGCGACACTCGTCCCCGCTCATTCCCTGGAGCGCATCGTGAGGCCACCGGATGCCTCGACTAGATCACAGGTTGCTGCAGCGCCGCAATACACGGTTGCAGGTGCAACAGAACGCGCCGGCAACCCCGTGCCGGCGCGGGGTCGCCCTCAGCCGCAGCGCACGCCGCTGACCAGGCCCTTGTCGTCCACTTCGATGTTCAGGCGGTCGCCGAGGAATTCCATCGTGGCCACGTCGTTGGGCTTCATGACGCGCAGCTGGTGGGCACCGGCATCTTCCTGCGCCTGCTTGCCCAGCGCGTCGGCGTAGGCCTGGCCGACCAGGCTCTGCACCTGGCTGGCATCGCAGGTGCCGACCGGCGGTGCCTCGGTGGCCTTGCCGGCTTCGTCGGCCGGTGCCTTGGCGGCTTCGGCAGCCTGCTGGGCATGGGCCGTGGCCGAATCCTGTTCATCCAGCGCCGGTGCCTGGCAGGCGGTCAGGGCCAGCGCGGCCGGCAGCAGCAGGGCGGAGAGCGAACGGGCGCGAATCGGGAACGACATCATGACTCCGGAAGGGATTGTGAAAGCCCGAGCATAGCGGCGAACCGATCCTCACGTGTTTGTCTTGTGTTATCGACAGGATCGCGGCAGCGCGGCAGCGACACTGCGCGCATGCCGACCCCCTCTACCCCCGAACGACAGGCCGCGCGCGCTGCGGGCCTGCGCTATGTCGATGACACCCAGCCGGGCATCAGCCGGCGCCGCGCCGGCAAGGGCTTCAGCTACCGCGATGCCGATGGCCACGCGGTGCGCGATGCCGCCACCCTGCAGCGCATCCGCGCGCTGGCGATTCCACCGGCCTATACCGCCGTATGGATCTGCGCCCACGCCAATGGCCATCTGCAGGCCACCGGCCGCGATGCCCGCGGGCGCAAGCAGTATCGCTACCACGCCGATTGGGCCGCAGTGCGCGACGCCGGCAAGTTCGACCGGGTGATCGCCTTTGGTGAAGCACTGCCCGCGCTGCGGCGCCGGCTCAGCCGCGATCTCAAGCACAGCGGCTTCCCCCGCGAAAAGGTGCTGGCGGTCGTGGTCGCGCTGCTGGCCGACACCCTGGTGCGGGTAGGCAATGAGTCCTATGCCAAGGAAAACAGATCCTTTGGCCTGACCACGCTGCGCAACCGGCACCTCGACCTGCTGCGCGGCGGGCGCGTACGGATGCGCTTCCGCGGCAAATCCGGGCAGCTGCACGAAGTGACGGTAGGTGACCGCCGGCTGGGCACGCTGGTGCGCGGCGTGCAGCAGTTGCCGGGCCAGGCGTTGTTCCAGTATCGCGACGACGACGGTGCCATCCAGCCGGTCGACTCCGGTGCGGTCAACGATTACCTGCGCGAGGTGATGGGCGAGGAATTCACCGCCAAGGATTTCCGCACCTGGGGCGGCACCCTGGCCGCGGTGCAAGCGTTCGCGGCCACCGAGTTGCCCGAACCGGCCAGCCAGCGTGCGCTGGCCAAGGTACAGCGTGAGGTGGTGTGCAAGGTGGCGACCCAGTTGGGCAATACGCCTGCGGTGTGCCGCAAGGCCTACATCGACCCCTGCGTGTTCGCCGGCTGGGAGCGCGGCGAACTGGCGGAACTGGCCGGCCTGCGTGGGCCGCGCCAGTGGGAACAGGCCACCCTGCGCGTGCTGCGCAGGGCGCGCCGGCTCAGCCGCAGGCGTCAGCCGCAATAGATCGCGGTGATGTTGTTGGTGCGGCCCTTCTCGATGGTCAGGCGGTCACCGCCTTCGTGTGCCGGCGGCACGCGCGGGCCGTCATGGCGCAGCACCTGCACGTGCAGGCTGTCGCTGTCCACGCGCGCGCGCTCGACGGTTGCGGCGGAGGCGGCCAGGCCGAGCGCACCACGCACCCTGTCGCTGTGGCACTGGCCGGAAATCACGCCGTCGATCGACTGCACCTGGGCCACCGGCGTGCTGCTGCAGGCGGCGAGGGCGAGACAGACGGCGGCGGTGGCGATGGCATGCTTCATGGAAGGGTTCCTTGGTGTGGTTGCGTGCAGCGTGCGACGGCGCACGTGGTGGCGGAATGAACACCGTGCACATCGTGGACACGGTGCGCTCACCCCCGCCAACAGCCTGGGTGGAGACACTGCAGTCGCGGCGGATGCCGCCCCCGGTACTGCGGCGCATGCGCCCGGTAGTGCCGGCCGCTGGCCGCCGATCCCATTCCCCCCCGAGGAGACCTGCATGGCCACCACCCGAAAGACCCCCGCCCGCCGCAAAGCCTCACCCAAGGTGCGCAAAGGCAGCACCGCGACCCAGACCGCTGCCGACCCCGCTCGCCCGCGGGTGGTGAAGACCGCAACCCGCAAGGCGGCGGCTGGTGATCCCCGCGCCGCCCGCGTTGCCGCCCGGCAGCGGCGCCTGCAGGATCAGGAAAAGGCCAAGGACGCCCGCGCGGCCAAGAAGGCCACGAAAAAGACCGCGACCCAGGCCGGCGCACGCCGCCAGCCGGAGGCCATGCCGGCCCAGCAGCTGGCAAAGCCGGGGCACGAACACGAACTGGAGCTGGCGCCGCGCTTCCTCGCGCCGGACTACACCGGCAGCGGCAAGCTGCAGGGCATGCGGGCGATCGTCACTGGCGGTGATTCCGGCATCGGCCGTGCTGTGGCCGTGCTGTTCGCACGCGAAGGCGCCGATGTGGCGGTCCTGCACCTGGACGAGGCCGAAGATGCCGACATCACCCGCCAGCACGTGGAGCGCGAAGGTGGCCGCTGTGTGGTGATCGCCGGTGACGTGCGCGACCCGCGCTTCTGCAACAAGGCGGTCAAGCAGGTGGCCAAGGCCTTCGGTGGCATCGACATCCTGGTCAACAACGCCGCGTTCCAGCTGCACTGCGAGCGGCTGGAGGATCTGGAAGACGCGCACCTGCAGGAGACGCTGCAGACCAACATCGGCGGCTACATCCAGATGGCGCGTGCGGTACTGCCGCATCTGGGCGAGGGCGCCAGCATCATCAACACCGGCTCGGAAACCGGACTCTTCGGCAGCAAGGCGCTGATCGACTACTCGGCCACCAAGGGCGCGATCCATGCGTTCACCAAGGCCCTGGCCAGCCAGCTGCTGCCGCGCGGCATCCGGGTCAACTGCGTGGCGCCGGGGCCGGTATGGACGCCGCTGAACCCGGCCGACAAGCAGGCCGGGGATGTCGCCGAGTTCGGAAAGGACAGCGACATGGGCCGGCCTGCACAGCCTGAAGAGCTGTCACCGGCGTATGTGTTCCTGGCCTCGCCGGTCTGTGCAAGCTACATCAGCGGGGCGATCCTGCCGGTGATGGGTGGGCCGCGCGGCTGAGTCGTGTCGGTTCCCGCCTGGATCCGGCGGCAGCGAAGGTGTGCGGCCTGTCAAAGGCCCCACACCGTGCGATTGGGGTAGGCTGATCCTGTACCGACCATGTTCAAGGACCGACCATGCCCGAAATGGATATCAATGCCGCAGCCAACGAGGTCGTCGCCCTGCTGTGGCGGAACGATGCGCGTGCTGCCGCCACCCGCCTCCAGGCCCTGCACGACGGCCAGAGCGCAGTGGTGCAGGAATCGCTGGATCGCTATATCTCGGCGCGTGCGGCCGCCGAGCTTGAGGGCTTGCGCCGGAACGGGGGCGTGGCCGCAGCGGATGCAGCTACGGTGAATCCGATGCTGGATCGCTTGGGCGAGGCGACGCGCCCGCCGCGGATGCCCGATGCTGCCGAGACAGCGGGATTGAGCCAGGCCCAGCAGTACGACGTTTATGGCAGCATCGTGGCCCAGCGCGGCAACATCGCAGCGAACGATGCAATGGCAACCCAGGACCGCGTGGTGCTGGGGTTGCGCGATGAGAACCGCACGACCGAGGCGCGCGGACGTGGCGTCTACGATGATCGCATCGTGGTGCTGTGGAAGGATGCGCAGGGCCGCGGCCACGTGCGCGAGTTCAACCAGGCCACGACCGAGCCGACCGCCCAGTACGACGGCCATGCCAAGACCGCGCCGCGCAGCCCGGGCTTTGGCAATGTGGCGCCGCGTACCAAGACCGAGGGCGAGGACGTCAACGGCGACCGGGTCAAGGATCTGGGGCGCCTGGGCGAGGGCACCATCGAGATGCGCGTGACCACCCATCCGCGCAATGGGCATCCCGATGAGTTCGCGCTGCGTCCTTCGCAGGACGCGATCACTGCGGGCGCCGGACGGGTGGAGCGCGACAGCAATGGCGATGGCTGGTTCGATGCGCGTGATACCCAGGGCGTGCAGGACCTCAACGACACCTTCAAGATCCATCGTGGCAGCCGTTCCAACACCGATTCGGCCGGTTGCCAGACCATCGGTGGCGGCGAGTATGACGACTTCGTGTCGACGGTGCGCGGCACGCCTGGGCAGAACCGCTGGCAGTACGTGCTGACCTCGGTTGCACCCGGCCAGACGCGCGAATTGGGGCAGGACGTGCCGCTCGCGGCCAACG
Organism: Stenotrophomonas sp. YJH_SMC_123; assembly: GCF_059368215.1. Taxonomy (NCBI): domain Bacteria; kingdom Pseudomonadati; phylum Pseudomonadota; class Gammaproteobacteria; order Lysobacterales; family Lysobacteraceae; genus Stenotrophomonas; species Stenotrophomonas sp. YJH_SMC_123. The sequence continues at coordinate 169,247 of NZ_JCAFRM010000005.1, forward strand.
AGGACCCCCGTCAGCCGCAGCATCGCGATCATGCCCTGCAGCAGCAGATCAGTACGCGCCTGCAGGCCCTGGGCGGACGCTACGCCGAGCATGCCGAGGACTACAGCCTGGTGATGCTGCGCGAAGCGAAGGCCGCGGGCATCACCCGGGTCGACCAGATCGTGGCCAGCAATCCCAGCGCCGGCCGTGCGGCTGGCGAGACACTGTTCCTGGTGCAGGGCAGCCCGGGCGATCCTGCGGCGCTGCGCGCAGGGGTCAATGCGGCCGAGGTGCGCGAGACCGCGGTGGAATCCAGCCTGCGCCAGCTGCAGCAGCAATCGCGCGAACAGGCTGCACCTGCGCCCGCGCCGGCACAGCAGCAGGACGCGCCGGCGATGGGAGGGCGTTGATCGATGATCCGATCGCAGTTGACGCCGAGCGTTCCATTGATGCTGCTGCTGGCCTGCAGTGCCTGCGCGCCCGCTGGAGAGCGCGTCGCGCCGGTGGCGCCCACTGCCAGCTCGGCCGCGAAACCGGAGGCCCTGCCTGCGCAGACCCTTCCCACGGATCGCGGACTGCCCGCATTGCCGAAGGCTTCCGGCAGCGGCCATCCCGGCGGCCGCTACGCTACGCTGCCCGAACCTGCCAGGCAGGTGCTGGCGCAGTTGAAGTGCAACGTGGAGAGCGCCAGCAAGGTGCAGGTGCTCTCCATTCCCGCGCAGGATGGCCAGCAGGATTTGATGGTTACTGATCGCAGCGGGCCGCGTTTCCGCTATTGGATGCGGTCGTTCTCCGGCAGTGGTGGTACCACCGGCTATCTGGTGCAGCTGCAGGGCTGCCCGGCAACCACCACGGGCATGCGCGCCTACATCGCACAGGGAGCCGCACCGCTGCAGGATGTCACCGCATCCATCCTGGCGCAGGCCGGATTGCCCGATGCGGCGACCATGACGGCCTACCAGGAAAAGGGCGCGGGCGATCTGTTCGCCTTCATCGGCGTGCTGGACAAAGTGCCAGTACTGCGCTGGGTGGCCGAAGCCGACCCCGAACAGCCACTGGCCGCCGATGCACGCAGCTTCGACCATGGCAATGCCATCCACGGCGGTTTCCTGCACTGGAACCAGGATCACTTCGAAGTGGCCAGGTCCGTTCCCGCCGCGCTATGGCCCTGCGATGACAGCCCGTTGCTGCCGTGCAAGGCCGACCCGTTCGTGACGGGGCGTTGAGGCATCGCGCACATAGAAGTCGGCAATGCGCGGAATGAACTGCTGCGGATTGGCACCGACAAGATTGGTCAGCAACACGACCGCCACGCCGCGCTCGGGATAGACCACGAAGGCCGAGCGCGCACCGCCGATACCGGCCACCTGAAGGTCGGGCGATGCGCGCAGTACCGCCCAGCCACCCGCCCACGGGCCGGCGCGGCCATCAGCGAGGCGCTCTGCGCTCCACATCCGCCGCAGTGCCGTCTCCGGCAGCAAACGGCCTTCGGTCAGTGCGACGAGCCAGCGCGCGGTGTCGTCGGCGGTGGTGAGGATGCCGCCACCGGCCCAGAGCGAAGGCGGTATGTCGTAGAACCAGTGCGACAGGCGGGACGGTGCATCCACAGCATCGGTGGCACGCGGGGCCAGGCTGTACATCGTCGCCACATCCGGAATCAGGTCATAGCTGTCGCCGAAGGTGGTGCGCGCCATGCGTGCACTGCTGAACTGGCCGGTGGCCAGGAAGCGCTCGTAGGGTATGCCGGATAGCTGCGCGATGATCCTGGCCAGCAGCACGTAGTTGGTCTGGTTGTAGGCAAAACGCTGCCCGGGGGCCGCTTCGACAGGGCGCGCGGTGACTGCCGCCCATGCCTGTGCCTCGGAACCACCGCCAAGCAGTCCGTTCGCATCAAGGATGTCCGGAAGGCCTGAGGTATGCGCGAGCAACTGGCGCACGCGTACGTCTTTCCACGCAGGTGGAAGATCATCCAGGTAACGCGAGGCCGGCGCGTCCAGATCCAGTCGTCCCTCCTGCGCCAGCTGCGCAGCCGCCACGCCGGTGAATGCCTTGGTGGCCGAGTTGAGCGGGAAGCGGGTGTCGCGCGAGGCACGCACACCGTTCTCGACATTGGCCAGACCGTAGGCCTCGGACAGCACGATCTGCCCGTCCTTGACCACCGCGACCTGCAATCCGGGGATGCGCTGCTCCAGCATGATCTGGCGGATCAGGCGGCGGGTCTGGTCGTTGGCGTGGTCCTGGCTGGCAGCAACGGCGGCGAAGGGCAGTGCACTGATGAGCATGAGCAGGGCACGGAGCATTGGGCGGGACATGTGGAATTCCAGCGGGGCGTTGCAGATCGGATGCAGCGGGCGGGTCAAAGGTTTAGGCGCTCGGTGGTGCCTACCGTTCGTCGGCCCATGACTTCCGGGGGGTTGACTACAGTTGTCGTCACGCAGACAGTGGCGACACGTGTAGTCAAGGGAGTGGTGTCATGCGTGGCAAGACGATCGGGGACCAGGAGCTGGCCCTGCTGCAGTACATCGATGAACATGCGCCGGCCACCGTCGGCGAGGTCGCCAGTGGCTACGGGGAGGCCCGTGGGCTGGCCCGCTCCACCGTGCTGACGATGATGGAGCGACTGCGGGCGAAGGGGTATCTTCAGCGCCAGCAGCAGGACGGTGTCTACCGCTACCAGGCCACGCGTGGCCCGCAGAGCGTGCTGCAGGGCGCGGTGGCGCAGTTCGTCGACAACACCCTGCAGGGCTCGGTGTCGCCGTTCGTGGCCTACCTGTCGCAGCGCCAGGAGGTCAGCGACAACGAGCTGGCCGAACTGGAAGCGCTGGTTGCCCAACTCCAATCGCGCCGCCACGAGGGCTGAGCCATGGACACCACGATGCTGATCCCGATGTTGGAACGGCTGGGCTGGACCAGCCTGCAGACCGTACTGCTGGTGGCCCTGGTGTATGGCGTATGCCGCGCGCTGCCGTCGCTGTCGGCGGCAACCCGCTGCCGCCTGTGGTGGCTGGTCTCGCTGCAGGCTGTGCTCGGCCTGTTCTGGAGCCAGCCGTTGCAGCTGGCCTGGTTGCCGGCGCCGCAGGCGGTGGCGATGAGCGCGACCGATGTGGCCGCCGACATGGTCTACCCGCTGGCCCCGGAGGCCTCGGCACAGCTGTTGGCCGCAATGCCGATGCCCGCCGCGGACGTGCCGGCGGTGGCATGGTGGGCCGTCGCACTGGCCACGCTGTGGATGTCCGGCGTGCTGCTGATGGCCCTGCGTACCTTCGGTGAGTGGCGTCGCTGCCGCGCGCTGCTGGCAGCGGCCTATCCCTGCAAGGACGAGGCGCTGGTGCAGGCCCTGCAGCTGGCCTCCGATGCGCACGGCGTGCGTCCTGCGCCGCGGTTGTGGATGAGCACGCAGGTGGACGCACCGCAGCTGGTCGGGCCGTTCCGCCCGGTGCTGCTGCTGCCGGCGGGCGACAACGCCCTGCAGGGCGACGCGCTGGACCTGGCCCTGACCCACGAACTGCAGCACCTGCAGCGGCGTGACCTGCAATGGGGCCTGCTGCCTGCACTGGCCCAGCACCTGTTCTTCTTCCACCCGCTGCTGCGCCTGTCGGTGCGTGAATATGCACAGGCGCGCGAGGAAGCGGTGGATGCAGCGGTGGTTGGCCAGCACGGTGCCAGCCGCCAGGCCTATGGCCGTCTGCTGCTGCAGCTGGGCGTGGCACCGCAGCCGCATCTGGGCGTGGCCAGTGCCGCACCGGATACCACCAGCCTCAAGCGCCGCCTGCTCTCGCTGCAGTCGCGCCGGTCCTGCCCGCGCATCCTGGCGATGGCGTTGACTGCGGTGGTGCTGGTGGTGGGCGTGGCGCCGATGCGGCTGGTCGCAGCGCCGGTGCCGCCGGCACCGCCCGCGCCTCCTGCGGCGCCGAAGGTCGTGCCGCCGCCGCCGCCGAAGGCTCCGAAAGCGCCGCCCGCACCGCCTTCGTCCGCGCGCGTTCCGGCCGTGCCGGTGGCGCCCGCGCCGCCCGCCGAGCCGGCTGATGTCGAGGCGTTGTCAGGTCCGGACGATGCGGATGTGGCGGTCGACGTGGATGCGGATGTCGATGTCGATACCGGCATGCACAGTGAACACACGACCTCCCGCACCACTTCCATCACCACCTACGGCCGCCTGGACCTGGGCAAATCGCCGCCGGAGGCCTTCGTGCTGGTAGATGGCGATTCGACCTTCGCCAACGGCGGCATGGACGACGTGACGGTGGCCCGCAGACAGCTCGGCAAGGGCCCGGCGCTGTGGTTCCGCAAGGGCGACAAGCGCTACGTGGTGCGAGACCCGATGATGATCCAGAGCCTGCAGCGTGCCTACAGCGGCGCGGCGGATCTGGGCCGCCAGCAGAGCGAACTGGGCCGCCAACAGAGTGCGCTGGGTCGCCAGCAGGGCGAACTCGGCAGGCAGATGGGCGAGATGGGCCGCCTGCAGGGCGAGGAGGCGCGCCGCATGGCACTGGCCGCTGCCGAGGCTGCGCGCAGCGCGATGGCCGCGCATGACATCAACCGCGAAGCGGCGGCAGAAGCGGCGAAGGCGGCGCGGGGCGCGACCAACGATGCGGCCATTGCACGTGAGGCTGCACGTGAGGCTGCTGCAGAGGCACGTCGTGCGATGCAGGAAGTGGACAACGAAACCGCGCGGGCCACCCACACCCGCGGCATGCAGCGCCTGGCCAGCCAGCAGTCTGAACTGGCCAGCCGCCAGGCGGCGCTAGGCAGCCGGCAGGCTGCGTTGGGTGAGCGTCAGGCACGCGTGCATGAGCAGGCGTCGCGGCAGGCGCAGCAGGTGATCGCACGCGCACTGGCCAGCGGCAAGGCCGAGCGACTCTGACTGGTAGTGCCGGCCGCTGGCCGGCAATGTGGGGTGCCGGCCAGTGGCCGGCACCCACTGGGTTGATCAACCGCAGCTGGCGCGCTCGATCCGGTTCTGACCGTCCACCTGCACCGTCACGCGGTCCTGGCGGAAGTCCATGGTTACCTCCATGCCCGGCTTGACCACGCGCGCGTTGCGGGCACCGCTATCGGCGACCAGTTTCTTGATGGTGGCCTCGTCGGCGGTCTTGCCGGTGAAGGCTTCCAGCGCTTCCGGCCTGCATTCGTGGGCGGCATCGGCCACCGGTGCCGGTGCGGCATCGTGGGTGGTGCTGCTGCCGGCGTGGCTGCAGGCGGCCAGCGGCAGGATGGCGAGCAGGGCAAGCGGATTGAGGCGCATCGTCGGACTCCAGGCGTGGATGGTGGCGGCAGTGTCACCGCTGCCACCGTCAGGGCATGTCAACGCGGCCCTTGGCCATTACTGCCCGACCAGCGCCAGTGTTTCGCGCTCGCGCTGCTCCTCGCGCACCAGTCGCTGCAGCAGCAGGGCCAGGGTGACCACGTCCTGATGGTTGTGGTCGGCCACCCGACGCAGGTTCACCGCATCGCCGCCGCGCAGGAAACGCAGCCATGCGCCCGGGGCTTCGGAGCCAGGCAGGTCATCCTCGCGCACCACGCGCAGCAGCTGGCGCTCAATGGTGGACAGCTTGCAGTTCTCCCACGTGCCGCGATAGCGGCGGCGGGTCGGGTAGAGCAGGTCGACGTGATCCAGCGCGCTGATCGGGCAACGCTGGCGGGCCAGCCGGTAGCGCGTCTTCAGCAGCGGCGCATCGTAGCTGCGCCCGTTGTAGCTGCAGAACACGGTGGACGGCTGCAGCCAGCGGGCGAAGGTGGCCAGCATCGCGTCCTCGGCGGCCATCGTCGACATCAGCAACTGGCGGATGCGCAGGCCTTCGCCACGCTGCGGGCACACGTGCCAGTCGGCGGCGCCGATCATGAAGGCGCGGGTGCCAGTGCCGCCGGCCAGGCCGGTGGTCTCGGTATCGAAGAACAGCAGGTCGCGCGCGGCGACGTGCTCGTGCTCGCGCCTGGCGAAAGCCAGGGAAAGCGGTTCTGCGGGAATCGGTTGCGGCTGCAGCGACTCGATCAGGAACAGTCCCGGCGCGATTTCCTCGCCGGGGAGCTGGCGATCCTGGGCACTGGCGCGTGCCGGTGCGGCTCCACCACGCGAGCGCAGGCCGAGCAGGCGGTGCAGGCTGCCCACTTCCGGTCGACGCAACGGTGCGGCGGCCGTCACAGGCGCGGCAGCGCCGGTCGGCTTGTGGCGGATTTCCTGTTCGACCCAGGCGAACACCGAGCGCTCTGCCGGTGGCTGCTGTGCATCGTTGGCGGCTACCGGGGCCGGCGCCGGGGGGGGCGGCTCGGGTGCCACCGGCGTGACTGCTTTCGGGTCGCCGGCCTGCTTCCGCAGCAGGCGCAGCTTTTCCAGGCTCAGGCTCACGGTGCCAGCAGCTCCATCGGCTCGCGCGTGGTCACCACCACGTCGCGCACGTGCTGGCAGGCTTCCGCGTCGAACAGGTCGAGCACGCGCAGCGCCAGCGCGCGCGGCGAGGTTTCATCTTCCTCCTGTGCAGCCAGCACCGGGCCGACACAGGCCGGGCAACCGGCCTTGCAGTCGCAACGCTGCACCAGTTCGCGCGCGCGCTGCACCAGCTCGGCCTGGCGCTGCCACAGCGGCTCGCTCAGGCCAACGCCGCCAGGAAAGTTGTCGTACAGATAAACGGTCGGCACGAACTCCTGCAGCAGCTCCACCGCGCCAGGGTCGCCTTCGCTGCCGCGCAGCTGGCCACGGCCGCTCTGGTCGGCGATCGCGAACCAGGCACCATCGCCGTTGCCGACTGACTTCTGCAGATCGCGCGCATCGGCCATCACCGCCACGGTGGCGACGATGTGCAGGGCATACGCGGCGCCAAGGAAGCCATCCAGCGCATCCTGCTTGCTGGCGAACGCGCGCAGCAGCAGCGCCTGCGGCAGCTGCCACCACACCGCAGTGGTGTGCAGTTCCTGGTCGGGCAGGTTCACCGGCCCATAGCCGATGTTCTCGTGGGTGTAATAGCGGATCTTCTTGTAGCCGGCCACGCGACGCACCACGTGCACTTCGCCATGGTGCGAATCGCCACGGCCGGCCACGCCACCGTCGAAACGGTCCAGCACCTTGAGCTTGGTGAAGTCGATGCTGTCGGTGTAGTAATCCACATGCGTGCGGGTGACATAGGCCTTGCGGCCGTCCCAGTCCAGCGTCTCCACCTGGTAGGGCGTGGACTGCACCATGTGGATGGCGCCTTCGTACAGGGTGAGTGCGGCGGCGGAATAATCGACCTCGGCGATGATCTGCTGGCGGCCGTCGCTGCGGTCGACCACCACGAAGTTGCCGTCGGCCACCGCGCGCAGGCTCACCGCGTTGGCCGGATAGCTGTCGGCGATCCATTCCCAGCGCTCGCCTTCGCGGTGGATGACTTCGGTTTCGGCCAGCGCTTCCAGGAACACTTCCGGATCGATCGGGCCGAAGCCATCGCCAACCCGGAACGGCAGTTCGAAGGCTGCGCAGCGGATGTGGTCGAACAGGATCAGCGGCTGGTCAGGTGCAATGCGTGCATGTTCGGGCGAGGCCTCGGCGAAGAAGTCCGGATGCCGCACCACGTACTGGTCCAGCGGCTGCGAGCTGGCCACCATCACCCCCAGCGCCGGCTGCTGGCGGCGACCGGCGCGGCCGAAGCGCTGCCAGGTGGCGGCCACGCTGCCGGGATAGCCGTTGAGAATGACCACGTCCAGGCTGCCGATATCCACGCCCAGTTCCAGCGCCGACGTGCTGACGATGCCGTCGATGTTGCCGGCGCGCATCGCACGCTCGGTCTCGCGGCGCTCGGTGGGCAGGTAGCCGCCACGGTAGGCGCGGATGCGCGGCGGCTTGCGCGGGTCGTGGTCGAAGATGTCCTTCAGGTACTTGGTCAGCACTTCGACCATCAACCGGGTCTGCGCGAACACCAAGGTCTTCAGCCCGGACTTGATCGCGATGCGCGCGATGCGGTTGCTCTGCGAGCGTGCCGAGGCGCGCAGGCCCAGGTCCGGATTGATCACCGGCGGGTTCCACAGCAGTACCTGTTTCGGTCCGCTGGGCGCACCGGATTCGGTGATCGCGGTGACCGGTGCCTCGATCAACGCCTCGGCATGCGCCTGCGGATTGCCGATGGTGGCCGAGCACAGGATGAACTGCGGTTGCACGCCGTAGAACGCGCAGATGCGCTTGAGCCGGCGCAGCACGTTGGTGACGTGGCTGCCGAACACGCCGCGGTAGGTGTGTACTTCGTCGATGACGATGTAGCGCAGGTTCTCGAAGAACTGCGCCCACTTGGTGTGATGCGGCAGGATCGCCTGGTGCAGCATGTCCGGGTTGGACACCACGATGTCGCCATGCAGGCGGATCGCCTGGCGCGCATCACCCGGGGTATCGCCATCGAAGGTGAAGGCCTTGACGCCCAGATCGCCGGCACGGTTGAGTTCCAGCAGCTCGGCCACCTGGTCCTGTGCCAGCGCCTTGGTCGGGAACAGGTACAGCGCCTTGGCCTTGTCCTGCATCGCCGCGCTGACCACGGGCAGGGTGTAGCACAGCGACTTGCCGCTGGCGGTGGGGGTGACGATGGCCACGTGCTCACCACGCTGGCTGGCCTCCCAGGCCTCGGCCTGGTGGCTGTAGAGCTGCTCGATGCCGCGTGCCTTCAGGGCCGCGGCCAGGGCCGACGGTACCGCATCGGGAATGGGGGCATAGCGGCCCTCGCGGCCGGGAATGGCAAAGCTGCCGGTGATGCGGTCCTGGTAGCGGCGCTGCAGGCGCGCGCTGAGCAGGGCGCCGTCACGGGCGGGCAGGCCATCGCGGGTGGCGAGCTTCTGCTCGGCATCGGCGGTGCGCTTGGCGAGTTCGTAAGCCATGGAAAGTGGAGCCGGGACGGATTGCGAGGGGTCACATGGCACCACATCCACGTCTCAGGATGTGAGACATCGCACACGGAGGGCGTGAACCGTTCAGTGCTCGCGTCCCGTGGCGCCGCCGCATCTCCCCTGGCTGAACAGCTGCCAGTGCAGCAACGAAATCTGAAGCCGGCATCCGTATCCTTGGGCGCAGGACGCAACCAACAGGGCGGATGGCTGTGGCACGACGTGGAACGCAGGGAGCACTCCTGGCCGGCATGCTGCTGGCCGGCATCGCGCAGGCGCAGCAGGCCGCGCCGGTATCGGTGCCCGATCCTGCACCCGTTCCCCCTGCTAATGCCCCGGCAGCAGCCACCGCGCCGATCTCCACCGCCCTGCCGCAGGACAACGTCACCACCCTCGGCGAGGTGCGTGCACTCAAGCCCGACGACGAGCCGCTGGACCTGTACCGCTTCAAGAACCCGGTGAAGTTCGGCGACAACCGCTTCAGCCGCGACTGGAGCGAGCCACCGTCACCGGAGCAGGTCAGCATGGGCGGCGGCTACATCATGATGGGCGTGGTCAAGGGCGTGCTGGCGGCGGGCCGGGGCCTGAACAAGCTCACCGGTGGCCCCGACCAGATCCAGTCCGCCATCGCCCGGCCACCGCCTGAGCTCAGTGCCGAACAGCGGCAGCGTGCGCTGCGGTTCTCCCAGCAGCAGGATGCCGGTGATGCACCGCCGGTGAAGTAGGCCGGTATATCCTGCCGGTTCCTCAACCGATAGCGCTGCCATGTTCCTGCGTTCGTTCTGCCTGCTGGCTGCATTGCTGCCAGCGTCCGCCTTTGCTGCCGGCATCGCCGGTGATGGCGCGTGCCGCAATGGCGCGTTCCCCTCCGAACAGAGCCGGTTCGCGCTGGCGCGGGTGGTCGACGCACCGCGCCTGTATCTGCTCGGCGACATGGACGGGTGCCCTGCCAAGGGCGAACCGGCCTGCCGCCAGCGCAGCTATGTGGTCAACGGCGATACGGTGGTGACCGGTCGCGACCTTGGCCGCTACCGCTGTGCGTTCTTCCCGAACAAGGTGGGTGGCAGCGCCGGCTGGGTGGACCGCAGCAAGCTGCAGCCGTTGCCGGTGGCCGTGCCAACGCTGCAGGACTGGGTGGGCCACTGGAAAGACGGCGACAACGGCCTGCGCATCACCGTGCAGGGTGGACAACTGCATGTGGATGGCGACGCCTACTGGCCTTCTGCCAACCCCACGCCGGAACAGCGCCCGTATGGCCCGAACATGGGCCAGGTGGAAGCGCGCGCGACGCCGCGTGGTGCTGATGTCGAGTTCGTCGAGGACACGTGCCGGGTGCGCGTGCACTCGCTGGGCGAGGTGCTGATCGTGGCCGACAACAGCGAATGCGGTGGCATGAACGTGCGCTTCAACGGCGTGTACCGGCGCGCGGGGAAACGCTGAAGGACGCATGACGGAGGGGGTCAGAGCCCTGTCGTGGGCGAAAGGGATCCGACCCAGGGTCAGCGCCGCCGCTCCAGCCACCACAGCAGCGAAGCGCACACCGTGAACGCCAGCCACCAGGGCCAGCGCGAGCCCGGCACGGGCTGCATCATCGCCGTGTTCGTCGGCCCGCTGACGGCCAACGCCCGCGTGGTTGCATCGATCATCGCCTGCTGGTGCAGTGCAGGTGCGGCCTTCGGGTCGAACACATAGCGCCAGACCGTGGTGTCGCCGTGCTGCAGGCGCTGCCAACCCGCCTCGCGCGGCCACCAGCCGGCGCAGCGCAGGGTCGACGTTGCGCCGTCAACGATCAGGGGCACGCTGTCTCCGCGCGCGTTGAAGACCTGCAGTGGCGCCTGCACGCCGCACAGCGCCTGCCGTTCGCCCGCCCAGCCGAGCGTCTGCGGCGACCACAGCGCATCACCGCTGCCCTGCGCGCGCGCCAGCGTGGCGACTACGCTGCTCCAGAGTTCACCGTGGCGATCATCGCGTCCGGCCAGCACCCAGCGCCAGCTGTCGGTGATCGGCAGCAGGCCGATGCGACCCTTGCCGGCAGCGCGCCAGCCGCCGACGGCCTTGCCCGACCCATCCCGCAGCAGGGCGTTGCTGCCTGGCGCCTGCAGTGCGAGTGCTTCCAGCGCGGGCAGGGGCGCATTGTGCGAGCTGCGGTCAGCGTCCTCGCCGTAGCCGGTCGGCAGCGTTCCGGCGGCGAGCGGGCCGCGTCGTGCGGCGAGGACCGCGCTGTCGCCATCGCCGGGAAGTTCGAGGGCGTGGCTGCTGCCATCGCCCTGCACTGGCAGGCCCAGATCGCGGAGGCGCTGGCGCGCGCCGGCTGCAGGTGCGCCTGCACTGCGCAACAGAACGCCAAGGCCGTCACGCAACGCCTGCCGCACGGCAGCCAGCTGGCCGGCACTCAATGCGGTCAGGCTGCGCTCGTCCAGCAGCAACAGATCGCTGCGCGCGAGTGACGCTGCATCCAGCGCGACCGCGCCATCCCCCACGCTGACACCTGCCCCGGTATCGGCCTGTACCTGCACGCGGATGCCGGTATCGGCGGCCCAGCGGCGCAGGTACTTCAGCTCCGGGCCCGGCGCACTGGCACGCACCAGCATGCGCAGCGGTGCCGCCGGCAGGGTCTGCTGCGGTACCGGCGCGCTGTCCACCACATGACCGCCGGCATCGAGCAGGCGCAGCTGGAACACGCTGCGGCCCTCGGCGCGGGCGATGCCGCTGAGCTGCACGTGACCGTCCTCGGCAACGTCCACGCGATCGACCACGCTGTCGGCGGGGTCAAGCAGTTCCGCCTTGGCCTTGGCGACGCCGCGCGCCTGTGCATGCACGTCGAAGCGTGCGCCGGGCGCGGTGTCGGCGGGTGGCTGCAGCGCGATCCACCCGCGCGTCGGAGCTACCGGCTGCCAGCGCACGTCGCGTGGCAGTACCGCGTCGCGGTCACGCGCGACCAGGCCGGCACCGACCAGCGTCAGCGTGGAAGCCGGATGCTGGCGCAGCGCCGTGGCCAGGTCCGGCACGCGCTGGCCCCCAGGCACATCGGCAGCCTCAGGCAACAGCAGCCGCGGGCCTGCGCTGGCCGGCAGCGCGCCGGCCTTGTCGGCATCGATTCCCAGCACGACCAGGCCGACCGCGGGTTGCTGGCCGGTGGGCGGGACCAGGCAGAAGTACAGCAGCGTGGCAGCGATCAGCTGCAGCGCAATCACGATCCACTGGCGGCCACGACGCGCGGCATTGCCACGCAGCTGGCGCACGCTGGCGATGACCACGATCAGGGCGAGTGCCAGCGCAATCCACAGGTTCACAGCGGAGGCGTTCATGGCTGTGCCTCCAGCGCATCAAGGTACCGCTGCCCCATCGCATCGGCGGCGTTGCGCCGCATTGCCTGCGGCAGGGGTCGCTGCAGCGCGCGCCATACCTGTGCGCGCAGGCGCTGGCGGCAGTCGCGGCAGCCGGGTTCGATGCGCAGCTGCTCGATGGCGGCAGCCAGATCGAGTGCGTCGGGCAGGTAGGCGGCATTGCGCTGCTGCCAGCTGGCGAGTGCGTCGAGGTCGGGCACGCTGGTGTCATCGCCGAGGCGCTGCCACGCTTCGACGATGGCCGGATCGGGCGGGGTGCGGGCGGCCAACGGCAGTTCACGGCTGGCCAGCCCAGCGCGATCGCCACCCAGCCGGCGGCCTTCATCGATCGGCGGCAGCTCCGGCCCCACCCGTGCCAGGTAGATGCGCTCGGCCTGCTGCACCTGCTTGATGAACCCCAGTGCCTTGTAGGCGAACGGCAGTGCCTGCTCCGGACGGCCCTGGCGCAGCTCGCCTTCGGCCGACCACATCTGGTCCAGCGCGGCCTTCAGCGTGGCGCGGGTCTGTGGGTCGAGCAGGGTCGCGGCCTCGGCATGGTCGTGGGTGTGGCCGTACTCCGACAGCACATCGGTGGCGCTGCCGAACACCGGTGGCGCATCGGCATTGGACGCCTTGCCGCCGTGGTCGTGGCCATGCGCGTCGTGCGCACCGGCCTCGGCGCCATCGTCGTGATCGTGTTCGTCGTCGTGGCTGTCTGCGGTCGGCGCATCGCTGGTGGGCAGGTCGCTGGTCGGCGGTGGCTTCGGTGCACCTTCGCTTTCTTCGCCCAGGAACTGGCCATAGCGCAGGCGCAGGATGCGCTGGTCGACACCGATCGCATCGCTGCGTTTCACGAAGTCCTCGGCGGCGAGGCTGCGTCGCTGCCGGATCAGCGCTTCGGCATCGATGATGATCTGCCGCTGGCTGCGGAAATAGGCCGGCAGGGTCTTCTTGATGCGGCCTTCCAGTTCGGCACCGAGTGCAACCTCGGCGCTGGGCAGGCGCAGGATCACGCTGCTGCTGCGCCCGGTCTGCGGTGTTGGCGCGTGGTTGTCGCGCACTTCCAGCTGGGCGATGACATCGTTGCCCGGTTGCGCGCCCAGCGCAGCCAGATCAAGCGTGTGGGCGAAACGCCGCGCGGTGGCTTCGCCGCTGCCGGCAAGCGTCACGCTGCGTTTCACGAAGGTGATGTTCTCACCGCTGCCCTGGGTGGTGGTGATCGACAGCGTTGCCTGCGCGGCTACGCCATAGTCGTCGGTGGCCTCGAAGCGCAACGACCACTGGCGTTGCCCGGGCGTGCCCAGCACCAGGCTGGCGGCCGGCTCCAGCACGCGTACGCCGGGCGCGCGGTCGGCGACCACGTCCAGACGATGCAGGTCGGTTCCGGCCAACGCCGGCTCGCTCACCACGCGGTACAGCACCGGCGTGCGCGCCACATCCTGTGCCTGCCACTGGCCATCGTGTTCGTTCAGCGGCAACCGGCGACCATCGTGGAACTGCAGCCATGCCTTGTCCGGTGCGCGATCGAAGCGCAACGACCACGACAGCCGGCTGTCGGCGGCGACCTTGGCATCCAGTGCGTTCTGGGTGAGCGTGGCTTGGCCGGTATAGGCCGGCGCGTCGATGCGCATGCGGGTGGACTGCAGGTGCAGTGGGCCCGCGGCAGCCGTGCTGCCAGGCGCCGACGCACGGGCCGGCGCGGAGCCGGGGCTGGAACGTGGCCAGCCGAATGCCAGCGCAACGATGGCCAGGCCTGCGATCCAGCACAGCGCCAATGCTCCACGCGGCCAGCGCGGACGCAGTTCCGGCATCGCGCGTTCCAGCGTGGCCAGCACATGCGCGCGCTGGCGCTGCTGCAGCGGATTGAGGGTAAGCGCATCGGCAAACAGCAGGTCGGCACTGTCCTCACTGGTGCCGCTGCCATCGAGCTGGCGCTGCAACCACTGCGGGTCCAGCTGGCGGGAGCGTGCCGTGGCGAGCGCTGCGCAGGCAAGCAGGCCGATGGTGCCGATCACGCAGGCGATATCGAAGCCCGCCAGGCGCAGCGCCAGCACCGTTGCGGCCAGCGCCCACGGCAGGCCCAGCAGCAGGGTGACGAGCGCACGGCGGCGGCGCGCGTGCTGCCAGGCGAGCTGCAGGGTGTTCATGCGGGCCCCCTGCGTCGATGACTGCTGGCCATCCAGCGTTCCAGCGCGAACAGCAGCACGATGGCCAGCAGCAACCACGGGGTGAGCTTGCGCAGCGGCGGCGTTGCCGCAGGCAGTGCTGCCTGGCGGGGGGCCTGGTCCCGGGCATCGCCAAGGCGTGGCAGTGGAGGCGGCTGCAGAGCCAGCAGCAGCGCGCGTGGCAACTGCGGATCGCGCAGCGCAGCGTTGCCTGAGGCATCCCAGTCGCCGGGCAGAGACAGCAGGACACCGTGGCCGATGCGTTGCTGCCACAGCAGCGGGGAGCCCTCGGTGTTGCGCAGCAGGATGCTGGCCTCGGCGGCAGGCTTGCCGGCAGTCACTACACGTCCGCCGTCCTGCAGCCACGCCTGCCAGTTCGCCGGCAGTGCGCCAGTGCGGCTCCACACGCCGATCTCGCCGCGTTCGGGCAGCGCATCCGCCACCAGAGGCGCGAGCGGCGCCTGCCTGCCCCACGCGCGCTGCAGTGCATTCAACCAGTGCTGGACGACGGCCGATGCATCGCTGTGCACGCGCAGGCGCGGCAACGTTGCGGCACTCGGTTGCTCACTCACCGGTATCGGCTGCGGGCGCCACTGCACCTCGCGCGACAGCTGCAGGCGTGCGCCGTCCAGGCCGGGCAGGGGATCGGGAACGTGCACGGTCAATGCGGTGCCCGCAGGCAGCTGTGCGTCCAGTTCGCGCAGCAGGCTGGGCAGGGAAGCCGTGGACGCGGGTGGCACTTCATCAATGGCCGGGAAGCCGGGCGCCAGCCAATGCCAGTTGCCCGCTTCGGCGGTGCCGCGTAGTGCGGTCGCGTCCAGCCCTGGGGCTACGACCGTCCACGCAGTGGGGGCTGGCGCAGGCCCGGTCAATGCAGGTCGTGCCAGCAGCAAGGCCAACGCGGCCAGCAACAGCAGGCGCACCAGCAGCAACGGCCAGTCATCGAAGCGGATGCGCTGGCGCGGCCGGATCTGTGCACGCAGCCAGCGCAGCGCGGCGAAATCCAGCGGTGTGTACGGATGGCGGCGGGCGAGGTGGATCAGCAGCGGCAGCAACCCTGCAGCGAGCGCGGCCAGGCCCAACGGGAACAGCAGGGTCATGCGCCGCCCCTGCGGCCAAACAGTGCCTGCAGTGGTTGGTCCAGCGGCTGGTCGAGCCAGCCAGTGGCACTGGCGATGCCGCTGGCCTGCAGGCGCGACTGCAATGCGTTGCGTGCGTCAGCGAAGCGTTGCAGGTAGTCGGTGCGGATCGCCGCGCCATCGCCCAGCAGTTCCTCGCCGGTCTCCGGATCGCGGAAGCGATGGCCTGCGCCGAACGGGAAGTCACGCTCGTCGGCGGTGAGGATCTGCAGCAGTGCCACTTCGCGGCGTGCGCTGGCCAGTTGTTCCAGCAGCACAATGCCGGCCTCGTCAAAACCGTCGCCGATCGCCAGCAGCAGGTCGCCCGGGCGCACGCGCTCCCACAGCGGGCGCAGGCGATCGGCCACAGGCCAGCCGCCACGCGCCTGCAGCGCATGCAGTTGCAGGTGCACGCGATCACGCTGGCGTGCGCCGTTCGCTGCGGGCACCAACTGCAGTCCATCGCCATTGATCGCCAGCAGGCCGAAACGGTCGCCCTGCTGCAGGGCCAGTTCCACCACGCAGGCGGCCACACCGCGCATGTGGTCCAGGCGGGTGCGCTGCGGTGCCGCGCGATCGGCCTGGCCGGCCGAGGCGGTGGCATCAAGCAGCAGCCAGACCGTGATCGGGCTTTCGCGTTCGGATTCGCGCACGAAGAAGCGGTCCGAGCGTGCATACAGCTTCCAGTCGATCTGGCGCAGCTCATCGCCTGGTTCGTAGGCACGGTACTGGGCGAATTCGAGGCCGGCACCGCGGCTGCGGCTGGCGTGCTGGCCGATGCCACTGGCGCCGCTGGGCAGGCGTGGCCGCACGCGGAGCGTGCGCAGGCGCGCACGCAGTTCCGGTGGCAAGGTCAGCGGGGTACCGGCGTTCACGCGTGGCTCAACCCGGGAACGGCACAGCCTGCAGCAGGGCGGCGACCACGTCGTCGGCACGCTTCTGCTCGGCCTCGGCGGCGAACGACAGCAGCAGGCGATGGCGCATCACCGGCGCGGCCAGCGCCTGCACATCCTCGCGGGTGGCGGCAAAGCGGCCCTGCAGCAATGCGCGCGCTTTTGCCGCCAGCACCAGCGACTGCCCGGCGCGCGGACCCGCGCCCCACTTCACCCACTGGTTGATCGCGGCGGGTGCGCCTTCGCCTGGGCGGCTGGCGCGCACCAGGCGGGTGATCCAGGCCAGCACATCCGGGCTGACATGCACCTGGCGTACGGCGGCCTGCAGCGCGATCACCGCCTCTGCATCCATCACCTTCGGCACCGCGTCGTTGGCGCCGCCGGTGGTCTGTTCCAGGATCTGCCGCTCCTCGTCCTCGCTGGGGTAATCCACCAGCACGTGCAGCAGGAAGCGGTCCAGCTGCGCTTCCGGCAGCGGGTAAGTACCCGCCTGCTCGATCGGGTTCTGTGTGGCCAGCACGAAGAACGGCGCCGGCAGTGCGTAGGTGGTGCCGGCGTAGCTGACCGTGCGTTCCTGCATCGCTTCCAGCAGTGCGGCCTGGGTCTTGGGCGGGGTGCGGTTGAGTTCGTCTGCCAACAGCAGGTGGGTGAAGATCGGGCCCTGCTGGAAACGGAAATGGCGATGGCCGGTGCCGTGGTCTTCCTCCAGCAGTTCGGTGCCGAGGATGTCGCTGGGCATCAGGTCGGGGGTGAACTGCACGCGCCGGAACTGCAGTTCCAGCGCCTGCCCGAGCGAGCGCACCAGCAGGGTCTTGCCGAGCCCGGGCGCGCCTTCCAGCAGGCAGTGGCCGCCGGCCAGCAGGCCGATCAGCAGCTGCTCGACCACGGCGTGCTGGCCCACCACGGCGCGTGCAAGCGCGGCGCGCAGCGCATCCAGGCGTGGCAACAGGGAATCGAGGTCGGGGGAAGTCATGGGCGTGCAGGTCCTATCAATTGTTCAACGCGTACATCACGATGTTGACGCCGAAGCGGGTGTTGTCTTCGGCCAGGAAACGCTTGTTGCGCCAGTCGTAGTCCCACTCGCAGCCGTAGTCCTTGTTGCTGTAGAGCAGCCCCAGGCGGCCATCGACCTCGATGCCCTTCAGGTAGTCGTGCACCAGGTCGTCGCCCCAGCCATTGAGTTCGAAGCTGGTGGCCGGCGGGCCATCGGGGAAACGGAAGAAGCTGCGGTACAGCGGGTGGCTGTTGGGCAGCTTCTGCAGTGCCCTGGGACCAAACAGGCGGCCCATCTGTGCCTCGAACGAGGTGGCGAACAGCCCATCGATATCGTGGTTGCAGTCGTCGACGAAGACGAAGCCGCCATTGCGCACATAGCGCACGAAGTTCTGCCGCTCGGCGGCATTGAACTCCACCAGCGTGTGGCCGGCCAGGTAGCAGAACGGCGCTTCCAGCATGCGCGGGTCGGCCAGTGCCACCACGTGCTCCTGCGGGTCCACGCGCAGCGAGGTGTAGTCGATCAGCGAGGTGATCAGGTTGGACGGCATGCGCGCGTCCACGTCCCAGTCACCGGAGTCGTACTGCAGGCGGGTGAACCAGAAGTCGTAGCGCGAACTGCGCGGGCCTGCCTGTGCCCAGGCCGGCAGCGCCGCCGCCGAAGCGGCAGCGGCCAACCAGCGCAGGCAGGCCCGGCGATCCATCAGACGGCGTCGGACAGCGAGGTGAAGGTGAAATCGCGCAGCTTCATCGGCGGGATCATCATCACGTAGCTGGACTCATCACCGGCCACACGCACCGGCTTGCCCAGCTCTTCGATGTTGTTGAGCATGATCACCGGCGACTCGTTGAAGCGGAAGTTCTTCACCGGGTGCTTGATCTGGCCGTTCTCGATGTAGAAGGTGCCGTCGCGGGTGAGGCCGGTCAGCAGCACCGTCTGCGGATCGACCATGCGGATGTACCAGGTACGCGTGACCAGGATGCCCTTCTGGGTGCCACGCACCAGCTCGGCGGTGCTTTTGTCGCCACCGCTCATCAGCAGGTTGCCCGGCGAGGCCTTGGCGGTCTTGCCCTGCTTCTGCGCCCAGAAGCGCGAGTAGTCCAGGTTGGCGATCTTGCCGTTCTCGATGATGGCCATGCGCTCGCGCGGCAGGCCTTCGTTGTCCCACGGCAGCACCGGCGCGTCCGGATGCCACGGATCGGCGATCATGGTCACGCGCGGGTCGTAGACCTGCTCGCCCAGCTTGTTGCCACCACCCTTCTTCGACAGGAAGCTGCGGCCTTCATCGGCCGAGCGCGCACTGAAGAAGTTCATCATGAAGCTGATCAGGCCTGCCGCTGCGGCCGGCTCCAGGATCACCGTGTACTTGCCCGGTTCCAGCGCCTTGGCTTCGGCCGACTCGGTGGCCTTGCGCATGGCGATGCGGATGTCCTGGTCGGCCTTGAAGTCGGCCGCATCCTTCAGGTTGCGGCCGACCCAGCCCGAGCCGCGGCCATCTTCAGTGCGCACGGTGCAGGTGTAATCGAAGTTGGTGGTGCGCTGGTAGGCGAAGTTGCCGTTGCTGTTGGCGGTGGCCTGGAAGCCCTGGCCGTCCTCGAGGAAGCCGGCGGCGATCAGGCCGTGACCACGGCACGGGGCGATCGAATCGGCGGCGACCTTGGCACGGAACGCCGGATCGATGGCAGCAGTGGATTCGCTGAAGGTGGGGCTGGCGCGGTAGCTCTGCTTGCCGATGGCCGGCATGAACTCCGGGTTCTCCGGGGCCAGGCGGGCCAGGTCTTCGGCACGGCGCACCACGCGTTCCAGCGCGGCATCGTCGAACTCGTTGATCGAGGCGGTGCCGACGCGCTTGCCGAAGGCGACGGTGACTGCCAGTTCGGTGTTGTCGACGATGCCACTGGTGGAGACATTGTTCAGCGCGAAGCGGATGTTGCCGCTGATCGCGCCGGCCAGCACGGCGGTGCACTCGTCGGCCTTGGACAGGGCGATGACCTTGTCGAGGATGGCCTTGGCCTGGGCTTCGGTGAAGATACTCATGGTGTAAGGGCTCCTGACCGGTCAGCCGAGGCTGCGTGCGGTGTTGATGACGTTGATGCCGTTGAAGCGCGCGGTGGACGAGCCGTGCGAGACTGCCGAGACCTGTCCCGGCTGGCCCTTGCCGTCGAAGAACGAACCGCCCAGGCGGTAGTCGCGTTCGTCGGCCACGGCGGTGCAGGCGTTCCAGAACTCCGGCGTGCGGATCTGGTAAGCCACGTCTTCCAGCATGCGGGTGATCTGGCCGTTCTTGATCTCGTAGAACAGCTGGCCGCCGAACTGCGCGTTGTAGCGCTGCTGGTCGATCGAGAACGAGCCATCACCGATGATGTAGATGCCGTTCTCCACGTCCTTGATCAGGTCCGGCACGCTCAGCGGCGTCTTGCCCGGTGCCATCGACACGTTGGCCATGCGCTGGAACTGCACGCTGGACCACGAGTCGGCATAGCAGCAGCCGTCGGACTCGGTCTTGCCGAGGATGTGGGCCTGGTCGCGGATGGTCTGGTAGTCCACCAGCTTGCCGTTGCTGATCAGGTCCCAGCGCTTGCACTTCACGCCTTCATCGTCGTATGCCACCGCGCCGAGGCTGCCGGGCTGGGTCTTGTCGGCGAAGATGTTGACCAGCTCGCTGCCGTACTGGAAATGCTGTTCGCGCTTGTCCAGGGTGGCGAAGCTGGTGCCGGCGTAGTTGGCTTCGTAGCCGAGCACGCGGTCCAGTTCCAGCGGGTGGCCGATCGACTCGTGGATGGTCAGCCAGGTATGCGACGGATCGAGCACCAGATCGTACTTGCCCGGCTTCACCGACGGGGCCTTCAGCTTTTCCTGCGCCTGCCGGGCGGCGGCGATGGCGTCTTCCTTCATGTCGTAGGAAGAACTGTAGTTGACCACGCCATTCGGGCTGACCACCTTGCCGGCGGCGGCGCCGTCCAGGTACTCGTAGCCCAGGCCCATCGGCGAGGACAGGCCCGAACGGGTGCGGAACTTGCCGCTGCTCTTGTCGATGGCGGTGACCGTCATCGGCGCCCAGATGCGGTGCACGTCCTGGTCGATATAGGAACCATCGGTGGAAGCAAAGTACTTCTGCTCGTTGACCAGGAACAGCATCGAGTTGACGAAGCTGGCACCAGCGCCCATTGCGGCAGCGTTGACGTCCAGCAGCAGGCCGACCTTGTCCTTGATCGGCACCTCCATCGCATTCTTGCGGATCGGCGTGCGCCAGCTCACTTCACCCACGCCCGGCGCCTTGGCCAGCTGCACCGGTGCGGTCTGCACGCCGGCATTGGCCTTGGCGATGGCCGCCGCCTGCTGCGCGGCCCTGGCCACGTCGGCGGTACCCAGTGCGTTGGTGGCGGCGAAGCCCCAGGCGCCGTTGACGATCACGCGGATGCCCACGCCGGTGGACTCGGTGTTCACCACGTTCTGCACCTTGTCCTCGCGGGTGATCACGAACTGCCGCAGGTAGCGGCCGATGCGCACGTCGCAGTAGGTGGCACCGGCGCTGCGCGCCGCCTGCAGCGCCGCGTCGGCCAGGCGCTTCTTCAATGCCGGGTCGAGGCTGGACTGCAGCTGCTCGGCGGCGATCACCTTGCCGAAGAAGGAGGGCACGATCAGCCCGCCCGCGGTAAGCCCGGTCAGGGCCAGGAAGTCACGTCTTTGCAAGGCTGCTCTCCATGTCGAAGGATGGGTGGCTCAAGCGCCGAGACTGCGCGCGGTGTTGATGATGTTGATGCCGTTGAAGCGGGTGGTGGACGAACCGTGCGAGACCGCCGAGACCTGGCCGGGCTGGCCCTTGCCGTCGAAGAACGAACCGCCCAGGCGGAAATCGCGTTCATCGCAGATGGCCGTGCAGGCATTCCAGAATTCCGGCGTGCGGATCTGGTAGGCCGCATCCTCGACCATGCCGGCGATCTTTCCGTCCTTGATCTGGTAGTACAGCTGGCCACCGAACTGCGCGTTGTAGCGCTGCTGGTCGATCGAGTACGACCCCCGGCCGTGGATGTAGATACCGTTCTCCACGTCCTTGATCATGTCCTCGACGCTGAGCGGCTGCTTGCCCGGCGCCAGCGAGACATTGGCCATGCGCTGGAACTGCACGCTGGACCAGGAATCGGCGTAGCTGCAGCCATGCGATGCATCGCGGCCGAGGATATGGGCTTCATCGCGGGTGGCCTGGTAATCGACCAGGATGCCGTCGCGCACCAGGTCCCAGCGCTGGGTCTTGACGCCCTCGTCGTCGTAGCCGACCGCACCGAGGCTGCCCGGCTGGGTCTTGTCGGCGAAGAAGGTGACGATGTCGCTGCCCCAGCGGAAACCCGCATCGCGCTTGTCCAGCGTGGCGAAGCTGGTGCCGGCGTAGTTGGCTTCGTAGCCGAGCACGCGGTCCAGCTCCAGCGGGTGGCCGACGTTCTCGTGGATGGTCAGGAACAGGTTGGACGGGTCCAGCACCAGGTCGTACTTGCCGGGCTTCACCGACGGCGCCTTCAGTTTCTCGCGCGCGTGGCGGGCGGCCGCAATGGCGTCCTCGACCGGGTCGTAGGAATCGCGGTAAGCGGTGATGCCACCGGGCAGGTGCACCTTGCCGCGCGCATCGCCATCGAGGAACTCATAGCCCATGCCCATCGGCGAGGACAGGCCGGCGCGGGTGCGGAACCTGCCGCTGGCCTTGTCGATGGCGGTGGCGGTGAACGGCAGCCAGATGCGATGGATGTCCTGGTCGATGAACGAGCCATCGCTGGAGGCGAAGTACTTCTGTTCGTTGACCAGGAACAGGGTGGAATTGATGTAGTCGGCGCCCGCATCCAGCGCGGCGGCATTGAGGGCCAGCAGCAGTTCGACCTTGTCCTGGATCGGCACCGCCATCGCGTTCCTGCGGACGGGGGTCTGCCAGCGCACCTCCCCGACCGGCGGCGTCGGCGCCAGCTGCACCGGCCGGGTCTGGATGCTGGCGTTGGCGCGGGCGATCGCGGCCGCCTGCTCGACCGCAGCGCGTACGGCGGCCTCGGTCTGCTGGTGGGTGGCAGCGAAGCCCCAGGCCCCGTTGACGATCACCCGCACGCCCACGCCGGACGATTCGCGGTTGGTCACGTTGCCGACCTGATGCTCGCGGGTGATGACCGACTGGTTGAGGTAGCGGCCGATGCGCACATCGCAGTAGCTGGCCTTGGCCGTGCGTGCGGTGGCCAGCGCCACGTCCGCCAGGCGCCTGCGCTGGAGGGTGTCGACCGGGGCGAGCAGTTGCTCGGCGGCGATGGCACGGGAATGCGGCAGCAGCAGGCCCGCCAGGCCCAGACCGGAAAAAGCCAGGAACTCACGTCGTTGCACAGCGTTTCTCTCTCTCGCTTGCGTGCGGCCGGCAACGGGCCGAGCCGATCACGTCAACCACTCGACTTTCGCCAGCGCGGGGCATCCGGGCAAGTGACTGCAGTCATGGTTGGGGGTGTTTCGGCAGGGCTTGCAGCCCTGCACCTGCTCAGAGCCGGAGCAACAGCCACAGCAACAGCGGGCTTGCTGAGGGATGGCGGCGCGGTGTGGGTGGGCAGGACACGCCGTTAACCCCCCTCCGGGGTCCGGCCCAGCCGCTGGCGGCTGTGCGTTCGGGCGCTTGCGAAGCAGTGCTTCGCAAGCAAAGCGCCCTCACCCATGGGGGCTCGATGGCGCCATCCATGGCGCCAACGGTCCTGCCCACCCACACCGCCCCGCCTCTGACAGATTCCGTGCGCTGCTGGTAGGTGTCGACCTTGGTCGACACATCTGTCAGATATCGAATGAAATTCGGGGTCAGATCCGTTTTCCTGCGGAAAACGGATCTGACCCCAAGATGTTTCCGACAGATCGCGGCCAACTGTCGAAGGCGGGGTGGGTCCGGTGGCAGGGGCGTGAGCGCCATGGATGGCGCGACCGAGCCTCCATGGACGGATTTACGGCGTCGCCTGCCACTCCACCCCGCCATCCCTCAGGAAGCCCGCTGTTGCTGTTGCTTTGGCTGTTGCCGTTGCTGTGGCTTGAAGCAGGTGCAGGGCGCAGCCCTGCTCGGAACACCCCCCTCGTGCACAATGGGGCCGACCCCGCCCGGACACCGTCCTGATGTCGAGCAAGCCGCATTCAGAAGCCTGCGAGCGCAACCGCGAACCGATCGCCGCCGCACTCGACCCGTGGATGGGCGACCGCCATCGGGTGCTGGAAATCGGCAGCGGCACCGGCCAGCACGCGGCCTTCTTCGCCGAGCGTTGGCCCTGGCTGCGCTGGCAGCCCAGCGACCATCCGGACCATCTGCCCGGCATCGAGGCCTGGCGCGCGGAAGCGGCGCTGCTGAACCTGCTGCCGGCGGTGGCGCTGCAGGTGGAACTGCCACCGGCGCCTGGGCTCAGCCTGCCACAGAGCAGCACGTTCGACGCCGCGTTCAGCGCCAACACGCTGCACATCATGAGTTGGGCGCACGTGCAGGCGTTGTTCGCCGCGCTGCCATCGGTGCTGCGTCGCGGCGCGCTGCTGGCCGCGTACGGCCCGTTCAACTACGGCGGCCGCTACAGCAGCGACAGCAACGCGCAGTTCGATGCCTGGCTGAAGGCGCGCGACCCGCGCAGCGGCATCCGCGATAGCGAAGCGGTGCAGGCGCTGGCCGCCGACCACGGATTCACCCGCCTGGGGGATGTAGCGATGCCGGCCAACAACCGCCTGCTGCTGTGGCGGTTGGGGTAAACCATCGGTAGTGCCGGCCGCTGGCCGGCAACCGATTGCCGGGATGAATGCTGGCCAGCGGCCGGCACTCCCTTCAGGCCACCTGCACGATATGCAGCGCCTTCGGATTGCGCCACTGCGCCAGCAGGGCCGCTTCGCGCGCCTTGGCCTGCTCGAAATGCGCTTCCTTGACGTGGCCGAAGCCGCGGATGTGCTCGGGGATGCTGGCAATCTCCACCGCCAGGGCCAGGCGGTCGTCATCCAGGCCGTCCAGCAGTACCTGCACGGTGGCCTCGTAATCGCCGATCAGCTTGCGCTCCATGCGGCGTTCCGCGGTGCGCCCGAATACGTCGAAGCGGCCGCCACGCAGGAACTTCAGCCTGGCCAGCAGGCCGAAGGCCTTGAACATCCACGGGCCGTATTCCTTCTTCAGCAACCGGCCCTGCTCATCCTTCCTGGCGAACAGCGGCGGCGCCAGGTGGAAGCGCAGCTGGTAATCGCCCTCGAACTGCTGCTGCAGGCGGCGCTGGAAGTCGCCGCTGGTGTACAGGCGGGCCACTTCGTACTCGTCCTTGTAGGCCATCAGCTTGAACAGGTAGCGGGCCACGGTCTCGGTCAGCGCCGTGGAGCCGCCGATGCGCTCGGCTTCGGCGGTGCGCACGCGCTCGACCAGGCGGCGGTAGCGGTTGGCGTAGGCAGTGTCCTGGTACTCGACCAGGAACGCGGCGCGGCGCTCGATCATTTCATCCAGCGAGCGCGACAGGCGGGCGTCATCCAGCGGCAGGAACGCCACGTCGCCACCGTGCGAGGGCAGGCCGCGCAGTTCGCGTTCGTCGCCGGTGTTGCGCGGTGCCGCAGTGGCACCCCATTCATTGCCCTCCCACTCGCCTGGCGGCAGCGGATGCAGCGGGCCCGGGGTGGATTCGGCATCGGTGTGGCGGTTGCGCACCAGGCCGGCGGCCTGCTGCACGGCCTGCGGATCGACCACGGCCAGGCGGCCCCACGCAAAGGCCTGCTGGTTCATCGCCACGGCGGCGCCATTGAGCTCGATGGCGCGCATCAGTGAGTCGAACGACAGCGGCACCAGGCCCTGCTGCCAGGCGTAGCCGAGGATGAACAGGTTGGCGGCGATGGCATCGCCCAGCAGCGCGGTGGCCAGCTGGGTGGCATCGAGCAGCAGTGGTTCCTGGCCGCCCAGTGCCACGCGCACGCCGGCGATGATGTCGGCGGCGGGGAACTGCATGTCCGGGCGGGTGGTGAACGTGCCCGGCATCGCTTCGTAGGTGTTCAGCACCACCTGCGAACGGCCGGCGCGCACCTTCGACAGCGCCCAGTAATCGTTGACCACCACCATGTCGCAGCCCAGCACCAGGTCGGCTTCACCGGCGGCGATACGCACGGCGTGGATGTCTTCAGGGCGACGGGCAATGCGGATATGCGTGGTCACCGCGCCGCCCTTCTGCGCCAGGCCGGTCTGGTCGAGCACGGTCGCACCCTTGCCTTCCAGGTGGCCTGCCATGCCCAGCAGCGCGCCAATGGTCACCACGCCGGTACCGCCGACGCCGGTGATCAGGATGTTCCAGGGCTGTTCCAGGCTGTCGCGAAGGGTCGGTGCCGGCAGGTTGTCCAGCAGCGTGGACGCATCGCGCTTGCTGCCCTTGCGCGGCTGGCCACCGTGCACGGTGACGAAGCTCGGGCAGAAGCCGTTCACGCAGGAATAGTCCTTGTTGCAGTTGGACTGGTCGATCTCGCGCTTGCGCCCGAACTCGGTTTCCTTCGGCAGCACCGACACGCAGAAGCTCTTCTTGCCGCAGTCGCCGCAGCCTTCGCAGACCAGCGAATTGATCAGCACCCGCTTCTGCGGGTCTTCCAGCTTGCCGCGCTTGCGGCGGCGGCGCTTCTCGGTGGCGCAGGTCTGTTCGTAGATCAGGATCGAAACACCCTTCACTTCGCGCAGGCGCTTCTGCACTTCGTCCAGCTCGCTGCGGTCATGGAATTCGACGTCGCTGGGGAAGTGCTCGCGCTGGCCGGTCCACTTGCCGATGTTGTCCGACAGCACCACGATGGTGTGGATGCCTTCGGCGCGCATCTGCTTTGCGATGTCCGGCACGCTCAGCGGACCGTCCACCGGCTGGCCGCCGGTCATCGCCACCGCATCGTTGTAGAGGATCTTGTAGGTGATGTTGACGCCGGCAGCGACCGCCTGGCGGATCGCCAGCGAACCGCTGTGGAAGTAGGTGCCGTCGCCGAGGTTCTGGAACACGTGCGGGGTATCGGTGAACGGCGCCTGCCCGGCCCAGGTCACGCCTTCGCCGCCCATGTGGGTGAAGGTATCGGTGCTGCGGTC
The DNA here is from genome assembly GCF_059368215.1 of Stenotrophomonas sp. YJH_SMC_123. Taxonomy (NCBI): domain Bacteria; kingdom Pseudomonadati; phylum Pseudomonadota; class Gammaproteobacteria; order Lysobacterales; family Lysobacteraceae; genus Stenotrophomonas; species Stenotrophomonas sp. YJH_SMC_123. The sequence continues at coordinate 195,618 of NZ_JCAFRM010000005.1, forward strand.
CATCCAGGTCACCATGTAATGGCAACCGATGCCGGCCAGCGCACGCGAGCCTTCCGGCACGTTGGTGGACGTGTTGTGCGGGCAGCCGGAGCAGTAGTGCGGCACGCGCGGAAAACTGGCGCGCGGCAACGCAAGTTCGGCTTCCTTCTCCTGCATCCACTGCAGGCGCTGCTCGATCGATGCGTTGTTGAAGAACTTCTGGATGCGGCGACCGATCACGCCGGCGATGGTGGCCGGGGTCAGTTCACCGGTGGACGGCAGGATCCACTCACCGCTCTCGTCGTACTTGCCGACGATGGACGGGCGCTGGCCCCAGCTGGCCGGCCAGTTGAAGAACTGTTCCTTCATCTGGCGCTCGATGAAGGCACGCTTCTCCTCCACCACGATGATGTCTTCCAGGCCCTGCGCGAAGCGCGCGATGCCCTGCGGCTCCAGCGGCCAGGTCATGCCGACCTTGTACACGCGGATGCCGATGTCGGCGCAGGCGGCTTCGTCCAGGCCCAGGTATTCCAGCGCCTGCAGCACGTCCAGGTAGCTCTTGCCGGTGGTGACGATGCCCAGCCGCGCGCGCGGCGCATCCATCACCACCTTGTCGATGCCATTGGCGCGGGCGAACGCCTGTGCAGCCTTCACCGCATAGCGGTGCAGGCGCATTTCCTGGTCCAGCGGCGGGTCCGGCCAGCGGATGTTGAGGCCGCCCGTAGGCATTTCGAAGTCTTCCGGCAGCACGATGCGGCGCGCCATCGGATCGACCTCGACCGAGGCCGACGATTCCACCGTCTCGGCGATCGTCTTGAAGCCGACCCAGCGGCCGGTGTAGCGGCTCATCGCCCAGCCCAGCAGGCCCATGTCCAGGATGTCCTGCACGCCGGCCGGGTTCAGCACCGGCATCATGGCGCTGACGAACTCGTCCTCGCTGCCATGCGGCAGGGTTGAACTGCGGCAGGCGTGGTCATCGGCGGCCAGCGCCAGCACGCCGCCATGGCGCGAGGTGCCGGCGGCATTGGCGTGCTTGAACACGTCGCCGCAGCGGTCCACGCCCGGGCCCTTGCCGTACCACATGCCGAACACGCCCTGCACGTTGGCGCCGGGGAACAGGTTGGTCTGCTGGGTGCCCCACACCATGGTGGCGCCCAGGTCCTCGTTCAGGCCGGGGGTGAACTTCACCTTGGCCGCGTCGAGGTGTTTGCGCGCGCGCCACAGCTCCAGGTCAAAGCCGCCCAGCGGGCTGCCACGGTAGCCACTGACGAAACCGGCGCTGTCGATGCCTTCGTGCGCGTCGCGCAGCCGCTGCATCAACGGCAGTTTCACCAGCGCCTGCACGCCACTCAGGTAGATCCGCCCCTCGTTGCGGGTGTACTTGTGGTCGAGCGTGTAGTCACGGTCGATCAGGTCGGCGGAAGAGGGCGAAGTGAGTTGCGCGGTACTGGTCATGGCTGGCCCGGTCAGGATCGGCTGGCACCGGCCGCGTGCAGGCACGCGGCGGGAAAGGCGCGAATTGTAGCAGCGAGGCCCGACCGCCCCGGCACTCGCGCCGGCGGCCATGCTGGGGTTAGGATCGGGGAGAGAGAGGGAGGCTGCGGTTGCGGCCTGGGGAGAAGGGATGTCAGTTGCAGCAAAGATCCTGGGCAGCATGTTGCTGGTCTCGGGAACGGCCCCCGTGTGGGCCGCGCCGGCGGTGCCGGCACCACAGGAGTTCTACTTCGACAGCGATGCGGCCGCCGTGCCGATGATCGTGGTCCAGTCCGACGGGGATGCGCTGGTGGCGCAGCTGCTCAAACAGCGCGAGCGCGGCCGGCGTACCGTGGAGGCCACCGTGCAGCTGGCGTCGGTGGCCATTGCGCAGGGCCGCACCGAGCTGGGTGAACAGCTGTATCGCGAAGCACTGAAGGATGCGCCGGTGCAGGGCAGCCTGGGCCGTAGCGTGCGCTGGAATTACGGCTGGGACCTGCTGCGTCAGGGCCAGCCCGAAGCCGCCCTGGAGCAATGGCAGGCCGCTGCCGGTGGTTCGCTGAGCAAGCCGGGCTGGCTGCCACCCACCTATGCGCTGGCGCTGTGGCGGGCCGGGCAGAAGCAGGAGGCGGTGCAGTGGTATGCCGCAGCGGTGCGTACCGAGCCGACGCAATGGAGCGACAGCAGCCGCTTTGCGCAGTTGTTGCCGTTGTGGCGTGACGACGAGCGCGCCTCGCTGGCGGAAGTGCAGCAGGCCTGGGCGGCCGCGCCGCCGGCCTGGCCCTGAGGGAAGGGGGGGGGCCGGGTTGCACCCGGCACCCGCAGAGGCAACGGCTGGAGCAACTGCAGCAGCCGAAGCAACAGCGGGCTTCCTGCGGGATGGCGGGGCACTGTGGGTTTGCGGGGCCGCCGTAAACCCATCCATGGGGGCTTGGTCGCCGCATCCATGCGGCTCACACCCCGCAAACCAACAGTGCCCCGCCTTCGACAGGTTCCGGCGGCTGTTGGTAGGTGTCGACCTTGGTCGACACGGTAGGTCCATGCCATGCGTGGATGAGATCTGCCAGGGATAGAAATCGAACTGGGGTCAGATCCGTTTTCCTCTGGAAAACGGATCTGACCCCCATGCCCTCAAGAGCAGCCAGCCAAGCGCTTTTGCTTTTGCGCTTCCACTTCAATCATCCGCGGAAACCGTCCGCCCCGACGCCCATGCCCGCAATGCCTCTACCTGCTCGGCCATCAGCACCGACAGCGGCCGCGTCGCACGGATCTCGTTCATCAGCAGCTCGGTATCCAACGGCCGGCCTTCGGCGTGCGCCGCATACAGCCCGGCCACGATCGCCTGCTCGATCTCGGCGCCGGAGAAACCATTGGCCGCGGCCGCCAGCGCCGGCAGCGCGAAGTCGTCGCCGTTGAGCTGGCGTCGCCCCAGGTGCAGCCGCAGCAGCTCCACACGCACCTCAGGCGTGGGCAGGTCGACGAAGAAGATCTCGTCAAAGCGGCCCTTGCGCAGCAGTTCGGCCGGCAACTCGTGTACCTGGTTGGCGGTGGCGACGATGAAGACCGGCGCCTTGCGTTCGGCCATCCAGGTCAGCAGGTAGCCGAGCACGCGGCGCGATACGCCACCGTCCTCGCCACCGCTGGCCAGGCCCTTCTCGATCTCGTCCATCCACAACACGCAGGGCGCCAGCTGCTCGGCCGAGGCCAGCGCCTGGCGCAGGTTGGCCTCGGTCTCGCCGTGGTACTTGTTGTACAGCGCGCCCACGTCCAGGCGCAGCAGCGGTACGCCGAAGCCGGCGGCGGTGGCCTTGGCCAGCATCGATTTGCCGCAGCCCTGCACGCCCAGCAGCAACATGCCGCGCGGCGGATCCAGGCCGGCCGGTGCCGAGCCGGCGATGAAGGCCACCCGGCGCTGGCTGATCCAGCGCTTGAGCCGGTTGGCACCGGCCACGTCGCCGAAGCGCGCGCTGTCATGCTCGAAGAACAGGTGGCCGCTGCGGTTGAGCAGCTCGAACTTCAGCCGTGCCAGCTGCGGCAGGTCGTCGTCGCGCAGCGCGCCATCGGCGTAGATCAGCTGGCGGGCGATGCGGCGGGCATCGACCAGGCTCAGGCCCTGCAGGTTCTTCAGGATCTTCTTCACCGCCTCGCTGTCGACCTCGACACGGCGGCCGCCGTGTTCGCGCGCATAGGCGTCGGCCTCCTCGCGCAGCATCTTCAGCAGGGCGTTGGCATCGGGCAGGCGCGGGTTGAAGCGCACCGCCAGGGCCTCCAGCTCGGCCGGCAGCTCGACCTTGGCGCCGATCAGCACCAGCACATGCGGCTCGCTATGGCGGCGCTGGATCAGGTCGCGCAGCGCGCGCTGGTGGCTGGCATACCCCAGGTAGGGGTGGAAATCGAGCAGCAGGTAGACACCCCGCTGATCGGCCTGGCGGATCATCTGCAGGGCGGCGCTGGCATCGGGCGGGCCGACCGGCGGGTCCTCGCGGTCCAGGTCGATGCGACGCAGGCCCTCGGTGATGGACCAGCGGTGCAGGGCCCGCCACACGTGCATCAGCGTCTGCCGGAACAGCTCGACGATGCGGGCCTCATCCTGGGTCTCGATCACGATCAGGGGGGTATTGGCGCGGATCAGTGCGCTCAGGTCCTGCAGTTCGCTCATGCCGGTTCGATCCTTCGGGGGCGCCACGATAGCAAAGGCGATGGCCACTGGTTCAGCACGGTGCTACCTCCCGTCACCACCGCCGGTGTACGCTCGGGGCACGTACCCGGAAGCGAGGCTGGCATGAAGACGATCCTGGTGGCCGGTTCCAAGGGCGGGGTGGGCAAGACCACCGTCGCCACCCACCTGGCCGCGTACGCGGCATTGCAGGGCAAGGCCACGGTGATCGCCGATGCCGACCCGCAGGGCTCCAGCACCCGTTGGGCACAACGGCGTGCAGGGCTGGAAAGCGCGGTGCTCCCCATCGATGTGTATCGGAAGAAGCAGTGGGCGCAGAAGCTGCCCGACGGTACCGATACCGTCATCATCGATGCACCGGCCGGTGCGCTGGCCGACGATATCCCCCATTTCCTGGACGCGGCCGACGCCGTGGTGGTGCCGGTGCTGCCCTCGGCGCTGGATATCGAAGCCATCGTTGGCTTCCTCAACAGCTTGGCCCAGAACCCGCGCGTGCACAGCCGCAAGCTGCCGGTGGGGCTGGTCCTCAACCGCACCAAACCCTGGACCCAGACTTCGCAGCAGGCGCTGCAGATGCTGGCCGAATGGCCATACCCGGTGGTCGCGCAGCTGCGTGACAGCCAGAGCTACGTGGTCATGACCGGCCTGGGCCGCAGCCTGTTCGACTATCGCTCCGCCCAGGTGCGCGAACACCAGGCCGACTGGGAGCCGCTGCTGTCCTGGCTCAAGCTTTGATGCCTGCCTCACTTCTCCTGCTGCATCCTCTTCTCCATGGAAACCCGCGATGCGTGAACTGATCCTGCTGCGCCATGCCCATGCCGAACCCGCCGTTTCCGGCCAGGCCGACCTCGACCGGCCGCTGTCGCCGGTGGGGCTCGCCGAGGCCGAAGCCGCCGGCAAGTGGTTGAAGGAAAACAACCTGCTGCCCGACTGCGTGCTGTGCTCGCCGTCGCGACGTACCCGCGAGACCCTGGAAGCGGTGATGACGGCCATCGGCTATGTCGAAAAGCGCCTGGAAGACCGGATCTACGAAGCCACCCCGGGCACCCTGGCGGCGCTGGTGGACGAGCGTCGTGACCTGGACCGGGTGCTGATCGTCGGCCACAACCCGGGCCTGGAGCAGCTGGTGGCCCTGATGACCGACGGCACCAGCAGTGACTATCGCGGCATGCCGCCGGGCGGCGTGGCCGTGCTTGGCTTCCCGCGCGAGGCCTCGATCGAACCCGGCGTGGCCAGCCTGAACGCGTTCTGGTGGCCGTGATCCGATGAGCCTGGCGCGGCGCAGCCGCTTCCTGCTGCCCGCGTTGCTGGCGCTCGGCCCGGCCTGGGCCGCGGCGCCCCCACCGACCCCGTTGCCGCCCGTGTCCGCCGAGGCGCCACGGGTATTGCGCCTGGATACCCAGCGCTCGCGGATCGGCTTCGAGGTGCGCACCCGCTTCGGCCAGCGCATCGAAGGCGTGTTCCCGCACTTCGAGGGGCGTATCGAGATCCTGTCCGACGGCCGTCACCAGGTGCACCTGAAGATGTTCACCCGCTCGGTGGAGATCCCCGGCAAGGCGCGCTATACCGGCTGGATGCGCGGCGAGGAGTTCTTCGATGCCGGGCGCCATCCGGTGGTCGAGTTCGACTCGCTGCCCTACTGGCCGGAGACCGTGGAGCAGGGCGGCGCCATCAACGGCCGGCTGACCCTGCGCGGCATCAGCCACCCCGAGTCATTGCAGGTCGAGAAGGCGGAGTGCGCCCGACCCGGCTATGATTGCGACGTCGTCAGCCGCGGTACCGTGCAGCGAGGCCGGTACGGAATGGACAGCTGGCAGCTAGCCTTGAGTGACCGAGTGACCTTCGTATTGCGTGCGCGCCTGAGCGAGGCGCCGAAACCGTGAACCTCCTGCTGCGCGTACTGGCGCTGGCAACCGTGTTGCTGGGCAGCGGCTGTGCATCGCTCTCGCATGCCGAGCGTGACCGTGCCGAAGCGATTGCCGTGCAGGCGCGCTCGACCGACGTCGACTGCCAGCGCGCCGACCGCTGCGCGCAGGACTCGCCGTTGCGTGCGCTGGCGGGCCGGGCGTTCACCGAATCCACCCCGGAACAGCCACGCCACTACGCCACCCTGCTCGACGAGGGCGAGGGCGCCCTGGTCGCGCGCCTGAACCTGCTGCGCAGCGCCACCCGCAGCATCGACCTGCAGACCTACATCTTCGACAAGGACGACAGTGCCCGGCTGGTCATCGACGAGCTGCTGGCCGCGTCGCGGCGCGGGGTGAAGGTGCGGGTGCTGATCGACCAGCTCTCGGCGATCTCCGACCTGCAGATCCTCGGCGCCCTGTCCGGCGCGCACCAGAACTTCCAGCTGCGGGTCTACAACCCGACCTTCGGCAAGGCCCGGCTGAACTACTTCGACTATGCCGGCAGCGTGCTGTGCTGCTTCCGCCGCTTCAACCAGCGCATGCACAACAAGCTGCTGGTGATCGACGATGCGATCGGCGTGGTCGGCGGCCGCAACTACCAGGACGACTATTACGACTGGGACCGCGAGTACAACTTCCGCGACCGCGACGTGCTGATCGCCGGCCCGGAGGCGCGGGCGATGGCGGCCAACTTCGATGCCTTCTGGCGCGCCAGGCGCAGCGTGCCGGCCGAGCGCCTGAACGATGTCGGCCGCACCCTGCTGCGCGAGGGCGTGCCGACCCTGCCGCCGGCCAGCTTCCGCCGCCCCGAGCGGGTGGAGCGGGTCAGTGCCGAAGCCAATGACATGGACTTCGTCAGCCGTTCCTTCGTCGATACCGCGTTGCCGGTGGCCTCGGTGCGCTATGTCGCCGACCTGCCGCGCAAGCACCGGCGCGAGAAGGCTGATGCGCCGCTGGCCGGACAGCACGTGACCGAGCCGCAGCTGGATGCGCTGATCGCCGGCGCGCAGAAGGAAGTGATCCTGCAGACGCCGTACCTGGTGCTGTCCAAACCGGCGCAGAAGCTGTTCCGCGAGCTGCGCAAGCGACCGCAGCCGCCGCGCGTGGTGGTGTCCAGCAACAGCCTGGCGGCGACCGACAACCCGATCGTCTATGCGCTGTCGTACAAGTACAAGCGGCGCAACATGCGCGAACTGGGCTTCAACATCTTCGAATACAAGCCGTTCCCGCTGGATGCACCGGTCGATTACCGCAACCTGCTGCCCGACCCGATCGCCGCGCCGGAAGGCGACGACGACGGCGGGCGCAACCCGCTGATCGGCGGCAGTGCTGCCGGCAGCAATGCCGGCGACCGTCGCGATCGCGATGAGCACCCGGCACCCACCGGCAAGCAGGGGCCGGTGAACCATCCGCGCACCGGCAGTGCCTACCAGAACGCGCGCGAGCGCCGCCGTGCGGCCGGCAGCGAGGTCGAGACCCGCCTGCTGCGCACCGAGACCCGGCCCTCGTTCCTGGGCAGCAAGGCGGTCAACAAGCCGTTGCCGGTCACCCGCAAGGGCGCGCGCATGGGCCTGCATGCCAAGTCGCTGGTGGTCGATCGCCGCATCGGCGTGGTCGGTACCCACAACTTCGACCCGCGCAGCGAGAACTACAACACCGAAGGCGCGGTGATCATCGATGACCCGGCCTTCGCCGAGCAGCTGGCCGAGAGCATCCTGCGCGACACCCACCCGCAGAACTCGTGGACGGTGGCGCCGCGGGCCAAGCCGCCGGTGCTGTCCGGGCTCAACTACAGCGTCGGCAAGGCCTCCGAAGCACTGCCGATCCTCGACTTCTGGCCGTGGCGCTATGCCACCGACTACGAGTTCAAGCCCGGCCCGGACTGCCCGCAGCCGTTGCCCCGGCAGGACCCGGGCTTCCACCGCTGCTATGTCGCCGTGGGTGATTTCCCCGAGGTCAATGTCGGTCCGAAGTGGCTGCTGGTACGCATGCTGACCGCATTCGGCGCCGGCCTCGTTCCCATCCTCTGAAGGTGCCCGCATGACCCAGGTGTTCCGCGAAGCCGTTTCCCTCGAGCAGCTCAACACGCTCAGCCGCAACACCGCGATCGCGTCGCTGGGCATCGTCTTCAGCGCGGCCGGTGACGACTGGCTGCAGGCCACCATGCCGGTGGACGAGCGCACCCGCCAGCCCTACGGCATCCTGCATGGCGGCGCGTCGGTGGTGCTGGCCGAGACTCTGGGCAGCAGCGCGGGCAACCTGTGCGTGGATACGGCCAAGCAGATCTGCGTGGGGCTGGAAATCAACGCCAACCACGTGCGTGCGGTGCGTTCGGGCACGGTCACCGGCACCGCCCGCGCGCTGCACGTGGGCCGCAGCACCCAGCTGTGGGAGATCCGCATCGAGGACGAGCAGGGCCGGCTGGTGTGCATCTCGCGGCTGACCCTGGCGGTGGTGGCGGCCGGCCACGGCTGAGCCCCGGACGGGCGGTGACGGCAGCGGAACCCAGCGTTCCCTGCCGATTGCCCCGGTCGATGGGTGTTATGGCCTAAATCGGCTGGCAGCGATGACGGCCCTCCGGTATCGTGCGCGGATGACTTCCCCCACTCCGGCCCCCCGCGGCGGCGTGGCGCGTGTGTGCCGTTACCTGTACCGCGTACCGCTGCTGTTGGTCCACATCGTCGTGTTCCTGCCGCTCATCCTGATCGGCATGCTTCGGCCGTGGGGCGAACTGCGCGTGGGCGAGGCGACCCTGGGGGCCAAAGTGGTCAACTGGTGGCAGGGCGGGCTGATGTGGATCTTCGGCTTCCGCCTGGTGCAGATCGGCAGGCCGCTGCCCGGCGCCGTGCTGTTCGTCGCCAACCACGTCAGCTGGGTCGACATCTGCATCCTGCACAGCCAGCGCATGATGGGCTTCGTCGCCAAGCGCGAGATCGCCAGCTGGCCGCTGGTCGGGTGGCTGGCCGCGCGCGGGCAGACCATCTTCCACCAGCGCGGCAACACCGAATCGCTCGGTGGCGTGATGCAGGTGATGGCCGATCGCCTGCGCGAAGGCAAGGCAGTGGGCGTGTTCCCGGAAGGGCGTACCCGCGGTGGCCACGAAGTGGGCCCGTTCCATGCCCGCATCTTCCAGGCGGCGGTTGAGACCGGCGTGCCGGTGCAGCCGGTGGCTCTGGTGTATGGGCTCAAGGGCGACGCGCAGACCATTGTCGCGTTCGGCCCCGGCGAGAGTTTCTTCGCCAATTTCCTGCGCCTGCTCGGTGAGCCGGCGCGGCGTGCGGAAGTGCATTTCCTGGCACCGATCGGTGCGCAGGACCTGGAAGGCCGTCGGCGCATCGCGGAGACGTCGCGCGCGCGCATCGTGGCGGCCATGAGCACGCAGTGAGGGTGCGGTGGCCCTGATCCCGCCACCCGTCCTGGACGCCGGCACGCCGACGCTGCACGCGGCTGACTACCAGCCACCGCGCTGGCTGCGCAATCCGCACCTGCAGTCGATGCTCAGCTCCAGCCGCATGCGCCTGCAGCGCGGCCTGCTGCTGCTGGCCGCGACCGGCGCGATCAGCGAAGAACTGATCCTCGACGGCGGCGACGGCGTGCGCCTGCAGGGCTGGCACAGCCATGTCGAAGGCCGCGAACCCAAGGGCATGGCCCTGCTGCTGCATGGCTGGGAAGGCAGTGCCGAATCCAGCTACATGCGCATGGCGGCCGCGCGCATGCTCGAACAGGGCTTCGACGTGGTGCGGCTGAATTTCCGCGACCACGGCAATACCCATCACCTCAACCCCGGCATCTTCCACTCCAACCTGATCGACGAAGTGGTGCATGCCGCAGGCGATATCGCCCAGCGCTGGCCGCAGCTGCCGCTGGTGGCCGCCGGCTACTCGCTGGGCGGCAACTTCGTGCTGCGCCTGGCCCTGCGTGCGCCGGCGGCCGGCGTGCCGCTGCTGCGCGTCGCCTCGGTATGCCCGGTGCTGGACCCGGCGCTGACCATGGAGAGCATCGAGAACGGCCCGGCAATGTACGACTGGTACTTCCGGCGCAAGTGGGCCGGTTCGTTGCGGCGCAAGCGCGACCTGTTCCCCGAACTGAGCGACTGCGACGACCGCGTGCTGAAGCTGGACATCCGCGCGTTGACCGCCTGGCTGGTCGAGCGCCACACCAGTTTCGGCTCGTTGCAGGCCTATTTCGACGGCTACTCGATTGCCGGCGATCGCCTGTCCTCGCTGCAGGTGCCGGCCGACATCCTGATGGCACAGGACGACCCGGTGATCCCGTACGCGACCTTCAGCGACTGGCAGCTGCCGCGCAACGCGCACCTGGAAACCGCCTGCTGGGGCGGCCACTGTGGCTTCCTGGAAAACTGGCGCGGTGACGGCTTCTCCGAGCGCTGGGTGGCGCAGCGCCTGCAGCGCGTGCTGCAAGGCTGAACCGGCACGGGCGCGCAGGCCGCTACAATGCGGGTTTGCCCTTGAACCGGACCGCCATGCAAGACCAGATCATCCAAGCGTTGCGCCAGAACGAGGCCGACCAGGCCGTGCAGCTGGCCCAGGCGTGGACCCGTGATGAACCCGGCCAGGCCGAGGCCCACCGCTGGCTGGCGCTTGCGCTGCAGCAGCAGGGCAAGGCCGAGGACGCGATGGAGGCCCTGCAGCAGGCGCTGCAGCTGGCCCCGGACAATGCCCAGCTGCACCTGCAGCACGCCGGCCTGCTGCTGGCCCTGCGCCAGTTCGACGGCGCTGGCGAAGCACTGACGCGCACCACCGGGCTGGACCCGAACGCCTTCGCTGCCTACCTGATGCAGGCCCACCTGGCGATCGGCCGCAACGATTTCGATGAAGCGCAGCGCCTGTCCACCCTGGCCTCGCGTGTCGAACCGGACCACCCGGAACTGCTGACCATCGACGGCATGATCGCGCTGCGCCGCGATGATGCCGATCGCGCGCTGACGCTGCTGTCGGCCGCCAACCAGGCCCAGCCCAACGACATTCGCGTGCTCTACGCACTGGGCTTCGCCTACCTGGGCAAGAACATGCTGGCCTTCGCCGAGCAGGCGTTCCGCCGCGTGCTGGAACTGAACCCGACCATCGCCTCGCTGCATGGCCTGGTGGTGCAGCTGGCCATGCGCCAGGGCAACCTGGACGCTGCCGCCGAAGCGATGCAGATTGCGCTGCAGCAGCAGGGCCTGGATACGCCATCGATGCGCCGCCTGGCCGGCGAACTGGCACTGCGCAGCGGCCAGCCGCTGCAGGCGCTGGAGCACCTGCTGCCGTTGCTGGAATCGCTGCCTGACGACCGCGACGTACTGCAGTTGCTGCTGATGTCCTGGCAGCGCCTGGGCCGCGAAGACGAGGCCCGCGCACGCCTGGATGCCGCCCTGGAGCAGCACCCGCAGCTGCACGACCTGTGGCTGGCACGCCTGGCGGTGGAAGAGGTCGGCAGTGCCACCGCCGCCGCCACGGTCGAGCGCTGGATGGACGCGATGCCGGGCCACCTGCCGGCGCTGGAAGCGCGCCTGCGCCTGCACGACATGGTGGGCGAACACGCCCAGGCCGAAGCGATCGCCGAGCGCATCGTCAACCTCGAACCGGGCCGCGTCAGCGGCGAAACCCGCCTGGTCGAAGGCCTGCTGCAGCGCGATCCGGCCGCCGCGGTCGCCCGCGTGCAGGCGCTGATCGACATGGCACCGGAAGGCCACCGCGCCGACCTGCGCACCTGGCTGGGTGAGATCCAGGATCGCGCCGGGCAGCACGAAGACGCGCTGCAGACCTGGCTGGCACTGCAGGCCGACCAGGCACCGCAGCGCCTGCCGCTGCCGCCGCAGGCCAAGGCGCCGCCGAGCTGGCCGGACAAGGGCGAGATCGACGGTGATGCCACTTCCGCGCCGATCTTCCTGTGGGGCGCGCCGGGTTCGGGCGTGGAGCGCGTGGCGACCGGCCTGGCCGCCGCCAGCCCGGTGCTGCGCAGCGACCGCTATACCTCCAACGCACCCGACGACGCGTTCCAGAACTACCACACGCTGCAGGACCTCGCCTCCGGCGTGCTGACCCCGGAGCGGCTGGTGCAGCGCTGGCGCGAACAGCTGCCGTCGCGCGGCGTGCAGGACGACGCGATCATCGACTGGCTGCTGTGGTGGGACAACGCGCTGCTGTGGGCGCTGCGCCCGCAGCTGCCGCAGGGCCGCCTGCTGGTGGTGCTGCGCGATCCGCGCGACATGCTGCTGGACTGGGTGGCCTACGGTGCCGCCGCACCGCTGGCAATGACCTCGCTGGCCGAAGCCAGCGAATGGCTGGCGCGCGCGCTGGCCCAGGTCGCCGCCCTGCACGAGGACGATCTGTACCCGCAGGTGCTGCTGCGCATCGACCAGATCGGCAACGATCCGCAGGCGATGGCCGAACTGCTGGGCCGCCTGTTCGAGCGGCCGATGCCGCCAGCCGCGCAACTGGGTGCGCCGCGCTTCCCGCCGGGCCACTGGCGCAACTACCGCGACGTGATGAGCGCCGCCTTCGCCAAGCTCACCCCGATCGCGGTGCGCCTGGGTTACCCGGAAGAGTGAGGACACGCCGATGCAACTGAGCAGCCACAGCCTGACCAACGGTGCACCGATCGACCGCGAATTCGCCGCCGGCGATGCCGCGGGCTTCGCACCGGACCGCAATCCGCACCTGGCCTGGAGCGATGTGCCGGAGGGCACCCGTTCGTTCCTGCTGGTGTGTGTCGATCCGGACGTGCCGACCGTGCCGGAGACGGTCGGCCGCACCGACATGAGCGTGCCGCGCGACCAGCCGCGCTGTGATTTCGTGCATTGGGTAATGGCCGACATTCCGGCCTCGGTGCGCGAGATCGCCGCAGGCAGCTGCAGCGACGGCTTCGTGGTGAAGGGCAAGTCCAAACCGGCCGGCCCGGCCGGCAGCCGCCAGGGCCTGAACGACTTCACCGGCTGGTTCGCAGGCAATCCGGACATGGCCGGTGACTACCTGGGCTATGACGGCCCGTACCCGCCGTTCAACGACGAACGCCTGCACCACTACTTCTTCCGCGTGTTCGCGCTGGACGTGGCATCGCTGCAGCTGCCGGCACGCTTCACCGCCGCCGACGCCTACCGCGCCATGCACGGCCACGTGCTCGCCGAAGCGGCACTGCACGGCACCTACACGTTGAACCCGGCGCTGGGCTGAGAGCCCTTGTAGGGCCGGGGCATGCCCGGCTTTGCTTTCTGCAGAGTCGAGCCATGCTCGACTTTGCCTTGTAGAGCCGAGCCCATGCTCGGCTGCTTCTGCTACGCAATGGACCTGCAGTAAACAGCAAACCCTGCCAGGAACGCATCCGCTTCGGCGCGATGCACTTCCGACTGAAGCACCTCGAAGATCTCCTCCGGTTCCAGGCCCAGCACCGGTACACGCAGGAACAGCGTTGTACTGAACGCGGCACTGACCGTGGACAGCACCGCGCGAAGTGCCTGCAGCATGTCCTCGCCACGATGGGACGCATGCACTAACGCAATGGGCCGACCGACGATCTGGTCGCCGGATACGAGCCAGTCGATCGCATTCTTCAATCCGCCGGGAATGCCACGCACGTATTCAGGGCTGCACACCAGCACACCGTCGCTGCGGGCGATGGCCGCCTTGAAGCGCGTCACGCTGCAGGGTTCATCGGTGCCTTCCAGATCGGGGGAGAACACCGGAAGTTCGCCGACCCCGGCGTAGACCTCGATCTCCATGCCGGGCGGCGCGATGGCTTTCAGGGCCACCAGCAGAGCGGTGTTGGTCGACTGCCGGCGCGCGCTGCCGGATATGGCGAGAATCTTCATCGTGGCAAGGCTGGCACGTGGGGCTGCGTCGACGCTACAGAACGTAGAAGGGCGACCTCGTGGCCGCCCTTCTGTTTATTTACTTCTTCTCGATGGCCGACTCGACCACCATGTCCAGCACGTACGCCTGCGACGGCGCATCGGCCGGCGGGTTCTTCACTTCGTAGCGCTTCACGCGCACCACGTTGCGCACGCCGTCTTCGTGGGTGTAGCCCTCGATGGTGCCGTAGAAGTTCTCGAACTTGCCCGGCTCACCCTGCTTCAGGCCCTTGTCGTCGAACTTCACTTCGCGCACCTGCAGGCACTGGTAGTCCGGGATCAGCGGGTGCGAGCACTTCTGCGTCTTGGCGGCCACTTCCAGGAACACGGTTTCGCCGGCGCCGCCGTAGCGGGTTTCAGCGGTCGGCTCCGGGTTGAACACCAGCACGTCGCCCTTGGCGTTGGTCAGCGTCAGCTTGCCATCGGCATCCTGCTCGGCCTTCAGCTCGCCCTGCAGGCGGCTCGACACGGCTTCGTCCAGCGCCATCAGCGCCTTGTCGGTGCAGGCCATCATGGTCGAGGCCATCGCGCTGACCGTCAGCTTGCCGTCGGCCAGGGTGTAGCCGCCGCCCATGCGGTTGCAGGTGTTGCTGACCGACAGGCGGCCATCTGCGAAGTCCAGGGTGACCGGCTTGTCTTCGCGGGCGAACAGCGCGTCGATGCGCTTGCCGTCGGCGCCGGTGGCCTGCTGCAGCAGCCAGTGCTGGCTCTGCAGGCGCTGCGCATCCAGGTGCGCCAGCGTCTGCTGGTCTGCTGCCTTGGCCGCGGCCGGGGCCACGTCGTCGCCGCCGGTGCCGGCCGGGGCCGGGGTCTGGCTGCAGGCGGCCATCAGGGCCAGCGGGAGGAGCAGGGTGAGCTTGCGGTTCATGGTGATTCTCCTTGGGGAACCGTGGGGGAAACGGGGTGGGGCCGGCAACGGGGTTACCGTACCCCGGCGCTGTTCAGCTGCCGGAGGGCAACCACAGCAGCAGCGCCGCGCCCAGTGCGATGCGGTAGATCGCGAAGGCGGTGAACCTGTGCGACTTGATGTAGCCCATCAGCCACTTCACTACGACGAAGCCGGTGATGGCCGCGGCAAGGAAGGCCACGCCCACGTCGGCCCAGTCCTCGCTGCCCAGCTGCCCGGCCTTGGCCATTTCCAGGAAGGTGTAGGCGCTGGCGGCGAACATGGTGGGAATGCCGACCAGGAACACGAACTCGGCGGCGGCGGCGCGGCGGCTCAGGCCCAGCAGCATGGCCAGGAAGATCGCCGAGGCCGAGCGCGAGGTGCCGGGGAACACGCCGGCCACGACCTGTGCCAGGCCCACGCCGATCGCCACCGTCCAGGTCACCTGGTCGCGGTCGGGCAGGCGCGCGGTGTAGGCCTCCACCAGCAGCATCCAGACACCACCGATGATCAATGCCCAGGCCACCGGGCTGACCGTCTCCGGCAGCGACCAGCCGGCCTTGCGCACCACCAGGCCGACCACGGCGGTGACCAGGAAGGCGGCGCCCAGCTTGAACACGTACTCACGGTTCTCGCGCTGGTTGAAGCCGGTGGCCAGCTGCAGCAGGCGCTGGCGGAACACCAGCACCACGGCCACGATCGCGCCGGCCTGGATGACGATGTTGAAGAAGTCCGAGCGGGCACCCAGCCAGTGCTGGGCGATGAGCAGGTGGCCGGTGCTGGAGATCGGCAGGAATTCGGTCAAGCCTTCGAGGATGCCCAGCAGCAGGGCGGAGAGCAGGTCGGACATGGACGGTGCGTGACGCGCGGCGGAAGGAAGAAGGTCGAGAGGATAGACGATCCCTGCCGCACCAAACGGGTGCGTCTGGTGGCGGGTGCACCCGTTTGGTGCGCACCGTTCTGCACCGCCACGGAGCGCCCTTTTTGAAATCAATGACTTGCGGCCAGCGAAAAGTTGGCACGGTCGTTGCTGTACCTCAGCAGGCATTCATCCCCATCCGAGGTCGTACCGATGTCCGTGGAAAACGTTGAGAAGCTGATCAAGGACAACCAGATCGAGTTCGTCGATCTGCGTTTCGTGGATATGCGTGGCGTCGAGCAGCACGTCACCTTCCCGGTCAGCATTGTCGAACCGTCGCTGTTCGAAGAAGGCAAGATGTTCGACGGCAGCTCGATCGCCGGCTGGAAGGGCATCAACGAATCGGACATGGTCCTGCTGCCCGACACCACCAGCGCCTACGTCGACCCGTTCTACGCAGATCCGACCATCGTGATCAGCTGCGACATCCTCGATCCGGCCACCATGCAGCCGTACGGCCGCTGCCCGCGCGGCATCGCCAAGCGCGCCGAGGCCTACCTGAAGTCCTCCGGCATCGCCGAAACCGCGTTCTTCGGCCCGGAGCCGGAGTTCTTCATCTTCGACTCGGTCCGTTTCGCCAATGAAATGGGCAACACCTTCTTCAAGGTCGATTCCGAAGAAGCCGCCTGGAACAGCGGCGCCAAGTACGACGGCGCCAACAGCGGCTACCGTCCGGGCGTGAAGGGCGGCTACTTCCCCGTGCCGCCGACCGACACCCTGCACGACCTGCGCGCCGAGATGTGCAAGACCCTGGAACAGGTCGGCATCGAAGTGGAAGTGCAGCACCACGAAGTGGCCACCGCCGGCCAGTGCGAGATCGGCACCAAGTTCAGCACCCTGGTGCAGAAGGCCGATGAACTGCTGCGCATGAAGTACGTGATCAAGAACGTCGCGCACCGCAACGGCAAAACCGTCACCTTCATGCCCAAGCCGATCGTGGGCGACAACGGCAGCGGCATGCACGTGCATCAGTCGCTGTCCAAGGGCGGCACCAACCTGTTCTCCGGTGACGGCTACGGTGGCCTGAGCCAGCTGGCGCTGTGGTACATCGGCGGCATCTTCAAGCACGCCAAGGCCATCAATGCCTTCGCCAACTCGGGCACCAACAGCTACAAGCGCCTGGTGCCGGGCTTCGAGGCGCCGGTGATGCTGGCCTACTCGGCCCGCAACCGTTCGGCGTCGTGCCGCATTCCGTGGGTGTCCAACCCGAAGGCGCGCCGCATCGAAATGCGCTTCCCGGACCCGATCCAGTCCGGCTACCTGACCTTCACCGCACTGATGATGGCCGGCCTGGACGGCATCAAGAACCAGATCGACCCGGGTGCACCGAGCGACAAGGACCTGTACGACCTGCCGCCGGAGGAAGAGAAGCTGATCCCGCAGGTCTGCTCCTCGCTGGACCAGGCGCTGGAAGCGCTGGACAAGGACCGCGAGTTCCTGAAGGCCGGCGGCGTGATGAGCGATGACTTCATCGACGGCTACATCGCGCTGAAGATGCAGGAAGTGACCAAGTTCCGCGCGGCCACCCACCCGCTGGAATACCAGCTGTACTACGCCAGCTGACCGGATGCGATGGCGGTGGGTTCCCCCTCCCACCCGCCGCCATCGCTTCCGTTTTCGCGGCTGGGGAGCCGCGGTCAGATCGGGGTCGGATCCCGTTCGTTTACGAATGGGCGCTGATCCCTATCCAGGGGCAAGAGAGAGACCGGATACGCGACCAGGGCCGCCCTCCCTCCCGCGTCGGTCGTGCAAGGAGAGAGGCACGGCCGTCCCGGCCCTGTACGTGTCCGGTGCAACAGCCACGGTCATCATCCTGATGACCCGTGGTTGCCTGATGCCAACGCGCGCTGGCGCGCTGGCCCCATCCACCCTCGGGACATGCGCATGAAACTGATCTCCGCCATCATCCGACCGTTCAAGCTCGACGAGGTCCGCGAGGCCCTGTCCGATGCAGGCGTGTCGGGCATCACCGTGACCGAAGTGAAAGGTTTCGGTCGCCAGAAGGGCCACACCGAGCTGTATCGCGGCGCCGAGTACGTCGTCGATTTCCTGCCCAAGATCAAGATCGAAACGGTGGTCACCGACGAGCGTGCCGACGCGGTGATCGAAGCGATCCAGTCGTCGGCAGGCACCGGCAAGATCGGTGACGGCAAGATTTTCGTCACCGCCGTCGAACAGGTCATCCGCATCCGCACCGGCGAAATCGGTGCCGACGCGCTGTAACCCCCTTCCGGAGATTCCCCCCATGAAGATGCGCCTTCTCACCGGGTGGCAAGCCCGGTTCCACCTGGTGTGCCTGTTGATGCTGCTCAGCGCACTGGCCGCCGGTGCCTGGCCGGGCAGCGCCCATGCCCAGGCCCAGGTATCGCCGTTGCCGAGCGAAAGCGTGGCGGTCGAGCCGCTGCACGATGCGGCCGCCACCGCCGCGGCGCCGGCCGTGGCCGAAGCGGCCGCCGCCTATGATCGTGGCGACGTCGCCTGGATGCTCACCTCGACCCTGCTGGTGCTGTTGATGGTGGTACCGGGCCTGGCCCTGTTCTACGGCGGCCTGGTGCGTTCGAAGAATGTGCTGTCGGTGCTCAGCCAGATCCTGGTGGTGTTCTCGCTGGTGCTGCTGCTGTGGGTGGCCTATGGCTACAGCGCGGTGTTCAGCGCCGGCAATCCGTTCTTCGGCTCGTTCACCGAATTCGCCTTCCTCAAGGGCTTCACCCCGGAGTCGGTGGGCAACACGCCGATCAAGGGCCTGCCGGACTATCTGTTCGTCGCGTTCCAGTCGACCTTTGCCGGCATCACCACCGCGCTGATCGTCGGTGCCTTCGCCGAGCGCATCAAGTTCCGCGCGGTGCTGCTGTTCTCGGCGCTGTGGTTCACCCTCAGCTACATCCCGATGGCACATATCGTCTGGGGTGGCGGCTACCTGGGTGAGCTGGGTGCCATCGACTTCGCCGGCGGTACCGTGGTGCACATCAACGCGGGCGTGGCCGGCCTGGTCGGCGCGTGGTTCGTCGGCAAGCGCCTGGGCTATGGCCAGACCGCGCTGAAGCCGCACAATGTGCCGTTTACCTACATCGGCGCGATGCTGCTGTGGGTGGGCTGGTTCGGCTTCAACGCTGGCTCGGCAGCAGCGGCCGACACCGTGGCCTCGCTTGCCTTCCTCAACACCGTGCTGGCCACCGCTGCCGCCGTGCTTGGCTGGACGCTGGTGGAAGCGATCGGCAAGGGCAAGCCGTCGGCACTGGGCGCTGCGTCGGGTGCGGTGGCCGGGCTGGTCGGCATCACCCCGGCCTGTGGCACCGTCGGCCCGCTCGGCGCGATCGTGATCGGCTTCGTCGCTGGCGTGGTCTGCGTGTGGGGCGTGACCGGCCTGAAGCGCCTGCTGAAGGTGGACGACACCGCCGACGTGTTCGGTGTGCATGGTGTCGGCGGCATCGTCGGCGCGATCCTCACCGGCGTGTTCAGTGCGCAGTCGCTGGGCGGCACCAAGGCCGATCTGGATATCGCCCATCAGGTCTGGGTGCAGGTGGTCAGCGTCGGCCTGACCGTGGTGTGGTCGGCGGTGATGACCGCGGTCATCCTGCTGGTGGTCAAGGTCGTGGTCGGCCTGCGCGTGACCGAAGAAGCAGAGCGCACCGGCCTGGATGTGACTTCGCACGGCGAGTCCGCCTACGAGGCCTGACGTGGCGGCGCACTGACGTGGTGGGTGCCGACCGTTGGTCGGCACTTCCACTGTCCTTGTTCTGGTAGGTGCCAAGCTTGCTTGGCACGGGGTCTGGGTCTGCTCTGGTGGGTGCCGACCGTTGGTCGGCACAGCGGGTAGCCCATCCACGCATGGCGTGGCTCTACCGTTCCTGCTCCAATGGCTGTCTGCAGGTGGGCGTGTACACGCCTCCAACGACCTCGATGGACTACAGAACGGAGTAGGCGTGATCCAGGCGACTTCCGCAGCAGTGATGGAAGACATCGAATGGTATGTCTACCTGCTGACCCTGGACGACTACAGTCCGCATGCGCTGGTGCGTAGTGTGGCCGGCGCAGGAGATCGAGAACACTGGAGCTTCGCTGTGGAGCTCACCTATCGCTGCCTTTCCTCCGGTCTGTGGCGACTCTCCTACGGCCTGCCTCCGGAGCTGGGGCTTTCCAGCATCGATCGTCGATCCGAGCACCAGCAGTCTGATCAACATCACGGTGCCTGGAGCACATGCATTGGATCCGGGCTTTGTGATCCGACAGGTGCTTCCGGATGGATTCGGTGGATTCTCAGTCTCAACCAGAGGCTGGGGTACGGGTTCGCGTCCAATGTTCAACTCGAATTGGTGGGCCAAGTGTGGAGTTCCAATACGCGCGATACTGGTGGCGAAGTTGGCAAGTTGCGGTGGCCTTGGAGTACTTTTCCCTCAAGGCAGAAATGCATGAGCTACCGGGGCTCTGATGGAAAGATGGTGGAGATCTGCCAGTGAGTGAGCGTGAGTTGGGGGCAAAGATTGTGTCTGTGATTGCCAGCTCCGTGCTTGGAGCGGCTCTATTCATAGGCATTCCGCTGAGTTCTCGGATAGGCAGCTTTTCGCAGGCTGCAATTTTCACATCGCTGGTTTGCGCCATAGCCGCTGTGTTGGGCCTCATCTTCGGTGTGCCCGGGGTTATGCTTGTGGACAAGTTTCTTCCGCGGTTCAAAGCTCGTTATGTTGTAGCTGCACCAATCTGTGCCTTGTTGGCGTGGCTCGCGTTCGAGGGTGCCTTCTCTCCTGGCGGTTGGATAAAGGTCTGGACCAGTCCTTCCTTTTGGTTTGGGTGGGCTCCCAGGCGCGCTGGCATCATGCTTTTCATCGGGTTGGCCGTGGGTGCCTTCTACATGTTGATCTGGCCGCGGATTGGACGAATGATGAAGGTCAACACGGCCTTGTGACTGAGGGCGATGGAATCGGGTGCCTGTGCGCAGCAAGGTGGCGGCGGCAAATAGCCAGGCATACAGCGGCGCGGGGAAGTAGGGGGCATCGATGAGTACAACCGTGCACTGAACGCAGTGACGACGGCGCTGGTGGGCGGTGTGGCGGGACAGGGCGCTGGCCAGGCCGCGTCCAATGCACTGGCGCCCTATGCCGCTCACTTCATCGGCAGCACGCTTGACCCGAACCACGGCAGCGACCCCAATGCGACTCTGCAACTGCTGTCGCATGCGGTGTTGGGTGCGCTGCTGGCGGAAGCCGATGGTGGCAGTGCGGGAACCGGAGCCGTGTCCGCGGCCGGCGGCGAGTTGGCCGCGAAGGTACTGACTAATACATTGACCGGCGGAGACCCCTCCAAGCTGAGCCCGGAGCAGAAAGAGATGGTGCTGGCGTTGTCGCAGGCAGTTGGCGCACTGGCGGGCGGGCTGTCGGAGCAAAAGAAGGTCACGAAATGAGTGCTAGTGATGTGAAAGATGCTGGAAGAGTTTCCGTTCAGGCTGCATATGTATTGATGTGCGTGTTCCTTCAGAAGTATATGGAGAGGGGGGAGGGGCAGGACACTCTTGTTGATCTGTTATCTTCGGGAGGGTCATTTCTATGGGCGAATGGCTTGCCCAACGATCCGGCAATGTGGGATGACTGGTGTGATGCATTTGCAGAGGTTGTCATCGTGGGGAGTGCTCTTAATTCTGAATTTTGTAGCGCACAAATTAATTCGTCGGGCGAGTACTTGGCGTTGCTGGATGCGTTCTCGGTAATGATGGTATTCCTTGAGTCGATTTTTGATCGATCTGGTGAGGATCTTCCGCTGTTCGAAGTTGTTGTTCGCCTTATGTCGCCTCCAGGTGATTCCGGTTGTCTTGATGATTCCTCTGTCTGGGCTGAGTGGGTGGAGTCGGTTAGGAAGGTGAGGGCATAGGGTTCTGGGCGGTTGCTTGTTCAATGGAAGTTGGGGTTAAACGGCCGCCTCGATGAAGTTGCTCGGCTTGACGGTGTTGCCAGTCTGTATGTCACCGGTCGAAGCAGTGGTGACGCGCCAAGGTAGATTTCTTCGCAATGCGGGCGCGGAGGGATTGACCAGATCGGCCACTGGCGGGATCTGAGGGCCGTTGATGAATCGTTTTGTTTAAGTTGTTATGAGGGTTGTTCCCTGGGTTCACGTGTCCACGGTGTTGGAATCGATTCGGCGGCATGGCTGGGTCCGTTTCAGGATTGAAGGTAGGTGATGAGGAACTTGGGCGTTTGGCTATTCGAATTGGAGTTTGAGATTTGGGCATGAGGTGGGGGCGTTATTGAGTTTTTTGCATGACAGCTCCCCAGTTCTCCAGCGATCCGGACGACGCGAAGAACCACGGCTGCAGTCATGGTTACAATTCGTCCATGATCAGCCCCCGCCTTCTGGCTTCCACACTGCTGGCCCTGGCCCTTTCGGCCTGCACCGCCACCGCGCCTGTGCAGCACAACCCGCTCGCCACCTGGGTCCCATCACCCAACCAGAACGCGCGCACCCCGGTCATCATCGTCATCCACCACACCGAGCAGAAATCGGTGCAGCAGAGCCTGCATACGTTGCGCACGGCCAACAGCGGTGGGCCGGTCAGTGCGCACTACCTGATCGGCGCCGATGGCCATCGTTACCAGCTGGTGGCTGATGAGCGCCGTGCCTGGCACGCCGGCGCCGGGCGCTGGGGCACCATCACCGATCTCAATTCGGCTTCGATCGGTATCGAGCTCGACAACGATGGCCGCAGCCCGTTCAGTGCGGCACAGATCGAATCGCTGATCGTGCTGCTGCGCGATCTCACCACGCGCCTGAACATCCCGCCGCGCCAGGTGATCGGCCATGCCGACCTGGCGCCGACGCGCAAGCAGGATCCGAGCCGCTTCTTCCCATGGCAGCAGTTGGCCGAGGCCGGCTTCGGCGTGTGGCCGCGCGCGGCCGACGGCGCGGCACCGGAAGGATTCGACGCGTGGAATGCGCTGGCCCGCTTCGGCTATCCGCTCGACAACCGCGACGCCACCGTCGCTGCGTTCCACCGCCGCTTCCGTGGCCGCGACGACCTGCCGAAGACGCTGGATGCCGAGGACGCCCGCATCCTGCACTCGCTGCTGCTGCAGACGCCGTGACTCCGCGCATGAACGCTTGGCCCCGCGCTGGGTTGCCGCCCAGCGGCCGGCCCGCCACCATGGCGGCATGATCGATTCCGCCACCTTCTTCAAGCGCAAGCACTGGACCCTGCTGGCAGCGGCCGTGCTCGCCGGTTGCGCCACCACCGCTCCCCGCACGGGCTCCGAAGCGCCCACGCCGACCTCGCCGCCGGCGGCCACCTACGCCAAGGTCGGCTGGAAAGCCCTGCCAGCGGTCTCGGACAGCGATCTGCAGGCCGGCTTCGTGGCTTGGCGCAGCAGCTGCGCCCGCCTGAAAAACGATGCTGTCTGGGCCAAGCCCTGCGCCACCGCCGCAGCGGTGTCAGACAAGAACCCGGCCGCGATCCGCCAGTTCCTGCAGCGCGACCTCGATGCCTATGCGCTGCGTGCCGGTGGCCATCAGGCCGACGGATTGATCACCGGCTACTACGAGCCGATCTACCCCGGCAGCCTGACCCGCACCGACAAGGCGACGGTGCCGGTCTACGGCACGCCGGATGATCTGGTGGTGGTGCAGCTGGACAGCCTCTACCCGGAACTGAAGGGCAAGCGCCTGCGCGGGCGCGTCGAAGGCAAGGTGCTCAAGCCCTATGACGACGCCGGCACCATCGCGGCCAAGGGCGCCAAGGCGCCGGTGCTGGCCTGGCTGACCGATCCGATGGACCTGCAGTTGCTGCAGATCCAGGGGTCCGGCCGCGTGCGCCTGGCCGATGGCAAGCAGGTACGGCTGGCCTATGCGGAACAGAACGGCCACCCCTACCGTGCCATCGGTCGTTGGCTGGTGGACCAGGGCCAGCTGAAGAAGGAAGACGTCACCATGGACGCGATCCGCGCCTGGGCCCGGGCCAATCCCGCGCGCGTGCCGGAACTGCTGCGCAGCAACCCCAGCTATGTGTTCTTCGTGCGCAATCCGGACAGCCCGGAAGGCCCGCGTGGTTCACTGAACGTGCCGCTCACCGCGGGCTACAGCGTGGCGGTAGACCGTACCGTGGTGCCGCTGGGCAGCCTGCTGTGGCTGTCGACCACGCGCCCCGATGGCACGCCCGTGGTACGCCCGGTGGCTGCGCAGGACACCGGCGGCGCCATCGCCGGCGAAGTGCGCGCGGACCTGTACTGGGGCAGTGGCGATGCCGCCGGCAAGCTGGCCGGCGACATGAAGCAGAAGGGCAACATCTGGATGCTGTGGCCGAAGGGCGTGCCCCTGCCGAACTGAACCAGCAGGGGGCGGATCCCTTTCCAAAGGAAAGGCTCTGGCCCCGGATGCCTGATAATGGCGCCATTCCGAACTTTCCGGCCGCGCCTGCGGCCAGGACCCCTGCAATGACCTACGCAAAGCACAACGCAAAACCCGGCGCGAAATCCGCCGCAAAGAAGTACTACAAGCACTGGGCCGAATCGGGCCTGGGCAAGGGCAACGTGCTGATGGAAGCGCGCGGCGACAAGATCGTGCGGCAGGTGGAAATCTACGGCACCAAGATGGTCTGGGCCGACGAGCACGCCCACAGCGATGACCGTTTCCTGCTGGCCGACCAGCCGGTGTCGTTCCTGGATTTCGACGAGGACGACGAAATCTCCGCGCGTGAATTCGAAGCCGCCTGGAAGAAGGCACGGGAAGCCACCGGCTACCCGGTGTAATCCGCCCGGCTCCCGCCCTTGTAGCGCCGAGCCTTGCTCGACGCTGCAAAAGCGGGCACGTGAAATGTTATATAATTACATTTCACCGTAACCGCCCCTTCCCATGAAGACTCCCACCCTTGTGGCCGCCCTGGCGGCCGCGCCGTTCGCCCCTGAAGCTTTCGCACAGGCCGCCGATGCCGCGCTCACCCTCGGCAAGGTGCAGGTGCACCAGAACGGCGAAGGCCAGCTCAGTGCGCACCAGGTGCTGACCTCGGTGGACGTGCTGGGTGCAGACCAGATCGAAAACCGCAACGTTTCGCACAGCTGGGAACTGCTCGGGCAGATGCCCGGCATCCAGCTCACCGAAACCCGGCAGGGTGCCGAATCGGGCAAGGTCAGCTTCCGCGCCTTCAACGGCGAGGGCTACCTCAATGCCATCAAGACCCTCATCGACGGCATCCCCAGCAACGTCAACAGCGGCAACCAGCGCTTCATCGACATGCTGTTCCCGCTGGACATCAGCTACATCGAAGTGGTGCGTGGTACCAACGATCCGCGCTATGGCCTGCACAACATCGGCGGCAACGTGAACTTCGGTACGCGCCAGGGCGGCAGCTACACCGATGCGCGCCTGGCCTACGGCAGCTACAACACCCGTGATGCGCAGCTGGCGATTGGCCGCGAAGCCAATGGCTTCGCGCAGAACTACTTTGTCGGCACCCAGGCCAGCGATGGTTATCGCGACCACGACACCTCCAGGAAGTACTCGCTGGGCGGCAAGTGGTTCTTCGGCACGCTGGACGAAGGGCTGCGCGTGGGCCTGACCGCGCGCGCCTACCACCATGAGGCCGACGAACCGGGCTTCATGACCGCCGAGGAACTGCGCACGCACCGCCGTGGCAGCGAGCTGCGCAACGGCAACGACGGCGATGACCGCGACATGCGCCAGATCGCCGCGCACGTCGACCTGAAGCTGTCCGACGCACTCACCTTCGGCACGCGGCTCTACTACAACCGCTATGAAGACGACCGCCGCGTGACCTTCAGCGACCTGCCCACCGGCAACCTGCCGCGCCAGCGCCGCGTGTGGGATGAACGCCAGACTGGCCTGCTCAGCACGCTGACCTGGCAGGCCAGCTCCACGCTTACCGTCGAAGGCGGCCTGAACTACGAGCAGCAGGACAACGGCTATATCCGCGAGCGCTATGCCTACGCCGAACCGACCGATTACAGCCAGCCGCCGGCGCGCGTGCAGAACGACGACCGCCACAGCTTCGACAACTGGGGCGCCTACGTGCAGGCGATCTACCAGCCCGCCGAGGCGTGGAAGATCGTGCCGGCCTATCGTATCGATCGCTTCAGTGGCCGCACGCACCTGATGAACGGCATCACCGCCCGGCTGCAGGATTACGGCAGCATCGGCCAGCCCAAGCTGAGCATCATCCACAGCCTGGGCCAGACCACCCACGTCTACGCCAACTGGGGCCGCACCTTCCAGGTGCTGACCGGGTCCACCGCACCGGCCTACCTCACCCCGGGGCAGGCGCCGATGCAGCCGTCCACCAATACGGGCATGGAGCTGGGCCTGAAGTTCCAGCCGTTCCAGGGCGCCCAGGCGCGCCTGGCGGTGTGGCAGCAGGACGCGGAAAACGAGGTATCCAACATGCCTGCCACCGGCACCACGGTCACCCTGGGCAAGACCCGCCGGCGCGGCGTGGATGCGCAGTTGAGCCTGCAGCTGGGCGATGACTGGACGGTATGGGCGTCGCACGCCTACCAGGAAGCGAAGATCACCCGCGACGACCGCGATGCCGGCATCTCCCTGCACGGCCGCGAAGTGGCCGCCACCCCGCGCCACATCAGCAATCTGGGTGTGGACTACCGCGCCAGCGACGCGCTGCGCCTCGGCCTGCAGGCACGCGCGCAGGGCGACTACTACCTTGAGGAGCGCAACGTGGCCGGCAAGTTCGGTGGCTTCGCCGTGCTCGACCTCAGTGCTGCCTATCAGCTCACCCCGCGTTTCAGCGTGGACCTGCAACTGAAGAACGTCACCGCCCGCCAGTACGCCTACGCCTGGTACGACAGCTTCTTCTGGGACAGCGCCCGCCCGATGTTCTCGCCAGCCCCGGGCCGCAGCGTGTTCGTTGGCCTCAACATGAAGCTGTAACCGGCCCTGCATCTGGTAGTGGTCGAGCTTGCTCGACCTGCAGCAGGGGTCAGATCCCTTTCCGCCAGGAAAGGGCTCTGACCCCGAACCCCGCGTTTTGCACTACATTGGTGCAATGTCCGACCCCGCACCCCCGCCGTCCCTTGATGCCCTGGGCACGCCGCTGGCCTGGGCCGGGGCCGATGGCTGCATTGCCGGCTGCAATCCGGCCTTCGCCCGCTGGCTGGGCGTCAGCGTCCGGCGCCTGCTGGGTCGGCCATTGGCCGCACTGGAAGTGCAGGGCGAGGCACTTGCCCATTTCCTGGCCCGCGATGAGCGCGACAGCCTGCGCCTGAACCGGCTGGCGCTGGCGGTGCCCGGCGAGGCGCCGCGCTTCGCCGAGGGCTGGATGAGCCGCCGCGACGATGGTGGCTGGCTGCTGGAGGCGCATCCGGTCGATGAATTCCCCGGGCTGGACCCAACCCAGGCGCTGCCCAGTGCGCTCAGCGCGGCGCTGAAGGGCCTGGCCCACGAGCTGCGCAACCCGCTGGCCGGGCTGAAGGGCGCGGCCCAGCTGCTGGCCCGCCGCGCGGCGCAGCGCGACGCCAGCGAACGTGAGCTGATCGAACTGATCGGCTCGGAGATCGAGCGCCTCAACGGCCTTCTCGACCAGCTGCTGTCGCCGGCCCCGGCCGCGCCGCATGCGGAACTGAACATCCATGCCGCGCTGGAACGTGTGCTGCGCCTGGCCGAGAACGAGGCCGGCTGGGCGGTACGCCTGCAGCGCGACTACGACCCCAGCATTCCCGAATTCCACGGCGACGCCGACCGCCTCACCCAGGCGGTGTGGAACCTGGTGCGCAACGCGATCCAGGCCGGTGCCGGCAGCATCACCCTGCGCACCCGCGTGGAGCATGGGGTGCGCATCGCCGAGCAGTTGCACACGTTGGCCTTGCGCCTGGAAATCGCCGACGACGGCCGTGGCGTGCCCGAGGAGCTGGCCGAACACCTGTTCCTGCCGCTGGTCAGTGGCCGTGCCGAAGGCACCGGGCTGGGCCTGGCACTGGCCCAGCAGGTCACGCGCGAGCATCGCGGCACGCTCACCTACCGCTCGCGTCCGGGCCATACCGTGTTCACCCTGCTGTTGCCGATCGGCAACGGCGCCGCTCCTGCCGAGGAGGCCCCGCGCGATGTCTGAGTCCCCCACCACCGCACAGCGCATCTGGGTGGTCGACGATGATCGTGCGGTGCGCTTCGTACTGTGCACCGCGCTGCGCGAGGCGGGGTACCAGGTCGTTGATTTCGACAGTGCCGCTCCCGCCCTGCAGGCGTTGAGCGCGGGCCCGCCACCGGCGCTGCTGTTCACCGATGTGCGCATGCCCGGCGACGATGGCCTGGTACTGCTGGACAAGCTCAAGGCCGCGTTGCCGCAGCTGCCGGTGGTGGTGATGTCGGCCTATACCGATGTCGCCAGCACCGCCGGTGCGTTCCGCGGGGGCGCGCATGAATTCCTGTCCAAGCCGTTCGACCTGGACGATGCCGTGGCGCTGGCGCAGCGTGTGCTGCCGGCCGTGGCGCCCGCGCTGGCCGCCCCCAGCCCCGCCGCCGAAACGCCCGGCGACCAGCCGCCGCAACTGGTGGGCGATACCCCCCCGATGCGTGCGCTGTTCCGCGCCATCGGTCGCCTGGCGCAGGCACCGCTGGCGGTGCTGATCACCGGCGAGACCGGCACCGGCAAGGAGCTGGTGGCCAATGCGCTGCACCGCGAATCGCCGCGTGCGCAGGGCCCGTTCGTCGCGCTCAATACCGCCGCGATCCCGGCCGAACTGCTGGAGAGCGAGCTGTTCGGCCACGAAGCTGGCGCCTTCACCGGTGCGCAGCGCCGTCATGTCGGCCGCTTCGAGCAGGCCAACGGCGGCACGCTGTTCCTGGATGAGATCGGCGACATGCCGTTGCCGCTGCAGACCCGCCTGCTGCGTGTGCTGGCGCAGGGTGAGTTCTTCCGCGTCGGTGGCCGCGAGCTGATCCGCGTCGATGTGCGCGTGGTGGCCGCCACCCACCAGGATCTGGAAGGCCTGGTCGCGCAGGGCAAGTTCCGCGCCGATCTGCTGCATCGCCTGGACGTGGTGCGCCTGCAGTTGCCGCCGCTGCGCGAGCGCCGCGAGGACATCGCGCAACTGGCCAGCACGTTCCTGGCCGCCGCCGCACGCAGGCTGGATACGCCGCCGAAGCGCCTCACCGCCGCGGCTCTGCAGGCGCTGCGCGAACACGACTGGCCGGGCAACGTGCGCGAACTGGAGAACGTGTGCTGGCGGATGGCCGCGCTGGCCGCCGCCGACACCATCGGCGTGGCCGATGTCGATACCGCGCTGAACCGCGCGCGCGGCCGCCGCAACAGCGGCAGCGCAGCCGATCCGGGCCAATGGGAAGCGCTGCTGGCCGAATGGGCGCGCCGTCAGCTGGCCGAAGGCGTGGAAGGGCTGCACGCGCAGGTGCGCGAGCGGGTCGACCATGCCCTGCTGGAGGCAGCGCTGCAGATCACCCACGGTCGCCGCGCCGAAGCCGCTGCCCGCCTCGGCCTCGGCCGCAATACCCTTACCCGCAAGCTGGGCGCCGGGCGCCGTCGCGGGGGCCATTGAACGGTCCCTGCACGCGATCCTCGCGCCCGCTTGCCGAACCGTTGATCGTTCATGGACGATGCAATGCTTAGTGTCACCTGCAAGGAGTCTTCGATGCGTCTGTCCTTTGCCATCCTGCCGTTGTCCGCCGCCGTGCTGCTGTCTGCCTGTGGCAGCGCGCCGAAGAAGGCCGAGCCCACCCCGCCGCCGCCCACCGTGGTCAGCGCAGCGAAGCAGGGTGAAGCCAATCTGTCGCCGGCCTCGGCCAGCATCGTCAGTGGCCGCATCGCACTGATGGTGGAGCCCGGCGGTATCCACATCACCGGCCTGATCGGTGGCCTGCAGCCGATGCAGCAGGCCGGTTTCCACATCCACGAGCGCGGCGACTGCAGCGCGGTGGATGCCAGCAGCGCCGGCAACCACTTCAACCCCGGTGGCGCCGCGCATGGCCGCGCCGGCACCGGCAAGCACCACCTGGGCGACATGGACAACCTGCGTGCCGATGCCCAGGGCCGCGCCAACGTCGATATCCACCTCAAGGGCGTTACCCTTGGCGGAGGCGCCGCCACCGATATCGCCGGACGTGCACTGGTCGTGCATGCCAACGCCGACGACTATCGCAGCCAGCCCGCCGGCAATGCCGGCGTCCGCATCGCCTGTGGCGTGATCCGGGTCGTCCGCTGATCACTGCAGGCAACATCCAGGGAGAGATTCCAATGCGTCTGATCCACACTTCGCTGTTTGCGGCCATCGCCGCGCTGGGCCTGGCGGCCTGTAACCAGCAGCCCGCCGCGCCGCAGACTGAGACTCCGCCGGCCGCGCCGGCTGACGGCGCCACCACCGAGCCGGCTGCAACGCCAGCCCCGGCGGCTGCACCGGCTGCCGATGCCTCGGCCACCGCCGAACTGGCACCGACCCAGGGCAACGAGACCAAGGGCAGCGTCACCTTCAAGGTGGTTGATGGCAAGGTCCACGTGACCGGCCAGATCACTGGCCTGAAGCCGGGCAGCGAGCACGGCTTCCACATCCACGAGAAGGGCGACTGCAGCGCGCCGGACGGCATGAGCGCCGGCGGCCACTTCAACCCGGGCAAGCAGGATCACGGCAACGTCGCCACCGATCCGCACCACGGCGGCGACATGCCCAACATCAAGGCCGACGACAAGGGCGTGGCCACCATCGACGGCCCGGTGTCGAGCAATGTCAACATCGGCAAGGGTGATGACTTCGACATCATCGGCCGCGGCCTGATCGTCCACGCCGATGCGGACGACTACAAGACCCAGCCGACCGGCAACGCCGGCGCACGCCTGGCGTGTGCGGTGATCCAGAAGGCCCCGTAAGAATCAAGGAACGCCGGCGCAAGCCGGCGTTTTTCATTATCGGTAGTGCCGGCCGCTAGCCGGCAATCGCAGATCCGGACGTTGCCGGCCAGCGGCCGGCACTACCCGTCTTCAGCGCGCCAGCAGCTCGCGCGCGTCCTGGCCGGCCTCGCAGTGCACGAACAGCACTGCGGCCATTTCTGCTGGAGACGGAAAACGCCGGCGCAAGCCGGCGTTTTTCATTATCGGTAGTGCCGGCCGCTGGCCGGCAATCGCAGATCCGGACGTTGCCGGCCAGCGGCCGGCACTACCCGCCTTCAGCGCGCCAGCAGCTCGCGCGCGTCCTGCCCGGCCTCGCAGTGCACGAACAGCACCGGCACGCCGTGCGCTTCCAGCACCGCGGCCATCTGCCGCTGGCGCATCAGGAACTGCTCGTAGATGCCCTGCAGGCGGTCGCAATCGTTCTTGCTGTGGTTGTAGTACGCGCACCAACCGGCCGGATCGAACAGCGCCATGCGTGCCTCGCCATGGGTATAGCGCAGCAGCGGCTCGGGCGCGGCATTGAGCCACTCGTCTTCGCCCGGCGCCATGATCGCGGTCTCGATCAGCGGCCACAGCGCCGCCAAGCCCTGGTTGTCGTACTGCATCGACATCATCGCGGCCAGGTCGTTCACGGTGAAATAGCGCGCGTGTTCGATGCGGGCGCCGAAGCTGTTCTGTGCCATCAACGCGGTGTCGGCATGCGCCATGCCGTTGGCCAGCAGTGTTTCTTCCAGCGCATTGGCCACCGCGTTGGTGGTGGCCACGTCGCTGCCGGTCAGCAGGAACGGCACCACGCGCAGGCCGCCCCCCACCAGGGTCGCATCGGCCTGGAACGGCAGCGGCACATCGCCTGCGGCATCGGTGCCGAAGGCCAGCAGGCGCGGGCCCTGGTTGCGGCCCGGGGCACGCATCTGCAGTTCTTCCAGGCGGCGATGGATCGGCCAGCCCGGGCGCAGTACTTCGGCCGGGTCGAAATGGGCGGCCGCGAACACCAGGTCCAGCTCGGCCACCTGCGGCACCAGCTTGGAAAGGTCACGGCCGACGCGTTCGGCCAGTTCACCGGCCTGTTCAGCGCTGAGCACCGCCTGGCGGGGGATTTCGCCGCCGGCCAGTTCCAGGGCCAGCACGCCAAGGGCATTCATCGCGGGGTCGGGTTTGCTCATGGTTCCACGGTTGGCCCATCACAGGGCGGCAGCTACACTTGGCTCCATTATGCCTGCTCCGCCGTGCAGGCCATGTTGCAGACACCCTCATCCATGCCAGGTATCTCCATGCCCAACGCTCGTCCCGTCGCCATCCTCGGTGGCGTCCGCATTCCGTTCTGCCGCCAGAACACCGCGTATTCGGATGTCGGCAACCTCGGCATGTCGGTCCGTACGCTGGGCGCGCTGGTCGAACGGTTCGGCCTGCACGGCCAGCAACTGGGTGAAGTGGCGATGGGTGCGGTGATCAAGCACTCCAGCGACTGGAACCTGGGCCGTGAAGCCACGCTGTCCTCCGGCCTGTCGCCGCTGACCCCGGGCATCACCCTGCAGCGCGCCTGCGGCACCTCGCTGGACAGCATCATCACTGTCGCCAACAAGATCGCGCTGGGCCAGATCGAATCGGGCATCGGCGGCGGTTCGGACACCACCTCCGACGTGCCGATCGTCTACGGCAAGAAGCTGCGCGCGCGCCTGCTGGCCGCCAACCGCGCCAAGAGCACTGGCGACAAGATCCGCGCGCTCACTTCCGGCTTCAAGTTCTCCGAGCTCAAGCCCGAGTTCCCGGGCGTGGCCGAGCCGCGCACCGGCAAGAGCATGGGCGACCACTGCGAGGACATGGCCAAGGAATGGAACATCTCGCGCGACTCGCAGGATGAGTGGGCGGTGTCCTCGCACAAGAAGCTGGCCGCCGCCTATGAGCGTGGCTTCTTCAACGACCTGATCGCACCGTTCCGTGGCGTCGAGCGTGACAACATCCTGCGCCCGGATACCTCGCTGGAAAAGCTGGCCACGCTGAAGCCGGCGTTCGACAGGGTTTCCGGCCGTGGCACGCTGACCGCCGCCAATTCCACCCCGCTGACCGACGGTGCCGCTGCGGTACTGCTGGCCAGCGAAGAGTGGGCGCGCGCGCACGGCCATGAGCCGCAGGCCTACCTGCGCGACGCGCATGTCTCTGCGGTGGACTTCGTGCATGGCGAAGGCCTGCTTATGGCGCCGACCATCGCGGTGCCGGAGATGCTCAAGCGTAATGGCCTGACCCTGCAGGACTTCGACATCTACGAGATCCACGAAGCCTTCGCCGCGCAGGTGCTGTGCACCCTGCGTGCGTGGGAGAGCGAGGATTACTGCCGCAACCGCCTGGGGCTGGACGCACCGCTGGGCCGCATCGACCCGGACAAGATCAACCTGCTGGGTTCGTCGCTGGCCACCGGTCATCCGTTCGCCGCCACCGGCGCCCGCGTCATCGCCACCGCCGCCAAGCAGCTGGCCGAACGCGGCGGTGGTCGCGCGCTGGTGTCGATCTGCACCGCCGGCGGCATGGGCGTGGTGGCGATCGTCGAACGCTGATCGCTGCGACCGCGCGCCAACCAAGGTTGGCGACTACCAGAAATGCGTGCTGGATCTGCTGTGGTAGATGCCGACCTTGGTCGGCCGTGAAACGGCATCGCTCGGAAAGGCCACGCGCCAACCAGGGTTGGCGACTAACGGGTCCCGCACATGAAAACGCCGCCCATTGGGCGGCGTTTTTTGCTCCTGTGGGTGCCGACCGTTGGTCGGCCTATTTCAGCAGCGGTCACGGCAACCGCGGATTACCGAATTCGTCGCGCTCTTCGTTGGCGTCATACACCGGCGGCTGCACCGCGAGCGGCTGTTCTTCCACCGTGGCACGCAGTGGCGTCTCGCCGCCGCGCACCAGCGCCACGCTGTCCTCGCCGCGCTGCAGGCGCAGCGCATTGGCCAGGCACTGCGCGGCCAGCGCGTGTTCGCCACGCTGGGCGAACAGTTCACCCAGCGCTTCCCACGCCGGTGCACCGGCGCCCGCGGCGATGGCCTCGTGCAGGAACGCATCGGCGGCCTCCCACTGCTGCTGGGCCAGGGCCACGCGGCCCTGCGCCAGGCGCAACGCGGCCGAGCCGTCATGCACGTTGCGCCAACGTGCGAGGTTGGCCTGGCGGGTAGCCAGGCGCTCGGCCGGCAGACGGCCATACAGCGCCACCAGTTCGTCATCCCAGCGCTGGTCCAGGGCCTGTTCCAGCGCCAGCAGCGCCGGCTCGTCCCAGTCCAGCGCCACCGCGCGGCTGGCATAGGCGCCAACCACGTCCGGAGTCGGTCGCAGTGCCTTCGGCGTGGCTTCCCACTGCGCGGCCAGTGCGTTGACGTCGGCCGCTTCCAGCAGCGCTTGTGCAGCCAGGCGTGCTTCCAGTTCACTGCTGGCCTCGGCCGGCAGCACCTTGCTCTGGCGCAGTGCACCCAGCTGGCCATACGCCTCGTGGGCGCGGCCGGCCTGTGCCAGTGCCTCGGTGCGCAGCCACAGGCCACGTGGCGGCAGCGGCTGGATCGCCGCTACGTCCAATGCGTTGATCGCATCCACCGGCAGATCGCGCGCCAGCAGCTGTTCGGCGCGCAGCAGCGCCTGCAGGGTGGCATCACTTTCGCCCAGGCGCTGCAGCAGCGCCTCGCCAGCCGGGCCGTCGGCACGTGCCTGCGCGCTGCGCACGGCGTTGGCCAGCGCCACCGCGCTCACTTCCGGATCCTTGGCGGCACCGTCCAGCAGTTTCTCGGCACGCTGCCACTGGCCGTGCTCATAGGCCTGCAGGCCGTCGATCAGGCGCACCCGGCCCTGTTTGCGGCGGTAGCGGCCCCAGGCGCGGAACGGTGCGGCGATCAGGCTCCACAGCAGCCATAGCACCAGCACCGCGATCACTGCCAGCAGCGCCACCTTCGGCAGGTTGCTGTGGTAGTCGTAGCCGCCGTAGCGCAGGGTCACTTCGCCGAAGCGGTTCAGGTCATCGGCGCCGAGCCATTGCGCAGCGACCACGCCGATGGCCACGGCCAGCAACAGCACGACCAGGGATTGCAGGGGTTTCATGCGGGCTTACCTCCGGTCGGTCTGGGTGCGCAGTTGTTGCAGGGTGCTGCCAAGGACAGCGTCGTTGGCCTGCAGCGGCAGTTCGCGCAAGGCCTTCAGTTCAGCACGTTGCGCGCGCAGGGCTGGTGAATCCGGCCAGCGCCGCTGTGCCCAGTGCTCCACGCGGTCCAATGCGGTATTGCGCCCCGCGCGGTCGCCGCGCTCGATTGCCGCACGTGCCAATGTCAGTTCCAGCTGCAGCGCGTCGTCGGCATTGCGCTGTTCGGCGGCGGTCAGCGGGCCGTTCTGGCGGCTCGGGGTGATGTCCACGAACGGCGCCAGAGCTGCCTGCCACCAGGGTTTGGCGGTGCTGCTGCCGGTTGTGCCGGTGATCTGCGAAGGCAGGCCCTGCAGTGCCCTGCCCACAGCATCCAGACGCTGCAGCGACTGCACGCGTGGGCCGCTGCCGAGCGCATCCAGTGCCTCGTGCTCCTGCACCAGCGCCTGACGCAGGTTCAGGCCATCACTGTCGGGCAGTTCGGCCAGTGCCGTCGCGGCCTGGGCGTACAACCGGCGTGCGCCTTCCACATCGTCGGCGTAGTTCAGGCGCTGCGCGGCCTGGGTCAGCAGCAGTTCGGCCTCATCGCGCTGTACCGCCTGGCGGCCCTGGTTGGCGCTGTCGGCCAGCTTGGCCAGGTTCTCTTCCAGCAATGCGCTGCGCTGGGAAAGGCCCAGCATCTCGTCGCGCAGCACGCGGTTGGTGGCGGCCGCGTCCTGCAGGCGCTGGCTGGTCGCGCGCTGGTCACGACGCAGCGCATCCAGCGTGGCCTCCAGGCCCTTCAGCTGGACAGCCGTGGTCTGTGCCTGCGCTGCCTGTTCGTTCTGTTGCTGTTGCCAGACATACCAGCCGGCATAGCCGCCCACGCCGAGCACGACCACACCGGCCAGCGGCAGCAGCCAGCGCACGGGTCGACGGGGCGGGGAAACGGGCGGAGTGTCGTTCATCGGGCTTCCTTGTCGGCAACGTCGCCGGTCGGGGGCCGGCAGGCCGCGTTGTGCACAGCATCACTGTTGCCGACGACAGCGGCAAGCGTGACCCGCGTCCCTGTTCAGGTCGCTGCCGGGACGGTGAGCGTGGCGTGTGCGGCCGCCACCAGCTGCGCGCTGGTGGGGCCTGCCGCGCGCACGACATGCTGCAGGCCCAGTGCCCGGGCCTGTTCGCCGAGGCGATCACTGGCCACCACGGCAGTCGCGTGCGCCTGCAGACGCTGCTGCAAGGGCGGCGGAAGCTGCTGCCAGAAATGCTGCAGCGCTTCGCCACTGCTCACCGCCAGCATCCACGGCTGCGCTGAATGCGCCAATCGAGCCAGCGCACGGGGCGGCAGGTGCAGCAGGCGACGCTGGTAGATGTCGGCACGTTCGATTGTGGCGCCGGCCGCCTGCAGCCGCGCGGCAATCAGGCCACGCCCGCCGGGCGCGGTCACCAGGCCGATGCGCAGGCCCTGTACGTCAGCCAGCACCGGCAGCGCCAGCAGGCCTTCACTGTCCATCCGCTGCGGCGCATGCACCTCGGTGATGCCGTGTGCCCGCAATGCGCGCGCGGTGCCTTCGCCGACGGTCAGCCACGGGCTGCGCTGCGCCTCGGCCAGCGGCAGCAGGGTGGCGGCCGCGGTCACGGCGGCCGGGCTGGTGAACACCACCCGATCGCAGTTCAGCGCGCGTTGCAGCTGACGCACCACAGGCGTGCCATGCAGGCGCTGCAGGCGCCAGGGCGCCAGGGCCAGGACATCCCCGCCCAGCCCAGCAACGGCGCGGCGCAGCGCCACATTCTGGCCCCGCGGGCGCAGCGAGATCAGGGTCCAGCGCGCGCCGGAACGGGTGGCGCCAGTGGGTATCGTATGGTCGGCCATTGCCTGCATTATGCGGGCCCTTCGTTGTCGTGGTCGCTGCTCCGATGTCCGTTGATGCCCTGACTTCCTCGTTGGCCGCCCTGCAGGACGTGCTGGACTGCATGCCGGCGGTGCGCGCCATGCAGATCCAGCTCGACGGCTATGCCGATGGCGTGCTGCGCATCACCGCGCCGCTGGCCGCCAACGTCAACGACAAGGGCAACGCCTTCGGCGGCAGCCTGGCCTCGGTGCTGACCCTGTCCGGCTGGGCGCTGGTCAGCCTGCGCCTGCGCCTGGCCGGCCACGATGCCGAGGTCTACGTGGCCGACAGCAACCTGCGCTACCTGGCCCCGGTCTACGAAGACCTGCACGCCCACGCCGAAGCGGCCGAGGCCACCGGCTGGGATGCCTTCCTGAACACCTTCCGGCAGCGCCGCAAGGCCCGCATCAGCATCATCGCCACCCAGCCCGGCGCCGATGGCAAGCCCGCCGCCGAATTCAGCGGTCGCTTCGTTGCCTTCGCCAAAGGGTAGGATGGCAGGCTGACGTTCTGGGGAAACCACTGATGCGCCGCCTGATCCAGTTCCTGATCTGTTCCCTGCTGCTGGCCAGTGCCGTGGCCTCGGCCGACGACCTCAGCCGCAAGCAGCGCAAGCTGCTGGAAGAGACCCAGATCGCCTACGGGGCGACCATCCGCTGGGGCAGCATGGACGATGCCATCGGCTACCTCGACCCCAAGCTGCGCAAGGAAAAGCCGCCCACCGAGTTCGAGCTCAACCGTTACGCGCAGCTGCGCGTGTCGTCCTACCGCGAGCGCAGCAGTGCCTCACTGGACGGGGGACTGGTCGAGCGGCGGGTCGAAATCGGGGTGATCAACCAGAACACCCAGGCCGAGCGCACGGTGGTCGTGGTCGAGCGCTGGCGCTGGGACCCGGAAGCCAAGCGCTGGTGGCAGACCGCCGGCCTGCCGGACCTGTGGAAGGGGCAGTGACGGGCCGCGTCCGGCTTGTGCGACAATCGGCGCCCGCTTAATCGACCCGTGACCTGAGTGAATTACGAAGAGTTGCTGGCCTTTGCAGGCCGAAACCCGATGCTGTCCGCGGCCCTGGTCGGCCTGACCGTGGCCATCATCGTCACCGAGATCCGCCGCCTGTTCCGGGGCTTCAAGGGCATCAAGCCCGCCGAACTGACCCAGCTGATCAACGCGGGCGGCACGGTGGTGGTCGACCTGTCGGCCAGCGGTGACTTCGAGAAGGGCCACATTGCCGGCAGCCGCAACGCCCAGGCCAGTGCCTTCGGCCCGGACCACAAGCTGGTGGCCAACGCCAAGCAGTCGCCGGTGGTGCTGGTGTGCCGCAGCGGCAACGCCTCGGAAACCGCCGCCAAGGCGCTGAAGAAGGCCGGCTTCGAGAAGGTCTACGTGCTCGACGGCGGCATTCCCGCCTGGCAGCAGGCCGAGCTGCCGCTGGTCAAGGGCCGCAACTGATTGCCGCAGGTGGCGGATCCGGCCTTGTATGGGCCTGATCCCGCCCCCATCGCAGTAATTCGACCATCGTTTTCATTGCATTCATTGGAGTTACTGGAAATGTCCGAAGAGATCACCAACGGCGCTGCTGCGCCGGTCGATGCCGCCACCGGCCCCGCTTTCACCGTCGAGAAGATCTACGTCAAGGACGTCTCCTTCGAGTCGCCGAACGCCCCGACCATCTTCAATGACCAGGTGCAGCCGGAGCTGCAGCTGAACCTGAACCAGCAGGTGCAGCGCCTGGGTGAGAACGCCTTCGAAGTCGTGCTGGCCGTGACCCTGACCTGCCAGGCCGGTGAGCGCACCGCCTACGTGGCCGAAGTGAAGCAGGCCGGCGTGTTCGGCCTGGTCGGCCTGGACCCGCAGTCGATCGACGTGCTGCTTGGCACCCAGTGCCCGAACATCCTGTTCCCGTACGTGCGCCAGCTGATCAGCGACCTGATCCAGGCCGGCGGCTTCCCGCCGTTCTTCCTGCAGCCGATCAACTTCGAAGGCCTGTACGCAGAAACCCTGCGCCAGCGCCAGGAGCAGGGCGACGCACCGTCGCTGGCTGACTCCGAGCCGGCTGGCAACGCCTGATTCCTGCCGCGACGTCACGGATGAGCACTCCCGCTGACAAGATCGCCGTGCTGGGCGCCGGTTCCTGGGGAACCGCGCTGGCCAGCCTGCTCGCACGGCACGGTCATCCGACCGTGCTGTGGGGGCGCGACGCTGCCGTGGTCGAGGCCATCGACCAGCGCCACGAGAACCCGCGCTACCTGCCGGGCATCCCGCTGCCGGACAGCCTGCGTGCCACCACCGACCTGGCGTCGGCGGTGGAAGGCGCGGCCTGGATCCTGGTGGTGACCCCGTCGCATGCCTTCGGTGAAACCGTGCGTGCGCTGGCGCCGCTGCGTCCGGCCGGTGCCGGCGTGGCCTGGGCCACCAAGGGCTTCGAACCCGGTTCGGGCCGTTTCCTGCATGAAGTGGCGCGCGAAGTGCTGGGCGAGGACGTGCCGCTGGCCGTCGTCACCGGGCCATCGTTCGCCAAGGAAGTAACCCAGGGCCTGCCCACCGCGATCACCGTGCACGGCGACGTGCCCGAGTTCGCGCAGACGGTGGCCGAGGCGATGCATGGCCCGGCGTTCCGCGCCTACACCGGCGACGACATGGTCGGTGCCGAGCTGGGCGGTGCGATGAAGAACGTGCTGGCGGTGGCCACCGGCGTGGCCGATGGCATGCAGCTGGGCCTCAACGCCCGTGCCGGCCTGATCACCCGCGGTCTCAATGAAATGCTGCGCCTGGCTGCGGCGATCGGCGCCAAGCCGGAAACGCTGATGGGCCTGGCCGGCCTGGGCGATCTGGTGCTGACCTGCACCGGCGATCTGTCGCGCAACCGTCGCCTGGGCCTGGCCCTGGGCCGTGGCCAGACGCTGCAGGATGCCGTGCGCGAAATCGGCCAGGTGGTCGAGTCGGTGCAGACCGCCGACGAAGTGATGCGACAGGCACGCCGCCATGGCATCGACCTGCCGATCTCCGACGGCGTGCGTGCCGTGCTGCACGGCGAGCAGACTCCGGAAGAAGGCCTGCGCGCACTGCTGGCGCGGGAACAGAAACCGGAATACCCGGACACGCTGTTCAAGTGAATCGAAAAACCCCGGCCACGTGCCGGGGTTTTTTATGTGCGCGAGCCATCCACGCATGGCGTGGATCTACTGCCGAACCCGCTTCTGGTAGCTGCCAACCTTGGTCGGCGCCCGACGGCGGCAATCACCGCGCCCGTGGCGGCGCGCTGGTGTTGTCCATGTCCGAGAAGATCAACCACGGCCCGTCGCCCACGCGCTTCAGCGTCAGCGTGAACTTGCCGGTGTCCCCCTCGTTGCTGCCGTAGCGATACGCACCAATGATGTAGCCCCTGTTGCCCTCCACCGAGTGAGCCAACGCCCGCAGCCGCAACGGACTGCCGCCCTGGCCGGCATACGCGGCCTCGATCGCAGTACGCCCGCGCACCGGCGGCTGGTTGCTCTGCAGTACAAGACCATCCTCGGCAAGCAGCGCAGCCAATGCCCTGGCATCAGCCGAGCGCCACGCCCGCTCGTAATCGCGTAGTACGCGCTCCAGCGGTGCGGGCAGGGCTGCGCCCGGGAGAGGCCGTGCAGGCTTCGCGTTTTCTGCATCGTGGGCAATTGCCGGCGATGCCAGCCGCAGGGCACTGCAGAAGATCTTGGCGAGTCGTGTACGGCGCATGCGTCCGGCTCCAGGCGATGACGGGACGCTACGAACGCATCCTGGCACGGTGCTGGTTAGAATCACGCGGCTGCCGATTTGCTGGATGCAGCGCAGATCAGACAAGGACAGGGAATGAAGATTCGAATCACAGGGATGGCACTGACGGTCGCATTGCTGGCCGCCTGCGGGCAGGCACCGGCACCCGATGCAGCACCAGCCGCACCAGCACCGGCCACAGAAGCACCTGCGGCCACGGCAACGGTGGGCGAGAAGGCGCCATCCATCGAAGGTGGCGTGGATCCCTCGGTGTGGGACAACGAAGGCGAACCGGAAGACCCGAGTGCCGGCGGCGAACTCACCTGCGCGGACAACCCGCTGGCGACGCATTTCTTCACCCTGGTGGGCGGCAATACCGTGGACGACTGCGGCCGCAAGGACCCGAAGGTGCTGGCCGCGTTCAACGCCCTGATGAAGAACACAGCCGCAGCCGAATCCGCTGACAGGGAGATTCCATCGCTGCGCGAACGCCTGTTGAGCGGGCCCAGCGGTCCTGGTGAGCTGCTGGTGCTGCAGGGCGAGCCGTGGTGGTTCTATACCGCCTGCCAGGCCCACGACTGCCCCGGCACCGCGTTGGCGATGCTGTATTCGCCGACGGAGGCGAAGATGGTCGGCCGTCTTACCGCGCGCTGTCGTGTGTGGTGGCTGGGCGAGCCGACGGCGGAACAACGTGCGCAGATTGAACAACGCCAGCCACTGCAGGATGCCGCGTTGAAGGAAGACAGCGCGCTCTGCGAGTGATGTGGTGCCCGCCTCATCCTTCCGGCTGCATGCGCGCGCTGGCCTGTGCGTTCATGGTCAGGCACGCCAGGATCAGCCCTTCCATCACCCGGTCGCCCACGTACTCGGCCTCCGTGCCGTTCTGACGCACGCGCTCGGCCGCCAGCAGCAGCTCCAGCGTCACGCGTTGGCCGGCCAGTGCACAGTCCGCATCGGCCAGCGCCATGCAGCGGCCCGGCATCTGGTGACGCTCTGGCCAGGGCTGGCCGTCGGCGGCCGCGCCTTTGCCGATGCGGTGAAGCGTGGCGATGAAGGCATTCGGATCGGTCGCAGCCGCGTGCTCTGGCGGCCCGGATGAGCGATGCGGATGCAGGCGTGGGAAGTCCGGTGATGTCATGGCAGTGCCCCGTGCAGGACAGACGGTAGCCGCCACGCAAAGGTGGCGGGCGGAGACGTGGCTCGAAAACCGGGACAGTGCGTACAAGGCCGGCAGGCACAAGGCCTCCACGCTCCGCCCGCCATAGTCGGCAGACGAATTGCCCGCCGGCGCCACACTGGGTGACGCCGACGGGCAGGCGCATACAACGTACGCATTGCCACGGGTTTTCGAGGCCCGGCCACCTTTTTCCGGTGGCACGCCATCTGTACCGCCGTCGCTGCGAAACGCCAATCAGACGAGTTGCAAACAGCGTTTGATCGAAGACGCTTTCAGCATTCTTGCATGCTGTTAAGTCGTCGCAGACGCAGGCGCCGCAACGGCCGTAGCAGCATGGGGAATATGCGACATGGTTCGAACTTGATGACAGGGATATGGGTACCCCACCAAGCCGATGACGACAGTGCGGAGCGAAGAACGTAAATCGAACTCGCCCCACTCTGGTTGTCAGCGCTCTTGGGGTCTTTCGTACCAGGCCTGAGTACGGTTGACGATGCGCACCACGGACAGCATGACCGGCACCTCGATCAGCACGCCCACCACCGTCGCCAGCGCCGCCCCGGAATGCACGCCGAACAGTCCCACCGCAGTCGCCACCGCCAGTTCGAAGAAGTTGCTGGCACCAATAAGCGCTGACGGGCCGGCCACGCAATGTGCCACGCCCAGCCGACGGTTGAGCAGGTAGGCCAGGCCCGAGGTGAAATAGACCTGGATCAGGATCGGCAGGGCAATCAGCGCGATCACCAGCGGTTGCTTCACGATCTGCTGGCCCTGGAACCCGAACAGCACCACCAGCGTCAGCAGCAGCGCGGACAGGGACAGCGGCCCCAACCTTCGAAGCGTGAGTTGCAGGCCCGCCTCGCCGCTGCGCAAAAGGATCCAGTGCCGCAGCAGTGCAGCAGCCAGCACCGGCACCACGATGTAGAGACCAACGGACAGCAACAGCGTATCCCACGGTACGGTGATCGCCGACAGGCCGAGCAGCAGTGCAACCACCGGCGCGTAGGCAACCACCATGATCGCGTCGTTCAACGCCACCTGGCTCAGGGTGAAGTTGGCATCACCGCGGCACAGGTTGCTCCACACGAACACCATGGCGGTGCAGGGTGCGGCTGCCAGCAGGATCAGCCCGGCGATGTAGCTGTCGATCTGTGCTGCGGGCAACCAGTCGGCGAAGGCATGGCGCAGGAACAGCCAGCCCAGCAGCGCCATCGAGAACGGCTTCACGGCCCAGTTGATGAACAGTGTTACCCCGATGCCCTTCCAGTGTTGCTGCAACTGGCGCATCGCGCGGAAGTCGACCTTCAGCAGCATCGGGATGATCATCAGCCAGATCAGCACCGCAACCGGCAGATTGACCTTGGCCACTTCGGCGGACGCCAGCACCGCGAAGGCACCGGGCAGGACGTGGCCCAGCAGCGTGCCCATCGCAATGCACAGCACAACCCACAGGGTCAGGTGTCGCTCGAACAGGCTCATGGCAGTGGCACCGCTACTGCGCGCCGTCGGCCGGCAACAGCTGGCCGATCTGGTCCAGCGCGTGCTGCAGCGCTTCGCGTTCGGACCACACCGATTCGGGCAGTGCGAGCAGCGCACGCAGGCGGGTTTTCACGATGGCATGGGCCAGCGCGAAGGCTGCGGCCTTGTCGGCATCGCTGCCTGCCACGGCGGCCGGATCGGGCAGGCCCCAATGGCTGCGGATGAAGTCACCGAACACCACTGGGCAAGCTTCGGCAGCGGCCGCATCACACACGGTGATGACCAGGTCCATGGGCGCTGCATCCACGAACTCGTCCCATGATTTGCTGCGCAGCCCTTCAACGGGCATTCCTTCGGCATGCAGTTGTGCCAGCGCGAACGGATTGACCTGGCCGGTGGGCTGGCTGCCCGCACTGAATGCCCTGAAGCGATCGCTGTCCCAGGCGCGCAGGGTGGCTTCAGCCAGCACGCTGCGCGCGCTGTTGCCGGTGCAGAGGAACAGGACATTGCGGGTCATGTGGCAATCGCTTCGATGGGGTGGGTCGTGTGCGGTATCAGCACTTGCAGGCGGGTTCGGCGGGGACGCACTGGTTGCTGGGTGAGCCCGCGCAACAGTTGTGCGTGAGGTACTCGATCAAGCCGTTCATGGCATCGAAGTTGGCGCGGTAGCAGACGTTGCGGCCCTGGTTCTCGCTCTCCACCAGCCCGGCCTGCACCAGCTCCTTCAGGTGGAAGCTGAGCGTGGCTGGGGGCACCTGCAGGGCCGTAGCGATGTCGCCCGCCATGCGCCCTGCCGGGCCGGCCTCCACCAGCAGGCGGAAGGCAGCCAGCCGGGTGGCATGACCGAGGGCGGTCAGGGCGGAGATTGCATTCGATGTTTCCATGTTTCTAGAATAATCGAATGAATGAGCCTATCACAAGCCTGGACCTGCCCAACCTGGTGGAATCGTCATTGCCCCAGCCCAATCATCACCAGCTCGCCGCGGCAGATCTGGGGCCGCCACGCATTCTCCTGCTCTACGGCTCGTTGCGGCCCCAGTCGTTCAGCCGCAAGCTGGCGCTGGAAGCCGAGCGGCTGCTGCGCCACCTGGGGTGCGAAACCCGGGTGTTCGACCCGCATGCGCTGCCGATGCTGGACAGCGTGGACCCGCACCACCCTGAAGTGCAGCGACTGCGCGAATGGTCGCAGTGGTCGGAAGGCCAGGTATGGGTCAGCCCCGAGCGGCATGGCACGGTCACCGGCGTGTTCAAGAACCAGATCGACTGGTTGCCGCTGGAAGATGGCAGCGTGCGGCCCACGCAGGGCAGGACGCTGGCGGTGATGCAGGTGAGCGGCGGCTCGCAGTCGTTCAACACGGTCAACGCGTTGCGCGTGCTTGGTCGTTGGATGCGCATGCTGACCATCCCCAACCAGTCGTCGGTGGCCAAGGCCTGGCAGGAATTCGATGACGACGGCCGGATGAAGCCCTCGCCGTACTACGATCGGGTGGTGGATGTGATGGAAGAGCTGGTGAAGTTCACCCTGCTGACGCGGGGCCGGTCGGACTACCTGGTAGACCGTTACAGCGAGCGGAAGGGCGACGCCCACGCCGCGGCATTGGCGCGGGCTGCAGAGGCTACGGCTTCCTAATCCTCATTGGTGCCGATGTGAGGCACGCTCACCCAA
This sequence comes from Stenotrophomonas sp. YJH_SMC_123, assembly GCF_059368215.1. Lineage (NCBI taxonomy): Bacteria > Pseudomonadati > Pseudomonadota > Gammaproteobacteria > Lysobacterales > Lysobacteraceae > Stenotrophomonas > Stenotrophomonas sp. YJH_SMC_123. The sequence goes on from NZ_JCAFRM010000005.1 coordinate 240,177, forward strand.
GCAGCCTCTTCACCCTTGAAGCTGCAAGGCGGATGATCACCACATAGGCCAGCAACATGCCGGTGCCGATGCCCATTACTTCGATTTCCCAGTTGCGGCGGTAGGGAGAAGGGCCCATGAAGGCCCACGCCAGAAGCACCGCCGCAATCAGCAAGGCGCTGCGATTGGCCTTCGAAATGAGCGCATCTTCGGTCGCGTGCCCCATGTTCGGATCCCAGGAACCGAGCAGCCACCCCAAGCCACGCAGGTAGTCGCGCGCCACGAAGAACAGGAAGACGAATACGCCTCCCATCGTGCTCAGCAGAAACTGGAAGAGTGGGTCCACCGGCGGCCTCATGGACGAGGCAGACATTGCCTCGCAGGATCGTCTACGGGCGCAGTATGCCAGCGTGCCGGGCCTCGGGGGCACCACGCCTCACACGCAGGCGACTCTCCATGAGCAGACTGTGCATCGCAGCCGCCCGGCGGGCGGCATGTGCCCACAACGCCCAGGGCGGACGCACAAACGCACTACTCGCCAGCGTGCTGTGCGGTCTTCTTTTGGTTGCCATCTGTGACGGCACGGCTCTGCGCGAACTCCGGGAACGTCTTCGCGATCGAATCCTTGTCCGGCAGGATGTAGAACACGCCGCCCTTCTCGAACGTGGACTGCACGATCTGCTCGTAGAACGCGGGCGAGACATTGATGCAGCCGTGGGTGACGCGGTTGTCGTCCGGCGAGGGCGATGCCAACCGCTCGGCGCGCTTTTCCTTCGGGCTGCCCGGCGGCAGCGGGTGCATCGACACGGCGGAATCGTAGTCCACCCACAGCACGCGTCCGGCATCGTCGGACGGGCCGTAACCGCCAATGAAGCGGCCGGCAGGCGTGGTGCGGTCGTGGCCGGGAATCGCGCTCAGTGCGAGCTTGGCGACGCCCGGTGCGGAATGGTCGCCGATCGCCGACCCAAACAGCGCCGGTGCGGCGCCGCGCAGCTTGCCGTCACCGCCGAAGACCAGAACCTGCGCCGCCGCCTTGTCCATGACCGCAAACGGATAGCCCTGGTTGTCCTTGCTGGCGACCACCCAGCCGGCCAGCTCGATCACTGTCTCGGACACGCTCTGGTCGGGCGGAAGTTCATCAACGGCGGCGACCGATGGTGCAGGTGCGTCCTTGTCCCTGGCGTTGGCTACGCCGCTGCACGCAACGGCCAGTGCCATGGCCAGGGAGGCATGGAGGGCGCGGCGTGCAGGGGAGGGGGAAGTACGAATGGGACGGCTCCTTGCAATGCAATCGTGGGTGGAAGGATGCCAGTGGCCGGCGAAGGCCACTGGGTCCCCGATACACCCGATACAGAGGTGGATCAATTCAAAAGGTGAGGGAGCGATTACCCGCGCGGCTTGCGGCCGGCAGGTGCCCTTTCAAGCTGCTGCACGCGACCTTCGATCTGGTCCAGGCGCTGATTGGCCTGCTGTGCGGACTGGTTGGCGGACTCCGCGCTCTGCGCAGCGCCCTGCACCTTGACGTCGAGCTGATCGAGACGCGAGTTGATGGTGGCAAACTCGTTCTTGTATGACGCGCAGGCGCCAAGGCTGACGGTGGCGATGAGCGCTACAGCAAGTGCGCGGGCCGTCTTCATGTGTTGCGGGTTCAGGTTCATTGCACTCCCTCCTTCGTCTGGGGAAGCTGGAATATAGCGGCGTTTGTTCCCGCCGCTACCAAGCGCTTTCAGCTGGAATTTGAATACGTGGAAGCACTGTGAAGCCGGCCCCTGACCCAACATTAACAAGCGGGATCAGGCGAGCTGATCTACGTCGGCGGCGTGCCTTGTGCCTGTTCAAGGTCGCCAATTCATCAGTATGAAGCGGCTCTCACAGCACTTGCGTTTCCATGCCTTTGGAAGCAGTGCAGGCAGGCGTCCATCCACTCGCCTCGAACACGGTCGCGGCGGTGTCGGGCCGCACATCCAGCAGCGTGGCGATGGCCCTGGTCCTGTCTGGCGCGCGGGAAACATAGCTGCGCGCGATGCGGTAGCCGACCCAGTATCCGAGATCTCCACGTCGTGCTTCATCGCCGGGGCCGTTGTACAGCCACTTCGAAAGATCGGTGCCCCCACTGTCCTGTACGAACGCGCGCTCCAGCGCACATTCGCGGCCCTGGGCCCAGCGACGCAGATGCGCGTTGGCCGGTTGCCCCGAGATCAGTTCACCCACGTACTCGGCGCCGCCTTCAAGCAACGTCTGATAGAGCAGGGTGGGCTGCGCGACATCGACGCTCGCACCGGGCTGTTGCACGTGCACGTACTCATGGGCGATCAGGTGCACGAAACGATCGCCGACGTCAGGCTGCATCCAGTCGGCGTTGCACAGTGCTTCCAGTCCGATCACCACACCATCTTCGGTGGTGACGCCGCCGCTGTTACCCCGCCCGACCAGCACGGTGACCGGAGGAAAACGTGCAGTGGGGAGCAGCGTGCCCAACCGATCGAGTGCGTCGGCAACCCGCGCGCGGATCGCCGGCAATGCCGCTGCACAGGTCCGCGCCCTGGCGAACAACGCCGGCTTGTCCTGGATGGCCCTGGCCAAACGCTCCATTGATCCGATGCGGCTGTCGGTGAAGCTGCGCAATGCCTCCGTGCCGGTGTCCAGATAGCCGCGCTGCAGGTCTTCGGCACTTGGTTTTCCTCCAGTGGCATCCAGCACGCTGAAGAAACGCGTGACATCGTCTGTCTGTACCACGATGCGTGCAGAAGGTTGGGCGCGCTCGGCGGCGTTGGCTGGCAGCTGCATCATCGGAAGGGCGACGAGCAGCAGCACCCGCACCGCGCGGCGCGCATGGGGCGGAAACAGCAGTGACGCGACGGACGCGTGCGGCATGTGGAGTTCCCTGAACGCCAGCCTTATTTATACACCAGTCAGTTCAATATTCAGGGTCGATTAGACCCCCTAACGGATAATTCACACCTGTCGACCGCCTCCTCTCTCTCCCCCTCCCGGGAGGCGGCCGACGAAACCAAAATAATTAAAGGTGTGTCCCGATGAACAAGAATTCGCTGCTCGCCCTGGGTCTCCTGGCTGCCCTGCCGTTCGCTGCATCGGCAACCGACGGCCTGTCGTACAACTACGTTGAAGGCGGCTACGTGAACACCGATGCCAAGGGCGGCGACGCCGATGGCTGGAAGGTCAAGGGTTCCGTGGCGGTGCACCCGAACTTCCACATCTTCGGCGACTACAGCGCGCAGGAGACCGACAAGTTCAAGAATGACGTCGACCAGTGGCGCATCGGTGCCGGCTACAACTACGGCATCGCACCGAACACCGACCTGGTGGCCCGCGTTGCGTACCAGAAGTTCGACATGAAGCATGGCCTGGACTTCAACGGCTATTCGACCGAAGTCGGCGTGCGCACCGCGTTCAACCCGTACGTGGAAGGCTACGTGATGGCCGGCTACGAGGACTACACCAAGAAGCACGGCATCAACCCGGACGGCGAGTTCTACGGCCGTGTCGGCGCCACCGCCAAGTTCAACCAGAACTGGGGCCTGAGCGGCGAAGTGAAGCTGGCCAAGGCCGGCGACCGCGAGTGGTTCGTGGGCCCGCGCTTCACCTGGTAACAAACGCCTGTCGTTAGTGCGTGTTGTGCTGGCGTGTGACTCTCTCTCTCTCTCCCACACGCCAACCGAAGCCCGGCCTCGCGCCGGGCTTCACTTTTATGGGCCCCGTGGCGCCACAATGCGGCATGGGCGACCCTTCCTCTCTTGCAGGCACCGGCACGACCTACCAGGAACATCTGACGCCTGCGCCGCTGCGCGGCCACTTTGGCCAGCTGTGGCAGAGCCAGCTTCCTGCCGATGCCGATGGGCACATCACCGTATTGCCCGATGGCTGCGTGGATATCCTCTGGCGCGACGGTGCGCTGTTCGTCGTCGGCCCGGACCGTGTGGCCGCGCACCCGGCGCTGGCACCCGGTGCGCAGGTGCTGGGCGCACGCTTCCGCCCCGGCCAGGCATTGGCCGCGCTGGGCCTGCCTTTGGCCGGGATCATCGGCCAGGCCGTGCCACTGGCTGATCTGAAGGGCGCGTGGGCGAACAAGGCGGCGGCCTCCATCGGCGACACCGCGCCTGCACAGCGCCTGCAGCGAATGGCGCACTGCCTGCAACAGCACATGGGTGCGGCCGCGCTCGATACGCCGGCGCAGCGCGCCCATGTCCTGTTCCAAGCGCTCGCCGCGGGTAATGCCACGCTGGATACGCTGGCGGCGCAGTTGGGCCTGAGCCCGCGCAGCCTGCGGCGTTTCAGCCAGTCGCAGTTCGGCTACGGCGCCAAGACGCTGGAGCGGATCCTGCGGCTGCAACGTTTCCTGCGCCAGAGTCGCGCGCTGCCACAGCATTCGTTGGCGATGCTGGCCGCTGATGCCGGCTATGCCGACCAGGCCCATCTCAGCCGCGAGGCGCGCGAGCTGACTGGCATGACCGCCAGCGAGCTGCGCCTGGAGTGGGGACAATGATGGCCGTTTTGTTCAAGACCGCCGTGCCGCGCTGACCGAAGCTGGGGTTCCAATCACGGAGCAACCTCATGAGCCACGAAGCTACCCACGAAGCCGAACGCCGCATCGACAACATCGAATTCAACGTCGCCGACATCGCCCGCAGCAAACGCTTCTACGGCGAGGTGTTCGGCTGGCAGTTCACCGACTATGGTCCGTCCTACACCGAGTTCGACGATGGCCGGCTGAAGGGCGGCTTCGTGTCTGACGCGCCGTTGCGTGCTCACGGAGGACCGCTGGTAATCCTGTACTGCGCGGACCTGGCCGACGCACAGCAGCGCGTGGTCGCCGCCGGTGGCGAAGTGGTGCAGGCGGTGTTCGCCTTCCCCGGGGGCCGCCGCTTCCACTTCCGCGATCTGGATGGCTACGAACTGGCGGTCTGGAGTGATGTGGACTGAGGTCTTCGTACCTTCGCCGGTGGACGGAACGAGAACCGCTCCGTCCCCGGTCTGGCGGTTCCGCTATGATCGCCGGCACATCGCCACCGGCGATGCACCCGTCTGAAGCCAGCAGGAACTGCCGTGAATTCCCAGCCCGCACCGATCACCGCCCTTAACCACTCGCTCGACAACGAGCCGCAGCAGATCACTGCGCCGCTCACCCATTCGGCGGCGTTCCTGGTGCTGAAGGTGAAGGATGACGAGGCGTCGATCGTCAAGGCGCGCGAGGTGCTGGCCAGCACCGATGACCTGATCAAGAACACCGCCATCCGCGAGATCGAGCGCACCTTCACCTGCAACGTGGCCATCGGCCATCGCGTGTGGCAGCCGCTGGTGGGCACCACGCCGCCGCGCGAGCTGCAGCCGTTCCGCGAGATCAAGGGCGCGACCCACACTGCCGTGTCCACGCCGGGCGACCTGCTGTACCACATCCGCGCACGCACCATGGACCTGATCGTGGCGTTCGAGCGCAACCTGCTGATGGCGTTCGGCGATGCGGTGGAAGCAGTCGATGACGTGGCCGGCTTCCGCTATTTCGATGGCCGCGACCTGCTCGACTTCGTCGACGGCACCGCCAATCCGGAAGGACTGTCGCTGCCCGAAGCCACGATTGTTGGTGACGAGGATCCGGACCACGCAGGTGGCAGCTACGTGGTGGTGCAGAAGTACCTGCACAACCTCGATGCGTGGCGCGCGCAGAAGACCGAGGCGCAGGAGGCGATCATCGGCCGCACCAAGCACGACAACATCGAGCTGGACGACGCGCCGGCCGATGCGCAGAAATCGCACAAGACGCTATGCACCATCGAGGATGCCGACGGCGAGCACGAGATCCTGCGCGACAACATGCCGTTCGCCAACCCTGGCCGCGGCGAGTACGGCACCTACTTCATCGGCTACACGCGCCGCCTGTGGGTGATCGAGAAGATGCTCGAGCGCATGTTCATCGGTAATCCTGCACCGCTGCACGACCGCATCCTCGACTTCTCCACCGCCACCACCGGCGTGACCTTCTTCGCGCCCTCGCGCAAAGTGCTGGCCGACCTGGGCGAGTGATCAACGCACGCGTATGCATCTGGAGGACGTATGTCTGTCTTGAGAGCCCCATTCCTGGCGGCATTGTTCATGGGCATCGCCGGCTGCTCGACAGCACCTGGTCTGCTTGAACAAGCACCCGAGTCATTTGCTTCTTCGAAATCGGTACAGCAGGTCACCGTCTGCCTGTCCCAGACGTGGACACAACGCAACAAGGTCGTGCGCGTGCTGCCCACTGAATCCGGGCAGCGCATTGTCATCGACAACCCTGTGAACCATGGGGTGATTGCCATTGTCGAGCTTGCCCCTGTCCCGGCTGGTACGTCTGCACGCTACTGGAAGGGTGCAGGTCTCACCGGCTGGACACGTGATGATCTGAAGGCCTGCCTGGACTGATCGAAGGCAATCCCTCGCAATCGGGCAAGCTCGACGCGCGGCGCCATCATGGCCCGCCATCCGCCTGTCATCTAGGGCGCCGACCATGGCGCGCTGGATGGGAGCGCAGGAGGCAGGTGATGGCCATGGCAGGGAACAGGACCGGCATGCGCCGCTGGTGGCGGCGTCTGGCCACGGTGTTCGGCGCGTTGGCACTGGGGAGTGCCAGCGTTTCCGCGCAGGAAGCCCCTGCGCACTGGATGGCCTACGCCGCCGCCGTGGGTGGCCAGCTGCAGCAGCGCCTGCAGCAGGAACAGGACCCGCAGGCGCAGCGTGTGCTGGCGTGGTTGCAGGCGCACCCTGACACACCGGCACCGCTGCCGGTGAGCGTGTGGATCGCGGCGGATGGCCGTATTTCGAAACTGGAATTCGACAGTCTGGGCGATGCCCAGGTCGACGCCGACCTGCGCGCGACGCTGCAGGCCGCGCCGTTGCAGGCGGCACCGCCGGCCGACATGCGCCAACCGATGCGATTGGGCCTGTTGCTGGAGCCGAAGTAGATCCATGCCATGCGTGGATGTGGTGAGTAGATGCCGACCTTGGTCGGCAGGCGCGCCAACCCAGGTTGGCGACTACCGGTAGCCCGGCCACGCATGGCGTGGCTCTATCGCGTTGCCACCTGCGGTTCACGCGCGGCGGCGCTCCATGCGCGCAGCCCGAACACGGCCAGGCCGAGGAAGAACACGTACAGTGCCGCGGTCACGTGCAGCGACTTGAACAGGTACGCACCCACATAGACCACGTCCACCGCGATCCACACCCACCAGCAGGCCACGTGGCGGCGTGCCTGCCACCACTGGCCGACCAGGCTCAGCGCGGTCAGCATCGCGTCCAGCCAGGGCAGCGCGGCATCGGTGAAGGTGTGCATGGCCGCACCCAGCGCCACGCCACCGCACAGGCCGAAGGCCAGGTCGCGCAGCAGCGTGCCGCGTGCCAGTGGCACGATGCGGATGCTGTCCTCATCGGCGGCGTGCTGCCGCCAGTTGAGCCAGCCATAGACCAGGAAGCCACCGAAGGCGACCTGCAGCAGGGTGTCCGAGTACAGCTTGGCCTCGGCGAACACCAGGCCATACAGCGCCACCGACAGCAGGCCCACCGGCCATGCCGACAGCCGGCGCCTGGCCATCAGCCAGACGCCGAGGATGCTGCACAGCGCGGCGGTCCACTCGAGCATCACGCCGCTCACAGCGCGAACGTCACCGACAGGCGGGCCTGTCGCGGTGCACCGGGGAACAGGTAGTAGTCACCGCCGCTGCTGCCGGTATCGCGCCAGTAGAAGCGGTTGAATACGTTGTCCACCGACAGGTTCCAGGTCACCGCGCGTTCGTGCAGGCGATGCTGGAAGCGCAGGCCGGCATCGAACACCGAGTAGTCCGGCGCGCGCACGCCACCGTCGGCGCGTGCCACGTTGGCACCGGCATAGCGCCAGCCACCGGTCACGTCCAGGCCCTGCACGAACGGCAACGCGTAGGCCACGTGCACGCTGGCGCGCACCTTCGGCACGTTCACCAGCTGATGGCCCTCATAGGCCGGCGTGCCGGTGTCGCGCGCCCGGGCCTGCAGCATGCTGGCGCTGGCCACGATCTGCAGTGCGTCGGTCAGCTGGCCGTTGGCGGTCAGCTCCAGGCCGGTGTGGGTCTGCGTGCCTTCCTCGACGAAGGTGTAGCCGACGTCGCTGCTGTCGGGCCTGGCGTACTGGTACGGCTGCGAGATGCGGAACACGGCTGCGCCCAGGGTCAGCGCCTCGACCGGCACGTACTTCACGCCTACTTCCAGCTGGCGCGACTGCACCGACGGCAGGAAAGTGTCGGCATTGCTGGTCCAGAACGGCGCTTCCTGGCCCAGCGAAATGCCGCGCACGTAGCTGGCATAGGCGTTGAGCTGATCGGTGGCCTTCCACACCACCGCGGTCTGCGGCAGGAACCGCGACAGGCGGCTGTGCCGCTGCGGAACGCCACGCTTGTCGTAGGCACGCTCGTCCAGGCGCACGAAGCGGCCACCGGCCAACCACTGCCAGTCATCGCCAAAGCTCATCCGGTCCAGCGCGAAGAACGCGGTCTGCCGGCTGTCCAGGCGTCGTGCGGAGGGGCCGGGCATCTTCGGCGACGGCGCGAACACGGGCACCTGCGGGTCGTGGATGTTGCTGGTGCCGACGTACTCGTTGACGCTCGGGCGCTTGTCCACGGTGCGGCGGAAGTAGTCGGCACCGAGGGTCAGCTGATGGCCGACGCTGCCGGTCTCGAAGCGGCCACGCAGCTCGGCACGGGCCTGCTGGTTGCGGCGGGTGTCGTCCGGGCTGCGGTAGTCGTAGACATCGTAGTCGCCGTTGGGTGCGAAGTAGTTGCCTGGCACGCTGCCATCGGCGCACTGCACGGCGTAGTAGCAACCGTAGGCGAAGGCGACGTTGTCATCGATCACCGAGCGGCTGTGGCCGACCGAGACGCGCGACTGCCAGGCATCGTTGAAGTCGTAGGTATGCAGCGCGGTGATGTTGGTGCTGGCGATATCTACCGGGCGCTGCCACGGCTGGTAGCCGAGCAGGTGCTCGCGGTCGACACCGCGCGGCAGGTCACGCGCGCCCAGCAGCTGGTAGCCGGACACCGAGCGCTGCGAGCTGGTCTGGTAGTTGGCATCTACTTCCAGCTTGCCGCGCTCGCCGATCAGCCAGTCGGCGGCCAGCGAGTAGAAGTTGCGGCGGCCATCGGCGTGCGCGACGTAGGAATTGCTGGAGTCCCATGCGGCATTCAGGCGCAGGCCGAAACGCGGGGTGATCCAGTGGCCGACATCGACGGCGACGTAGCGTGAGCCTTCCGAATCGGTGCCGAGCGTGGCGGTGCGTACTTCAGCCGGGCGCTTGCCGATGTAGTTGATGATCCCGCCCGGCGCCATCACCCCTGCCGCCAGGCCGGCTTCACCCTTGAGGATCTCGACCGACTGCACGTTCTCCAGCGCCAAGCGTTGCTCGCCGGCGATGGACAGCCCGTTGAAGCGGTAGCCGGTGGCGGCGTCCAGCGCGAAGCCGCGGATGGCGATGTTCTGGTAGTAGCCCACAGGTGCATACGCATCACCCAGCGAGGCATCGTTGCTGGCCAGCTCGGACAGCGAACGTACCTGGCGACGTTCGAGATAGTCGCGCTCGAGCACGTTCACCGAAGCCGGCGTGTCCTTCCACGAACCGCCGCCGAAGGCATTCACGCGCGAGGTATCGGCCTTCGGCTTGCCGGCCTCCACGCGCACCGCCGCCAGTTCGGTCGGCGAGCGTTCGGCACCAGTGGCAGCCGCATCGGTGGTGGCCTCGGCCTCGCTGGCATGCAGCGGCAGCGCGGCGCAGAGGGCGAGTGAGAGCAGGGTGGGGCGCAGGCAGCGGTTCATTCGGTTCGTCTTCGGACAACAAGGGAGACGAAGCGACGGCGCGCAGGTGCACCGGCCCATGATGGGGGTGTGGCTGCGGCTCAAAGCTCCCTACGCCGGTGCAAACCGGATCAGGTTCCAAGGGACTCTCTCAGCCTGGCAGATCCAGGCACCCCCGCTTCAGGTGACCATTTCACTACAAATGGTACGGATTTGCGAGCGCCAGCCGGGGTCAGATCCCTTTCCTGCGGAAAGGGATCTGACCGCAACGCTGCGTCAACCGGATCACGCGACGGCGTGCAGGGCCTGCAGCAGTGCCCGCCCCGGCGCGCTGTGGAACCACGCCGGATGGCCCAGCATGAAGGGCTGCCAGGCCACGTCGGCATTCGCGGTTGAGCGGGTGACACCTTCGAAGTACTCCACTTCGGACAGTGCGAAGTCGAAATGGACCATTGGCAGCAGGTCGGCCAGCAGGTGCACGCGTGCCGCCGACAACGGCAGCACCTCGCGGTAGCCGTCGAGCAGGGCCAGCGCGATATCGATGCGCACTGCCTCCATGCCGCGCTCCAGTTCCAGCCACGCCACTGCGTTGCGCTCGATCGCGGTGGCGAGGTCGAACAGCGCGCTGGTGGGCGACGCCAGGCCGAAATCCAGCACGGTGCTGACCTCGCCGTTGCGCCACAGCAGGTTGGAGACATGCCAGTCGTTGTGCGCCCACAGCCGGGGCTCGGCGCGCAGGCGCTCGGCCAGGCCGGCGTGCCACGGCAGCACGTCGCGCTGCAGCTGTGCTTCCCATGGAATGCGCGCGAGATAGCGTGCCAGCCCGGGACGTTCATCCAGTCCTGCCTTGATGGCGGCGATCGGATCGTCGGCACGGATCAGGTCGTCGCGCGCCACCAGCAGATGGGTGCTGCGCTGGGGCGCGTGGTAGCTGGCGGCGGCACGGTGCAGCTGTGCGAGCGTGCGCCCTGCTTCGCGGGCCTGCGCGACATCGGTCAACAGCGACCACGACACCGCGTCGCGATACAGGTCGTCGCCCACGCCGACATCGTGCAGTTCAAACGTCCATTCGCCGTGTTCGACCGCAGTGTGGCCATCGGTGGCCGGCAGCACCTGCACCACTGGCACGCCGGCGGCGGCGAGATGGGCGATGAAGTGGTGTTCTTCTTCCAGACAGGCCGCGCTGCGCACGCTGTGGTGGTGGCGCTTGATGAATACCGGTGCGCGCGTGCCATTGACGATGGCGGCGGCAGACAGCGGCCGCGGGCTGTGCCAGCGGGGTTGGCTGTGCCCGCCCAGCTGCGGGTAACGCGTACTCAGCCACGCGATGTCCGCCGCGCTGATCGGTGGCCAGTCGGCAGCGACCTCGTCGTTGTTGAGGCCCTGCACGCGGTGGGAGGAAGACGTCATGCCACAGTCCGACCGGGAAAGTCACATCCAAGGCTGCGCATTCAACGCCATGCGCGTGGCCAACGCAAACGGGCGGGTCATCGACCCGCCCGTCTCCGCGTCATCGGTATGTCGGCGCTGCTTACCAGCCGCGATGGCGGCCGCGGTCGTGGTAGTAGCGGTTGTCGTAGTAGCGCTCACGCTGCCAGCGGCGGTCATCGCCACGGTCGTAGTAGCCACTGCGGTAGTAGCCACGATCGTAACGGCGATCGTAGCGGTCGTCGTAACGGCGATTGTCGTAGTAACGGCGGTCGCGGCGGTCGGAGGTGGTCAGGTTGCCGATCGCGCCGCCGGCCACGGCACCGCCGACGGTGGCCGCAGGGTCGCCGTTGGACAGCAGGTTGCCGGCCACGCCACCGACCACGGCGCCGACCAGGGTGCGCTTGTCCTTCCTCGACATCGCGCTGGCATCGCTGACCACGGCGACACCGGCAACCAGTGCCAGGGCCATCGCCAGACCACGGAAGCTGAGTGTGGAAGTACTGAGCATGTTCGGTTCTCCTGTGAGGTGCATGCCACGCTGGGCAGGGAGGGCGCGGGGCGCCCCGGCTGCCGTGGAGACCACGCTGGCGTTCCGACATTGCCGGAACATTGCCTGGCCTACCGGGCGGCTTGCGCATTCATCTAGCGGCAGGCGGCATGAAGCAAGGCTGAAAGTGGCTTTTACCGCTCAGCTGGCAGAAAGGGAAAGGGCCGCGCATGGCGCGGCCCCTCCCGGTCTGCAAGGCGCTGCGGGCTCAGACGCCCATGGCCTTCTGCGCCTGGCGGGTCTGTTCCTGCTGCGCGTCCTGCTGCTGGTGCAGCACGTTCGGCGCGCCCTGCACCGCGCCGCTGCTGAGCGCCATGCTCTGCTCGCTGGCGGTGCGGGTTTCCACCGCAACGCGGCTGGCCGCCGGGTCACCGACCGTGCCCTGCACGGCGAACAGGCGCTCACCGTTCGGGCTGGGCACCACCGCGTCGATGCGCTGCAGGCCGGCGGCATGCGCCTCCCTGGTCAGGGCCGCTGCGGCGCTTTCCAGCGCGTGGCGGTCCTTGAAGGTGCCCGCCGGCATCCGCTCCAGGCCTTCGGTGGCCTGCAGGTACATCGGATTGCGCGGGTGCCGCTCGTCGTTCAGCAGCGGGCGCTCGCGGGCCTCCTTGATCGCATCCAGCGTCTTTGCACCGACGATGCCGTCGGCAACCAGCCCGTTGTCCTTCTGCAGCTGGCGTACCGCCGCTTCGGTATTGCGGCCGAAGCGGCCGTCCTCGGCCAGCGGCTTGCCGTCGGCCCCGGCATAGCCGAGGTGGCCCAGCTGCTCCTGCACCTTGCGCACGCCCTCGCTGTGCGCGCCCGGCTTGTACAGCTCGGCGTGCGGGGCGGCAGCGGCCTTGTGTTCGGCCGCAGGCTTGCCCTGGGTCTGCTCATGCGATTGGGTGCGGCTTTCCAGCAGGTCGCGCGCCTTGGACAACGGGTCCGACGCGAACAGCTTCCAGTGCGGGTGGTCCTTCACCTGCTTGAGGTAATCCTCCACCGGCATGGTGTGCACGCCCTTGCTGCCGGTGGACTGGCTGATCAGCAGCTTGTCGGTATTCGGGTCGCGCACCACCATCACGATGTGGTCGATGCCATTCCAGTGCTCGTGGCGGGTCCTGGCCGTATCCAGGCCGATGACCATGCCTTCCTTCAGCGCACCGGGCTTGAGGATGGCGTCGCGCTCGAGCAGCACGCCGGACTGTTCGACGGCCTTGTGCACGATGCCGCCGGAACCGAGGTTGCCCAGGTCGATGCGGTCGGCCTTGCTGAAGACAGCGTGCCCGGCCTTCTGGTTGATCTCGTCCATGGTCCGGTTCTGCAGGGTGCCGACCCAGCCGGAGCAATCGATGTAGCCCTGGTCCACGTTCTTGCCGGTCTTGCCCGGCACGTACAGCGCGTGGCCCGGGATGTTGATGGCGTACTTCACATCGTCGTACTTCACGCCAGCGTCGTACGCGGCGTGCAGTTCGATGCCCGGCTTCGGCGCAGCAGGAGCCGTTGCGGTCGCCGCCAGCGTGGCCGCAGCGGCGCCCACTGCGGCGGCCTGCGCAGGTGTGCCTGGAGCCTGGGCCTGGCCCGGTGCCACGGTCTGCGGCGTGATGTGCTTTTCCGGGATGCTGATCGCTGCGTACTTGTGGATGTAGTAGCTGGAGAAGGTCCGCGCCAGGTCGCCGTCGTTCATGCCACGCATTTCGGCCAGGGTGTGGCCGGTCAGCGCCTTGGCATCGGACCCGATCTGGTTGAGCACGTTGCGGCGCATGTTGATCTCTTCGCCATGGCCGTTGCGGACCACGCCGAAGGTGCCGGTGGCGATCGCGGTCTGCACCGAGCCATAGCCGGCGCTGCCCTGCTGGTGGGCCAGGTACAGGTCCAGGCCGGTCGGCGTGTCGCCGCCGGACAGGTACGGGTGGCCGGTGCGCTCATTGCGGCGCGCCATCGAGCCCAGGTTGTCCTGGTACATCTGCGCGGCGGCTTCGGTGTTGCGGGTCGGGTCGAATTCGTGGCCGGTCAGGTGGTATTGGCGGGCCGAGCCGGGCACGAACTGGAACAGGCCCTTGGCGCCGGTCGAGGTGTTGTGGGCGCGCTCGTTGAAGGTGCCGCCGGTCTCGATGTGCGCGAAGCGCATGAAGTCATCGACCGGGATGCCCTTCTGCCGGGCGACCTGCTCGACGATGTCCAGGACTTCCTTTTTGCTGTAGTCATGCTGTGCCATGACGTTTTCCTCGGGGTTGATGGAGCGGCCGATGCCGCGAATCGCCAACCGGACTCATCCGTGAGTCAAGAACATGTCGGTCAACAGGTAACCCGCCTGCGGCGGATGGAAATCAGGGCGCGATGTACTGCTGGGCCTTGCTGTCGAAGCGGTAGTGCACGGTGTCGCCGGCACCCAGCGCGCGGGTCTTGCCCGGGGCTTCGATGGTGGTGCCCTTGAAGGTCACGGTCAGCTGCGGCAGGCCGTTGCCATCGGCCACGAAGGCCAGTTCGCCATCGCTGTCGGTGCACGGCATCACGTTGCCGTCGTCGCAGGCCGCGCTGTTGTCTTCGCCGGTGCGCACCGAGCCGACGTAGCGCCAGACCTTGCTGTCCAGGTCGTCCTCGCTGCGCTTGGGGTTGAACAGCAGCAGGGCGTAGCCGCTGCTGCTGATGCCGCGGTCGAAGCTGCTGGTCGGCACCGCCAGCAGCAGGCGGCCGTCGGCGGTGCGGTGTTCGATCGGCTTGCGCCGGGTATCGACGTCGTCGGCCTTGTCGTAGGCGCCGAGCGCACCGATGGTCCATTCCTGGCCGCGGAACTTCCACGGCTTCTTCGCGTCGCCGCCGGCCAGTACGAAGGTGGCCTCGGCCAGATTGGCGCGGTCGTCGGGGCCGGCCGGCTGCTGTTCGCCCGGCTTGCCGTAATGCTCGCGGGTATCCCAGGAAAAGCCGGTGTAGTAGGTGGTGCCGTCCAGGGTGAAGCGGTGGCCGAACCAGAAGGTCGCCACGCTGCCGTTCTGGACCTCATAGGACGTCGCACCGTCGCCATCCACCTGGTAGATGAAATACATCACGGTCGGCGCGTCGGGCGGGGTGACGGCGGCATCGGGGGAGGGGTTCTGCATCGGGGCAACATCCTGTCGGGGCGCTTTGGCAGCCTGCGCAGGCGCAGGCCGGGAGGACGAGGGGGCCGGATCGGCGGCGCTGCAGGCGGCAGCGGAAAGAGAGACGAGCAGGCATGCCGCGAATGCGCGCAGGGGCCGCAACGGCAGGGTCCAACGTAGCTCGGGGGGGGACTGCATGCGCCTCTCCATGGTCAGCGTTGCCGGGCCAGACGGCCGGCAGGAAGCCGCACCCCATCCACCACGGACGGGAGCGAGGACATGAGCCGGTCGATTCCTTCGACCTCGCATTGAGAACTCATGCCTGCCCATCTTGGCACAGATCCGCAGGCCGTCAAAGAGGGGGGCGGCAGCCGGGTCTGTGATGTGAAGTGCGTCTCAGATCTTGCCGTCACGCAGGTAGTCGAACAATTCGGCGTCGCCCTTCAGCCCCAGCTTGAGCATGGCGTCGCCCTTCTGCCGGCTGATGGTGCTGACGCTCTTGTGCAGCTGCAGCGAAATCTCCTTCACCGTCATGCCGGTGCCGAGCAGTCGCAGCACCTCCACTTCGCGTGGTGACAACGGCTTGCCGTCGCCCTCGCGCATGCGCCAGCTGCCGGCCGCGTCCACCCGCTCGCGCAGGCTGCGGCTGATGTAGGGCTGGCCGCGGTACACCGACTGGATGGCCTGCGGCAGCTCGTCCATTGACGAACTCTTGTCGACCAGACCGAGCACGCCACTGTCGAGCACCATGCGCAGGATCGCCAGGTTGCTGGAGACGCTGAGCATCAGCACCGGCAGGTCCGGATGCCGGCGGCGGATCATGCCGATCATGGCGAAGCCATCGGCCTGCGGGCTGCCCGGCATGGAGTAGTCGGTGACCAGCAGGTCACAGGGCTGGTTGGCGAGCAGGGTCATCAGCGCCTGCGCGCTGTCGGCCTCGCCGACCACGCGGCCCACGCCGCTCGACTCGATGACGGCGCGGGTACCGATGCGGACCACCGGGTGATCGTCTGCGATGATGATGCGCAAGCTCATGCTCTAGTATGGCCATCGGGCACGCCGGGCCGCGACCATCGCGGTCCCTGGCAGGATTCTAGGAGATCGACGCAGATGCGTAGGTGGGCTGTTCGCGGGCTGCTCCTGCTGCTGGCGGTGCTGGCCCTGCCCGTGGCCCAGGCACAGCCGGCCCCTGGGCTGCTGCCGCTCAGCCCGTTGCAGCGCGAATACCTGGTGGCGCATCCGACCATCGTTGTCGGGCAGTATGACAGCGGTTGGCCGCCCTTCGAGTCCCTCCGTGACGGCCAGCAGGTCGGTCTGGGACCGGACTACCTGTCGCATCTTGCACGCCAGCTCGGCATGAAGGTCGAGGCGCGCCGCTATCCGGACTGGACATCCGTGCTGGATGCGGCATGTCGTGGCGAGATCGACGTGGTGATGAATGTCGGCCTCAGTGCCGACCGCACCCGCTGCATGGTCTATACCGCGGCCTACAGCGAAGCGCCGCTGGCCCTGGTGGGCCGGCCGGACGACCTGCGTGCCTCCGACATGCCCGACCTGGAGGGTCTGCGGGTGGTGATCGAGCAGGATTTCCTGACCGGTCCGCAGGTGCGCGCCCGATTCCCGCGTGCCCGCCAGCTTGTCGTAAACGACACGTTGAGCGCATTGCAAATGGTCAGAGACGACAAGGCCGACGTCTACATCGGCAATGCCTTTGTCGCCACCGAGCTGATTGCCAGCCGGCGCCTGCAGGGCGTGGCGCTGTTGCGGCCCAGCGACCTGCCCCCTGAACGGCTGCACTTCGGCATTCCCAACAGCAAGCAACCCCTGGCTGAAGCCCTGGACCTGGCGCTGGCGGCCACCAGCCAGGCCCAGCGTGATGCCCTCGCACAACGATGGCTGCCACCGCCGCACTGGTCGGCATCGGCGCAGCTGGCGCTGAGCCAGGCCGAGAAGCGCGTGCTGGAGCAGCCGTTGAAGATCGGTTTCGCCCCGAATGCCGCGCCACTGTCGTTCACCGGCGAGGATGGCCGGCCCAGCGGGCTGGCCAGCGAATACCTGCAGCGCCTGATGCAGGCCGGTGCCAACCTGCAGGTCGAGGACAGCCACGACTGGTACGAGGTGCGCGAGAAGGCCCGCCGCGGTGAGCTGCAGGCGGTGATGGGCATTCCTGTCGATTCACGGTACCTGGGCCCGGACTGGGTGTTCAGCCAGCCCTTCATCAGCGTGCCGAACGTGATCGTGGTCAGGAGCGATGGCGAGTCGCTGCTGGGCCTGGCTGACCTGCAGGGCAAGCGCGTGCTGCTGTCCGACCCGGAGCGTGTGCGCGGCTACGTGCTGCAGCAGGCACCGCAGGCGCGGATCATCGCTGCACGCAGCGCCGAACAGTCGCTGCAGCGCCTGCTCGCTGGCGACGCCGATGCGTACATCGGCAACCTTGCCGTGGTCGATCACCTGCTGCGCAGCCGTTTCCCGGGGCGGCTGCAGGTGGCGGCACCGGCCGGCTTCAACGACCAGCTGGTGCTGGCTGTGGACCGCCGCCACGCGGCACTGGCTACCACCTTCGATCGCCTGCTGCTGCAGATGACCCCACGCAAGCGCGAGGCCCTGCGCAATGCCTGGCTGGGGGTGGAGTACCGCAACGGTGTCGACTGGAACAAGGTGCTGCGGTGGGGCGTGCCGGTGCTGCTGGTGCTGCTGACCGCGCTGCTGGTACATGGCGTTGGCCATTGGCGGCTGCGCCGCGAGGTGGCAGGACGTCGCCAGCTGGAGCAGCGTCTGGCCGAGGTGACCGACAACCTGCCTGCAGTGGTCTATCAGGCGCGTCGCGACGCCGATGGCGCGCTCAGCTTCCCGTTCATCGCCGGTGACCTGCCTGCGTTGTTCGGCATTACACGGCAGCAGGCCGAACAGGATGCGAGGGTGTTGCTGGAACGCATCGAGGAAGAGGACCGCGCGCACATCCTGCACTCCATCGAGCAGGCCGCGCGCCAGTTCGCCCCATTGATCCTGGAGTTCCGCCTGCGCAGCGATGGGGAGGGCGTGCGCTGGGTGCGCAGCCAGGCCCACCCCTATGCCGCCGAAGAGGGCGCGGTGATCTGGAGCGGTTACTGGGTGGACGTGAGCGAAGCGCGGATGCAGGCCGATGCCCTGGCGGCGGCGAAGGCGGACGCCGAGCAGGCCGCCGAGGCCAAATCGCGCTTCCTGGCCACGATGAGCCATGAGATCCGCACGCCGATGAGTGGCGTGCTGGGGATGCTGGAGGTGCTGGCGCACTCACCGCTGGACAGCGAACAGCAGCGCATCCTCGGCGTTATCGAGGATTCGGCCCAGATGCTGCGGCAGATCCTCGATGACATCCTCGATTACTCGCGGCTGGAAGCAGGGGCGTTGCGCCTGGAACCGGTGCCGCAACCGCTGCGGCCCCTGCTGGAGAGCGTGTGCCGCCTGCTGTCGGCCCAGGCCAGCGCGCGTGGCCTGGCGCTGCACGTGCAGATCGATCCCGAGCTGGCGCCGGCCCACGAAGTGGACGGCGTGCGGCTGCGCCAGATCGTGTTCAACCTGCTCAGCAATGCCATCAAGTTCACCGCACAGGGCGAGGTGCGCCTGCAGCTGGAGGTGCTGGGGCCGACCAGCGAAGACGGCGTGCAACCGCTGTGCCTGAGCGTTACCGACACCGGCATCGGCATCGCACCGGAACAACTGCAGCACCTGTTCGCGCCCTTTACGCAGGCCGGTGCCTACATCCAGCGTGACCACGGCGGCACTGGCCTGGGCTTGAGCATCTGCCAGCGACTGGTGCAGATGATGCAGGGCGAATTGACCCTGCACAGCACGCTGGGCGAAGGAACCCGCGCCGAAGTGCGGGTATCGCTGGTGGAGGCCGGCAGCGAGGACGCGGCGGCACTGCTGGCCGAGCAGGACCAGTCCGCGCTGCTGCCCGCCGCGCTGCGCCAGGCGCGGGTGCTGGTGATCGAGGACCACCCGACCAACCAGGCGATGATGGCGTGGCGGCTGCAGCAGCTGGGCGTGCCCCATGTGCTGCTGGGCGATGGCCAGCAGGCGCTGGATCGCCTGTCGTCGGAGAGCTTCGACCTGGTGATCACCGACTGCCGCATGCCGGTACTCGATGGATTTGGCTTCACCCGCCTGCTGCGCGAACGCGAGGGCCGTACCGGCCAGCCGCGGCTGACGGTGCTGGCGCTGACCGCCAGCGTGCTGGACGACGATGCGCGCCGCTGCCGCGAGGCCGGCATGGACGAGGTACTGGCCAAGCCGCTGTCGCTGGCCACGCTGCGTGCGGCGCTGCTGCGCTGGCTGCCGCAGGCCCAGGGCCAGTCGTTCGAGGTGCCGGTGCCGGAGGTTGCCGCCGACGACGGTGAAGCATTGCCTGATCTGGCCACCCTGCAGCAGCGCTTCGGCTCGCGCGTGGTGGCCGAGCAGCTGCGCGACAGCCTGTTGCAGGCCAGCGAGGGTGACCTGGCCGCCGTGCAGCGCGCCGTGCAGGCTGGCGACCGCCAGGCTGCGGCGCTGCACCTGCATCGCCAGGCCGGCGGGCTCGGGGCGATCGGGGCCACGGCACTGGCCCAGCAGGCCAATGCCCTGGTCGAGCGCCTGCAGGATGCGGCAGAGGCCGATACGGCGCCGTTGTTCGCCACCGTAACGACGTTCGTGGCGCGGCTGCAGCAACAGCTGCAGCGCCTGGCTCACTGAGCCGACTGCTGCTGCAGGTAGGCGATCACCAGGGCGCGGCGTTCTGCGCTGGGGAAGGCGTTGTACATGCGGGTGCCCGGCACCAGGTGCGTGGGTGACTGCAGGAAGGTATCCAGCGTCTGTGCGGTCCAGGTGATGTCGGCGCGGCGCATGCCGTCGGAATACCCATAGTCGGGCAGGCTGCCGGCGCGGCGGCCGATCACGCCGTGCAGGTTGGGTCCGAAGCGGTGGATGCCACCGGGCTGCACGGTGTGGCAGCCGGCACACAGTTCGAACGCGCGCTGCATGGCCTGCTGCCGGGCCTGTTCGGGCGTGGCCGGCACCGCGGGCGGGCGCTGGCAGGCCGTGGCAAGCAGGGCCACGGCAACGGCGGTGAGCAGGCGGCAGGCACGCATGGGTGGGCAGGATAGCGGTGCGGTGGAGCGGTCGGGCTGCGACACACGGTCGCAGCCCGGGGCGATCACATGCCCGAGTAGTTCGGGCCGCCGCCGCCCTGCGGGGTCACCCAGACGATGTTCTGGGTCGGATCCTTGATGTCGCAGGTCTTGCAGTGCACGCAGTTCTGCGCGTTGATCTGCAGGCGCGCGTTGTCGGCTTCGCCAACGAACTCGTACACACCGGCCGGGCAATAGCGGGCTTCCGGGCCTGCGTACTCGGCCAGGTTCACCTTCACCGGAATGCTGGGGTCCTTCAGCGTCAGGTGGCTGGGCTGGTTCTCGTCGTGGTTGGTGCTGCTCAGGAACACCGAGCTGAGGCGGTCGAAGGTCAGCACCCCATCCGGCTTCGGGTAGGCGATGCGGGTGTGCTTGGCGGCCGGTTCCAGGCAGGCATGATCCGGCTGCGTGCGGTGCAGGGTCCACGGCGGGTTGCGCACGCCCAGCTTCGGCAGCAGCCACTGCTCGACGCCGGTCATCAGCGTGGCCACGGTCTGGCCCTTCTTGAACCACTGCTTGAAGTTCTTGGCCTGCTGCAGTTCGGTGAACAGCCAGCTGGCTTCGAACGCCTTCGGGTAGGCGCTCAGTTCATCGTGCTGGCGGTCGGCGGCCAGCGCGTCGAACGCGGCGTCGGCGCACAGCATGCCGGTCTTGATCGCGGCATGGCTGCCCTTGATGCGGCTGGCGTTGAGGTAGCCGGCCTCGCAGCCGACCAGTGCACCGCCCGGGAACACCGTCTTCGGCAGCGACAGCAGGCCACCGGCGGTGATCGCACGCGCGCCGTAACCGATGCGGGTACCGCCTTCCAGATGCTTGCGGATGGACGGATGGGTCTTGAAGCGCTGGAACTCTTCGAATGGGCTCAGCCACGGGTTCCTGTAGTCCAGGCCTACCACGTAGCCGATGGCGACCTTGCCGCCGTCGGCGTGGTACAGGAACGCGCCGCCGTAGGTGTCGCTGTCCAGCGGCCAGCCGGCGGCGTGAACCACCAGACCCGGCTCATGCCGGGACGGGTCGATCTGCCACAGCTCCTTGATGCCGATGCCGTAGGCCTGCGGGTCCTTGCCTTCGTCCAGCGTGTAACGCGCGATCAACTGGCGGCCGAGATGGCCGCGCGCGCCTTCGGCGAAGATCGTGTATTTCGCCTGCAGCGCCATGCCGCGCTCGAACGCCGGGCCGATGCTGCCATCCTTCTCGATACCCATGTCGCCGGTGGCCACGCCGATCACTTCACCGTTGTCGCCGTACAGCACCTCGGCTGCGGCGAAGCCGGGGAAGATCGCCACTTCCAGCGCCTCGGCCTGCTGCGCCAGCCAGCGGGTCACTTCGCCCAGGCTGATGATGTAGTTGCCTTCGTTGTGGAAGCACTCCGGCAGCAGCACGTTGGGCGTGCTGCGCGCGCCGGTTTCGCTGAGGAACAGGAATTCGTCACGGGTGACCTTCTGCTTCAGCGGTGCGCCGCGCTCGGCCCAGTCCGGGAACAGCTCGGTCAGCGCGCGCGGATCCATCACCGCACCAGACAGCACGTGCGCGCCTGGTTCGGACCCCTTCTCCAGCACGCACACCGACAACTCGCGGCCGGCTTCGATCGCGCGCTGGCGCAGGCGGATCGCGGTGGCCAGGCCGGCGGGGCCGGCGCCGACGATCACCACGTCGAATTCCATTACTTCACGCGGGGGCAGGGCGTTGGCTTCAGCGCTCATCGATTGCATGACTCGTGGGTAGGGCCGGCATCGGGGCCACCGGCGGTGCCTGGGAATCGCGCGTGCAGCCACGAGCGAAACGGTTGTTTGAATGTGTCAGGGTACCGGGCCGCGCGTGATCGAGCTAGATCGCCGATGTTCACGTCACGATTGCTGCGGTGCAGCGTAAGGCTGCGGCCCGGGTGGGTGCCGACCCTGGTCGGCACGCTCTGCCCGGATGACCGACAATGGCCGGGTCCTGACTGCGCGTGAGTGCCATGGCTTTGCATCCGTACGATCTGTTCGATGTCCGTTCCCTGCTCAATGAGGAAGAGCGCGCGGTGCAGGAGAGCGTCGCCCGCTTCACCAACGAGCGCGTGCTGCCGATCATCGGCGATGCCTTCGACCAGGCCCGTTTCCCCTCTGAACTGGTGCCGGAGATCGCCTCGCTGGGCCTGCTGGGCGCCACCCTGCCGGCCGAATACGGCGGCGGTGATCTGGGTGCGGTCAGCTACGGCCTGATCTGCCAGGAGCTGGAGCGAGGTGATTCAGGCCTGCGCAGCTTCGTCTCGGTGCAGAGCTCGCTGTGCATGTACCCGATCTACGCTTACGGCAGCGAGGAGCAGCGCCAGCAGTGGCTGCCGGCGATGGCACGCGGCGAGCTGATCGGCTGCTTTGGCCTGACCGAGGCGCATGGCGGTTCCGATCCGGCCAGCATGAAGACCCGCGCGGTGCGCGACGGCAGCGACTGGCGCATCAGCGGCAGCAAGATGTGGATCACCAGCGGCCCGGTGGCCGACCTGGCCATCGTCTGGGCGCAGACCGAGGACGGCATCCAGGGCTTCGTGCTGGAGAAGGGCATGGCCGGCTTCACCACGCAGGAGATCAAGCACAAGATGAGCCTGCGCGCGTCGCTGACCGGCGCGCTGTTCTTCGATGACGTGCGCGTGCCCGACAGCCACCGCCTGCCGAACGTGAAGGGCCTGAAGGGGCCGCTGGGCTGCTTGACCCAGGCCCGCTACGGCATCAGCTGGGGCCCGATCGGCGCGGCCATTGCCTGCCTGGATGAAGCGCTGGGCTATGCCAAGGAGCGCGTGCTGTTCGGCCGCCCGCTGGCGGCCACCCAGAGCGCGCAGATCAAGCTGGCCGAAATGGCCCGCCGCATCACCACCGCGCAGCTGCTGGCGCTGCAGCTGGGCCGCCTGAAGGAAGCCGGGCAGCTGCAGCCGCAGCAGGTCAGCCTGGCCAAATGGAACAACTGCCGCATGGCGATCGACATCGCCCGCGAATGTCGCGATCTGCTGGGTGGGGCCGGCATCACCACCGAACACGTGGCGATCCGGCATGCACTGAACCTGGAATCGGTGATCACCTATGAAGGCACCGAGACCGTGCACCAGCTGGTGATCGGCCGCGAACTGACCGGCATCAACGCGTTCTGAAACCTGGTCCGGTGGGTGCCAACCTTGGTTGGCACATCTTTCCAGAAGTTTCTGCAGCCGCCTTGACCTGTCTTTGGTAGGTGCCAACCTTGGTTGGCACACTCCTTCGGCACGCGACCGGGGAACAGTGCGGACCAAGGTCCGCACCCACCAGAAGCAGGTCACACCCACCAGCAGCGATCCACAGCCACCCCGGAGCGGTTTACGCGCCGCCGGCAAACCCGTGCTGCCGCCACGCCTCGTACATCACCACGGCAACGGTGTTGGAAAGATTGAGGCTGCGGTTGCCCGGCCGCATCGGCAGGCGCAGGCGGCGGCCATCCGGCAGCGCATCGAGCACGTCCTGCGGCAGGCCACGGCTTTCCGGGCCGAACAGGAAGGCATCGCCATCTTCGAACGCCACGCTGTCGTAGCGGACGCTGGCACGCGTACTCAGGGCGAACAACCGCTTCGGTGCGATCCGCGCCAGCGCGGTGTCCAGGTCGGGGTGCACCTGCAGGCGCGAGTACTCGTGGTAGTCCAGGCCGGCGCGCTTGAGCTGCTTGTCTTCCAGTGCGAAGCCGAGCGGCTCGACCAGGTGCAGCTGCGAGCCGGTGTTGGCGCAGAGCCGGATTACATTGCCCGTGTTGGGCGGGATTTCCGGTTGGAACAGGATTACGTGGAACTGGGGCGCGGCATTCATCGGCGCAGTGTACCTGCGACGGCGGCCGCCTCTACGGCGCACGCCCTGCGCTGGGCAGGGCGGCACCGCTTACGGGCGCAGCAGGACCTGGGCGGTTTCGGTGGCCAGGGCCTGCAGGTCTGCAGCGCTCGGACGCACCTGCAGGGCCGGCAGGTTGACGATCACCTGGTTGGCGACGCTGGTGGCAGCGGCAGCCAGGGTGGCGGCGTAGCGCTGGGCTTCCAGTTCGGCGGCCAGGGCGACGCGCTGTTCCAGGCTCGGGCGCACTTCCACCGAGGCCAGGGTGGTGATCGGCATCGCGGCGGCGACCGGGGCGGCGACGTAGCCGTTGCGCTCGGCCAGCTGGTCGGCGCTCGGGCGCACTTCCACGGTGGCCAGGGTCGGGATGCCGCTGGCCTGTTCCCAGGCCTGCTGGGCCAGCTGGTCGGCGGCCGGGCGAACCTGCACGGTGGCCAGGGTCTTGATGGATTCGGAGGCCTGCACCGACGAAACAACCGCGGTGCCGGCGATCAGGGCGATGGCGATGGCAATGGTCTTGGCGTTCATGACGGGGCCTGTTTAGTGTTGGTGATAAGTGGTGTGGTAGTAAGGTAGTACACCAATTCTGGGGATGCAAGAAGAATTTTCGATTTCCTGCATTTGTTCAGTCTTCAGTCAGCTTGCGTCTGAAGCCCTTCCTGGCGCAGGAAGGGCCAAGCAATCCCCGTGCCAACTTTTATTCATTGATTTACAAGGGTTTTTTATCAATCGAAAAGTGTCCGGTGGGCGGACACCTGTCCATTCGATGTGCCGCGGACACTGTCCGGACGCCTTCAGCCGGCACATGTGACGGTTCACGCCCCCCGGCTGGGGCCGGGCCGGATGGCCTTCAGGGCAAACACCCCCAGTGACTGGCGACCGATTCCTGCCGTTGCCTGCGCAGGCTAGGATCGGGGTTCACCTATGTGACCAAGGATCCGGATATGTCTCTCGCCCTTCGCCCGCGCGCCGCATTGCTGGCCGTCGCCCTCAGCACCGCCCTGGGCACGCTTGCGCCCACCTCCGCGCTTGCCGCCAGGCCGACGGCACCGGCCAAGGTCGATATCCCGTACGAGCAGTTCACCCTGCCCAACGGCCTGCGCGTGATCGTGCATACCGATCGCAAGGCGCCGATCGTCGCGGTCAACGTCTGGTACCACGTGGGCAGCAAGGATGAGCCGGCCGGCCGCACCGGCTTCGCGCACCTGTTCGAGCACCTGATGTTCCAGGGCAGCGAGAACCACGACGGCGAATTCTTCGAACCGTTCAAGCAGGTCGGTGCCACCAACCAGAACGGCACCACCAACACCGACCGCACCAACTACTTCGAGAACGTGCCGACCACCGCGCTGGACATGGCGCTGTGGATGGAGTCGGACCGCATGGGCCATCTGGTCGGTGCGATCGACCAGGCTGCGCTGGACGAGCAGCGCGGCGTGGTGCAGAACGAGAAGCGCCAGGGCGAGAACCAGCCCTACGGCCAGGCCTGGGACCAGATCAACAAGGCGCTGTATCCGGTTGGCCACCCGTACCACCACGGCGTGATCGGCTCGATGAACGATCTCAACGCGGCCTCGCTGGATGACGTGAAGACCTGGTTCCGCACCTGGTATGGCCCGAACAACGCGGTGCTGGTGCTGGCCGGCGACATCGATCTGGCCACCGCCAAGGAGAAGGTCGCCAGGTACTTCGGCAGCATCCCCGCTGGCCCGACCATGGCGCAGCCGGCGGTGAACGTGGCCAAGCGCAGTGCCGATACCCGCGAGACGATGACCGACAAGGTGCCGCAGGCGCGCATCTACCGCGCCTGGAACGTGCCGCAGGTCGGCACCGCCGACATCGACCAGTTGCAGCTGTTCTCCGAAGTGCTGGGCGGCGCCAAGTCCTCACGCCTGAGCCAGCGCCTGCAGCACCAGGACAAGCTGGTGGACAGCATCGGCTCGGGCCTGTCGACCTCGCAGCTGGGCTCCAACTTCGTGATCGTGGCGACCGTCAAGCAGGGCCAGGACCCGGCCAAGGTCGAGAAGATCATCGACGAGGAACTGGACCGCCTGATCAAGCAGGGCCCGACCGCGGCCGAGCTGGAGCGCGCCAAGACCGGCGCCCGTGCCGGCTTCATCCGTGGCATCGAGCGCATCGGTGGCTTCGGCGGCAAGGCCGATGCGCTGGCCGAGTGCGCGGTGTTCACCGGCGACCCGGGTTGCTTCCGCACCTCGCTGGCCAACATCGAGAAGGCCAGTGCCGCCGATCTGAGCCGCCTGGGCGCAGAGTGGCTGGACAAGGGCAGCCACACCCTGGTGATCGCACCGGGTGAGCGCGTGGCGTTGAAGGAAGAACCGAGCCAGACGCCGAAGCCGTTCACCGTGCCGGCGGTGGACCCGAAGTACAGCACCCTGCCGGAACAGGTGGACCGCAAGGCCGGCGTGCCGCAGACCCGCGAGTTCCCGCAGCTGAAGTTCCCGGCACTGCAGCGCGCCACGCTGAAGAACGGCACCCAGGTGATCCTGGCCGAACGCCACGAGATTCCGGTGGTGCAGTTCAGCTACCAGTTCCCGGGCGGCTTCAGCGCCGACCAGGGTCGCAAGCCCGGCACCGCCAACTTCACCATGAGCCTGATGACCGAAGGCGCCGGCAAGCTCGGTTCGCTGGCCTTCGCCGACGCCGCCGACGCACTGGGCGCCAGCCTGGATGCCTCGGCCGGCCTGGACTCGATGAGCGTGGACCTGTCGGCGCTGAAGGAAAACCTGGCACCGTCGCTGGCGTTGTACCGCGACCTGCTGCGCGAACCGCGTTTCGAGCAGGGCGAGATCGACCGGGTCAAGGCGACCTGGATCGCCGGCATCCAGCAGGAGAAGGTGAACCCGGGTGCAGTGGCCATGCGCGTGCTGCCGCCGCTGCTGTACGGCAAGGGCCACCCGTACGCCATCCCGTTCACCGGCAGCGGCGACGAGGCGGCGATCAACGGCCTGACCCGCGAAGATCTGGTTGATTTCCACCACGACTGGCTGCGCCCGCAGAATGGCACCCTGATCGTGGTCGGTGACACCACCCTGGCCGAGATCGTGCCGCTGCTGGACAAGCAGCTGGGCGACTGGAAGGCGACCGGCGAGGCGCCGCAGGTGAAGGCGGCCACCGATGTCGCGCTGCCGAAGGGCCCGCGCGTGTTCCTGATCGACCAGCCGGGTGCGGTGCAGGCCAACCTGTTCGCCGGCCAAGTGGTGGCGCCGTCCGGCGCCGCCAGTTCGACCCGCTTCGACATTGCCAACGGCGTGATCGGCGGCGACTTCACCTCGCGCCTGAACATGAACCTGCGCGAGGACAAGCACTGGTCGTACGGCGCGCGCAGCAGCGCGACCAGTTCGGTGGGCCAGCGCCCGTGGATGGCCAGTGCGCCGGTGCAGATCGACAAGACCGGCCCGGCACTGGCGGAAATGCGCAAGGAGATCGCCGCATTCGCCGACGGCAGCAAGCCGGCCACTGCTGCCGAAGTCAACCGCATCCGCAACATCCAGACCCTCAGCCTGCCCGGTGCCTACGAGACCGCCAGTGCCGTGGCCGCGACCATCGGTTCGATCGTGCAGTTCAAGCGCCCGGACGACTATGTGCTGCGTCGCAAGGCCGAGATCGAAGCGATGACCCCGGCGCAGGTGCAGCAGGCCGCTGCCGAGATCAAGCCGCAGGCCCTGACCTGGGTGGTGGTGGGCGATCTCAAGCAGACCGAAGCGGCCGTGCGCGCGCTGAACCTGGGCGAGGTGACGGTGATCGACGCCGAGGGCAACCCGGTCAAGAAATAAGGCACGAACCGGCCCGCCTGTGGCGGGCCGGCTCCCCCGGTAGTGCCGGCCGCTGGCCGGCAACCCCTTAAGGGGTCGGAGCCCCCTGCGGGGGATCCGACCCCTCCGCCGACCTGGGGTCGGATCCCCCGCAGGAGGCTCTGACCCCGGCCCCGGCTACCCCCGATTCAGGCTGTTCAGGCAGAATCGCCCCATACCCTTCCAGGATCTGCCCATGCGCGTTCTGCTGCTTTCCTCTCTGCTGCTCACCGTCACTGCCTGTACCTGGGTGCCGATCGAACCGGCCGGCAAGGCGACCCGCGTGTTGCCGGCAGGTCCGGTTCCGGCCGGCTGCATCGCCAAGGGCGAGGTGGTGGTCACCGTGAAGAGCAAGGTCGGCTTCTACAACCGCAACCCGCTGCGCGTGCAGGAAGAGCTGGAAACCCTGGCCCGCAACGAGGCCCCGAGTGCCGGCGCCAACGCCGTACAGGCCGCCGCCGCGCCCGCCGATGGCAGCCAGCGGTTCGCCGCGTTCCAGTGCCCGCCGCGCTGAACGCTTCACCATACGGCCAAGCCTGAATTCGTAAAGATGCGGTGAAGGCCCCGGGGGTTATAGAATAGCGCCCCCTTTTGCCTGAGCCTTGGCGCTAACCTCGATGCTCTTCAAGAATGTCTCGATCGCCGGCCTGGCACACGTTGATGCGCCGCATACGCTGACGACCAAGGAAATCAACGAGCGGCTGCAGCCGACGTTGGATCGCCTCGGTATCCGCACCGACGTGCTCGGCGATATCGCCGGCATCCATGCCCGCCGCCTGTGGGACAACGGCGTGCTGGCGTCCGATGCCGCCACCATGGCCGGCCGCAAGGCGCTGGAAGACGCAGGCATCGATGCGACGCAGGTCGGCCTGCTGGTCAACACCTCGGTCAGCCGCGACTACCTGGAGCCGTCCACCGCCTCGATCGTGTCGGGCAACCTCGGCGTCAGCGACGAGTGCATGACCTTCGACGTCGCCAATGCCTGCTTGGCCTTCATCAACGGCATGGATATCGCGGCGCGCATGATCGAGCGTGGCGACATCGACTACGCGCTGGTGGTGGATGGCGAGACCGCCAACCTGGTGTACGAGAAGACCCTGGAGCGCATGACCGCCCCGGACGTCACCGCCGACGACTTCCGCAACGAGCTGGCCGCCCTGACCACCGGTTCGGGCGCCGCCGCGATGGTGATGGCGCGCTCGGAACTGGTGCCGGATGCACCCCGCTACAAGGGTGGCGTGACCCGTTCGGCCACCGAGTGGAACCAGCTGTGCCTGGGCAATCTGGACCGCATGGTCACCGATACCCGCCTGCTGCTGATCGAAGGCATCAAGCTGGCCCAGAAGACCTTCACCGCCGCCAAGATCGCCTTGGGCTGGGCCGTGGAAGAGCTGGACCAGTTCGTGATCCACCAGGTCAGCCAGCCGCACACCGCTGCGTTCATCAAGAACTTCGGCATCGACCCGAAGAAGGTCATGACCATCTTCGGCGAGCACGGCAACATCGGCCCGGCCTCGGTGCCGATCGTGCTGAGCAAGCTCAAGCAGCTGGGCAAGCTGAAGAAGGGCGATCGCATTGCACTTCTGGGCATTGGTTCCGGCCTGAACTGCTCGATGGCTGAAGTGGTCTGGTAAGCAGCCCGCTGCCCGACCTCCTGTAGAGCCGAGCCATGCTCGGCTCACGCGCGCAGCGCGGCTCTTCCGCAGCGGACCGGAGAGCAGCCGAGCATCGGTTCGGCTCCACATTGCGCCGCGACTCTCCCTAGGTGCTCCGCATGCGCGATCTTCCCGGTTACCCCGCCCACCCGCAGCGCTTCGAGGTTCGCCCCGGCCTGTCGATGAACTATCTCGACGAAGGCCCGCGCGATGGCGAAGTGGTGGTGATGGTGCATGGCAACCCGTCGTGGAGCTATTACTGGCGCACGCTGGTGGCCGGCCTGTCGGACACATACCGCTGCATCGTGCCGGACCACATCGGCATGGGCCTGTCGGACAAGCCCGATGACAGCCGCTACGAGTACACGCTGCAGTCGCGCGTTGATGACCTCGATGCGCTGCTCAAGCATTTGGGCATCACCGGCCCGGTGACCCTGGCGGTGCACGACTGGGGCGGCATGATCGGTTTCGGCTGGGCGCTGTCGCACCACGACCAGGTCAAGCGCCTGGTGGTGCTCAACACCGCTGCGTTCCCGATGCCGGCGGCGAAGAAGATGCCGTGGCAGATCGCGCTGGGCCGCCACTGGAAGATCGGCGAGTGGATCATCCGCAGCTTCAACGCGTTCTCGTCCGGTGCCTCGTGGCTGGGCGTGGAGCGGAAGATGCCGGCCGACGTGCGCCGCGCCTACGTGTCGCCGTACAACAGCTGGGCCAACCGGATCAGCACCATCCGTTTCATGCAGGACATCCCGCTGTCGCCGGCCGACAAGGCCTGGTCGCTGCTGGAGCGGGCCGGCAAGGCGCTGCCGTCGTTCGCCGACCGACCGGCCTTCCTCGGCTGGGGCCTGCGCGACTTCGTGTTCGACCACCACTTCCTGAAGGGCTTCCAGGCCGCGTTGCCGCAGGCCCAGGTGCATGCCTTCGAGGACGCCGGGCACTACGTGCTGGAAGACAAGCACGAAGTGCTGGTGCCGGAGATCCGCGCGTTCCTGGACGCCAACCCGATCTGATCGGTGTGCCGACCAACGGTCGGCACCCACCCCTTCCTCTTCCGGTGGGTGCCGACCGTTGGTCGGCACACCCGAAGGGTTCATGAGGTTGCCGGCCAGCGGCCGGCACTACTACGCCGCGACCGGTGCCTGCGGCGGTGAGGACGGGCTGTTGCCGTTGTCGTCCGGGTGATCGTCGTCATTGTCGGCGTCATCGCGCCAGCGCCAGTCGGCCAGCGTCAGCGGGTCCAGGCCGTAGGCGATGCGTGCCTTGTCGCACTGCGGGCTGGCCTTGCCGTACTCCCACGATGCATCCACCTCACGGCACACGCTGGGCCGGTTGGGGTGGATGGTGCAGCGTGAGTACACGCCGATCTGCGCGTCCAGCGCCACGCAGCGCACCGGCTTGGAGTGGGTGCCGCGCATGCACAGGCGGTGCGGGTCCAGCACCTCGGTCAGCTGGTGCGGCACGCCGCCGGGGGTGACCTCGTCCGATTCCATCCAGTGGAAGGCCACGCGGTATTGGGTGCAGCAGGCGCCGCAGGTCATGCAGGGATGTTGCATGGGCAAGCCGCCTCGGGCGGCAGTCGGAATCAGGAACGAGGGTGCGGATTTTCCACGAAGTGGGCCGCCGCGCAAGAAATTCCGTAAGCGGCGACAATGAACGGATGAACCGACCCTGCAACATTGCCGCGCGCCTGCCTGAACTGGCGCGTGAACGCCCTGACCAGATCGCCATCCGCTGCCCGGGCCGCCGGGGCGCCGGCAACGGCATGGCCGCCTACGATGTCACCCTGGATTACCGCCAGTTGGACGCCCGCAGTGATGCCATGGCCGCCGGCCTGGCCGGCTATGGGATCGGCCGTGGAGTGCGCACGGTGGTGATGGTGCGGCCGTCGCCGGAGTTCTTCCTGCTGATGTTCGCGTTGTTCAAGCTGGGCGCGGTGCCGGTGCTGGTCGATCCGGGCATCGACAAGCGCGCGCTGAAACAGTGCCTGGACGAGGCGCAGCCGCAGGCCTTCATCGGCATTCCGTTGGCGCACGTGGCGCGGCTGGCGCTGCGCTGGGCGCCGTCGGCGACCCGCCTGGTCACCGTTGGCCGCCGCCTCGGCTGGGGCGGTACCAGCCTGGCTGCGCTGGAGCGCGCCGGCGCCAAGGGCGGGGCGATGCTGGCCGATACCGATGGCGAGGACATGGCGGCGATCCTGTTCACCAGCGGCTCCACCGGTGTGCCCAAGGGCGTGGTCTACCGCCACCGCCACTTCGTGGGCCAGATCCAGCTGCTGGGCAGCGCGTTCGGCATGGAAGCGGGCGGCGTGGACCTGCCGACCTTCCCGCCCTTTGCCTTGTTCGACCCGGCGCTGGGCCTGACCTCGGTGATCCCGGACATGGACCCGACCCGGCCGGCGCAGGCCGATCCGGCACGCCTGCACGATGCCATCCAGCGCTTCGGCGTGACCCAGCTGTTCGGCTCGCCGGCATTGATGCGGGTGCTGGCCCGGCATGGCCGACCGTTGCCGACGGTGACCCGGGTGACCTCGGCCGGTGCGCCGGTGCCGCCGGACGTGGTCGCCACCATCCGCAGCCTGCTGCCCGCCGATGCGCAGTTCTGGACCCCGTACGGCGCCACCGAGTGCCTGCCGGTGGCGGTGGTCGAGGGGCGTGAGCTGGAGCGTACCCGCGCGGCCACCGAGGCCGGCGCCGGCACCTGCGTGGGCAGCGTGGTGGCCCCGAACGAAGTGCGCATCATCGCCATCGATGACGCGCCGCTGGCCGACTGGTCGCAGGCGCGCGTGCTGGCGGTTGGCGAAGTGGGAGAAATCACGGTGGCTGGCCCGACCGCCACCGACAGCTACTTCAACCGCCCGCAGGCCACGGCCGCAGCGAAGATCCGCGAGACGCTGGCCGATGGCAGCACCCGCATCGTCCATCGCATGGGTGACGTGGGCTACTTCGATGCGCAGGGCCGGCTGTGGTTCTGCGGGCGCAAGACCCATCGCGTGGAAACCGCACAAGGGCCGCTGTACACCGAACAGGTCGAGCCGGTGTTCAATACCGTGCCCGGCGTGGCACGCACGGCACTGGTCGGCGTTGGCCCGGCGGGTGCGCAGGTACCGGTGCTGTGCGTGGAACTGCAGCGTGGCCAGAGCGACAGCCCGGCGCTGCAGGAAGCGCTGCGTGCGCATGCCGCAGCGCGCACCCCTGAGGCCGGCCTGCAGCACTTCCTGATGCATCCCGCGTTCCCCGTCGATATCCGTCACAACGCCAAGATCGGCCGCGAGAAGCTCGCCGTCTGGGCCAGCGCCGAACTGGAGAAGCGCGCATGAAGATCCTGGTCACCGGTGGTGGTGGTTTCCTTGGCCAGGCGCTGTGCCGCGGGCTGGTCGAACGTGGCCACCAGGTGCTGGCGTTCAACCGCAGCCACTACCCGGAACTGCAGGCCATGGGCGTGGGCCAGATCCGCGGCGATCTGGCCGATGCGCAGGCAGTGCTGCACGCGGTGGCCGGCGTCGATGCGGTGTTCCACAACGGCGCCAAGGCCGGCGCCTGGGGCAGCTATGACAGCTACCACCAGGCCAACGTGGTCGGCACCGACAATGTCATTGCGGCATGCCGCGCGCACGGCATCAACCGGCTGGTCTACACCTCAACGCCCAGCGTGACCCACCGCGCCACGCATCCGGTGGAAGGCCTGGGGGCTGACGAGGTGCCGTACGGCGAGGACTTCCAGGCACCGTATGCGGCGACCAAGGCGATCGCCGAACAGCGCGTGCTGGCCGCCAACGATGTATCGCTGGCGACGGTGGCACTGCGCCCGCGCCTGATCTGGGGCCCGGGTGACCAGCAGCTGGTGCCACGCCTGGCCGAGCGTGCACGTCAGGGTCGCCTGCGCTTGGTCGGCGACGGCAACAACAAGGTCGATACCACCTACATCGACAACGCCGCGCTCGCGCATTTCCTCGCTTTCGAGGCATTGGCGCCGGGTGCCGCGTGTGCGGGCAAGGCCTACTTCATTTCCAACGGCGAACCGCTGCCCATGCGCGAGCTGGTCAACCGGCTGCTGGCCGCTGTTGGCGCGCCGACGGTGGACAAGGCGATCAGTTTCAAGACCGCCTATCGCATCGGCGCGGTCTGCGAACGGCTGTGGCCGCTGCTGCGCCTGCGTGGCGAGCCGCCGCTCACCCGCTTCCTGGCCGAGCAGCTGTGCACGCCGCACTGGTACAGCATGGAGCCGGCCCGCCGCGATTTCGGCTATGTGCCGCAGGTCAGCATCGAAGAAGGGCTGCGCAGGCTGAAGGCTTCATCTGCTGCATAGATCGCCGTCACTGGTTGCACACCGCAGGATCGGGAGGATGGACCCACGCCATCCAAGGCTCGACCACCCGCGAGGAGCGCCATGCTGCATTACGCCATCATTTTCTTTGTCATCGCCATCATCGCCGCCGTTCTGGGCTTTTCCGGCATTGCCGGCGCCGCAACGAACATCGCCTGGATCCTGTTCGTGGTGTTCCTGATCCTTGCGGTGATCTCGATGTTCCGCAAGCGCGGCTAGCCGGTAGTGCCGGCCGCTGGCCGGCATCGCTTTCCGCAGAGTCGAGCCATGCTCGGCTCTGCGGGCGATCACAACGCTACGCGGCGCTGTGCAATCCGCGATCGGCTTCGTGACGCTCCAGTGCCAGTTCGATCAGGCGCGTAATCAACGTCGTGTAATCGACTCCGCTGGCACCCCACAATTTCGGGTACATGCTGATGCGGGTGAAGCCCGGCAGCGTGTTGACCTCGTTGATGACGATCCCGCCGCCGGCAGTAAGGAATACGTCCACGCGCGCCATGCCGGCACACTCCAGCGCCTGGTAGGCCTGCAGTGCGATCTGCTGGATGCGCGCCTGGGTTGCGGCATCGATATCCGCAGGTACCACCACCTCGGCGCCAGTTTCGTTGATGTACTTGGTGTCGTAGGCGTAGAACTCGTCGTGCACCACCACCTCGCCGCACAGGCTGGCCTGCGGGTGCGCGTTGCCCAGTACCGCGCACTCGATCTCGCGGCCGACCACCGCCGATTCCACCAGCACCTTGTGGTCGTAGCGCAGCGCCAATGCCAGTGCGTCGGCGAAGCCCGCTGCGTCCTTGACCTTGCTCACGCCCACCGACGAACCCTGGTTGGCCGGCTTCACGAACAGCGGCAGACCGAGCTGTGCGATCACCGCATCGACATCGACCGTTGCCGCCTGGTGGCGACGGATGCACAGCCACGGTGCCACCTGCAGGCCAGCGTCGCGCAACAGGCGCTTGGTCACGTCCTTGTCCATCGCCACTGCCGAACCCAGTACCGGCGAGCCGACGAAGGGCAGGTTGGCCATGCGCAGCAGGCCCTGCAGCGCACCGTCTTCGCCCAGCGGCCCATGCACGATCGGCAGCACCACATCGATCTGGCCCAGCGCGCTGGCCGGATCGGACGGCTGCAGCTGTGCCTGTTCCGCACCCGGGCGCACCGCCAGCGACTGGCCCGAGCGATGCAGCGCGATGCGCGACGGATCATCGGCGTTGATCAGGAAGGTGTCCGGCTGGTTCAGATGCCACTGGCCCTGCTTGTCGATGCCGACCAGCACCGGCTCGAAGCGCTCGCGATCAAGCGCATCGAGGATGTTCTTCGCCGACTGCAGTGAAACCTCGTGCTCGGAGGATTTGCCCCCGAAGATGATGCCGACCCGGGTCCGTGCCATGGGAATGCGATGTCCTGTGCGTTGCGTGGCCGTACAGCATGAACCTTCCATAGCCACCCAGGTGAGGCACAGATGAATCACCGGGCTGCCGGCTCGGGTAGCGGCCAACCATGGTTGGCCCACTGACATCCAGCGCCGACCAAGGTCGGCATCTACCAACGCCAGATCCCATCAGCATTGGGGTCAGAGCCCGTTGCGCAGCAACGGGACCCACCCCGCCATCCCACGGGTCGCCAGCTTTTGATGTTGATCTTGCCGGCCAGCGACCGGCACTACCGCGGGTGCCGGGCGGCAGCCCGGCGCAAGCCCCCCACCCACGCAGGTAGAATGCGCACATGGCTCTTTCCCTGCTCAAGTCCCTCAAGCCGGTCGCTGGCCGCGCCCTGCAGATTGCCCTGAACCGCGCGCTGGCGCTGGATCCGGATACCCGCCATGCACTGGCCAGCCTCGATGGCCGGCACATCGACCTGACCCTGGAAGCGCCGTCGCTGGCGATGCGCATCAGCGTCGACGGCGACCAGTTGCGGGTCGGCCCGGTGGATGCGCAGGAAGCCGACCTGGCCGTGCGCAGCAGCCTGGCCGGCGTGCTGGCGCAGCTGCCGCTGCTGGCCAACGCACGGCGCGGCGAGTCCAACAACAAGGGCCGTGTACGCGTGGCCGGTGACGCCGAACTGGCGCGACGCCTGCAGCAGCTGGCCAAGGGCTTCGACCCGGACTGGCAGCAGCCGTTCGTCAGCGTGTTCGGCGAGGTACTGGGCGTGCAGGTGGCCAACACCCTGCGCAGCGCCCTGCAGCACGCGCGCCAGGGTGCGATCGACCTGGCCCACAGCGCTGCCGAGTTCATCACCGAGGAATCGCGCGACGTGGTACCGCGCGCCGAACTGGATGCCTTCCACGATGATGTGGACGTACTGCGTGATGACGTCGAGCGCCTTGGCGCGCGCGTCCAGCGCCTGCGGGGTGCCGCATGAAGGCCGTGCTGCGGGCAAGCCGCATCGGCCGGGTGATCCTGCGCTACCGCCTGGACGACCTGCTGCACGGCACGCCGGCTGAGCGCTGGCTGCGCCTGGCCAAACCGTTCGTGCCGCGTGCTTCGGCCGACATCGCTGTACAGTCGCGCGGTGCGCGCCTGCGCCTGGCGCTGCAGGA
The DNA here is from genome assembly GCF_059368215.1 of Stenotrophomonas sp. YJH_SMC_123. Classification (NCBI taxonomy): domain Bacteria; kingdom Pseudomonadati; phylum Pseudomonadota; class Gammaproteobacteria; order Lysobacterales; family Lysobacteraceae; genus Stenotrophomonas; species Stenotrophomonas sp. YJH_SMC_123. The sequence continues at coordinate 276,294 of NZ_JCAFRM010000005.1, forward strand.
TCTCGGTCCGATCTTCGTCAAGTTCGGCCAGATCCTGTCCACCCGCCGCGACCTGGTGCCGCCGGACGTGGCCAACGAACTGACCCTGCTGCAGGACCGGGTCAAGCCGTTCGACGGCGATACCGCGCGCCGCATCGTCGAGGAAGCACTCGGCCTGCCGGTCAGCGAGGCATTCGCCAGCTTCGATACCGAACCGCTGGCCTCGGCCTCGATCGCACAGGTGCATGCGGCCACGCTGGCCGATGGCCGCCAGGTGGTGGTCAAGGTGCTGCGCCCGGGCATCGAGAAGCAGATCGACGCCGACATCGCCCTGCTCAACTCGCTGGCCGCCCTGGTCGAGCGTACCCATCCGCGTGCCGACAAGATCCGTCCGCGCGAAGTGGTGGCCGAAGTCGAGAACACCCTGGCCGCTGAGCTGGACCTGCAGCGCGAAGGCGCCAATGCCAGCGTGCTGCGCCGCTTCTGGGAAAACAGCGACGACCTGTACGTGCCGGAAGTGATCTGGAGCCACACCGCCGAGCGCGCGCTGACCCTGGAGCGCGTGTGGGGCATTCCGTCCGATGACATCGCTGCACTGGACAAGGCCGGCATCGACCGCAAGGCGCTGGCCGCCAAGGGCGTGCGGGTGTTCTACACCCAGGTGTTCCGCGACAACTTCTTCCATGCCGATGCGCACGCCGGCAACATCTGGGTCGATACCGATCCGTCGCGTCGCGCCAACCCGCGCTTCATCGCGCTGGACTTCGGCATCATGGGCCAGCTGTCGCAGGAAGATCAGTACTACCTGGCCGAGAACTTCATGGCCATCTTCAACCGCGATTATCGCCGCATCGCCGAACTGCACGTGCAGGCGCGCTGGATGCCGGACAACGTGCGCATCGATGATCTGGAAGCGGCCGTGCGTTCGGTGTGCGAGCCGTACTTCACCCGCCCGCTGTCGCAGATCTCGCTGGCTGAAGTGCTGATGAAGCTGTTCCGCGTGGCGCAGCGCTACCAGCTGACCCTGCAGCCGCAGCTGATCCTGCTGCAGAAGACCCTGCTGAACATCGAAGGTGTCGGGCGCCAGCTGGATCCGCAGATCGACATCTGGGCGGTGGCCAAGCCGGTGCTGGCGAAGATCCTGCGCGAGCGCTACAGCCCGCGTCGGGTCGTGCGCGAGATCGGCAAGCGCTTGCCGGAAATCATGACCCACGCGCCGGACATGCCGCGCCTGGTACATGCCTGGCTGACCCAGCAGGTGGAGGGCCGCCATGAGCTGGCGATGCGCTCGCGCGATCTGGTCGCGCTCGATGCCAGCGTGCAGCGCCTGCAGAAACGCGCGGTCGGTGCGATCACCGGCGTCGGCCTGCTGGCCATCGCCGCACTGGTGTACGTGCTGCAGCCGCCAGGCTGGTACTGGGGCGACCTGCCGATGTGGAGCTGGGTGTCCGGTGCCGTCGGCGCGCTGGCGCTGGCGCGCGCGTGGTGGCGCTGAAGCCTGTTGATCGAGGGTCGGCGGCATCACGCGCCGCCGACCGCCACGGCTCTACCAGTGGTAGCCCAGGCCCAGGTGCGACTGCACGCTCTGGAAGCGGTCCAGGCGCGTCCTGTGCCAGGTCTTGCCAATGCCCATGTCCAGCACCAGATGCTCCCCCAGCGGCTGGCTGCGGCGCAGGAAGGCACGACGTGCATCGTGTTCGCGCAGCAGCAGCGGATCGGAATCGGCGGTGTAGCCGGACGTACCGCTGCCCAGCCACAGCTGGGTCGAACCACCGCCCTGCGCATCCTTCAGGCGCAGTGACAGCGTGGTGCCATGGCCGTCGGGCCCATTGGACTGGCGATGCCGCTCGTGGCGCAGTGAGGTGGTCACGCGCGGGAAGTAGTGCGAGGCACCTACCGACCAGCCACTCACGTATGCGCCGGCATGGTACTGGGCGTACTTGCCGCCCACGCTCAGCACGGTCTGCGGTGCCACCTTCCACTGGAAGTCCTGGTTGAGCTGGCGGTTGACGAATACCGGGTCATCGTTGGAGGCGGTGAAGGCGGTGCGGGTCGAAAAGCGTTGACTCCAGCGCTGGTGCAGGGAGCCCTGCACCCGATTGCCGCTGAAGCGCTTGCTGCCGTAGTCGCGTTCACCATGGGCCAGGCCCAGATGCCAGCGGCTGTCACCGCTGCGACCGGCCACATCCACGGTCTGTACGTCGCGCTTGCCAAAGCCATCGGTGTAGTCGGCATGATCCAGCTGCACCGAGACCCGGTCGATGCCGGCATGGGCGCTGGACACAGCCAGCAGCAGGGCGCACGGTAGTGCGCCACGGATGATCAATCGCATGGGGTTACTCCAGGGGTTGGGAATGCAGCGACTGCAGCAGCCGGTAGCGACCGGGCGGCAGGTTTCGTTCCACGGTGATGCGCGGGCCGAACTGGCTGCCCGGGGCGACGATGCGACCGGGCAGGATGATCACGCCGACGCCCAGCGCGGCACCTTCGCCGATCCAGGCGCCGAGCTTGTCGCGCTGGCTGTCGATGACGGTGTCGCCGATGTGGACGGTGACCGTTGCGCCATCCAGGCGATGATTGCTGGTACGCACCAGCGCGCCCAGGTAGGCACGGGCGTCGACGCGGCTGTCGGCGATGAAGCACTGCGGGCCGATGCAGGCGCCGTCGCCGATCAGTGCGTTCTTCAGTTCACTGGCAAAGCCGATGCGCACACCGTCACCGATGTGCAGCGGACCGCGCAGCAGTGCGTTGTTGCCGATCAGGCAGTCGCGGCCGATCGATACCGGCCCGTGCAGCTGGGCGCCGTCGCAGATGCGGCTGCCAGCGCCGATCCGTACCTCGCCCCGCACGATCGCACGCGGCGAAACCTGGGCGCTGGAATCGACGTGGGGTGGCAGCGTCGATAGCGCGTCGGCCATGGCGGCGAGGTCATTCCACCACATGCGGATACCTGGTCGGCTTGTCGCGTGCCGGCTCGCGGCCGGTAAACAGCCCGGCCACGCCATGCATCAGCCAGATCGCATAGGCGAGCAGCACGTACAGCATCGAGAACGCGGCGGCAGGGACCAGCGACGCGCGGCGGTGGTGGATCGCACTGATCACCGCCAGCAACATGACGATGCCGATCCAGAACAACGGCATCACCGACAGGGCGAGGCCACCCGGCCCATGCAGCTGGGCCGCACCGAACCAGACCTGCAGCGTCAGCACGATGCCGGCAAGGGCAAGCAGCATCATCGGCAGGATGCTGAACACGCCGAAGCGGGTCAGCAGCAGGCCGCGATGCAGGCGCATGCATACCGCATAGCCGACGATCCAGCGTCGCCAGCGCCGCCATTCCTCCACCAGCGTGTTGCATTCCTGCGGGTAGACCACGCAGCGCACGCTCTGGCGGACACGGTAGCCCTGCGCGACCAGCGACCAGGACATATCCAGGTCTTCGACGCGGGTGCGGTCGGAGAAACCGACCTTGCGCAGCACCGAGGTGCGGAACAGGCCACACGAGCCGGAGACGATGAACGGTGCGCCGCCCAGCCACTGCTGGAAGCTGCGCTTGATGACGATCATCGGCAGCTTCAGGCTGGCGCGCACATGCGGCAGGAAGCCGGCACCCTGCAGGCTGGACGAGGGTACGCCACCGACCGCATCGGCACCGCGCTCGATCTCGTCCAGCAGGTGGCCCAGGCCATGGCCGCGCGGATCGATGTGGGTGTCGGCGTCGGTCAGGAACACCTGCTCGGCGGTGGCGTGCCGCAGGCCATGCATCAGCGCGCCGCCCTTGCCGGTGTTGGCCTGGTGCACGGCCACGAGGCGCCCTGGCCAGCGCGCCTGCAGCGCATCGAGTACCTGGGCGGTGTTGTCGGTGGAACCGTCATTCACGCAGATCACCCGTGCCACGTAGGGGTTCTGCAGCAGGCCGGTCAACGAGCGCTCCAGGCACGGCGCTTCGTTGTAGGCCGGCACGATCGCATCGATGCTGTACAGGCGCGTGCTGGGGCGACGCGAGGCCTGCACGCACACACGCGCCAGGATGAAGGCACACATGGCCAGGAACAGCAGCGTTTTCATCACAGCACCAGCCGGTAGGGCACGAAGCCCTCACTGGGGCCGATGCCGATCTGCTGGCCGCGGAACTGCGCGTGGCAGCGCAGGTGGTCCTCCTGCATGTAGTGGCGATCGCCCTGGCTGGCATGCTCGCGCAATGCGTGGATCTTCAGGTCCAGTTGTGCGCTGATGTCCTCGAACACCTGCGGTGCGAACTGCGGCAGGGTGCTGGGGCTCTCGTAGCAGAGGATCTGCGGGATGCTGCGGCAGGCGATGATTGACGCTTCATGGACGGTGCGATGGTCCTGGTGGTGGTCTTCGCCGCACATCGTGTAGACGCGATGCGGTGCGATCTGCGCGCAGGCCTGCTCGATCACCGCGACGATGTCGTTGCGGCAGGCAGGAAAGCGCGTATCCGGGAAATCCTGCTGGATCACCTCGGTCACACCCAGGCGGCGCAACGCGCGGTGGGATTCGTCGCTGCGGTCGATGCCGGCATGGCAGCCACGGCCACCACGGCTGAGCACCAGCGCATGGATGCGTGCACCGTCGCGGGCCAGCTTGGCCAGGCTGCCGCCGCAACCGAGTTCGATGTCGTCGGGGTGGGCGCCGATTGCCAGAATGTCGAGAACCATGGCCGTGTCCTTGCGGAAACCAATGAGGGCCGCGGGCCGGTGGACCATCCCGCGTGAAGAAGGCGGGAACTATCGCAACCTCATCGGAGTACAGGCTTAAGAGAAGTACGAAATGTGGCCGGACAGGCCACAATGCTCACCCTTGCTGTGGCAAATGAAAGAAGCAATGACGATGCAGCTTTCGGAATTGAAGAACGAACTGGCACGCTTCGGTGCTGAAAACGACGCGCATGAAACCGAGCGCGCCCGGCGCATGCTCAACATCACGCCGGACACCGGTGAATTCCTGTCGGTGCTGGTGCGTTTCGGCAATGCGCGCCGGGTGCTGGAGATCGGCACCTCCAACGGTTATTCCACGCTGTGGATTGCCGAAGCCGCAGCCGCCATCGACGGACACGTGACCACACTGGAATACGCCGCGGACAAGGTGGCGATGGCGCGTGACGCCTTCGCGCGCAGTGGCCTTGCCGATCGCATCACGCTGGTCCACGGCGATGCCGGGCAGTGGCTGGCACAGGCCGCCGATGCCAGCATTGACCTGCTGTTCCTCGATTCGGACCGCGAACAGTACGCCGGCTGGTGGCCGCAGCTGCGCCGTGTGCTGCGGCGGGGGGGCCTGCTGGTGGTGGACAACGCCACCTCGCACGCCGCGCAGATGGAACCGTTGCGCGCGTTGCTGGATGCCGATCAGGACTTCGGCACCAGCCTGGTGCCGGTGGGCAACGGCGAGCTTCTGGCCGTGCGCAACGCTTGACCGCCGCGCCACCAACCCGGGGTCAGATCCCTTTTCCGCAGGAAAAGGGATCTGACCCCGATCAGGGCGCCCGTATAATCCTGCGGTGAGCACCGAACCTGACACCCTCGCCGCGGTCGAGACCGAAACCGCGCCCCTGCAGCTGCTGCACCTGGACGAGCGCCTGGCCGTGGTCAACAAGCCCGCCGGGCTGATGGTCCACGACAGCAAGCTGGCCCGTGGCGAAGATGATTTCCTGGCCGACCGCCTGCGCGAGCAGCTGGGCCGCCCGATCTTCCTCGTGCACCGCCTGGACCGGGCCACCAGCGGCTGCCTGCTGCTGGCCTTCGACCGCGAGACCGCCAGTGCGCTGGGCAAGGCGTTGATGGGGGGTGAAGTGGCCAAGGACTACCTGACGGTCTGCCGGGGCTGGCCGGCCGAGCTGTCCTGGCGGGTGGACCATGACCTGGACGGCGGGCCGGGCAAGCCGGTGAAGAAGCCGGCGGTCACCGACTTCCAGCGCCTGGCCACCGGCGAGCTGTCGGTGCCGGTGGGTGAGTTCAGCAGTTCGCGCTACGCGCTGCTGCGCTGCCAGCCGCAGACCGGGCGCTTCCGGCAGATCCGCCGGCACCTCAAGCACCTGTCGCACCACATGATCGGCGACACCAGCCACGGCGATGGCCGCCACAACCGCATCTTCCGCATGCAGGGCGTGCACCGCATGCTGCTGCACGCCGAGCGCCTGCGCTTCCCGCACCCGGACGGTGGCAGCGTGGATGTCAGTGCGCCGCTGGATCGCGAGTTCCAGAAGGCGCTGAACCTGTTCGGCTGGCAGGTGGACGACGCCTGATGCTGCTGCGGTAAGCCGAGCGTGGGCTCGGCTCTACAGCCAGCGGCCGGGCGTGGCCCGGCGCACCCCGTTATTTCTTTTCCGGCTCGTTGACGATCGCTTCCAGGTCCTTCTGCAGATCCGCGAACAGCGGCTGCATGCGCGCCTGGATCGCCACCATCACGTTCTGCATCAGCGCCGGGGTCTTGTCCAGCAGGCTCTGGCCGGCCGCGCTCTCGTAGAACTCGGCCATTGCCAGCACGTCTTCCTTGCTGAAGGTCTTCTTGTACAGGTCCACGTACATGGGCCGCAGCTGTTGCCACGACATCGCCTGGCGCAGGGTCTGGCTGGTCCGGGCCTGGATCCGCTTCAGCTGTTCCTGCTGCTGGGCGGTGAGCTGGCGCTGCGCGGCCACCTGCTGGAACTGCTGCTGCTGCATGGCTTCGATCTGCGGCACCATGGTGTCGATCATGCTCTGCGCGCGCGAGGCCGACAGCAGGCGGTTGATGTCGCCGTCGGTCGGCGGGGCGGCCAGGGCCGGAACGCTGGCCACGGCCAGCGCCAGCAGCAGGGCGGCGCGGCGCAGCAGGGACGGCAGGGCGGGTGTGGAGCGGGTCATGCGGGGCTTCCTGCGGTACATGGGACCGCCAGCATACCCGCAGCCCAGGCGAAGGCGGCGTGTTCGGTGCCTGATCGGCGGCATACGGGGCGCGATGGCGTACTTCACCACGTGCCTGCCGCTACAATGCGCGGATGGGCAGTGGACCGGTCACCATCAGCGCGCAGCTTGAAATCCCCGACGGCGAGATCGTCGAGCGGTTCGTGCGCGCCAGTGGCGCCGGCGGCCAGAACGTCAACAAGGTGTCCACCGCGGTGGAACTGCGTTTCGACGTGGCCAACTCGCCCTCGTTGCCCGAACCGTTGCGCGCGCGCCTGCTGGCGCGGCGTGACCGGCGCATGACCGGCGAAGGCGTGCTGGTCATCGACGCGCAACGATTCCGCACCCAGGATCGCAATCGCGAGGATGCGCGCGAGCGGCTGGCGGCCTTCATCCAGGCCGGGCTGAGCGTGCCCAAACCGCGCAAGGCCACCAAGCCGACCCTCGGGTCGAAACTGCGTCGTCTGGACGCCAAACGCGGGCGCGCGCAGATCAAGCGCGGGCGCTCATCACGTGACTGGGAGTGATTGCTTGAACAACCCGACTTCGTTGCTGCCGGCCGTGCCGCCGCAGATGCCGCAGGTCAAACCCAACGCCTTCCTGCGCTGGCTGGCGCGCTGCACCCTGCGCATGGGCGGCTGGAAGGTGACCGGCACCCTGCCGGACATCCCCAGGCTGGTCTTCATCATCGCCCCGCATTCGTCCAACTGGGACGGCCTGTGGGGCATGGCGGCCAAGATCGCGCTGGGCATGAAGGTGAAGGTGCTGGGCAAGGCCTCGCTGTTCTGGTGGCCGCTGGGCCCGCTGCTGCACAAGCTGGGCGTGATCCCGCTCGATCGCAGCTCGCCGCAGGGCACCGTCGGCCAGGCCGTGGACCTGCTGCGCAACAACGAGAAGATGTGGTTCGCCATCACGCCCGAGGGCACCCGCAAGGCGGTGAAGGACTGGAAGGCCGGTTTCCTGAAGATCGCCCGGATGGCTGACGTGCCGATCTTGGCGGCGTATTTCCACTATCCGGAAAAGACCATCGGCATCGGTCCGCTGTTCACCCCGAGCGGCGACGATGTGGCCGACATGGCTGCCATCCGCGAGTTCTACCGGCCCTGGATCGGCAAGACCCGCGGCACGGTCTGAGCCGGTTGCAGGCCGCCGCATAGACGCCACGTCCGGCACATGCCGGGCGAGCGCGACAGGAGTAGGGTGGAGGGCTGGTATCCATACCGTCTGCCCAAGGAGCGTTTTACATGTCGCGTACCGTAGTCCTGGCCGCCGCCATCAGCCTGGCGCTGGCGGCCTGTTCCGGCAAGGAGTCCACCCCCGTGTCCGATGCCCAGAAGACCCCGGCCCAGCAGCCGGCCGAAGCCTCCACCAATCCGCTGCTGAGTGCCAGCACGCTGCCGTTCCAGGCCCCGCCGTTCGACAAGATCAAGGACAGCGACTACCTGCCGGCGTTCGAAGAAGGCATGCGCCAGCACCTGGCCGACGTGCGCAGGATCGCCGACAGCAGCGAGCCGGCCACCTTCGACAACACCATCGTGGCGATGGAGCGCAGCGGCGAGACCCTGACCCGCGTGTCGCGCATCTTCTTCGGCCTGGTCCAGGCCGATACCAACGACGCACGCCAGAAGATCCAGGAAGAAGTGGCGCCGAAGCTGGCCGCGCACCAGGACGAGATCAACCTCGATCCGAAGCTGTTCGCGCGCGTGAAGTCGCTGTACGACCAGCGTGACACGCTGGAGCTGGACCCGGTGCAGAAGCGCCTGGTCGAGCACTACTACGATGGCCTGGTGCGCGCCGGTGCGCAGCTGTCCGACGCCGACAAGGCGAGCCTGCGCAAGCTCAACGTGGAAGAGACCACGCTCTCCACCCAGTTCCACACCCGCCTGGTGGCCGCCACCGCTGCTGCGGCCGTTGTCGTCGACGACAAGGCCAAGCTGGCCGGCCTGGACGAGGGCGCTATCAACAACGCTGCCGCCGCCGCCAAGGACCGCAAGCTGGATGGCAAGTTCCTGCTGCCGCTGCAGAACACCACCCAGCAGCCGGTGCTCGGCTCGCTGAGCGACCGCGACCAGCGCGCCGCCGTGCTGAAGGCCTCGGAAACCCGCGCCGAGCGCGGCGATGCCAACGACACCCGGCAGACCGTGCAGCGCCTGGCCCAGCTGCGTGCGCAGAAGGCCAAGCTGCTCGGCTTCGACACCTTCGCCGACTATCAGCTCGGCGACCAGATGGCCAAGACCCCGGCCGCCGCGCTCAAGCTGCTGACCGACACCGTGCCGGCCGCCACCGCCAAGGCACGCGCCGAAGCCGGTGAGATCCAGAAGGTCATCGACGCGCAGAAGGGTGGATTCCAGGTCGCCGCTTCGGACTGGGACTTCTACGCCGAGCAGGTGCGCAAGGCCAAGTACGATCTGGACGAGTCGCAGATCAAGCCGTACTTCGAACTGGACAACGTGCTGCAGAACGGCGTCTTCTACGCCGCCACCCAGCTGTACGGCATCACCTTCAAGCCGCGCACCGACATTCCGACCTACAACCCGGACATGAAGGTGTACGAAGTGTTCGACAAGGACGGCACCTCGCTGGCGCTGTTCTACACCGACTACTTCAAGCGTGACAGCAAGTCCGGTGGCGCCTGGATGGACGTGTTCGTCGAACAGGACGGCCTGACCGGTGCCAAGCCGGTGGTCTACAACGTCTGCAACTTCACCAAGCCGGCCGCCGGCCAGCCTGCGCTGATCAGCTTCGACGACGTCACCACCATGTTCCATGAGTTCGGCCATGCGCTGCACGGCATGTTCTCGAACGTGAAGTACCCGTCGATCGCCGGCACCGCGACCTCGCGCGACTTCGTCGAGTTCCCGTCGCAGTTCAACGAGCACTGGGCGCTGGACCCGAAGGTGTTCGCCAACTACGCCAAGCACTACAAGACCGGCGAGGCGATGCCGCAGGAGCTGGTCGACAAGATCCTCAAGGCACGCAGCTTCAACCAGGGCTACGCGACGACCGAGTACCTGTCGGCGGCGCTGCTGGACCTGGCCTGGCACACGCAGAAGGCCGACGCGCCGCTGCAGGATGTCGGCGCCTTTGAAGCCAGCGCGCTGAAGAAGTTCAAGGTCGACCTGCCGCAGGTGCCGCCGCGCTACCGCACCACCTACTTCGACCATATCTGGGGTGGCGGTTACTCGGCCGGCTACTACGCCTACTTCTGGGCCGAAGTGCTCGATCATGACGCCTACCAGTGGTTCACCGAGCACGGTGGCCTGACCGCGGCCAATGGCCAGGAGTTCCGCGACAAGATCCTCTCGCGCGGCAACAGCGTGGAACTGTCGACCCTGTACCGCGATTTCCGTGGCAAGGACCCGTCGGTGGAACCGCTGCTGAAGTTCCGCGGGTTGAAGTAAGAAAGCGAAAACGGCGGGGGCAACCCCGCCGTTTTTCTTTCTGTAGCGTCGAGCCATGCTCGACGTTCTTCTGTAGAGCCGAGCCCACGCTCGGCTGATGGTTCCTGGAAAGGCAGCCGAGCATGGGCTCGGCTCTACAAACAGCGTTACGTTCCCACGTGCACCCGGTTGGCCTGCTCGCCCAATCCCAGATGATCCAGTGCGATGTCCAGCGCCAGCACGTAGCTCTGCGCGCCGTAGCCGGCGGCGATGCCCAGGCGCTGGCCGACACCAGCCGGCAGGCACGGCTCGGCTACCGCGCCGTCGTCATGCACTTCCACATAGGCGTTGTGCAGGTACGGCAGCAGGCGCTGCAGGCGCAAGCTGTTGGCACACGCGCCCGGGTCGAGCAGGGTCACCTCGCCGCGGCTGTGGTCGGCCACGCGCAGGGCGTCCAGCAGTTCCTGTTCCGAACCACAGGCACGGATCGCCACGCTGGTGCCGGCGTCGATCGCACGATGCACCAGTGACTTCAGGACCGGTGCCGGCAGCGGCATCGCGGTGCGGATCAGGGCGCCGGCCGCTTCCGGGCCACGGATGATGAAGATCGACATGGCTCAGCCCTCCTGTGCCAGGCGGCGGCCGACAATGGCCAGCGACAACGGGTAGCCGGCCTGCTGGCTGCACTGGTCGACCACCACGGCGGCGGGACCGTGCTGCAGGCGCAGGCGCGCATCCAGCCCTGGCTCGCTGGGGGCCTGCAGTTCGATGTACTGCGCCGGCAGCCGTTCCAGCGCCGCCTGCAGCGCGCCACCTTCGGCCTGCCATTGCGCCTCGTCAGCGGTACCGACATCCAGCAGTACCCAGTCGGCCGAGCGCGCCTGCGGCTGGCACAGGCACTGGCGTACCTCGGACAGGCTGGCGCAGTCGCTGCACAGCACGCGATGGCCGGCCAGCTGCGTCGGCAGTTGGGGACGCGGTGCCGACGAAGAGGCGTGGCGGATCACCAGGAGGGTCATACAACACCTTGCGGAATGCGCCCTGCGGCGCGGTGGGCACACGATGCGCGTGCCGCCCGTAAAGGTGCGATGCCCGCGGCCGGTCCCGCGCGTAAAACCTGCGTAACCCTTCCTGTAGAGCCGAGCCTGCGCTCGGCCGCTCTGCGCCCCAGTCGGGCAACCTCGACGCTGCAAGGAACAAGCCGAGCGTGGGCTCGGCTCTACCGGATCGCGTCGCGGGAACCTCTCCCGCCTGGATGTGGTCTGATGCAGCTACCACCTACCCGGAGCCTGTCATGGATGCTGCTGCCCGTCCTCCCTTGTCCGAACGCGCGCTGGTCTGGCTGAAGAAGGAAGCATTGCCGCTGCTGGTGATGCTCGGCCTGCTCGCCGCCGCCCGCGATACCCTCGCCAACCACTACGTGGTGCCGAGTGGCTCGATGCAGCCGACCCTGCAGCCGGGCGACCGGGTGGTGGTGGACATGCGCGCCTACGGCCTGCGCCTGCCGTTCACCGGCAAGGAACTGATGGCCACCGGCGTCCCGCAGCGCGGTGAAGTGGCGGTGTTCGATTCACCGGCCGACGGCACCCGCCTGATCAAGCGCGTGGCGGCGGTGGCCGGTGACCACGTGCAGATGCGCGAGGGCCATCTGAGCATCAACGGCCAGCCGCTGCAGATCGCCGATCTGCAGGACGTGGAAGCCTTCGGCGAGCGCCGTGCCCGCCTCGACCTGGACATGGGCGGCGGTCCGGACATCGCCGATCTGGTGGTGCCGGCCGGCAAGGTGCTGGTGCTGGGTGACCACCGCGGCAACAGCTTCGACGGCCGCTTCTTCGGCTTCGTCGACGCCGACAAGGTCTACGGCCGTGCGGTGGCGGTGTACTACCGCCGCGGCGACGGTTTCGAGTGGCAGCGCCTGTAAGCTGAATTGATACTTCTTGGGTATCAATCCTGACTTATCAGGTTATGGATCGACTGGATCGACAGGCCTAGTCTGAGGCCCGTTCCCTCCATGCCCGGCCGCCCCACCGGCCCTTCGATCCCATGACTGGCGAAACCGCGGCGGCCGTCGAGCGCCGTCCCCCCACTGTCGATCCCATCGCCGAGACCCGCATCCAGCAGGGCACGCCGGCCTTCCGCCGCACCGCGCTGGCACTGTTCCTGGCCGGCTTCTCCACCTTCGGCCTGCTGTACACCGTGCAGCCGCTGCTGCCCGAGTTCAGCCGCCACTTCGGCGTGTCCGCCGCAGGCAGCGCGATGTCGTTGTCGCTGACCACCGGCACGCTGGCGGTGGCGATGCTGTTGGCCGGCCTGCTGTCCGATGCGGTCGGCCGTCGCCCGTTGATGATCGTTGCGCTGTTGGCGTCGGCCATGCTGTCGCTGAGCACGGCGCTGGTGGACGACTGGACCACGCTGCTGGTGCTGCGCACCCTGCTTGGCCTGGCGCTGAGCGGCGTGCCGGCAGTGGCGATGACCTACCTGGTCGAGGAGATGGACAGCCGCGCGCTGGGCCTGGCGATGGGCCTGTACATCGGCGGCAACGCCATCGGTGGCATGAGCGGGCGCCTGCTGGCCGGCATCATCGCCGATCACTGGGGCTGGCGCTGGGGCATCGGCGTGGTCTCGATCATCGCCGTGGCCAGCACCGTGCTGCTGTGGCTGCAGCTGCCGCCGTCGCGCCATTTCAGCGCGCGACGCGATGGCCTGCGCGAGTTGCCGTCGCGCTGGCGCACGCTGTTCGCCGACCGGGGCCTGCCGTGGCTGTTCGCCACCTCGTTCGTGCTGATGGGCGTGTTCGTCACCCTCTACAACTACCTGGGCTATCACTTGCTGGCGCCGCCGTACCACCTCAGCCAGACCGTGGTCGGGCTGATCTTCAGCGTGTACCTGGTGGGCACCTTCAGTTCGGCGTGGATGGGCCAGCAGGCTACGCGGTACGGGCGCGGCCGCATCCTGTCGATCTCGTTCGCGCTGATCGGCGCCGGCATCGCGCTGCTGGCGATGCCGTGGCTGAGCACGATGGCCCTGGGCATCGCGCTGGTGACCTTCGGCTTCTTCGGTGGCCACTCGGTGGCCAGCAGCTGGGTCGGCAGCCGTGCCGGTACGATGCGCGCGGAAGCGTCGGCGCTGTACCTGTTCGCCTACTACCTGGGCTCCAGCGTGCTGGGCGGGGTGGGTGGCCTAGCCTACGCGGCCTGGGACTGGCTGGGCGTGTGCGCGTTCGCTGCCGTGCTGACCCTGATCGGGGGCGGCATCGTCTGGGCGCTGCAGCAGCGCGCGCCGCAGCCGGTCACGGCCTGACGCCAGCCTCGCGTTCCGCACGGGCGCGGCGTTGCTCTGGTAGATGCCGACCTTGGTCGGCGCTCTGGCACGGCAGCCAACCAAGGTTGGCGTCTACCAAACCTAGGTGGGTGGCACTTCACCCTTCGGCGAACGCCCCGCGCAACAGCCCGGCGAAGTTGCGGATCAGCGGCGTCACCCCCTCGCGGTGCCATGCCAGCTGCACCTCCGAATGCGCACCGGCATCGGCCAGCGCCACGAAGCGCGCGCCTTCCACGCGGATGTGATCGCAGGACGAGGGCAGGATCGCCGCACCCAGGCCTGCAGCCGCAAGACTGATCAATGTCGATGCCTCACCGGCTTCCTGCACGATGCGCGGCGTGAACCCGGCGGCCGCGCACAGCGCGATCATGTGGTCATGGATGCCCGCGCCCGCGCTGCGGCGAAATGCCACGAACGGCTCCTGCGCGAAGTCGCGTAGCGACAACGTGCCCTGCTTCGACAGCCTGCGCAGGGCAGGGTGGTCGGCATGCACGATCAACGCCAGTGGATCGACGAACAGGCTGTGCGCCACCAGCTCCGGCGGCAATGCGCGCTTGCGGATGATGCCCACGTCCAGTGAACCGTCGAGCAGCGCATCGATCTGCTGCAGCGTGTTCATCTCGCTCAGCTGCAGCCGCACCTGTGGGTACTGCTGGCGGTAGCGCAGGATCGAACGCGGAATCTGCGGCGACAGCGGCGTGGCCCGGGTCAGGCCGATACGCAGTTCGCCCTGCTCGCCGCGCTGCGCGCGCTGTACCTCGTCCACCGCGGTTTCCACCTGCTGCACGATGGCCCGTGCGCGCTCCTGCAGCAGCTCACCCGCAGGCGTCAGCTGCACACGACGATGGCTGCGCACGAACAGGCGCGCCCCGATCAGGTCTTCCAGCTGGCGGATCTGCTGGCTGAGCGGCGGTTGCGACATGCCCAGCCGCTCCGCCGCCTGGCCGAAGTGCAGCGTATCGGCAACGGCGAGGAAGTAACGCAGGTGGCGGAGTTCGATGGACATGCGCCCAGTCTATGCATCGCCAGCCACAAATGGGGTCAGATCCGTTTTCCTGCGGAAAACGGATCTGACCCCGGTCACCCGTCATCCACGCATGGCGTGGATCTACCGTGTCGACCAAGGTCGACACCCACCAACAGCAGCGACCAACTGTCAGAGGCGGGGCGGTGTGGGTGGGCAGGACCGTTGGCGCCATGGATGGCGCCATCGAGCCCCCAAGGAGGGGTTTACGGCGTGTCCTGCCCACCCACACCGCCCCGCCATCTACGGAATGCCCGCTTTTGACGTTGCCGTTGACGTTGATTCGGCAGGTGCAGGGCGCAGCCCTGCCGAACACCCCTCACCGCTCCGAATGCCCGCTCTGGTCGTAATCGCGCGGACTGAACAACTCCGGCTGGATCAGCTCGATGAACGCGCGCGCCTGCGCCGACAGCGCCTTGCCCCGGCGCACGATCACCCCGTAACTGCGCTCGGGGAACCAGCGCTTCATCGACCGCGCCGCCAACCGCTCGCGGTCGGCCTCGTTCAGGCACAGCGCCGGCACGATGGAAATGCCCATGCCCATCGCCACGTACTGCTTGATCACCTCCCAGCCGCCCACTTCCAGTGCCACGGTGTAGGCGATGCGGTGGCGCTGGAATACCTGGTCAACCAGCCGGTAGGTGATCTGCCGCTTCGGCGGCAGCACCAGCGGATAGCGCGCGATGTCGGCCAGCTCCAGCTGGCCGCCACTGGCCAGCGGATGGTCGTGCGGCGCGATCAGTACCTGCTCGAAGCGGTAGGCCGGGGCGTAGGTCAGGTCGGCCGGTACATCGGTCATCGAACCGATCGCCAGGTCGGCGGCATCCTCGCGCAGCAGGTCGGTGCCATCGGCGCTGATCGCGTTGTGCAGGGTCAGGCGCACGTCCGGGTGGTGCAGGCGGAAGCGCTCGACGATCTTCGGCAGCAGGTACAGGATCGTCGAGCTGTTGGCGGCGATGTTCAGCTCGCCCGCATCCAGGCCGCGCACCTTGTCGCGGAAGCGCGCCTCCAGCCCGTCCAGGTTCTCCACCAGCGGCTGCGCCATCTCGTACAGCAGCTGGCCCTCGCGGCTGGGTACCAGGCGGCGCCCACTGCGCTCGAACAACGGCACCCCCAGTTCCCGTTCCAGGGCCTGCAACTGCAGGCTGATGGCCGGCTGGCTGACGAAAAGTGCCTCAGCCGCCCGTGAGACCGAGCCCAGGCGCACCGTCTGGCAGAACGCACGCAATGGCTTCAGCCGGTCGGATTTGTAGGAAAAACGCGGACTTGGCGGGGTGCGTGTGCTCATCTCATCACGAGTATTAGCACAACTTATGTAGAACATTGCAAAAACTGTTTTGCCAAATACTCCGGCCCAGCGGCACCGTGGAGACGTTCCCCCACCGCTGGAGTCGCCCCATGTCCGCCGTCGCTTCCGCTGTTCCCACCCCTGCCAGCAAGGCTACCCCCGGCATCGCCCTGGCGACCCGCGTGGCCGGCCAGGACACCGTGCTGCCGGCGCCGCTGCTGGCCCTGCTGGTGTCGCTGCACCGTGCGGTGGAACCGGGCCGGCAGGCACGGCTGCAGGCGCGCCGCGAGCGCCAGGCGTTCTTCGACCAGGGCGGCCTGCCGGACTTCCGCGAGGACACCGCTGCGATCCGTAGCGGCGACTGGCGCGTTGCGCCGCTGCCGGCCGCGCTGCAGGACCGCCGCGTCGAGATCACCGGCCCGACCGATCCGAAGATGGTCATCAACGCGCTGAACTCCGGCGCCAAGGTGTTCATGGCCGACTTCGAGGATTCGACCTCGCCGACCTGGCGCAACCTGCTGGCCGGGCAGCAGTCGCTGGCCGCCGCGGTGCGTGGCGATCTCGACTACACCGCCCCCAATGGCAAGCACTACACGCTGCGCCCGTATGACGAGCAGGCGGTGCTGATCGTGCGCCCGCGTGGCTGGCACCTGGACGAAAAGCACGTGCGCATCGATGGCCAGTTCATCGCCGGCGGCCTGTTCGACGCGGCGGTGTTCGCCTTCCACAACGCCCGCACCCTGCAGGCGAAGGACCGCGGCCCGTACTTCTACCTGCCCAAGCTGCAGAGCATGGAAGAGGCGGCGCTGTGGGAAACCGCGCTGTCGCACATCGAAGGCATGCTCGGCCTGCCGCACGGCCAGATCAAGGTAACCGTGCTGATCGAAACGCTGCCGGCGGTGTTCGAGATGGATGAGATCCTGCACGCGCTGCGTGACCGCATCGTCGGCCTGAACTGTGGGCGCTGGGACTACATCTTCTCGTACCTGAAGACCTTCCGGCGCCACGCCGACCGCGTGCTGCCCGAGCGCGGCCAGGTGACCATGACCCAGCCGTTCCTGAAGGCCTATTCGGAACTGCTGATCCAGACCTGCCATCGCCGTGGTGCACATGCGATGGGTGGCATGGCCGCGCAGATTCCGATCAACAACGATGCCGCCGCCAACGAACAGGCGATGGCCCGCGTGCGCGCTGACAAGCTGCGCGAAGTGACCGCCGGCCACGACGGCACCTGGGTCGCGCATCCGGCGCTGATTCCGGTGGCGATGGCGATCTTCGACGAACACATGCCCGGTGCGAACCAGCACAGCGTGCTGCGCCAGGATGTGTGCGTCGGCCGCGACGAACTGATCGCACGGCCGCCCGGCACCATCACCCGCGCCGGCTTCGAAGGCAACGTGGAAGTCTGCGTGCGCTACCTGGCGGCATGGCTGGATGGCAACGGCTGCGTGCCGATCCACCACCTGATGGAGGACGCGGCCACCGCCGAGATCAGCCGCAGCCAGTTGTGGCAGTGGCTGCATACGCCGGGCCAGCAGCTGGACGATGGCACCGCCATCGACCTGGCACTGCTGGATGCCACGCTGGCACAGCTGCCGGCACGGCTGGGTGACACCGCCACGCTGCCCGGTGGCGCACGCATCGGCGAGGCCATCGCCCTGCTCGGCGAACTGAGCCGCAGCGACGAACTGACCGATTTCCTGACCCTGCCGGCCTACGCGCGCATCGACTGATCGCCGCCCGCGTTTCCCGCCGTTTCCCTCCCCGCTGCACGCACGAACCGAACTGGAGAAAGACATGAGCAAGCTGCCCACTGCCGAACAGATCCAGCACGACTGGGATACCAACCCGCGCTGGGAAGGCATCCAGCGCAACTACAGTGCCGCCGACGTGGTGCGCCTGCGCGGCACCGTCCACATCGAGCATTCGCTGGCCCGCCTGGGTGCGGAGAAGCTGTGGGCATCGCTGCATGAGCGCGAGTTCGTCAACGCGCTGGGTGCATTGACCGGCAACCAGGCCATGCAGCAGGTCAAGGCGGGCCTGAAGGCGATCTACCTGTCCGGTTGGCAGGTGGCGGCCGACGCCAACCTGGCCGGGCAGATGTATCCGGACCAGTCGCTGTACCCGGCCGATTCGGTGCCGGCAGTGGTCAAGCGCATCAACAACACGCTGCTGCGCGCCGACCAGCTGCACCACGCCGAAGGCAAGGACGACATCGACTTCCTGCAGCCGATCGTCGCCGATGCGGAGGCCGGTTTCGGCGGCGTGCTCAATGCGTTCGAACTGATGAAGGCGATGATCGAGGCCGGTGCCGCCGGCGTGCATTTCGAAGACCAGCTGGCGTCGGTGAAGAAGTGCGGGCACATGGGCGGCAAGGTGCTGGTGCCGACCCGCGAGGCGATCGAGAAGCTCAATGCCGCGCGCCTGGCCGCCGATGTGCTGGGTGTGCCGACCCTGCTGGTGGCGCGCACCGATGCCGAAGCGGCTGATCTGCTGACCAGCGACATCGACGGCAACGACAAGCCGTTCACCACCGGCGAGCGCACCGTCGAAGGCTTCTACAAGACCCGCAACGGCCTGGACCAGGCGATCAGCCGTGGCCTGGCCTACGCGCCCTACGCCGACCTGGTGTGGTGCGAGACCGGCAAGCCGGACCTGGAATTCGCACGCAAGTTCGCCGAGGCGATCCATGCGAAGTTCCCGGGCAAGCTGCTGGCCTACAACTGCTCGCCCAGCTTCAACTGGAAGAAGAACCTGGACGACGCCACCATTGCGAAGTTCCAGCGCGAACTGGGCAGCTACGGCTACAAGTTCCAGTTCATCACCCTGGCCGGGTTCCATGCGTTGAACTACGGCATGTTCAACCTGGCCCACGGCTACGCACGCCGCCAGATGAGCGCGTTCGTCGAGTTGCAGGAAGCCGAGTTCGAAGCGGCCGAGCGCGGCTTCACTGCGGTCAAGCACCAGCGCGAGGTCGGTACCGGCTACTTCGATGCGGTGACCCAGGCGATCCAGCAGGGCCAGTCGTCGACCACCGCGCTGACCGGCTCGACCGAGGAAGAACAGTTCCATGGCGGGCGCAGCGAACGCGCGGCGTGATGCGGCGCGCCGCGTGATCCGGTGGTGCCGGCCGCTGGCCGGCAACCCATCGATGTTTCCGAAGCCCATGCAGTTGCCGGCCAGCGGCCGGCACTACCGGGCTCCGGGTGATCAGGGTGGCCAGGGAAGGGCCAGACAACGCCGGCCGGTCGGGGGACCTGCCGGCGTTGTTGTATCGATGCAAGGGCGCAGCACGCGCGGAGCGTCAATCAGGCGCACCCCGGTGCCGGCAACTTGGCCGAAACCCTGTGAAACCCGGCATCGGATTGATCCAGCAGGAGTTTTGCCCGGACACCCGTGACCAGAACGGGCCATCACCGATCTTCACATCAATCAAGATCGGCAGAAGGGTCAAAATGAGATAGGGCGCACACTTTAAAGCGGTGCTATGCTCCGCGGCTCACCAGGGGACGCTGGCGGCGGGTGCAGGGAATGACCGGCAGGGGTGCGGCCGAGAACAGTGATGTGACGACAGGTATCGCCCGGGTGGCGATGGCCGAGATCGTGCACGCTCTGTTGTCCGATGCCGAGGTGGCATTGTTCGCCAGATTCGCCCGCGCATGCAAGCTCCGTGCCGGACAGTGGCTGTTCCAGCGTGGCCACCGCGGCGAGCGCATGTATGTGATCCTCGAAGGCCAGATCGAACTGGACTTCGGCGAGGACCTAGTGATCAAGACGCTCGGGCAGCACGAGTTCTTCGGAGAACTGGGCCTGTTGGTCGGCGACCACCTGCGCAGCGCCAGTGCGCGCGCGCTGGTCGACTGCGATGTGCTGGAGCTGGGCCCGGCCGATTTCCATCGGCTGGTCGAATCCGATCCCGGCCTGGTGGCCTATTTCCTGCGCCGCACGATCATGCGCGTGCTGGCCAACGAACAGGCACTGATCGCACAGCTGCGCCGGCGCAACCACGATCTGGAAACCGCGCTGGACAATCTGTACATCACTACCCATCAGTTGACCCACACCCGTGAGCTGGTGCGTACCGATGAACTGACCGGGCTGCACAACCGGCGAGGCCTCACCCTGTACCTGCAGGAGTGCCGCGAGCGGGCCGAGGGGCCGCCGCAGGCGCTGCTGCTGATCGATTGCGACCGCTTCAAGCAGATCAACGACCGCCACGGCCACCAGGCCGGCGACCGCGTGCTGCAGAGCATGGGCAACATCCTGCGCTCGATGGCCGGCGAGCAGGACCTGGCCTGCCGGCTTGGTGGCGATGAGTTCTGCCTGATCCTGCGCCGTGGCAACCGCGAGATCGTGCAGCACGCGGCCGAGTTCATCATCAGTGCGGTGCATGGTCTGCTCGAGCGCAGCCATGGCACGCCGCATGTGAGCCTGGTCAGCATCGGCGCCTGCCTGCTGGCGCCCGAGGCAGGCTGGAGCGAGTGGTATGCCTGCGCGGATCGTGCGCTGTACCAGGCCAAGCGCGATGGCGGCAACTGCCTGCGCTGGGCGGATGATCCGGACGGCCAATAGGGAGAGGCAGGCGATGAATGGCGACAACGGAACGTCAGCCCCGCATAGCCCACAGCTGCGCGCCCTGCTGTTCACCGATCTGTGTGATTCGCTGCAGCTGGTCGAGCGGATCGGCGATGTGGCGGCGGCAAGCCTGTTCCAGGAACACGATCGCCTGGTACTGGTGCTGCAGCAGCGCTGGAACGGCCAGCTGATCGATCGCTCCGATGGCTTGTTCATGCTGTTCGAGCGCGTCGTCGACGCACTGGGCTTCGCCCTGGACTACCAGCGCGAACTGCACGCGCTGGGCCAGCAGCGCGCGATTGAACTGCGCGCGCGCGCCGGCCTGCACGTGGGCGACGTGCTGACCTGGGAGAACAGTGCCGAGGCGGTCCGTGCCGGTGCCAAGTCGATGGAGGTGGAAGGCCTGGCCAAGCCGATGGCGGCGCGCCTGATGATGCTGGCCCGCCCCGGCCAGATCCTGCTGTCGGCGGTGGCCGAATCGCTGACCCGCCGTGCCACCGATGCACTGGGCGAGCGTGGCACGCGCCTGCTGTGGAAATCGCACGGGCGCTGGCGCTTCAAGGGCGTGCCGGTGGTGCAGGAAGTGATCGAAGTGGGCGAGATCGGTTCGGCGCCGCTGCGCATGCCGCGCGCCAACGCCAAGGCGCGCCGCGACCTGCCGCTGTGGCGGCAACCGCTGGTGCTGGCCGCCGAAGGCCTGATCCTTGCCGCCGCCGTGCTGGGCGGCTGGCTGCTGCTGCGGTCGGAGCCGGCCATTGCCTTCGCCGAACGTGACTGGGTGGTGCTTGGCGATGTCGACAACCTCACCGGCGATCCGATCTTCGATGACTCGATGCGGCACGCGATCCGGATCGCGCTGGAACAGTCGCGCTACGTGAACGTGCTGTCGGAAGGCAAGATCCGCGAAAGCCTGGAAATGGCGCGGCTCTCGGGCGATACCCGGCTCAACCGCGATACCGCGGTCGATGTGGCGGTGCGGGAGGGCGCGCGCGCGGTGCTGCTGCCGACCGTGCGGCAGAAGATCGGTGGCTACGAGCTGGCCATCGATGTTGCCGCACCGGGCAGTGGCCAGGTGATCCAGACCTTCACCGCCACCGCCGATCGATCCGACCAGATGGTGTTCGCCGTGGACGACGTGGTCGGTCGCCTGCGTCGCGGACTGGGCGAGTCGGTGGCCAGCCTGGAGCAATCCCTGCCGCTGCCGCGCGCCTCGACCCAGGACCTGCGCGCACTGCGCGCGTTCGCGCTGGCCGAGAGCGCACTGGGTCAGCGTCGCTTCGAAGAAGCCCGCAACCTCTACCAGGCCGCGATCGACATCGATCCCGGTTTTGCCCTGGCCTACATGGGCGTGGCCAAGCTGCATGCGCGCACCGCGCAGGTCGCGGACGCGCGTGACGCGCTGGAGCACGCGCTGGCCCAGCAGCAGCGCCTGCCCGCGCGTGAGCGCCTGTACCTGAAGGGCTGGCAGGCCGAACTGGAACCCGGTGGCTGGCCGCTGGAACAGTGGCGTGCACTGGCCAAGATCTATCCGGATTCGTTTGCTGGGCTGTCCAATACCTCCTGGGGGTTGCTGCAGGACAATCGCTTCACCGAGGCCGAGCCCTATGCGCGCGCCGCGACGGTGCCTCAGGACCCGTTGCGGCTGTATCCGACCATCCATCTGGCGCGGGCACAGCTGGGCCTCGGCCAGCCGCAGCAGGCAATGCGCACCTTGCGCCAGGCACGGATGCTGCGCGGCAATGACGAGGCCGACGACCTGGATGTGGACGTGCTGGTTGCGCAGGGCCTGGATGCACAGGCGCAGCAGCTGTTGATGCGGTTGCCGCGGGGAGACGACCTGCAACAGCGCATGCGCCTGCGGGCCCACCTGCTGGTGGCTGCGGAGCAGCGTGATTGCAGCAGTTTGCATGCCGCGATTGCTGCGGACGGTCCAGCACCGGATCTGATCGACTACCAGATCCATCAACGCCTGCAGCACGCCACCGTGACCACGCTGTGCACGGCCGGCGATGCGAAGGAGCTTGAATCCATTGCCGCCGTGCTGCGGCCGCTGCTGCGGAACAACGACGACTCCGCCGTGGGCAGCCGCAGCCTGCAGCTGCTGGCCCTGACTTATCTGGCCCAGCGCCAGGGCCAGCATGCGCTGGCCGCAGAGTGGCTGCGCGACCATGGCGAACTGCTGGAGCGGCAGCGCAGCCCTGTGGTGGGCAAGTGGCGTCGGGTTGTGTTGGCGATGGCCGAACTGGCGCAGCAGCGTCCGCGGGCGGCACGCCATCTGCTCGAGCCCACCTTTGATGGCAGCGAACCTGTGCAGGCCCACGTTGTGCTGCTGCAGGCACTGCGTGCCGAGCAGGACACTGCCGGCGTGCGTCGCGAGCAGGCCTGGCTGGCCCGGCACCACGGCCAGGCCATTGCCGAGGTGGCGTCCATGCAGGTCTGGCAACCCCTGAATGTGCACGACATCGCCACCGAGGCGACGTCGGTGCGAGTGTCGCGCTGATGCGGACTCAGGCGTTGACGCGCTCGTCGATGCGGTCGGCTTCGAAGCAGAACACCACGGTCATCGAGGCGGTCGAGGTACTCAGGTACGCATGCAGCGAATCACGGGTGCGGCTCAGCTCCTCGACCGAGGCCAGGGTGCCGATCTTCATGCAGTCGTTTTCGCCAACGGCACCGTCCAGCCCGATCGAGGCCAGGGCCTTGGCCGGCGAAGCGGTGAAGTGGCTGCGGAACGCTTCGCTGCCGATCAGGTGGTCCAGCAGGGTGCTGGCGTCGGCGGCGGAAAGGCGGGGATGGCTCATGGGGATTGTCCGTAGGTGGAGCTACTCGTATCGGCCGCGACAGCCCGCCATTGAGGGCCGCGCTGTGCACGTCGCTAAAGTTGGCCGCGCTGCGGTCGTTGCTGCTATGCCGGCTGTGCGGCACAAGGAAGGAAACCGATGCGCCTGCGCCGCTGCGCCAGCCTGATGTTCGAGCCTCGCGAGGCGGTCACCCTGGACCTGCGCGCGATGCTGGCCGGCCACGCCGAGATGGACAGCCAGATCAGCTGGGTGGCGCTGGCCGCCCACCTGGACCAGCCACTGCCGGTGGACGCCGAGGAGCGCCAGCTGCTGGGCGGGCTCAGCGCGCACCGCTGGAGCGAACCGCCCGCCGATGCCTGCCCGGCCATGCTGGCCCGCCTGGTCGAACAGGGCCTGCTGTTGACCGACCCACCGAGCGAGGTGGGGCACCAGATGCGCGACGAGGCGCTGCGGCGCAGCCAGTGGTGGCCATTGGCTGCGCTGGCCCATCGCCATGCGCGCTGGCAGGCCGTGGACAGCGTGGAGGACATGCGCCGGCAGGGGTTGGACACCGCGGCCGGCCTGCGCCAGCGCCTGGGGCCGCCACCGCCGGTGGTGCAGCCGATGCAGGGCGACTACCAGCCGCTGCCGCGCAGCGAAGAGGCCGCGTTCGATGCACTGCTGGCGCGTCGCACCACCTGCCGCAATTTCGACCCGCAGCGCGCGTTGCCGCTGCCACTGCTGGCCCAGGTGCTGCAGCGGACGTTGATGGCGCACGCGGTGCAGAAGGTCGAGCGCGATACCGAGTTCCTGAAGAAGAACGTGCCTTCCGGTGGCGGCCTGCATCCCACCGAGGGCTTCCTGCTGGTGCAGAACGTGGAAGGACTGGCACCGGGCTTGTACCACTATCATCCGGTGCAGCACGCCGTGCTGCCGCTGCCCTCGCCACCGCCGCAGGCGTTGCCTGCGATGGCGCGGCGGATGCTGTCCGGGCAGGCGTGGTTCGCCGATGCGCCAGCGCTGCTGGTACTGGCACCGCGTTATGACCGCTGCTTCTGGAAGTATCGCAACCATGCCAAGGCGCACCGTGCGGTGACGCTGGACGTGGGCCACATTTCGCAGTTGCTGTACCTGTGCGCCACCGAGCGCGGGCTGGCAGCATTCGTGACAGCGGCGATCAACGATGCCGATGTCGATCGTGCTTTTGGGTTCGATGGCATCGGCCAGAGCGCGATGGCCATCTGTGGCCTGGGCTGGCGCAGTGCCACGCTGGACACGGCCGAATTCGATCCGGCCGGGCGGGTGGCGACGGGCGACGACCGCTGAGCGGCCGTCGCCCCGGCGATCAGGTCGCCTCGAAGTCCACCAGCACCGCGCCGTCGCCGACCTGGTCGCCGGCCTTGGCACGGTAACCCTTCACCGTGCCATCGGCCGGTGCCTGCAGGGTGTGCTCCATCTTCATCGCTTCCAGCACCACCAGCGGCGTGCCGCGCTTGACCTCGGTACCGGCCGCGACCAGCGTGGCCACGATCCTGCCCGGCATGGGTGCCAGCAGGCTGCCGGCGTCGGCCACGGCGTGGTCCGATTCACCCACTGGATCATGCAGGGTGAAGCGGTGCTGGCCGTCGGCGCCGAACAGGTACAGCTGGTTACCGTCGCGCAGCAGCTGCAGCGACCCGCGGCGCTCGCCCAGCTGCACCGTCAGTCCGTGCACATCGGCCGTGCCGATCACCCGCACCGGTGCAGCGTCATCGCACTGCACGCGCCAGCCATCGGCCTGCGCCCACACCTTCAGCGTGTGCTTGCGTTCGCCCTGCTGCAGCGGCACTACGCGCGGCGCGGACGCACCGAGGCGCCAGCCATCCTGTGACCGCCACGGCGAATGCGGATCGCGCACGTCGGTGCTGGCGGGCGCCGTGCTTGCCACCGCAGCCACGGCGGCCAGCAGCCACAGGTCCGCACCCGCGTCGCCCACGGCACTCAATGCCGCCTGTTCGCGTTCGATCAGCGCCGTATCCAGCCTGGCGTGCGCGAACGAATCGGTATTCACCAGGCGGCGCAGGAAGCCGGCGTTGGTGGTCACGCCCACCACCTGGCAGTCGGCCAGGGCCTGGCTCATGCGGCGCAGCGCGGCGTCGCGGTCCACGTCCCAGACGATCAGCTTGGCGATCATCGGATCGTAGTACGGGGTGATGCTGTCACCTTCCTCCACGCCGGTATCGACGCGCACGTTGGCCGACGCTGCCGGCAGGCGCAGGCGGCGCAGGGTGCCGGTGGAGGGCAGGAAGCCACGGTCGGCATCCTCGGCGTACAGCCGCGCTTCGATCGCGTGGCCATGGATGGCCAGCTGGTCCTGGCGCAGCGGCAGCGGTTGGCCCGAAGCCACGCGCAGCTGCCACTCCACCAGGTCGGTGCCGGTGATGTATTCGGTGACCGGGTGCTCGACCTGCAGGCGGGTGTTCATTTCCATGAAGTAGAAATCGCCGTCCGGGCCGGCGATGAATTCCACCGTGCCCGCACCCTCATAGCCCACTGCGCGTGCGGCATCGACCGCGGCCTTGCCCATTGCAGCACGACGTTCGGGGCTCATGCCCGGCGCGGGTGCTTCTTCCAGCACCTTCTGGTGGCGGCGCTGCACCGAGCAGTCGCGCTCGAACAGGTAGACCGCCTCACCGTGGCTGTCGCCGAACACCTGGATCTCGATATGGCGCGGGCGCTCGACGTACTTCTCGACCAGCACGTGGTCGTTGCCGAACGCCGAGGCCGCCTCGCGCTGGCAGCTGGCCAGCGCATCGACGAAGTCCTCGCTGCGTTCGACCTTGCGCATGCCCTTGCCACCGCCACCGGCGCTGGCCTTGATCAGCACCGGGTAGCCGATGCCATCGGCCTGCGCGCGCAGGAAGTCCGGCGCCTGCTGGTCACCGTGGTAACCCGGCGTCAGCGGCACACCGGCCTTGGCCATCAGCGCCTTGGCCGCGCTCTTGTCACCCATCGCTCGGATCGCGCTGGGCGGTGGCCCGATGAAGGTGATGCCGGCGGCGGCGCAGGCATCGGCGAAGTCGGCATTCTCGGACAGGAAGCCGTAACCGGGGTGGATGGCCTGTGCGCCGGTAGTGCGCGCGGCATCAAGCAGGGCATCGCCACGCAGGTAGCTCTCGCGTGCGGCGGCCGGGCCGATGTGGACGGCTTCGTCGGCCAGGCGCACATGGCGTGCGTTGCGGTCGGCATCGGAATACACCGCCACGGTGGCGATGCCGAGGCGGCGGCAGGTGGCGATGACGCGGCAGGCGATCTCGCCGCGGTTGGCGATCAGGACTTTGCTGAACATGGCAACGTGCTTCATAGGAGCGTGCTCGGTCATGGCACGGGTCACATGCGGAACACGCCGAAGCGCGTCTGCTGCGGGGCGGCGTTGAGGCTGGCCGACAGCGCCAGCGCCAGCACCTGGCGGGTGTCGGCCGGATCGATCACGCCGTCGTCCCACAGGCGCGCGCTGGCGTAGTACGGGTGGCCCTGCTGTTCGAACTGGTCGCGGATCGGTGCCTTGAAGGCATCCTCTTCCGCCGCCGGCCACTGGCCGCCCTTGGCTTCAATGCCATCGCGCTTGACCGTGGCCAGCACACTGGCGGCCTGCTCGCCGCCCATCACGCCGATGCGCGCGTTCGGCCACATCCACAGGAAGTTCGGCGAGTACGCACGGCCGCACATGCCGTAGTTGCCGGCACCGAACGAGCCGCCGATCACCACGGTGAACTTGGGCACCCTGGCACAGGCCACCGCCATCACCAGCTTGGCGCCGTCCTTGGCGATGCCGCCCTGTTCGTACTTGCGGCCGACCATGAAGCCGGTGATGTTCTGCAGGAACACCAGCGGGATGTTGCGCTGGGTGCACAGCTCGATGAAGTGCGCGCCCTTCAGGGCCGACTCGGAGAACAGGATCCCGTTGTTGGCGATGATGCCGATCGGGTAGCCGTTCAGATGGGCGAAACCGGTCACCAGCGTTGCGCCGTAGCGCGGCTTGAACTCGTCGAAGCGCGAGCCATCCACCAGCCGCGCGATCACTTCGCGAACGTCGTAGGGCTTGCGCGTATCGGCCGGGATCACGCCATACAGCTCATGGGCCGGCAGCAATGGCGCTTCAGGGGGCCGCACCGCCATCGCCGGTTCCGGCTTGCGCCAGTTGAGCTGGGCGATGATCGCGCGCACCCGTGCCAGTGCCTGCAGATCGTTGTCGGCCATGTGGTCGGCCACGCCGGAGATGCGGGTGTGCACGTCGGCGCCACCCAGTTCCTCGGCCGTGACCACTTCACCGGTGGCCGCCTTCACCAGCGGCGGGCCACCGAGGAAGATCGTGCCCTGCTCGCGCACGATCACGGTCTCGTCGCTCATCGCCGGCACATAGGCGCCACCGGCGGTGCAGCTGCCCATCACGCAGGCGATCTGCGGAATGCCCTGCGCCGACAGGTTGGCCTGGTTGTAGAAGATGCGGCCGAAATGGTCGCGGTCGGGGAAGACTTCGTCCTGCAGCGGCAGGAACGCGCCACCGGAATCGACCAGGTAGATGCACGGCAGGTGGTTCTGCTCGGCGATCTCCTGCGCGCGCAGGTGCTTCTTCACCGTCATCGGGTAATAGGTGCCGCCCTTGACCGTGGCGTCGTTGGCCACGATCACGCATTCCACGCCGCTCACCCGGCCGATGCCGGCCACCACGCCCGCGGCGGGCACGGCGTCTTCATACATGCCGTGCGCGGCCAACGGCGCGATTTCCAGGAAGGCGCTGCCGGGGTCGAGCAGGGCGTCGATGCGGTCGCGCACCAGCAGCTTGCCGCGCGCGGTGTGCTTGGCGCGTACCGCCTCACTGCCACCCAGCGCGGTGCGCGCGAGGGTGGCATGCAGGTCGTCGACTACGGCCTGCATGGCCGCGCGGTTGCTTTCAAACGTTTCGCTGCCCGGTTGCAGCTGGCTGTTCAGGACGGTCATCGCGGTGGCCTTACAGGGTGCGCTGGAACAGTTCGCGGCCGATCAGCATGCGGCGGATCTCCGAGGTGCCGGCGCCGATTTCATACAGCTTGGCGTCGCGCCACAAGCGGCCGGTCGGGTATTCGTTGATGTAGCCATTGCCGCCGAGGATCTGGATCGCCTGGCCGGTCAGCCAGGTGGCCTTCTCGGCGGCGTACAGGATCGCACCGGCGGCGTCCTGGCGGGTGGTGCGGCCCTGGTCGCAGGCGCGCGCCACGGCATAGACATACGCGCGGCAGGCACCCAGGCCCACGTACATGTCGGCGATCTTGGCCTGGATCAGCTGGAAGCTGCCGATCGGTTCGCCGAACTGGTGGCGCTCGTGCACATAGGGCATGACCACGTCCATGGCCGCGGCCATCAGGCCCAGCGGGCCACCGGACAGCACCACGCGCTCGTAGTCCAGGCCGGACATCAGTACGCGCACGCCACCGCCGACCTGGCCCAGCACGTTCTCTTCGGGAATCTCGCAGTCCTGGAACACCAGCTCGCAGGTGGGCGAGGAGCGCATGCCGAGCTTGTCCAGCTTCTGCGCGGTGGAGAAGCCCTTCATGCCCTTCTCGACCAGGAACGCGGTGATGCCCTTGGCACCGGCCTCCATGTCGGTCTTGGCGTAGACCACCAGCACGTCGGCATCCGGGCCGTTGGTGATCCACATCTTGTTGCCGTTGAGCACGTAGCGGTCGCCGCGCTTGTCGGCGCGCAGCTTCATCGACACCACATCCGAACCGGCACCCGGTTCGCTCATCGCCAGCGCGCCGACCAGGCTGCCGTTGCACAGGCCGGGCAGGAAGCGCTGCTTCTGTTCTTCGTTGCCGTTCTTGCGCAGCTGGTTCACGCACAGGTTGGAGTGCGCGCCATAGGACAGGCCGATGCCGCCGGAGGCGCGCGAGATTTCTTCCATCGCCACCACGTGGGCCAGGTAGCCCATGCCGGTACCACCGTATTCTTCTTCCACGGTGAGGCCGAGCAGGCCCTGTTCGCCCAGCTTCGGCCACAGGGCCAGGGGGAACTGGTTGCTGGCATCAGCCTCGGCGGCCAGCGGTGCGACCTCGGCGGCGGCAAAATGGGCCACGCTCTGGCGCAGCAGGTCGATGTCTTCGCCAAGATCGAAGTTCAGGGATGGCACGTGCATTGTGGTGGCTCCACGGCGGGATGGCAGGGAATGGACGCACCCGGCGGGGGAGCGGGCGGCGGTCGGCAGGACCGCCACCCGCACGGGCGATGGCCCAGCGTAGCGGGGTTCGGATAAGAAGTGAATACGAATTCAAAAATTGAAACTAGAATCAGAACATGGCCTATAAACGCTCTGCATTGATGGAAGAACGCCTGGCGGGCGCCCGTGAACGGATCCTGCTGGCCACCCGCGAGCTGGTCGCCACCGGCGGCTGGCGCAACGCCCCGGTGACCGCCGTGGCGACCCAGGCGGGGGTGTCCACCGGCCTGATCTATCGCCACTTCCCGTCCAAGGCCGAGCTGTTCGTGGAGGTGCTCAACGCCGCGGTGGCCCACGAGGTCGCGATCATGGAGCGCATCGCCAGCGGTCCGGAGGTGGCCAGCGAGCGCCTGCGGCTGGCAATCACCGCCTTCGTCCGCCGCGCCCTGGCCGGGCCGGGGCTGGCGCACGCCTTCATCGTCGAACCGGTCGATCCGGACGTGGAGGCCGAGCGCATGCGCGGACGTCGCGCGTTCGGCGACGTGTTCCTGCGGCTGGTGGAGGAAGGCGTGGCCGCCGGTGAGCTGCCGGCACAGGACGCGCATGTGGCCGCCGCGTGCCTGGTCGGCGCCTTCACCGAAGCGATGGTCGGCCCGACCGCGCCCAGCCGCGAAGCGCACCGCGACGAAGACGCGCTGGTGGATGCGATCTGCAGCTTCTGCCTGCGCGCGATCGGTGCCCCGGTAATCCGGTAGCGCCGGCCGCTGGCCGGCTTCTGTTGCTGGGGTCAGATCCCTTTTGCGGCGCAAAAGGGATCTGACCCCATCCCCGACCCCAGCCCCCGGCATGTTGCGCCGCACCAGCAGTGACGCCTGTTGTCGCACGCAAGGCGCGTTCTATACTCGGTCCATCACGCAGTCGCTCAGCCGTGGTCCAACGACTATCAGCCAGGGGTAACGAAGAGTGCGGAATTACGATCTGGAGTTCCTGAAACGCTTCTCCATGGTGATCGCGCTGCTGGCGACCATCACCCTCGGCCTCATCCTCCTTGCCGCCTACATCCACACCCGGATTCCGCCCGAGGTGTCGCCCACTGCGGCCAAGCGCACCGAACAGCGCATTTCGCCCACCGGCGCGGTCTATGCCGGCAGCACCGGCGCCGCCGCGCAGGCCGCGGCCAAGGCCGCCGCGCTGGCCAAGGCGGCGTCGCAGGTGGCCTACGGCGGCACCAAGGATGGCAAGGTGATCTTCGACAACCTGTGCACCGCCTGCCACACCAATGGCGTGGGCATGGCGCCGACGCTGGACCATTCGCATTGGGACAAACGCATCGCGCAGGGCAAGGACACCCTCTACAAGCACGCCATCGAGGGCTATACCGGCCCCGACGGCGGCATCATGCCGCCCAAGGGCGGCAACCCGGCGCTGACCGAAGAACAGATCCACGCCACCGTGGACTGGATGCTGGGCAACCTGAAGTAACCGCCGCAACGCGCCGCTTCCTGTAGAGCCGAGCCCGCGCTCGGCTGCTCTCCGCGCGGTGTGGCCAGGTGCAGCCGAGCATGGGCTCGGCTCTACGATCCCCCGGCTTTGCCCACCGAGGCCTGATCGCTCATATGCCCCCGCTGCGCAGGCGGGGTTTCGCATTTCAGGGTTAGTCTGTGCGCCTCTTCCATGGAGTCGCCCGTTGATGCGCCGCCGTTCCCTCGCCCTTGCCCTGTCCCTGCTGCTGCCGGCCGGCGCCTTTGCCCAGGCCCAGCCGCAGGCCACGCCGGTCGCGTCGCCCTCCGTCGCGCGCGGCAGCGCCACTGTGGTGCTGACCGCCGCGCCGGCCGACTGGCGCGCGCTGGATGGGCAGCGCGTGCGCATCGCCGCGCCGCTTACCCTGGCCGGTACCGATGGCCTGCAGCACTTCGGCCAGCTCACGGTGGCGTTCGATGGCCGCCTCTGGCAGCCGACCGAAGTGGCCGCGCCGGGCACTGCCGGCTATGAGCAGGTGATGGCCGACAACCAGCGCCGCCGCCTGGTGCTGGAGGATGGCAGCGATGCCCGCGACCCCGCCAGCGTGCCCTACCTGCCGGGCAACCCGGTGCTGCGCACCGGCATGCAACTGCGCAATGTGGAGGGCATCGTGCGCGTGGACGCGCAGGGCCATCCGCGCCTGCAGGTCGAAGGCGCGCTGAAGCTGCCGGAACTGAAGCGCCCGGCAGTACCCACGGTGCCGGGAAGCCTGCACGTGGCCGCCTTCAACCTGGAGAATTTCTTCAATGGTGACGGCCAGGGCGGTGGCTTCCCGACGCTGCGCGGCGCGCGCACGCTGGACGAGCACAAGGCGCAGCTCGCCAAGCTGGTCACCACGGTCAATGCGTTGGGCGCCGATGTCGCTGCGCTGATGGAACTGGAGAACGACGGCTACGGCCCGCAGTCGGCCATCGCCGAACTGGTCGATGCGCTCAACCGCGACCGCGGCGCGCAGGGCGACTGGCGCTTCGTCGACGCCGGCAACGGCCCCGGCGACAACCCGATCCGGGTCGGGATCATCTACCGAAGCACGCGCCTGCAGCCGGTCGGCAAGCCGGCCACGCTGACCGGCGGCCCGTTCGTCGAGCACAGCCGCGTACCGTTGGCGCAGGCCTTCCAGGGCAAGCAGGGCGCGCCGTTCGTGGTGGTTGCCAACCATTTCAAATCGAAGGGTTGCCGTGACGCGGCCGGTGCCGACGCCGATCGCAACGACAATCAGGGCTGCTGGAACGCCACCCGTGTGACGTCGGCGCAGCAGCTGCACGCCTGGCTGCAGACCGATCCGACCGGTACCGGCGCCAGGGACGCGGTGCTGCTGGGTGACTTCAACGCCTACGCGATGGAAGACCCGATCCGCGCCCTGCATGACCTGGGCTGGCAGGACGCGTTCAAGGTTGCCAAGGTCGAGCATCCCTACAGCTACGTCTACAACGGCTACACCGGCCGCCTCGACCACGCCCTGCTGAACCCGGGCATGGCCAGGCGCCTGCGCGGTGCCGCCGAATGGCACAGCAACGCCGACGAGCAGGACGCCAGCGGCTACCAGGGCCGCAACGTGCAGGGCCCGTGGCGCAGCTCCGACCACGACCCGCTGCTGCTGGGCTTCGACAAGTAACGCGCCAGGCCGGGGTCGGATCCCATTCCCACGGAATGGGCTCTGACCCAAGGCATCGCGGGGTCTGAGGCGTAGGGGTCAGAGCCCATTCCGTGGGAATGGGATCCGACCCCGGGTATCGCTCACCCCCAGGCGATCATCCCGATCGCCAGCACCGCCAGCGCCAGTCCCGCGCGGTTCCACTTCGTGGTGGCCTCGCCGAAGACGAACATGCCTACCAGCGCGCCCAGCACCACCACGCCGATGTTCATGCCGGCGAACACGGTGGCCGGGCTCTCTGGCATCGCCTGGTGCGCATGCACATAGAACAGGATGTTGCCGCCATTGAGCAGGCCCAGCAGTGCACCCGCGCCGAGGTTGCGCCAGGCCAGTCGGCTGCGGCCACTGACATGCCGCCACAGCTGCATTGCCAGCATCAGCACGAAGGCGACGCTGAAACTGGCCAGCACCGCCGCCATCGACGGCGTGCCGGACAGCGCCACCTGCTTGAGCAGCACGTCCACCACTGCGAATCCGGCCCATACGCCCAGCAGCCAGCCCCAGCCGCCGGGTGAGGACGCCACCGCCGGGCCGCGCGGGCGCAGACTGATGGCCACCATCGCCAGCAGGCCCAGGCCCAGGCCGGCCAGTTTCCAGGGCGTTGCGGTCTGGCCGAAGCACAGGAAGGCGGCGGCCAGGGAAAGCAGCAACGACAGCCGCTGCGCCACGTCGCTGCGGACGATGCCGGCCACCGCCACCGCGCGGCCCAGTACCAGGAAGATCGAGGGCAGCACCACCGCCAGCGCCAGCAGTGACAGCCACGGCGCATGCGGCGCGCGCAGCGCATCCAGCGGTGGCTGCAGCACCACGGCGGTGAGCGTTGCCGCCACCAGATAGTTCCAGGTGACCATCTGCGCAACATCCAGCTGGCGGCGTGCGGCCACCTTCAACAACACCGAAACCAGCACACTGCAGATCACGGCCAGTGACAGATAGAGCATGGGGCGGGCACAGGGCAGGGGCGGGGGACGGTATCATGGTGCCATGCACAAGCCCTTGTTCCCCGTCGCCCCCGGCGAAACCGCCTGCCTCGAACTGGACGGCCCGGCCGGCCCGCTGGAAGTGGTCGTCGACCTGCCCAAGGCCGATGTGCCGGTGCAGCCGATCGTGGCCATCGTCTGCCATCCGCTGTCCACCGAAGGTGGCACCCTGCACAACAAGGTGGTCACCATGACCGCCTCCACCCTGCGCGAGCTGGGCATCGCCACGGTGCGCTTCAACTTCCGCAGCGTGGGTGGTTCGGCTGGCACCTTCGATGGCGGCGTGGGCGAGCAGGATGACCTGAAGGCCGTCGCGGCCTGGGTGCGCAGCCAGCGCCCGGATGACCGCCTGTGGCTGGCCGGTTTCAGCTTCGGTGCGTTCGTGTCGCTGAAGGCCGCCGCCACGCTGCAGCCGGAAGCGCTGATCTCGATCGCGCCGCCGGCCGGTCGCTGGGATTTCGACGGCATCGCGCCGCCGGCGCGCTGGCTGGTGATCCAGGGCGAGCAGGACGAGATCGTCGACCCGCAGGCCGTCTACCAGTGGCTGGACACGCTGGACGCCCCGCATGAGCTGGTACGCATGCCCGAGACCAGCCACTTCTTCCACCGCAAGCTGATCGACCTGCGCGGCGCGCTGACCCACGGCGTCAAGCACTGGCTGGGCGCGGCGGCATGAGTGCACCCGAGCTGACCCCGTCGCAGCGGTATGCGGAAGGGGTTGCCCGTGGCGACTGGCAGAACGATCCGGCCCAGCATGCGGCGCTGGCCGAGCTGGACCGCATCCACCTGGGCCTGCTGGACAGTGCCGAGGATGGCTGGCTGGACCGCCTGTCTTCGTTCTGGAAGAAGCCCGAGCCGATCAAGGGCCTGTACTTCTGGGGCGGCGTCGGCCGTGGCAAGACCTTCCTGGTCGACCTGTTCTACGACGGGCTGCCGATCAAGCAGAAGTACCGCACCCATTTCCACCGCTTCATGCGCAGCGTCCATGAGCGCCTGCGCGAGCACCAGGGCCAGAGCGACCCGCTGGCGAAGATCGCCCAGGAATGGCGCA
The DNA here is from genome assembly GCF_059368215.1 of Stenotrophomonas sp. YJH_SMC_123. Taxonomy (NCBI): domain Bacteria; kingdom Pseudomonadati; phylum Pseudomonadota; class Gammaproteobacteria; order Lysobacterales; family Lysobacteraceae; genus Stenotrophomonas; species Stenotrophomonas sp. YJH_SMC_123. The sequence continues at coordinate 310,921 of NZ_JCAFRM010000005.1, forward strand.
GCAACCTGCGCGTGCTGGTGCTGGACGAGTTCTTCGTCACCGACATCGGCGATGCGATGCTGCTGGCGCGGCTGCTCGAGCGCCTGTTCGCCGAGGGCGTGACCCTGGTCACCACCTCCAACACCGCAGTGGAGAACCTGTACCTCAACGGCCTGCAGCGCGAGAGCTTCCTGCCGGCCATCGGCCTGCTGCAGCGCTTCTGCGTCGAGCTGTACGCCGAAGGTACCGAGGATTACCGGATGCGCGCGCTGACCCGCTCGCCGGTGTACCGCGCACCGCTGGCGGCCGACAGCGACGACTGGCTGGCCACGCGCTGGAACGAGCTGAGCGGCGGCCAGCCGGCCAAGCCCGGCAACATCGAGATCGAGGGCCGCAAGATCCCGGTGCGTGGCCGCGGCAAGAGCATTGCCTGGTTCGATTTCGCCGCGCTGTGCGAAGGCCCGCGCGGGCCCTCGGATTACATCGAGATCGCGCACGAGTTCAACACGGTGCTGCTGGGCGGCATTCCCGCCTTCGACCGCTTGAATGAGGATGCCGCGCGCCGCTTCGTCAACCTGATCGACGAGCTGTACGACCGCCACGTCAACCTGGTCTGCACCGCCAGCACCTCGCCGATCGAGCTGTACACCGGCCAGCGCCTGCAGGGCGCGTTCGAACGCACCGCCTCGCGCCTGATCGAGATGCAGAGCGCCGAGTACCTGGGTACCCCGCACCGGGCGTGAGGGCGGTTTACTGTAGAGCCGAGCCCACGCTCGGCTGCTTCTGGATGATGTGCCGAAAGGGAGCCGAGCATGGGCTCGGCTCTACAGCAGCGCCGCGCAGCTATCGGGAAGGCGCCACCGCATTCCCACGCGGCCGCTCATCCGGCCCGGCCGACACCTGCAGGCCCGAGCCATCGCCGTGCTCCACCCGAACGCTCTCGCTGCGCTCCAGCAGCCGCAGCGGTTGGCCTTGGTAGCGCACTTCCAGCGCGTCATGGGTGTCGGCCAGCGACTGCACCAGCGGGCACAGCGACTGTGCTTGGGCCTCGATGCGTTCGGCGCGGCCTTCCAGCTGCTGTTCCATCTGCGCGTCCAGACGGTCGGCGCGTGCCTCCATCGCATCGCTGCGTCCGGTGAAGATCTGCCACAGCATGCTGCGGGCGATGGAGGCGGACAGCGACTCGGCCATGTCCTGCACCTTGGCCTCGAAGCCTGGCCCGAACACAGCCTGTTCCCAGTAGCCCTTGCCCAGCGTGCCGCCGATCCAGTCATCGGCCTGCCGGCGCAGGCGCCGGACCTTGCGGCTGTTGGCGGTACCGGTGAGGCTTTCATAGACCCCGTCGAGCACGTCGAAGCTCAGTCCGCTCACTTCATGGGCCAGCGCCGTGGCGGCCGGCATCAGCTGCCGTGCCCCGGCCTCCATCTGCCGAAGGCGGGCCGCGTCGGCCTCGCTGACCGGCACGACCGTGTCGTCCAGGCTCAGCACGCCATCGTGGAACACCACCTCGTGCGGTGCCTGCGGGCCATGCCGCAGCCAGATGCCACCGCTGTCCACCAGCACGTCATAGTCGGTGTGGATACCGCACTGGTCCGCGCGCAGCTTCGGGGTGTCAGCGGCAATTGCAGGTACGGTGACCACAGCAGCCAACAGGGCCAAGGCGGGTGCTGACAGGCGCATGGTGGAGTCCTTTCCGGTCATTGCAGGACCCCAGCATCCCGCGTTCGGCAGGCGCCGTCACCCGCCGAAAGTCACTGCGCGATGGCGATTCGCCCGGCCATACCGGCTTTCCCACCGGCTGCCCACCACCTATCCACAGGGTTGTCCCTAGCCAGTTTCATCACTGTCATGTGAAGCTGTCATTGTTCCGTTTTCGCGGTGCGTTGTGCCACCGCAATGACGCCTTTCGGACTTGACTGCGCAGCCCGTTCCGGCAGGTCTGAAGCGTCTGATCAGGGCGCCGATGGCACGATCCTTGCGGCGCAAGGGATTGCCGAATTTCACTACATTTGGCGTTGACGGACCCCATTACCCCCACTATCTTGTGGCCGTCGGTCGCAGCAACCCCCATTCCAGGGGTTGCCCCGGGGTACCCATCCGCGATCGTCAACGGCAGTGGCAGGCGCAGGGTCTCATCCCCTGCGACGCCGTCCTGCCATCCTGGGCTGTCATGTCCCGGGCCGCGTCACCCGATGCATCGAGCACCCCCAAATCACGCCAAGAGGACACACGCCGTGAGCACCGAATCCAGCGCCACCATCGAGAAGGAAAGCGAATTCCTGTTGACGTCGCCGCCGACGGCCAACGCGATGAGTGTGACCAAGCGCAATGGGACCACCGAACTGGTGGACCTGAACAAGATCGTGCGTGCGGTGCAGCGTTCCTCCGAAGGCCTGCACGCCGTCGACCCGATGCGCGTGGCCACCCGCACCATTTCCGGCCTGTACAACGGTGCCACCACCCGCGAGCTGGACGAACTGTCCATCCGCACCGCCGCCCTGCTGATCGGTGAAGAGCCCGAGTACGGCCGTCTCGCCGCGCGCCTGCTGGCCAACTACATCGCCAAGGAAGTCTCGGGCCAGGAAATCTACGCCTTCTCGCAGTCGGTCAGCCGTGGCCATGAAGTCGGCCTGATCAACGACCGCCTGCTGAACTTCGTGCAGACCAACGCACGCAAGCTCAACGATGCCATCGACATCTCGCTGGACCTGAACTTCGATTACTTCGGCCTGCGTACCCTGTACGACCGTTACCTGCTGCGCCACCCGCACACCCGCAAGGTGATCGAGACCCCGCAGCAGTTCTTCCTGCGCATCGCCAGCGCGCTGAGCGAGGACGTGTCCGAGACCCTGGCGCTGTACAAGCGCATGGGCAACCTGGACTACCTGCCGTCCAGCCCGACCCTGTTCAATTCCGGCACCACCCACGAGCAGCTGTCCTCGTGCTTCCTGCTGGACTCGCCGCAGGACTCGCTGGAATCGATCTATTCCAAGTACGGCGACATCGCCCAGCTGTCGAAGTTCTCCGGCGGCATCGGCGTCAGCTACACCCGCGTGCGTTCGCGTGGTTCGCTGATCAAGTCGACCAACGGCCATTCCAACGGCATCGTGCCGTGGCTGAAGACCATGGATTCGTCGGTGGCCGCAGTGAACCAGGGCGGCAAGCGCAAGGGCGCGGCCTGCGTGTACCTGGAAACCTGGCACGCCGACATCGAGGACTTCCTCGAGCTGCGCGACAACACCGGTGACGAAGCCCGTCGTGCGCACAACCTGAACCTGGCCAACTGGGTGCCGGACCTGTTCATGAAGCGCGTCGAAGCCGACCAGGAATGGTCGCTGTTCGATCCGCGCGTCGTGCCGGAGTTCACCGACCTGTTCGGCGAAGCCTTCGAGCAGGCCTACCTGCAGGCCGAAGCCCAGGGCAAGGCCAACCGCACCATCTCCGCGCGCAAGCTGTATGCCCGCATGATGCGTACGCTGGCCGAGACCGGCAACGGCTGGATGACCTTCAAGGACAAGTGCAACCGCGCCAGCAACCAGACCCTGCGCCCGGGCAACGTGATCCACCTGTCCAACCTGTGCACCGAAATCCTGGAAGTCACTTCCAACGATGAAACCGCCGTGTGCAACCTGGGTTCGATCAACCTGGGCAACCACTTCGACGAGCACAACGAGTTCGACTTCGAGAAGCTGGCCGAGACCGTTCGCCTGGCCGTGCGCCAGCTCGACCGCGTCATCGACCTGAACTTCTACCCGATCGAAACCGCCCGCCGCGCCAACCTGCGCTGGCGTCCGGTCGGCCTGGGCTGCATGGGCCTGCAGGACGTGTTCTTCCGCAAGCGCCTGCCGTTCGACAGCGCCGAAGCCCGCGCCCTGTCGAAGAAGATTGCCGAAGCGATCTACTTCCACGCGCTGGAAACCTCCTGCGAGCTGGCCCAGGAACGTGGCAAGCACCCGTCGTTCAACGACACCCGTGCCGCCGGTGGCGAACTGCAGTTCGACGCCTGGAACGTGGTGCCGGAAGACACCGCGCGCTGGGATGCCCTGCGCGCCCGCATCAAGGAACACGGCCTGCGCAACTCGCTGATGATCGCGATCGCCCCGACCGCGACCATCGCCTCGATCGCCGGCTGCTACGAGTGCGTCGAGCCGCAGGTGTCCAACCTGTTCAAGCGCGAGACCCTGTCCGGTGACTTCCTGCAGGTCAACCGTTACCTGGTCAACGAGCTGAAGAAGCTGGGCCTGTGGACCGCCGACATGCGCGATGCCATCAAGCTGGCCGAAGGCTCCATCGCCGGCGTGGCACAGATTCCGGAAACGCTGCGCGAGGTCTACCGCACCGCGTGGGAACTACCGATGCGTTCGCTGATCGACATGGCCGCCGAGCGTGGCGCCTTCATCGACCAGTCGGCCTCGCTCAACCTGTTCATGGAAAGCCCGAACATCGGCGCGATGTCCTCCATGTACATGTACGCCTGGAAGCAGGGCATCAAGACCACCTACTACCTGCGTTCGCGCCCGGCCACCAAGATCGCCAAGACCACGGTCAGCGCTGCGGCCCCGGCCAAGGTGTTCAGCCCGGACGAAGCCATCGCCTGCTCGCTGGAAAATCCGGAAGCCTGCGAGGCCTGCCAGTAAGACACCGCGCGGTGGGTGCCGACCGTTGGTCGGCACTCGAACACCTCGCACCTGTAGAGCCGAGCCATGCTCGGCTGCGGAAAAACACCCACGGTAGCGCCGGGCCACGCCCGGCGGCTCACCCAGGAATTCAAGGAAACACCCATGGCCGACAAGCCCAAGCAGATGCTGCTCGATCCCGGTTTTGAACTGACCCTGCGCCCGATGCGCTACCCGCAGTTCTATGACATGTACCGGAATGCGATCAAGAACACCTGGACGGTGGAAGAGATCAACTTCCAGATCGACATCACCGACCTGCACAGCAAGATGTCGCCGGGTGAGCGCCACCTGATCCACCGCCTGGTCGCGTTCTTCGCCACCGGCGATTCGATCGTGTCCAACAACCTGGTGCTGAACCTGTACCAGCACTTGAATGCGCCCGAAGCGCGCATGTACCTGTCGCGCCAGCTGTATGAGGAAGCACTGCACGTGCAGTTCTACCTGACCCTGCTGGACAACTACCTGCCGGATCCGGAAGAGCGCGCCAAGGCGTTCTCGGCGGTGGAGAACATCGACTCGATCAAGAAGAAGGCCGATTTCTGCTTCAAGTGGATCGACTCGATCCAGGACCTGACCCGCATCGAGACCCGCGAACAGCGCCGCCAGTTCCTGCTCAACCAGATCTGCTTTGCCGCCTGCATCGAAGGCCTGTTCTTCTTCGCTGCGTTCGCCTACGTGTACTACTTCCGTTCGCGCGGCCTGCTGCCGGGCCTGGCCTCGGGCACCAACTGGGTGTTCCGCGACGAGAGCGCGCACATGGAGTTTGCGTTCGAGTCGGTGCGCGTGGTGCGTGAGGAAGAGCCGGACCTGTTCGACGACGAGATGAAGCAGCAGGTCTACGACATGCTGGCCGAAGCCATCGAATGCGAAGTGCAGTTCGCCGAGGACGTGCTGTCCGGCGGCGTGGCCGGCATCTCGACCCGCGACATGCGCCAGTACCTGCAGCACTGCGCCGACCAGCACTTCGCCAAGCTGGGCATGGAAAAGAAGTACAACGTGCGCAACCCGCTGCCGTTCATGGAACTGCAGGACGTGCAGGAGCTGACCAACTTCTTCGAACGCCGCGTCTCGGCCTACCAGGTCGGCGTTCAGGGCGAAGTCGCCTTCGACATGAACTTCTGATCGAACCGGCCAGGCCTGTCGCAACGAAGAACCCCGGCCAATGCCGGGGTTTTTTGTTTCCGTAGCGTCGAGCCACGCTCGACTGCTGCTCGCAAGAAAGTCGAGCATGGCTCGACTCTACAATCAGCGCCGCCCTTCCACCGCCATGCGCACCGCCAGCCCGGCCAGCACCGTGCCCATCAGCCAGCGCTGCACCATCTGCCAGGTGGGGCGCGCGGCCAGGAAGCCGGCGATGCTGCCGGCGGTCAGCGCGATCATGCCGTTCACGCTGACGCTGACCAGGATCTGGGTGGAGCCCAGCACGATCGACTGCATCAGCACGCTGCCTTCGCCGTCCGGGTGCAGGAACTGCGGCAGCAGCGACAGGTACATCACCGCGACCTTCGGGTTCAGCAGATTGGTCAGGAAGCCCATCGTGAACAGCTTGCGCGGGCTGTCCTGCGGCAGGTCACGCACCGCGAACGGCGAACGGCCGCCGGGCCTGAGCGCCTGCCAGGCCAGGTACAGCAGGTACAGCGCGCCGCCGATGCGCAGCGCGTCGTAGGCGAACGGCACGGTCATCAGCAGGGCGGTGATGCCCAGTGCCGCACACAGCATGTAGAACACAAAGCCCAGCGCCACCCCACCCAGCGAGATCAGGCCAGCCATCGGCCCCTGGCAGATCGAGCGCGAGATGACGTAGATCATGTTCGGCCCGGGCGTGAGCACCATGGCCAGCGAAACCAGCGCGAAGGCCAGCAGGTCGGAAGTGGCGGGCATGGGCAGTCCTGGCAGTGGGCGTGGCGCAGTGTAACGCCTGCCGCAGGCGCGGCCTGCGCAGGCACCGCTGCCGGGTGACCGTTGCACGTGCATGCCGATGGCCATCACGCCGGTCGCTTAGAATCCGCAGCACCCCACACCGAAGCACCCCCATGACCCCGATCCCCGAGACCGTGCCGCCCACCGAAGTGCGCATGGCTGAAATCGTCTTCCCCAACCACACCAACCACCTGGGCACCCTGTTCGGTGGCCAGGCATTGGCATGGATGGACAAGGCCGCGTTCCTGGCCGCCGCCCGCTATTCGCGCCGCACCGTGGTGACCGCGCGCAGCGACCAGGTCGACTTCAAGCTGCCGATCCGCATCGGCCAGATGGTGGAAACCATCGGCCGCATCGTCGAAGTCGGCCGCAGCTCGATGAAGGTCGAGGTGGAACTGGTCGCCGAGGACCTGCACAGCGGCGAGCGCAAGCTGTGCACCCGCGGCCACTTCGTGATGATCGCGCTGGACGAGGAAGGCCACCCGATCGCGGTGCCGCCGCTGCCGGCCGCCTGAGACCAGCGGCTGAACCGGTGCTTGCGGGGGCGCTGCGGCGCCCCCATCTGGCAGCCATGACCCCGCCACTGACCGACTTCATCGACCGCGCCGAGCGCCTGTTCGTGCTGACCGGCGCGGGTTGCAGCACCGCCTCGGGCATACCCGATTACCGGGACGCCGACGGCCAGTGGAAACGCACGCCGCCGTTGACCTACCAGGCCTTCATGGGCGAGGCGACCACCCGCCAGCGTTACTGGGCGCGCAGCCTGCTGGGCTGGCCGCGCTTCGGCCTGGCCCGGCCCAACGGCACCCACCAGGCCCTGGCCGCCCTGGAAAGCCGCGGCAAGCTGCAGGTGCTGTTGACCCAGAACGTGGACGGCCTGCACCAGCGCGCCGGCAGCCGCAACGTGATCGACCTGCATGGCCGCCTGGATCTGGTGCGCTGCATGGGCTGCGAGCGCCGCAGTGGCCGCGAGGATTTCCAGCAGCGGCTGCTGGACGCCAATCCCGGCTGGGACGCGCTGGAGGCCGGCATCGCCCCCGACGGTGATGCCGACCTGGAGACCGATTTCTCCACATTCGTGGTGCCCGATTGCCCGCACTGCGGCGGCGTGCTGAAGCCGGACGTGGTGTTCTTCGGCGAGAACGTGCCGCGCGAGCGGGTGGCGGCGGTGCACGATCATCTGCAGCAGGCCGATGCGGTGCTGGTGGTGGGCTCGTCACTGATGGTCTATTCCGGCTTCCGCTTCGTGCAGGCGGCGGCGAAGGCAGGATTGCCGGTGGCGGCGCTGAACCGCGGCCGCACCCGTGCCGACGACCTGCTGTTGTTCAAGGATGAGCGGGACTGCGCTGAAGCCTTGTCCGGTTGGGTGGCGGGCTGAGCCGAGCGTCGGCTCGGCTCTACAAGGGGCTGTTCGGCGCTCGGCGGCATGATCGGCTGCGAAACAGCGATCCATCCAGACGGTTGATCCAGAAGCCGCGCAGCGGTGCAATACACACCCCCTACGTCGTTCATCACCCCCTTGAGCCAGCTGTTTTCGCCGATCTCGTTCGGCCCCCTGACCCTGTCCAACCGCATCGTCATCGCGCCGATGTGCCAGTACTCCGCCGAAGACGGCCGCGCCAGCGACTGGCACGCCATGCACCTGGGCAACCTGGCGCAGTCCGGCGCCGGCCTGTTGATCCTGGAAGCCACTGCGGTCGAGCCGCGCGGCCGCATCAGCTGGGCCGACCTGGGCCTGTGGGATGACGGCACCGAGGCCGCGCTGGCACAGGTGCTGGCCAGCGTCCGCCGCTGGTCGCCGATGCCGCTGGGCATCCAGCTGGGCCATGCCGGCCGCAAGGCATCCACCGCCCGCCCGTGGGACGGGGGTGGCCAGTTGCCGGCCGGCGATGCGCGTGGCTGGGCCACCGTGGCGCCGTCGCCGCTGCCGTTCCATGCCGCCGATCCGGCACCGCAGGAACTGGACGAAGCCGGCATCGCCGAGGTCATCGCCGCCTTCGCTGCCAGTGCGGTGCGCGCCGAGCGCCTGGGCTTCGAGCTGATCGAGCTGCATGCCGCGCACGGTTACCTGCTGCACCAGTTCCTGTCGCCGCTGAGCAACCGCCGCACCGATGGCTACGGCGGGTCGCTGCCGAACCGCCTGCGCCTGCTGGTGGAAGTGTTCGACGCGGTACGCGCGGCGGTGTCCGACAAGGTCGCCGTGGGCGTGCGCATTTCCGCCAGCGACTGGGTCGAGGGTGGCTGGGACCTGGTGCAGAGCGAAGCACTGGCCCAGGTGCTGGACGCGCGCGGCTGCAATTTCCTGCATGTCTCCAGTGGCGGCCTGGACGAGCGCCAGAAGATCACCGTCGGCCCCGGTTACCAGGTGCCGTTCGCGGCGGCGATCAAGGCCAAGGTGCGCATGCCGGTGATCGCCGTGGGCATGATCACCGAACCGGAGCAGGCCGAATCGATCCTGCGCCATCGCCACGCCGATGCCGTGGCCCTGGCGCGCGGCATCCTCTACGACCCGCGCTGGCCGTGGCATGCCGCCGCCGCATTGCGCGACAGCGTGGAACCGGCGCCGCAGTACCTGCGCTGCGAGCCGCGCGATGCGCGCGGCGTGTTCAAGGCGCGCTGAGGCTCACACCCGCCAGGCCGGCGCCATGCCGGCCCGCAGGTGCTCGAACAGCGCGCGGATCTTGGCGGTGAAGTCGCGGCGATCGCTGACGCAGAAATAGACCTCCATCGGCTCCGGACGCCACGTGCTGTCGGCGCCGAACACGGCCTGCAGGCGTCCATCGCGCAGGTAGGGCTCGGCCACGAACGCAGCCAACCGCGTGATGCCGGCACCGGCCGCCGCCAGCGACGCCAGCGCATCGATGTCATCGCAGACCATGCTCGGCGGTAGCACGGCGTCCACACGCTGGCCGTCCTTCAGCAGGCCCCAGCGCAACGGCCGGCCATCGGTGGGGAAGCGGTGCAGCAGCCCGCGATGGCTGCCCAGATCCGATGGTTCCTGCGGGGTGCCATGGGCCTTCAGGTAGGCCGGCGAGGCGCAGAACACGAACGGTACGCGTGCCAGCTGCCGTGCGACCACGCCGTCTTCCAGCTGCGCGCCGATGCGGATGCTGGCATCCACCGCCTCTGGACCATGCTGCACGGCGCGGTCGGTCAGCCGCAGTTCCAGCTGCAGCTGCGGGTAGCGTTGCTGCAGTGACGGCAGCAACGGGGCCAGCACGTGGCGGCCGAACGCGCTGCTGCTGGCGATGCGCAGCGGCCCGGCCGGTTCGATATCACCGGAGGTGACCATCGCCTGCGCGCGCGCCAGGTCGGCCTCGATGTGGCGGACCTGCGCCAGGTACAGCGCGCCGGCCTCGCTGAGCGCCAGCTGGCGCGTACTCCGGTTCAGCAGCCGTACGCCCAGATGCGCTTCCAGCCGGTTGATGTTCTGGCCGACTGCGGTGGCGCTGATGCCAAGGATGCGGGCCGCGGCGGCAATGCTGCCGGTCTCTGCGGTGCGGGTGAAGCTGCGGATCAGTTGCAACAGGTTCATGACCGACCAGCTTGCCACGGTGATGGCCAAGTATCGCTTGGGACTGAACCAAGCGGTTCGGTTGCATCGGTGATCATCCGGCTGCTGGGCAGGAAGCTGCCCTACACTGTGGCGATGCGCCCCGATTCCATCCTCACCCTGTCCTGCCCCGACCGTACCGGCATCGTCTACCGCGTGTCCGGCCTGCTGTTCGACCACGGCTGCAACATCCTCGACGCCCAGCAGTTCGGCGATGAGGAAAGCGGCCGCTTCTTCCTGCGCGTGCATTTCGACCGTGACGCCGGCCTGCCGCTGGAGACCGTGCACGCCGCGATGGCCACGCTTGCCGAAGGCTTCGGCATGGACTGGCAGCTGCATGATGGCCGCCGCCGGGCACGCCTGCTGGTGCTGGTCAGCAAGCAGGGGCACTGCCTCAACGACCTGCTGTTCCGCGCCCACAGCGGCCAGCTGAAGGTCGACATTGCCGCGGTGGCCTCCAACCACGCCGACTTCGCGCCATTGGCCGCGTCCTACCAGGTACCGTTCCACCACCTGCCGGTAACCGCCGATACGCGTGCGGTGCAGGAGCAGCAGATCATCGACCTGGTCGAGCGCGAGCGCATCGACCTGGTGGTGCTGGCGCGCTACATGCAGATCCTGTCACCCACGCTGTGCCGCGCGCTGGCCAGCCGTGCGATCAACATCCACCACAGCTTCCTGCCCAGCTTCAAGGGCGCGCAGCCGTACCACCAGGCACACGCGCGCGGGGTCAAGATCATCGGCGCCACCGCGCACTACGTCACCGAGGATCTGGACGAAGGACCGATCATCGAACAGGACGTGGCCCGCGTGGATCACGCCATGGCGCCGCGCGAGCTGGTGCGGCTGGGCAGCGATACCGAATCGCTGGTGCTGGCACGCGCCGTGCGCCGCCATGTGGAGCACCGCATCCTGCTCAACGGGCATCGCACGGTGGTGTTCCGGTAACGCGCTGCCCCTTCCGGGTCAGCCGGGCATGGCCCGGC
>NZ_JCAFRM010000006.1:0-302503 GCF_059368215.1 Stenotrophomonas sp. YJH_SMC_123
GCTGTTCCAGCGATGGCTGTTCTACGGCATCGGCACGATGTTCTCGATGGCGGTACTGGCAGCGATGGTATCGATCGCGCTGGACATGGTGATCCGTGTCTCGACCGCGTTCTGGTCCACCGCCCTGGTCAACAAGTTCCTGCTCGAAGGCGCCTCCAGCGACGGCATGACCAGCCAGGCGATGCAGCAGGGCGGCATGGGCCTGATTCTCACGACCCTGATCCTGACCGCTCCCCCAATGGCAGCCATGTTCTTCCAAGGCACGCTGGGTAGCTTCATGGCATATTCGCAGATAGGTGGATCCCCGGCAGCTCAGTCAGGTCCGCAGGGTCAGCCGCCGGGCTCCTATACGCCGCCGGCGCCGAGTGCTAATGCGGCTCAGACTACGACAACACAGGCTGATGTATCCTCGCGGGTGTCGGGGCAGGGGGCATCTCCAGGCCAATCCGAAATTGATCTAGGTCGTTAGGGTCTGGCAAACAAAGTTAGGTAAGGTGTATTCCTATGATCCAACGTCCTTATAGTGTTGCAATGCTGCGGAAAGTCATTATGGTGCTTGCAATTGGTTGCATTGCACTATTGAGTGTTCCGCTTGTTGCGAGCGCAGAGGGTCGTTGCCCTCCTGGTTCGTATCCCATTGGCGGACAAGGCGTCGGGGGATGTGCGCCAATCGCCAGCGGCGGTGGCGCGCCCCAGGAGGCACGACCAACAGGACGTTGGATCAAAACCTGGGGTGCAATCGCAACGTCCTCAACTGGCGAAGTTGGCGTGGCAATTGAGAAGCTCTCAAAGTCTGATGCAGCCAAGGAAGCAGTTTCTCAATGCGTCAAGTTGGGTGGCCGTGATTGCAAAATGGCGCAGGCTTATAAAAATCAATGTATTGCGTTGATCTCGCCAACTACATCTGAGCGCGGAGGTTCTGTGATCTCAAGTGCGGAAACCGAGCAGGTCGCTACTCAGTTGGCGATGAAGACCTGCACCACGCGGGGTAGTGCGGGGTGCAGCAAACTGTACAGTGCTTGTACTAAGCCGCTTTTTGAGAGCTTTTAATCGTAGTTGGGGCGAAGAGCGCATCACATGCGGTCAGTCATGGATTGACTTTCGACCAGTTGGTGAATTCAGTGGCCCTACTCAGGAAATTCCTGCAGTCTTCACCAACGTTTGTGGAGGAATGACACGCCGGATAAGCCTTCGACGAGCGGTGGCAGTCAATCGGGCGGTTCGACTTCAGTTGGGAGTAATGTCGTAGTGACGGGCAGTAACTCCACAGTCGGGTCAGGAAATTCTGATACTGGCCGTAAAGGCTTAGCTTCACATTAGGAGCCGGAAATGAAGTCAATTCGTGTCTATTCAGTTGCAGTACTCCTTCTGGGTATGGGAGTCATTGCCAGCCTGCCACAGACGGCCAGTGCGGAAGGAAGATGTCCTCCCGGTCAGTATCCAATTGGTGGTCAGGGAGTGGGTGGCTGCGCACCCATTCCGGGGGGTAACACTGGAACGGTATCGGCGGCGCCAGTTGCAACGGGGCGCTGGATCAAAACTTGGGGCGCCATCGCTTTGGCCAAGGGCGGGGACGTAGGAGTAGCTCTTGGTAAACGAAAGAAGGGAGACGCAGCTTCTGAGTCGCTTGCCAATTGTGGACAGCGTGGGGCAACGGATTGCAAGGTTGTGTTGGCGTTCAATAATCAATGCGCTGCATTCGTATCACCCAGTGACGCAAGGTTTGGTGGCTCTACGTTTGCGCGTGCGGCTTCTGTCGATGCTGCGAGCAAGATGGCTGTGGATGCTTGCGTGAGACAGGGAAGTAACGGTTGCAAGGTCATTTATTCCGGGTGCACCGAGCCAGAGTTTGAGAAATTCTGATTTAGGTTTCGGCTGCTGCTATGGTCGGAAACGACAAGTAGCCGGGATTTGCAGATCGAAGAGCGCCTGGCGTCGATACACGGGGCTACGTCAAACTTCGACTGCATGAATCATCTGAGTGATTCCGGACTTCAGCAGGACAAGGCTCGGGTCATTCGATTAATCGCCCCCGGCACGGGTGGCCCAGCAGTGACTGTGAGTTCAATGTCGCTGCTGTTCAACAAACCAAGCAGCTGTTCCCACGATGGCTGTTCTACGGCATTGGAACCATGTTCTCCATGGCGGTGCTGGCGGCGATGGTCTCGATCGCGCTGGACATGGTGATCCGCGTGTCTGCCTCGTTCTGGATGACGCCGCTTGTGAACAAGTCCCCGCTCATGGGCGCGTCCAGTGACGGTATGACCAGTCAGGCGATGCAGCAGGGCGGCATGGATTGATCCTGACGACCTTGATTCTGACCCTCAATGGCGGCCATGTTCTTCCAGGGCATGCTGGGTGGCTTCGTGGAATATTCGCAGATAGGTGGCAGCCCTGCGGCGGCGCCTGGTCCGAATGGGCAGCCGCCGGGCAGCTATACACCTGCGCAGACGACAAATGCGGCAGAGCAGAACGCGTACCTGAAGCAGTTGCGCCGCAGGAAGCCGGCGAAGCCCGGTGACCCAGTTGCGGGTCCGGAGCCGGTGTACGAAATCCAGGTCAATACCGTCTACGAGAACGCGACCAAACCGAATCGACTGGTCAGAAAGTACTGGGTGAACTGTTCGCAGAACAGCGTGGCCATCAGGACGAGCCTGATCCAGTGGCGCGATCGGCCAATGGAGAACGTCCCGCCGGATAAGTTCGAACCGCAGGCCGAGGCGATTGCTCCCTGGCAGGTGCAACTGGTGCGGTTTGCCTGTCTAGTTGGGCCTGATCCCAAGGCCAAGGTGCCAGCGGAAATGATGAAGCGTGGCTTCCTTTCCATCGGTGACGTCGGGCAATCGCCTGTGGATTTCATCTGGGCCAGCCTGTGGAAGGACGGCAAACGTCCAGCATTCACCTATCTGCCGAGCGACGCTGAAATGGATCGTACTGTGCGTGGCCTGGAAGCGGCTGTGGCGCGCGGCCAGAGTGAAACCAGCAAAGCTCTGGATGAGTCGCGACGCGCAGCCAACCGGGTGGGTCGTAACAATCTCATGGACCTGTGGATCGGCAAGACAGAGCAGGAATTCGTGCCGACGTGGGGCCCACCGGATCGTGTGGAGAACGGGGCCGATGGTTCGCGCACGTTGTACCTGCATCGTGGCGAGCGTGTGCAGGGATTGAATGCTTATGGGCATGTCGTCAGTGACGTAAACAATCGATGCGATATCACGGTGCTGACGACGGACGGCTACGTCCGCGACTACGCCACACAGGGGGCCGCATGCGCCCAGCAGTTGCGCTGAGCGCGATTGCTGGCCACGACGCGAGGAAGCATGGCTTGTGCTGGGTCCCGCACCCGTCGACTTAAGCGGCGTAGGCTTTCCGTGCAACATCGCCCCGGCCGGACCAGACCGTATGTGGGAATGCGAGCCATACCTGCGGTGCCATCCACCGCGTGTCTGATTGTCGGATAAGCCACCATTCACGTTAACCGCGCTGTTTCTGTGATCAAGTGCGCTTTTCATCCCAAGCACCCTTCGACGAGCGCTGCCTCCTCGAAGTAAGCTGCGTGCGCGTCAAAATCCCGACGCGCCGGTGCCATCGAACACAGGAGCTTTTCCGTCCATGAGGACTGTGTCCCCCCGCGGTGCGGGTGACGCTTGCCACCATCGCGGTTGCCGTGGGCTCGGGGCTATCATCCGCCATGGCGGCCGCAGGGCACGTGCGAGGCATCGCCCCGTTTCCGGCCTCCGCTCGGGAACTGGCAAGACGGGATTGAAGGAGTTGCAGGGGATGGAGAAGGGGAGTGGCACGCACATGGACAATGCCCTGGCGTTCGTTCCGTCCGGCGCGAACCTGCTGGAAGCCGTACGCGGCGATCTGACCGGTAATGGTTTCCAGGACCAGCTCCTGGTGATCGACCAACCTCCTCCGGAGGGCTTGCTGCCCGGCGAGCACGGACCGAACCGGGTCCTGTTGTTGCTGCTGGGCGATGCCACGGGCCGCTGGCAGCTGGCGGCACGCAACGACAAGCTGGTGCCGTGCTCAACGCGCGGTGGCATTGCCGGTGATCCCTTCGCCTACGTGACGATTGAAGACGGCGCGTTCAGCGTGATCACCAACGGCGGGAGCCGCGAACGCTGGAGCAGCATCTACACCTTCCGGTATGCACCTGCCGAGCAGGCGTGCTGGGTGCATGGCGTGCAGCGCAAGGTGGTGGACACCGAAACCGAAGCAACCCACACGCGCGATTTCTCCGCGGCCGAGCTTGGCCGGGTGCGGTTCGAGGATTTCGATCCGTCCGTCGTCGCCGACGTGAGCTTGCCTTGAGTGCCATGCCTGTGAGGAGGCGGGAGTATCCAACGATGATCGAGCAGGAGTTTCACCGTGTCGCAGGATAGGGAGTCGTTGCTGTTGCGGCAGGCCACGGAGGCCGGCATGACTTCGTCCCGGGAACTGGCCAACTTCATGGCGCAGGCCGGGCATGAATCCCGTGGCTTGAGCCGTCTCAACGAGAGTTTCAACTTCACCCGGGGCATCTCGCAGATCCCGGTGGAAGCAGCGTGGCGCAATGGCAACGGCGCGCTTGAGAGCGCCCGCCAGGAGGCGCTGCGTGGGCGGCCGGAGAACCTGGCCGAACTGATGTATGGCGGGCGCATGGGCAATGACGCGCCCGGTGATGCACTGAAGTATCACGGCCGTGGCTATCTGCCGCTGGTCGGCAAGGAGAATTACGAGCGTGCCGGCAAGGCGCTGGACCTGGACCTGGTGAATCAGCCGGAGCTGGCCGCGCAACCCGAGCACGCAGGCCGTATTGCCGTGTGGCAGTGGCAGACGCGGGTGCCGGAAGCGGCGCGCGAGGACGTGCGCGAAGCGACGCGTGCCCTGAATGGCGCGCTCAACGGCATCGAAGCCCGCCAGCAGCGTTTTGACGTGTGGCAGCAGAAGCTGACCCCCGATGTGATGGCGCGCCTGGAGCGTGGCGAAGTGGGGGCGCCTGCCCAGCCCACAACGGGACGCGACATGTCGCAACCGGGCGAGCCGGGATACACGCTGTTCTCGGGAGCGCGCCAGCACCTGCAGCAGATGGGGCCGCAAAGCGGTCTGCGCAGCGTGCAGGAACTGGACAATGCCGCCGGCGCACTGGCGCTGAGCGCGCAGAAGGCGGGGATGTCGCGCATCGATCATCTCCTGGCGGGTAATGACGGTCGCACGCTGTTTGCTGTACAGGGCGCGCTGGGCGATCCGGCCATGCTGCGCGCATCGGTCGATCGCGAACAGGCGGCGCAGCAGCCGCTGGCGCAGAGCAGCCAGCAATTGGCTGCCAATGTCGCCCAGCAGGACCCGGCGGCCGCGCTCGCCCGCGAGCAGGAGCAGCGTTCTCGATCCCTGTAACACCGATGCCGGCGGGCAGGGTGCCCGCTGGCGCTTTACGTACGACGCGTGGCGCCCTGTGGCGCCGACATGGAAACCCACCCGTAAGGACACCACATGCGAATCGTTCCCCCGAATGCCCGCCACGCCGCTGCCCGCTGCAATGCACCCGTGCGTCGCCTGCCGCCGCTCTGGCTGCTGTCACTTGGACTTGCCGCAGCGTCGGCACAAGCCCAGGAGGCAGCGGCGCCCGTCGTGGAGACGCGCCCCGCTGCCGAGGCTACCGTTGAGGCGCCTGCAGGGGCGGCGCCCGTTGCAGCGCCCGCGGCGGCCGACGCCGTTGTCGCGGCGCCGGCTCCCGAAGTACCGGCTGCCGCGACACCCCCTGCGACACCGGTGGTGGACACGCAGCCGGCGCCGGCTGCGGACCCGGCGCCTGCGCCCGTTCCGCCCGCAGCGGCGGCGCCTGTGGCTGCACCGCCTACAGTCGTCGAGTCAGCGGTCCCGGCGGTAGCGCCGGCACCGCCTGCATTGGCCATCGTGCCGTTGCCGCCCGAGCAGGCGACCGAGCGTGCGCTCGGTGCCCGCTGCCCGGTGGATCTGGCCGGGCGGCTGGCGAGCCAGGGCGACCTGCTGATCGGCGCCTGCCAGGGCACGATGCCGGCGCATCTGGCCGCGCTGCTGGTCGCGCTGCCCGAACAGGACATCCACCTGCCGCGCGGCTGGCGCGAGCGTGAGGTGCGGCAGAAGGCCTGGTTCAAGGCCGTGCCGGGCTATGGCCAGCGCCCGGACTTCATCGTGCGGATGGGCGACATCTGGGTGCGCTCGCTGGAAGGGCGCGACGCCGACAGCACGTTCTACCTGGTGTCGGCGCCGTTCACCTGCAGCGACCAGGTCGCCAACCGGGATGAGTACGGCGCGGAGCCGGTCCGCGTGCCAGCGGGTGAATGCCGCGAGGCCTATGTGGCCCAGCGTGTGTACCAGGTCCGCGGGGATGCGGCGCCGAGGGATGTAACCACCGATGCCATGCCGGTCATGCCGCAGCAGGCGGAAGCTGATCGTGCGCGCCAGCTCTCGCGTGAGGGACGGATCAGCCTGGACCACAGCAAGTTGCAGTATGGCCCGGCCATGCGCTGGTTCGTGCAGTATCCGGAGTCGGCGCAGAAGGGTGGTCCGCGCGCCTACGGTGACTGGAACCGCGAGCACATCGCGTTCGTGGTCTGGACCGGCGATCGCTTCGAGCTGCGCGACAAAGTCGCGCGGGCGCAGTGGCCCTGTGATCCGGTGGCGCCCGGCGATCGCGCCTGCGGTGGATTCCCGGATTCCGGGCCGGATCTGTTCGTGACGGCCGGAGCATCGCTGCCGGTGGCGGCCTCCAGCCCCTGAACCAGAGTGCCGATGTACAACGGGAGCCGGAAAGACCGGCTCCCGTGCTGTCCATCAGGCCTGCAGGCTGCGGGTCTGGTTCTGCTGCTGTTCCAGCTGCTGGTCGCGCTCCAGTGCAAGGCGCTGACCTGCGGCCTGCTGGTCGATGCGCTGGCTGCTCTGTTCCAGCGGTGTGTTCATCGCCACCGCCGTATCCACTGACACGCGAAGGTGGGCCGGGTCACCGCCCTGGCCCTGCACGGCAAAGCTGCGCGAGGCATCGGCATTCATGACCACTTCGTCGATGCGCTTGCCGCCCGCCGCATGCATTTCGGCGGCCAGGCTGCCGGCCAGTTGCGTGCTCATTACGTCTGGTACCCGGCCGACGCGGACGTCCTGCGCGTGCACGCCACGGATCGCGTCGTTGAACAGTGGGTTGCCCACATGGTTGGCGTCGTCCATGCGCAGCATGCTGGTGTGATGGCCGTTCTTCTCCGCTTCGCGGCGTGCCGGCTCACCGGGTTGCAGCGGGCCGCGGATGTGGTCGTACAGATCGACGGCGCCGCCCGGAATGCCCCGCGCCGCGCGGGTGACACCACGGCGCAGTGATTCAACGTCGTCGCGGTACTCCTCGATCATCCTGGCGTTGTCTTTTGCCAGCTTCTGCGTTTCCGGGTGTTTCAGCACCGAGCCGTCGCCGAGGAAGTTGCCCAGCTTGTGCGCACCGAACGAGCTGCCTGCGGCGATGATCGGCCGGTCAGGGATCAGGGCGCGCAACGAGTGATTGCTGAAGCCGTTTGCGGCGAGTGTCTTGATCTCATCCGGCTTGGCGTAGATGCGCACTTGGCCGAAGTGCGGCGAGGCAGAGCTGACCGGATCGGAGGCCATGACATGGTTGATCATGGTGTTGCCGCCTTCCGGGATGCGGTAGCTGAGGCTGACCGCGCCATAGGCGTTGAAGGTCTCGCCCTTGACATTGAAATGGTGCGAGGTGATCTGGGCCAGCGCGCCACCGAGAGAGTGGCCGGTGACGGTGACTTCGGGTGGGCGCTGTCCGAGATCCTGCCCCTCCTTCTTGGCGTAGGCCAGGGCGCGTTGGGTCAGCGCGATGGCGTCCGGTGCCTGGACGTTGGTGCGGGCGACAACCATGCCACCATCGGTCAGGATCGCATCGCGGGCGATCTGTTCGGTGCCGCGATGTGCGACGACAATTTCATTGGTGTCGACTCGCTGGTAGATCGTTCCCTGATAACCGTTCAATCGATTATCAACGTGCTCGAGGATCTTGTACTCATGCCCGTTGATCGCTACGAGCTCTTCCTTGCCGGGAGCGCGTCGACCGACCGCACGGTCCTTGTACACGTCGTCGGAAATACCCGCATAGTCTTGGCTGCTGAGGCTCATTGGCGGACCTCATTGGCTTCAAGTGAAGCCGAGAACAGCGAATTCTGCAGCTCAGGGCGGAACTTGGTGGGGTCTTCTTGGCCGCTTGCGCCGTAGTCAGGAATCTCGCTCACGCGCGGATAGTCCGAACGAGGATAGTGGCGAGTCTCGGTCTCGCCTTTCACGAATGGCGCTGCTTCAATAAATGAAAGGAAACGCGTCTCGCCCTCGGCCCCCGTCGCCTTCAGCATCGCGCCTGCACCGGTGAACTCCCACTTGCAGACACCGCGACCGTAGTAATCCTCATCCAGCATGCGGTCGATGTATACAGTGCCCCGGTACTCGCCATCAGCGACCTTGCGCAGTTCCACCGGTTCCTGGCTGGTAATCCGTGCAGCCGTGCCGGTGGCCGGCTCGATATAGCCACACTGGTCTTCGTTGGTGACGTCGTACTGCGCGACACCTTCGACCACCGCGAAATCGCCCGGGGCGTCCTTCAGGCGCAGCACCAGTTCATAGGCCTTGCGCGGGCTGGGGTTGAGCTTGGCGAGGCCGCGCCCACCCTGGGCGACATCGGCTTCAGCAGCGGCACGTTCCTGGTTCATGGCGGTCTCCGGATGGCAGGCGGTCAACAGAAGCAGAGCAAGGCACGGAATCATCTTGTGGCGCAATGTCGGCCTCCTGGTGTGTAGGGGGAAATGTGGCACTGGCAGCTCATGGCGCGAGCGTCCGCACAGTGGTTGTGGTCGAGAACAGCGCGTCGCGCAGTTCCTCCTTGTAGGCCGACGGATCTTCTTTGCCGCTGGCAGGGAAGTTGGCAGCGAGCTCGGCGCGGGGATAAGCAGTCTTCGGATAGTAGAGAGTCAACGGCGATCCCGCGTCCATGCGCTTCTTGTCGATGAACGTCAGGAATCGCGTATCACCTTCGCCGGGCGTGGCACGCAACATCGCGCCAACGCCGGTCAGCGTCCAGTGGCACGTACCGCGATCGTAATAGTCCTGGTCCTGCATGCGGTCGAGGTAGAACGTACCGCGGTATTCGTTCTCGCCCGTCCTGCGCAGTTCCACCGGTTCCTGGCTGGTGATGCGGCTGGCCGTGCCGGTGGACCAGATGACCCTCCCGCAGTCTCCGTAGTTGCTCACGTCATACTGGGCCACGCCCTCAACAACCGCGAACGGGCCTGGCGCGCCCTTCAGTGTCAGCACCAGCTCATAGGCCTGCTTCGGCGCCGGGTTGAGTTTGGCCAGGCCGCGTCCACCCGCGGCGACGTCGCGCTCGGCATCGGCGTAGGGCGAGCATGCCGCCAGCAGGACGAGGGCGAGCACTGCCAGCAGCGGCCGTCCCCTGTGTGCGAGGTGCGCTACACCCATGGCCCGATCCTGCATCGTGCGTCCATGTCCATCTATCCTTCCTGGGTGGCAGGTTTCTCGATTATGGAACGTGCCGGGAGCCCTGTGCCACCCCTTGGAGACGGATTTTTGACGCTCCCGGGGCGCGCCGCCGGCGGATCGCTTGCCGCACAGGGCATCCGATCGTCGCGTTGGCTCTGACGCCGGACGCAGGTTCGCAGCTGAATCCGTGACCGGAATCGATCATTCACATGTCCATCACTTCATCAAAGGTGTTGTCCTTGAACTGCACGATCCGCCCTGAAACCCGCGAAGACCACGCGGTCATCCACGCACTCACCGAGGCGGCCTTCCGCGAAGCCCCGCACAGCAGCCACACCGAGCATTTCATTGTGGATGCACTGCGTTCGCGTGGAGCGCTGAGTCTTTCGCTGGTCGCCGAGAAGGACGGGGAGGTCGTCGGACATGTTGCCTTGTCGCCGGTGACGATCAGCGATGGCAGCACCGGCTGGTTTGGCCTGGGGCCAATCTCGGTACTGCCCGGATGGCAGGGGCAGGGCATCGGTGCGGCGCTGATGCACGCGGCGCTCGGCGCATTGCGTGAGCAGGGGGCACAGGGCTGCGTATTGCTGGGAGAACCCGCGTATTACGGTCGATTCGGATTCCGCGCCGAGCCGGGCCTGGTGCTGCCGGGTGTGCCGCCAGAGTACTTCCAGGCGCTGTGCCTGCGGCCACCGATGGCGCAGGGAGAGGTGCAGTACTCGCCGGCATTCGAGGCCACGGCCTGATGATCGGGGCGGGCCTCGAACATCCGTCGAATGTCAGCCGTTGTACCGGAGATGGATCAGAGGATACGGGCGGCCCTGCGAATCCAGCGGTGAACGTCCGGTTTCGACGAAGCCCATGCGCTGGTAGAAGCCGACGGCCTGCGCGTTCTGTTCGTTGACGTCGGTACTCAGCTGCGGATGCAGGGCCAGCGCGTGCTGCAGCAGCTGCCGGCCGATACCGGTGCCGCGCACGTCCGGATCGATGAACAGCGCTTCCATGTGCGTATCGTCGATCAGCATGAAGCCAAGGGGATGGTCCTGCGCGTCGACGGCCACGGTCATCGCAGCCTGCGGCAGGAAACCGGCGACTTCGGCATCGATGGCCTGGCGGTCCTCGGCGCTGAGGAAGTCGTGGGTGGCGTCAACGGCGCGGCGCCAGAGGTCGACGAGGGCGGCGCCGTCGTCGGCGCGCGAGGGACGGAGGGTGGTCATGGGTTCACCAAGGTGCTTGCAAAGAGCGCGTAGTATGGCGCGTCCCGACCCAGCGCGCAGGCGTGGATTCATCCGGTGTTGCGATGGCGGATGAAGGGGCTGTAGGCAGTGGCCTCCGCGCGCAGCACCACGCCATCCTCGAAATCGCCGCTGTCGTTGAAGGGCACGGTGGGCCACCGCGGCCATTGCGCCAGGCGTTCGCGGTAGTAGTGGGTTGCTGCAGCCAATGCCTCGTCGTGTGCCTGCACGCGCTCCGCTGCCAGCCCGGAACGCACGCCATGCACCAGATGCGGCTCCAGCACGTCGAAGCCGACGTAGCGCAGGCTGTACATCAAGGGCCACAGCAACAACCGGGTATCTCCCTCGCGGCCGTCGACGGCGCAGGCCCGTGCCGATGAGCCGGTGGTGACGCTCAGCAACGCACGCTTGCCGCGCATCGCGCCGTGCTCGTGGCGCAGGCGGCTGTTGTACATCGGCCCGTAAACCAGCACGCGATCCAGCCAGCCCTTGAGGATTGCCGGCGGCGCGAACCACCACAGCGGGAACTGCAGGATGACCAGATCCGCGGCCTGCAGCAGCTGCAGATGGCGCTGCACATCGGCGGGCAGCCGACCCTGTTCGGCGCCGTGGCGTTGTTCGCGCTGGGCATCGAAACGGCCGGGCTGCAGGCGACTTGAATGATGGTGGGCCGCTTCCAGCGGATCGAAGCCCTCTGCATACAGGTCGACCACGTCCACCTGCAGCGCGTCATGCCGCAGCTGCTCCGCGGCCTGCGCGGCCAGGTGGGCGTTGAAGGAGCGGGGTTCGGGATGGGCAAGCAGGATCAGGGCGCGCATGGGGCGAGGTGTTCGAGGAGTGTGCGACCATCCTCGCGGCGCCGGTATGCCCCGGCAATTACGCACCTTGAGGTAACCATGGCCTATCCGGGCGATGTCTATGCCGCCGATTGCTCGGCACGCGATGCGCTGGCGCTGATCTCCGGCAAGTGGGTGATGCTGCTGTTGCCGGCGCTGGCGCAGGGCCCGCAACGCAATGGCGCGCTGCTGAGGAAGATCGAAGGGATCTCGCAGAAGGTGTTGACCCAGACCCTGCGGCAGCTGGAGCGCAACGGCCTGGTCGAGCGGTGTGATCTGGGCAGCAAGCCACTGCATGTGGAATACCGGCTGACCGAGGTCGCACGTGGACTGGTTGACACGCTGTCCGTCCTGGACCGTTGGGCCGAGCACAATTTCCCGGCGCTGGACGCTGCCCGCGAGCGCTTCGACACGCGTTAGCGGCGCCTGCACGGCCGCGGGCGTACAATGCGGCCCCGGCGGCCATCCTGGCCCTGCAGACACGCGAGAACCGCCATGACCGACGCCCTGGGTGTACCGGTGCACGACGCCGATGAACACTGGATGCGCCATGCGCTGGCGCTGGCCGAGCGTGCGCAGCGCGAGTACGACGAGATCCCCGTTGGTGCGGTACTGGTGGGCGCCGATGGCCAGCTGCTGGGCGAGGGCTGGAACCTCAACATCGCCTCGCACGATCCCAGTGCGCATGCCGAGATCGTGGCCATGCGGGTCGGTGGCACGCGGCTGGCCAATCATCGGCTGCTCGGCAGCACCCTGTACGTGACCCTGGAACCGTGCGCGATGTGCGCGATGGCCATCGTGCATGCACGCGTTGCCCGCCTGGTCTACGGCGCCAGCGACCCCAAGACCGGCGCCTGCGGCAGCGTGTTCGACCTGCTGGGCGATGCCCGCCACAACCACCGGGTGGAGATCCACGGTGGGGTGCTGGCCAAGGAGGCCAGCATGCGCCTGACCAATTATTTCCGTGCCAAGCGTGGCAAGCCGCCGCTGCTGCTGGAAGGCCATGCCGGCGAGGCCTGAGGGGCGAACGGGTATGATGGGCGCCTCTTTCCATCACCGGTAGGCCGCGCGCCTGCCCAGCAACGAGGCGACACATGGCGGACAACGGCGCGGCCAACGAGCGACTGATCTGGATCGACCTGGAAATGACCGGGTTGGATACCGACAACGATTCGATCATCGAGATCGCCACCGTGGTCACCGATGCCCAGCTCAACGTGCTGGCCGAAGGGCCGGAATTCGCCATCCACCATCCGCTGCAAACGCTGGAAGCGATGGACGAGTGGAACCGCAACCAGCACCGCCGCTCTGGCCTGTGGCAGCGCGTCGTGGACAGCACCACCACCCTGGGCCAGGCCGAGGCGCAGACGGTGAACTTCCTGGCGCAGTGGATCCCGGCCGGCCTGTCGCCGATGTGCGGCAATTCGATCTGCCAGGATCGCCGCTTCCTGCACCGCCAGATGCCGCGACTGGAGAAGTACTTCCACTACCGCAACCTGGACGTGTCTACGGTGAAGGAACTGGCCAAGCGCTGGGCGCCGAGCGTGGCCGCCGGCGTCGGCAAGAACAGCAACCACACTGCGCTGAGCGACGTGCACGATTCGATCGCTGAGCTGCGCCACTACCGCCAGTTCATGGGAGCGCTGTCGGGGCTGCCGGTTGCCTGAACAACGACGCCGGGCATGGCCCGGCGCTATCGGATGACACGCCAACGGGTAGTGCCGGCCGCTGGCCGGCAAGGCGCCGGGGTCGGATCCCTTTCCTGCGGAAAGGGCTCTGACCCCTCTGTCGTACCCCGCGACGAACCGTTCAACTTCCTGGCGCTAAGATCGGCGCCATGAACGAGCCGATCCTGCTCCCCCGCGACATCGCCCATGACGCCCGCGACTGGTCCGACCTGCAGCGCGCGGTGGCCCTGCTGGAAGCGCCGACCCTGACCGCGCGCATGGCCAACCTGGTCGGCACGCCGCTGGAGTTCGCGGTGAAGGCGCTGCCCAGCTCGGTCTCCAACCGCATCCACGGCGCCGTGCAGGCGGCGCTGAGCAAATCGGCACAGGCCGCGCTGTGGAGCATGGACAACACCCCCGGCAAGGGGGCGTCCACCCGCTGGCACAAACTGGCGGCGGCCACCTCGGGCGCGGTCGGTGGGGCCTTCGGCTTCGCGGCCTTGTTCATCGAGCTGCCGGTGTCGACCACCATCATGATGCGTGCGGTGGCCGACGTGGCCCGCAGCGAGGGCTTCGACCTGTCCGAGTTCAGCACCCGCCAGGCGTGCCTGGAGGTGTTCGCGTTGGGCGGCAACTCGCCGCGCGATGATGCCAGCGAGACCGGCTACTACCTGGCCCGCGGCTTCACCACGGATGTGATGCGCCACCTGTCGGCCGAGCTGGCCGGGCGCGTGGTGACCGGCCGCGACCTGACCCTGGGCGTGGCGCCAAAGGAAGCTGGCAAGCTGCTGGCGAAGATGGTGGAAAAGGTGGCGGCGCGCTTCGGCGTGGTGGTTACCGAGAAATTCGCTGCGCAGGCGGTGCCGATCGTCGGTGCCGCCGTCGGTGCAACACTGAACACCATGTTCACCGACTACTACCAGGACATGGCGCGTGGTCACTTCATCGTGCGCCGGCTGGAGTTGAAGTATGGGGAAGATGTGGTGCGCACCTGCTATGACCGCGTGGCGCATGGCGGCGTGCTGATCGAGCCCACGCTGTAACCGGCTTCGGGGTCGGAGCCCTTTGCGTTGCAAAGGGATCCGACCCCGGTTGCGCGCGGGGTCGGATCCCGTTCTCCAGGAAGGGGCTCTGCCCCCCGGCCGGTCATCCTTGCCTTGGGGGAACAACTGTTTTGCCAGTGCGTGCCTGTTGCCTGGCGGGCGCCATCCCCATTCTTGGCGGCACTCCCCCCGCAAGAGATCGCCGCCATGTTGTTCACTCCCCACCGCTTGGGCGCCTTGACCCTGCCCAATCGCATCGTGATGCCGCCGATGACCCGCTCGCGCTCGTCGGCCGGCAACGTGCCCACTGCCGAAATGACCGCCTATTACGCGCAGCGCGCCAGCGCCGGCCTGATCGTCAGCGAAGGTACCCAGATCAGCCCGCAGGGCCAGGGTTATGCCTGGACCCCGGGCATCCACAGCCCGGAACAGGTGCAGGGCTGGCGCCGGGTGACCGATGCCGTGCACGCCGCTGGCGGTCGCATCTACGCCCAGCTGTGGCACGTGGGCCGGGTCTCGCACGTGGCCCTGCAGCCCGGTGGCGCCGCACCGGTGTCGTCGTCGGCGTTGCTGGCCGAAGGCGTGAAGGTGTTTGTCGACCCGACGGGTGCAGGCCCGGAAGCGGGTGTGGGCGAAATGATCCAGCATTCGATGCCGCGCGCGCTGCGCGAAGACGAGATTCCGGGCATCGTCGCCGACTACGCCCAGGCGGCACGCAACGCGCTGGACGCAGGCTTCGATGGCGTGGAGTTGCACGGTGCCAATGGCTACCTGATCAACCAGTTCATCGACTCGCAGGCCAACCAGCGCACCGACGGCTATGGCGGCGCGTTGCAGAACCGCCTGCGGTTCCTGCGCGAGGTGGTGCAGGCGGTGGTTGCGGTGGCCGGTGGTGATCGCGTCGGCGTGCGCCTGGCGCCACTGACCACGTTGCAGGGCGCGGTGGACGATACGCCGCAGGCGACCTATCTGGCGGCAGCCCACCTGTTGGGTGAGCTCGGCGTCGGTTACCTGCACATCGCCGAGGCCGACTGGGATGATGCACCGCTGATGCCGGTGGCGTTCAAGGAGGCGCTGCGCATGGTCTACCCGGGTACGCTGATCTATGCCGGCAAGTACACCGCCGAACGTGCCGAGCAGGCACTGGCTGAAGGCTGGGCCGACCTGATCGGCTTCGGTCGCCCGTTCATCGCCAACCCGGATCTGCCTGAGCGCCTGCGCCTGGGTGCGGAACTGAATCCGCCGGATCGTGCGACATTCTTTGGCGGTGGCGCGGCGGGCTTCACCGATTATCCGACGCTGGAAGAGAGCGTCGCGGCCTGATCCTGGGCGCGGCCGGCCAGCGGCCGGCACTATCAGTGGGCGAGGGGTAGTGCCGGCCGCTGGCCGGCATTTCAATGTCGTATCGCCGATGGGTGGGTGCCGACCGTTGGTCGGCACTACCGGCATGGATCAGGGCTTGTCGCGCACCAGCGCATCGGCCTCGACCACAGCGCCATCCTTTCCATGCAGGTACAGGTGCATGTCCTGCTGCGGGTACGGGATGTTGATGCCGGCCTTGTCAAAGCCCAGCTTCAGCTGCTCCAGCAGCGTGACCTTGGTGCCGAACCAGTCGGCCGACTTCACGTAGCAACGGATGCCGAGGTTGATCGCGTGCGCACCCAACTCGTACACCACCACGTCCGGTGCCGGCGTCTGCAGCACGCGCGGGTCGGCCTTCATCAGCGCCAGCGCGGTGTCGCGTGCCAGCTGGATGTTGTCTTCGTAGCCGATGCCGATCACCAGTTCGACGCGGCGGGTCGGCTCGGCGGTGAGGTTGATGATCGGTGCGGCGGTGATCAGCGTGTTCGGAATGGTGGTGTGCTGGTTGTCGGCACCGGTGATGACGGTCTGGAAGATGCGCACTTCGCGCACCGTGCCGGTCTGTCCGGCCACGGTGACCACATCGCCCACGCGGAACGGCCGCAGCGTCACCAGCATCACGCCCGAGGCGATGTTGGACAGCGAATCCTTCAGGGCAAGGCCGACGGCCAGGCCGGCGGTGCCGAGCACGGCCAGCAGCGGAGTGATCTGCACGCCCAGCGTGCCGATGGCCAGCACCACCACGATCACCAGCGATGCGGCGTACACCACGTTGCGCAGGAAGCTGCCCAGCATCGGGTCCACGCCCATGCGCGCTGTGGCGCGCGGCATCGCATTGGACAGGCGACGCGCCACCCACAGGCCCACCAGCAGCACTACGATGGCGGCCAGTAACGGCACACCGTAGGTTTCCAGCAGGCGCTGCCAGTTGAGCGAGTGGAACCAGGGCGTTGCGGCGGGGGCGGGAGGTGCGGCGGCGATCATGCGGAAGTCCTTTGCTGCGTAGCGATGTCTGCGTGGGGCAGGGCGTGCGTGGACGCCAGAAACAGCAAGCCCCGCAGAGGCGGGGCTTGCGTGCAGCAGCAGTATGGGCGGACGTCGATGAAAGCGACGTCAGCCCATCACGGCATCAGCCGTTGGCCTTCAGCTTGGCCAGGCGCAGCCAGGTATCGACCACGGTGTCCGGGTTCAGCGACACCGACTCGATGCCTTCCTGCATCAGCCATTCGGCCAGATCCGGGTGATCGGACGGGCCCTGGCCGCAGATGCCAACGTACTTGCCCTTGGCGCGTGCGGCCTTGATCGCCATCGACAGCAGCTTCTTCACTGCCGGGTTCCGTTCGTCGAACAGGTGCGCGACGATCGACGAGTCGCGGTCCAGGCCCAGGCTGAGCTGGGTCAGGTCGTTGGAGCCGATCGAGAAGCCGTCGAAGATCTCCAGGAACTCATCGGCGAGCAGTGCGTTGGACGGCACTTCGCACATCATGATGATCTTCAGGCCGTTCTCGCCCTGCTTCAGGCCGTTCTGTTCCAGCACCTCGACGACCTTGCGGCCTTCTTCCAGGGTGCGCACGAACGGAATCATGACCCACAGGTTGTCCAGGCCCATTTCGTTGCGCACGCGCAGCACGGCCTTGCACTCCAGCGCGAAGGCGGCCGAGAAGCTCGGGTCGACGTAACGGCTGGCGCCGCGGAAGCCGATCATCGGGTTTTCTTCGTGCGGCTCGTAGTTGCTGCCGCCGATCAGGTTGGCGTACTCGTTGGACTTGAAGTCCGACAGGCGCACGATCACCGGGTTCGGTGCAACCGAGGCGGTGAGCGTGGCGATGCCTTCGGCCAGGCGGTCCACGTAGAAGCTGACAGGATCACCGTAGCCGGCGATCTTCTCGTCGATCTTCTTCTTGGTCGCCGCATCCTGGCGGTCGTATTCCAGCAGCGCGTTCGGGTGGATGCCAATGTGGCTGGCGATGATCATTTCCAGGCGGGCCAGGCCGATGCCGGCGTTCGGCAGCTGGCCGAAGTCGAAGGCACGTTCCGGGTTGGCCACGTTCATCATGATCTTCAGCGGTGCCGGCGGCATGTTGCCCAGATCGGTGGTGGTGCGCTCGAAGCCGAGCTTTCCTTCGTAGATGAAGCCGGTATCACCTTCAGCGCAGCTGACGGTGACCAGCTGGCCATCTTCGATCACCTTGGTGGCGTTGCCCGAACCGACCACGGCCGGCACGCCCAGCTCGCGCGCGATGATCGCGGCGTGGCAGGTACGGCCGCCACGGTTGGTGACGATGGCCGAAGCGCGCTTCATCACCGGTTCCCAATCGGGATCGGTCATGTCGGCGATCAGTACGTCGCCCGGCTGCACGCGGTTCATGTCGTCCAGCGTCTTCACCACGCGGGCCACGCCCGAGCCGATCTTGGCGCCGACGGCGCGGCCTTCGGCCAGCACGTTGCCGCCCTTCTCGGTCAGCGCGAAGCGCTCGATCTGGGTGGCGTGGCTGCGCGACTTCACCGTTTCCGGGCGCGCCTGCACGATGAACAGCTTGCCGCTGACACCGTCCTTGGCCCACTCGATGTCCATCGGGCGGCCGTAGTGCTTTTCGATGACCAGCGCCTGCTTGGACAGTTCCTGCACGTCCTCGTCGCTGATCGAGAAGGTGTTGCGCAGCTCGGCCGGGGTGTCCTCGATCCTGACGCGCTCACCCGGAACATCGGAATACACCATGCGGATCGCCTTGCTGCCGAGCGAGCGGCGCAGGATCGCCGGCTTGCCGGCCTGCAGGGTGGGCTTGTAGACGTAGTACTCGTCGGGATTGACCGCGCCCTGCACGACCATTTCGCCAAGGCCGAACGAAGAGGTGACGAACACCACGTCGCGGAAGCCGGACTCGGTGTCCAAGGTGAACAGCACGCCGGACGAACCGACGCCCGAACGCACCATCAGCTGCACGCCGGCGGACAGGAACACATCCTCATGCTTGAACCCGTGGTGCACGCGGTAGGCGATGGCGCGGTCGTTGTACAGCGAGGCGAACACTTCCTTGACCTTGTGCACGACGTCGTCGGCACCGGTGACGTTGAGGAAGGTTTCCTGCTGGCCGGCGAAGGAGGCATCCGGCAGATCCTCGGCGGTGGCCGAGGAACGCACGGCCACGGCCACATCGCCGCCGCCGTTGTCGGCGCTCAGCTTGGCGTAAGCGGTGCGGATGTCCTGGTCCAGCTGCGGCTGCAGCGGCGCATCGATCACCCAGCTGCGGATTTCCTTGCCGGCGGCGGTCAGCGCGTTGACGTCCTCGACGTCCAGCGTGGCCAGCCTGTCGAAGATGCGCTTGGACAGATCGTTGTGCGCAATGAAGTCCTTGAAGGCTTCAGCGGTGGTGGCATAACCGCCCGGCACCGAAACGCCCAGACCGGCTAGGTTGCCGATCATCTCGCCCAGCGACGAATTCTTGCCGCCTACGCGGGCCAGATCGGCCAGACGCAGTTCGTGCAACCACAGGATGTTCTCGTTCAAGCGCGATGCTCCGTTTGGCCATCGCCCGAGGCGGGCTGAGTGGCCGCGTCCGTAGGAAGAAGCCGATATGATGCCGGGCAGAGCACCGTCGGCACAAGCTTGTGCTGGCGGCCTTTTTAAGCTTCGTAGGGGGTAAAAGCGCGCATGTCGACCATCCGTCCGGTGTTCTACGTTTCCGATGGAACCGGTATCACCGCTGAAACCATTGGGCATAGCCTGCTGACCCAGTTCTCCGGGTTCAGCTTCATTACCGACCGCATGTCGTTTGTCGACGACCCCGAAAAAGCGCGTGAAGCCTGTGCCCGGATCCAGGCGGCAGGGGAGCGCTACCAGGTCCGGCCGATCGTGGTGAACTCCTGCGTGGACCAGAGCCTGAGCCTGATCCTGGCCGACAGCGGGGCGCTGATGCTGGATGTGTTCGCGCCGTTCATCGAGCCGCTGGAGCGTGAACTGGCCAGCCCGCGCCTGGCCCGGGTCGGCCAGGCCCACGGCATGGTCGATTTCGATACCTACCACCGTCGCATCAACGCGATGAACTTCGCCCTGACCCATGACGACGGCATCGCGGTGAACTACGACGATGCCGACGTGATCCTGGTGGCGGTGTCGCGCGCGGGCAAGACGCCGACCTGCATCTACCTGGCCCTGCATTACGGGGTACGCGCGGCCAACTACCCGCTGACCGACGAAGACCTGGAAAGCGATCGCCTGCCGCCGCGACTGCGCAATTACCGGCGCAAGCTGTTCGGCCTGACCATCGATCCGGACCGGCTGCAGCAGATCCGCCAGGAGCGCCGTCCGAACTCGCGCTACGCCAACCTGGAGACCTGCAAGCGCGAGGTGGCTGCGGCCGAGACCATGTTCCGCATGGAGCGGATCCCGACCCTGAGCACCACGCATACCTCGATCGAGGAGATTTCCAGCAAGGTGCTGGCCACGCTGGGGCTGCAGCGCGAGCTGTATTGATCCGTTCCGGCGCGCCGCACTTCGCCCTGTAGAGCCGAGCCCACGCTCGGCTGGGCCGCCGGGTTCTTCCCGAACAGCAGCCGAGCATGGGCTCGGCTCTACACGGGGATCGTCGTTGTCGGGTTGGCTGTGGCTTGAGGCGCCCCCACGTTGAAGCACCAACGTGTAGGATCGACCCATGGCCCAAGCCTCGCCCCGCACCGAACGTATTCCCCGCCTGAGCCGGTTGAGCTGGCTCATGGGCCTGTACGCGGAGAACTACCGCCATCTGGTGCGCCTGTTCGAACCGGCCGGATTGGTGGCGGGCAGCTACATTTCCTCGATCGGCGACGGCCTGGACGTACGCCTGGACGTGATCGAGTGCCACCGCTACACGGTGGAACTGCGCCTGACCTACGACCTGGCCGACCCGGTCACCGGTGAGCCGGATCCCTCGGCGTATGTGCGCCTTTACCGTGACGCACGCCAGGCCGAGACCACCCATTGCTACGTCGGCCGCCGCTGGCAGGACACGATGGGCCTGTACCCGCCGCCGGCCGAGCTGATCAGCCACCGCATGCGGATGAACACCTTCCTCGGCAAGTGGCTGGAATACCTGGCTGAGCGCGGCCACGGCGTGGCCACCCTGCGCCGCGATCCCGATGGCGCAGGCACACCCGCCGAGCGCCGCCTGTCGCTGGTGCGCTGATCGGCCATAATCCACGGCTGACCTGCCGCTGGATGCCGCCCATGCCGTACACCCCGATCGTCGCCACCCTGGGCTACGTGCTGTCGCCTGATCGTCGCCAGGTGCTGATGATCCACCGCAACACCCGTCCGGGTGACCACCACCTGGGCAAGTACAACGGGCTGGGCGGCAAGATCGAAGCGGACGAGGACGTGGCATCCAGCATGCGTCGCGAGATCGCCGAGGAAGCCGGCATCGACTGCACCGGCATGCGCCTGCGCGGCACCCTCAGCTGGCCGGGCTTCGGCAAGCACGGTGAAGACTGGCTGGGCTTCGTGTTCGTCATCGATACTTTCGAAGGCACCCCGCACGGCGGCAACCACGAGGGCACGCTGGAGTGGGTGGACCTGGACAAGCTGGACACGCTGCCGATGTGGGAGGGCGACCGCAACTTCCTGCCGCTGGTGTTCGACGCCGACCCGCGCCCGTTCCACGGCGTGATGCCGTACAAGGACGGCCGCATGGTCAGTTGGTCCTACAGCCGGCTGTGAGGTGACGAATCGGGTGGGTGCCAACCTTGGTTGGCACGCTCTTCTGGCAAATTAATACCCGGATAATATTGACTCGGTGAAATTACCCGGGCAATATTCGCGCATCGCCTCTGATGCCATTGCCATGCCTGTGTCCCGACTTCCTCCCTTCAGCTGTTTCGACGGCCATCGCCTGGTCGCTTCCGGTACCCCGGAAGTGGCAGCGCTGGCGTTGAAACAGCTGCGTGCCGACAACGCAGCCGGTCCGCTGCTGGTGTTCGACAACGCCAGCGGGCGAACCCGCGATTTCGACACGCGCGGCAGCGACACAGAGCTGCTGGCGCGGGTGACCGAAGCGTTTCCCTCCGCCGTGGAGGCGGATGCCGACGTCACTACCGGAGAGGCGCCCGCAACCCCGCGTGGCCGTGGCCGCCCCCGACTGGGCGTGGTCGCCCGCGAAGTGACGCTGCTGCCGCGGCATTGGGCGTGGTTGGCCGAACAGCCGGGTGGGGCCTCGGTGGTGCTGCGCAGGCTGGTGGAAGCGGCCAGCCGTGCCGGTGCCGACGAGGACCGGCAGCGCCGCCACAGCGAGCGTACCTATCACTTCCTGCAGGCCATCGCCGGTGACCTGCCGGGCTTCGAGGAGGCCATTCGGGTGCTGTTCGCGCATGACCGCGCGGGCCTGGAAGCGGCGCTGCATTCCTGGCCCAGGGATGTGCGCGACCACGCCCTGCGCCTGGCGTTCGAAGACGCTGACGGCTGAGCCATCGCGCCGTTGCTGAGCGACGGCGTCATCTGATCGCGGGCCGCGGCCCGCTTCCCCTGTGCTTGCTTTGCTGGCGGAAACGCCGGGCAGGGCGGCGCCTTGCCCAGAGAATCCCATGAGCCCCCCTGTACATCCGACACCTCCGGCAGCACCCCCGCTGTGGCGCACCTACCTGACGCTGCTGCTGCCGATGCTGCTGACCAATGCGTTGCAGCTGGCCGCAGGCACGCTGGACAACATCTATCTCGGCCACCTGCTTGGCACACAGGCGGTGGCTGCGGCCGCGGCGTTCTTCCCGGTCTTTTTCCTGCTGCTGGCCCTGGTGATGGGCCTGGCCACGGGCGCGATGGTGCTGATCGGCCAGGCCTGGGGCGCGGGCCGCCCGCAACAGGCGCGCGCGGTGGCCGGCAGCGCGGTGGCGCTGATCCTGCTGTTGTCGGTGCTGGTGATGGCCTTGGGCGGCGGTTTCGCGCCACAGCTGCTGGCGGCACTGGGCACGCCGGCAGCGATCCTCGGCGAGTCCATCGTGTACGCGCGCGTGCTGTTGCTGGCGGCTCCGGTGTTCTTCCTGCTGTGGCTGGCCACTGCCGTGAGCCGCGCAGTGGGCGATGCAAAGACGCCGCTGCAGGCGCTGCTGCTGGCCACGGTGGTCGGCCTGCTGTGCACGCCGCTGCTGATCCTGGGCTGGACCGGCCTGCCGCGGCTGGGGTCGGCCAGTGCGGCTGTATCGGCGGCGTTTGCCTCATTGTTGGCCCTGGGCTGGTTGCTGTGGCGCTGGCATCGGGTAGGACATCCCCTGGCGCCACGGCGCGAGCAGTTGCGTGCCATCCGTTTCGATGGCGCGCTCATCCGCGCGATGCTGCGCATCGGCGTACCGTCTTCGCTGCAGATGCTCAGCCTGGCCATTGCCGAGATCGTATTGCTGGGCTGGATCAACCGCTACGGCTACACGGCCACGGCCGCCTACGGTGCGGTCAACCAGTTGATGAGCTGGGTGCAGCTGCCGGCGATGTCGCTGGGCATTACCGCCACCATCCTCGCGGCGCATGCGATGGGTGCAGGGCGTACGGCACGGCTGCCGGCCATCGCCCGCACCGGCGTGCTGCTTGGACTGGCGATGCTGAGTGCAGTGGTGCTGCTGGTGATGGCGCTTGCGCCCTGGCTGACCGGCCTGATCCTGGTGGCTGCCGAAGCGCGTGAACTGGCGACGCTGCAGTTGCGCACGGTGGCATGGGGCGTGCTGGCGATGGGCGGCAGCACCGTGCTGGTAGGAGTGATGCGCGGCAGTGGCACGGTATGGCGGCCAGCGCTGCTGGGCATGGCGGCGGTATTGCTGCTGGAGCTGCCGCTGGCGATGTGGATGCAGGCGCAGCACGGGCTGGCCGGCGTGTGGTGGGCGTGGCCGCTGGGGTTGCTGGCGATGCTGGTGATGCAGGTGTTCTGTTTCGAGCGCTGGCGGCGGGTGCAGGCTGGGTAGTGCCGGCCGCTGGCCGGCAACGCGGAACGGTCGGGGCAGCCGGCCAGCGGCCGGCTCTACCACTTCAGGGCCGCTGCGCCAGCGGCAGGTGGAAGCATCCGGCATCATCGCCGCCCGTCACCAGGAATCGGACGCGGCGGCGGCGGGCCCGCCGGTGACCATAGCGCCGACTCTGCGGCTTGGGAAGTAGGGAAACCCCGCGGAAGAGTGATGAGGAAATGTCCACCGTCGCAGTCGGTGAGATCTGGTTGTCCACAGGGGGTGTGGATTACGCGTGGGCAACTTTGTGGATAAGCCCCTACAGGCGCCACCCCCCTAGGCTGTCAAGATGGGTGGCGAAAAATTCACCGCCGGTGACGACGGGTGAGGGGGCGGTGAAGGATCGGCTGAGCCAGCGCTGTCGCCAGCGGCGGCGCTCGCGGTAACCTGTGGGCCTTGATGCTCCGTGAGACCCCATGAAACGTCACTTCTCGATGCTGCGCGAATTCCAGCTGGCCGACTGGTTCACCCTGGCCAATGCTTTCTGCGGCACCGGTGCGGTCTTTGCCGCGATGCGCTTCCTGCAGGACGGCGAGCGCGGCTATCTGCTGTTCGGCATGGCGCTGATCCCGCTGGCCTTCATCTTCGACGCCCTCGACGGGCGCATCGCGCGCTGGCGCAAGTCCAGCTCCACCCTGGGCCGCGAGCTGGACTCGCTGTCCGACGTGATCTCCTTCGGCGTGGCGCCGGCGGCGCTGGCCTATGCCTGCGGCATGCAGGGCGGATGGGACTGGCTGGTGCTGAGCTACTTCGTCTGCTGCGGCGTCAGCCGCCTGGCACGCTACAACGTCACTGCCGAGGCGCTCGCCGGCGACGAGGGCAAGGTCACGTATTTCGAGGGCACCCCGATCCCGACCAGCCTGGTGCTGGTGATCGTACTGGCGATTGCCGCCGGCACCGATGCCATCGGCCAGAACATCTGGTTCGGCCAGTGGCAGATCGGCCCGTGGCAGCTGCACCCGATGGTGCTGTTGTTCGCCCTGTCCGGGTCGCTGATGATCAGCAAGACCTTGCGTATTCCCAAGCCATGAGCCAGCCCTGCGGAGGCCTGCGATGACCAGCTCGGCCCACGACACCGGCAGCAGCGATTTCGAAACCCTGGCCCGGCAGTATTTCGGCGCCTGGGGCGATGCCCTGCGCCATGCGAGCACGCCCGGCGCACCCGCCGGTGACGATCCCGGCAGTTGGCAGCGGTTGTTCGACTGGTGGGGCCAGCTGTTGCCCGAGCAGGCGCAGGGCGCGCCGGAAGATGCCGTGCGCCGGTTCCGCGAACAGGCGGGCAGCTGGTACGGCACCATGCAGGAGGTCGCCGCACGGTTTGCGGGCCGCGACGCCAGCAGTGCCGATGTGGCCCAGGCCTGGCGCGAGGCGGTGCAGGGGCAGGGCGACGGCATGCTCCAGTGGATGCTGCAGGGCGCCCGTGGCAGCACGCACGCCGGCGCCGCGGTACCCGAATTCGCCGCCTGGCTGCAGCAGCTCCAGCTGCAGGCGGGCCCGTGGCTGCAGAGCCCGGCATTCGGCCCCGGCCGCGAGCACCAGGCGCGCTGGCAGGCCCTGCTGCGTGCGCAGGAGGAATACCAGCAGCATTCGCGCGCCTATGTCGATCAGATCAAGCAGGCACTGGACGAAGCCTTTGCGCTGTTCGAGCAGCGCCTGGCCGAGCACGAACAGCCCGGCAGCCAGCTGACCAGCGCCCGCGCGATGTTCGACCTGTGGATCGAAGTTGCCGAGGAGGCCTACGCCAAGGTCGCCATGTCCGAACCGTTCCAGCAGGTGTACGCCTCGCTGGGCAACGCGCAGATGCGCCTGCGCGCCGGCCTGCAGCGGGAGGTGGAACAGATGAGTGAACGGATCGGCCTGCCGACCCGGAGCGAGATGGATGCCGCACACCGCCGCATCGCCGAGCTGGAGCGCAGCCTGCGCCGCCTGCAGGCGCAGGTGGCTGTGCTGGCTGGAACCGCTGAGGTCGATCCGGTGGCGCAGCCGGCGCCGGCGAAGGTGAAGCCAACTGCGCGCAAGGCCGCGAAGAAGGCCGCGCCGGCAAAGAAGGCGCCTGCGAAGAGGACATCTGCAAAGAAGACATCTGCGAAGAAGGCCGCACCTCGCGCTTCCGCTCGGGCGCGTGACCGATGAAGGGACCATTGGGCTTCAACGCCGATGACCTGATGCAGGAGAGCCTGGCCATGCAGCGCAAGCTGATGGAAGGGCTGAAGCTGCTGCCGCAGGTGGAAGACGTGGACTATGGCGTGACCGCGCGCGAGGAAGTCTGGCGCGACGGCAAGGTGGTGCTGTATCGCTTCGTCGGTGAGCAGGCGCCGACCCGGCGCACGCCGCTGCTGATCGTCTACGCGCTGGTCAACCGGCCGTACATGGTCGACCTGCAGGCCGACCGTTCGCTGGTGCAGAAGCTGCTGGCGCTGGGCCAGGACGTGTACGTGCTGGACTGGGGCTACCCGGACCGGTCCGAACGCTTCCAGACCCTGGAGGACTACCTGCTGCGCTACATCGACGGAGCGGTCGATGCGCTGCGCGTGCGCAGTGGTGGCCCGGTCGACCTGCTCGGCATCTGCCAAGGCGGCGTGTTCGCACTCTGCTACGCAGCGTTGCGCCAACAGAAGCTGGGCAAGCTGATCACCATGGTCACCCCGGTCGATTTCCAGACCGCCGACAACATGCTCTCGCACTGGGCGCGGCAGGTGGACGTGGACCTGCTGGTCGATACGCTGGGCAACATCCCGGCCGACCTGATGAACGCCAGCTACCTGATGCTCAAGCCGTTCCGCCTGAACGTGCAGAAGTACGTCGGCCTGCTCGACATCCTCGATGACAAGGCGGCGCTGGAGGACTTCCTGCGCATGGAGAAGTGGATCTTCGATTCGCCGGACCTGGCGGGCGAGGCGTTCCGCGATTTCATCAAGCAGTTCTACCAGGCCAATGGCCTGATGAAGGGCACGGTAAGGATCGGCGAGGAAGCAGTGGACCTGTCGCAGGTGACGCTGCCGGTGCTGAACATCTACGCCGAGCAGGATCATCTGGTGCCGCCGGACGCCTCGCGCGCGATGCGCGGGCGCCTGGGCACGGACGACTACACCGAGTCCAGCTTCCGCGGTGGCCATATCGGCATCTACGTGTCCGGGCGCGCGCAGCGCGAAGTGCCGGCCACGATCGATGGTTGGCTGAAGGCGCGCGACCTGTAGAGTCGAGCCCTGCTCGACTGACTTGGAGGGATGATGACGTACCGGATTTTGTTGATTCTTGCGGTACTGCTGGCAGCGCCCCTTGCCCAGGCCGCACCCAGTGCGGATGCACGGCGGGAGATCGCCCAGTTGATCGCCAGCCTGGACGGCTCCCAGTGCCGGTTCCAGCGCAATGGCAGCTGGTACGACGGCGGCGATGCGCGCGCGCATCTGCAGCGCAAGTACGACTATCTGCTGAAGAAGGACATGGTGGACAGCGCCGAGCAGTTCATCGAGCGCGCCGCCAGCCAGAGCAGCATGAGCGGCAAACCCTATCGCATCCAGTGCCCGGGGCAGCCTGAACAGACCGCAGCCGCCTGGTTCGGTGCGCGCCTGCAGGCGCTGCGTCACCGCACGCCGTAGACATGGGCAGAGTGTAGAGTCGAGCCACGCTCGACTGCCCTGTCCGTTGCCCGGAGCCGCCGCCATGAACACCACGCCCAAGACACTGTCGCGTTCATTGAACGACCGCATGATCGCCGGCGTGATGGGTGGCATTGCCCATCGCTTCGGCTGGAATGCCACCCTCCTGCGGGTGGTCTACGTGCTGCTGTCGCTGGCCTCGGCGGCCTTCCCCGGCATCCTGGTCTACCTGATCCTGTGGCTGCTGATGCCGAACGAGGCCGATTGAACACCGCCTCCCGGCCTTGGCCGATCTGGCTGCGCGCGCTGCAGGTGCTGGGCGCGGTGTGGACCCTGCCCAACACCCTGATCGGCCTGATGGGTGGGTTGGCCGGCATGCTCGGCGGCGCGACATTGCGCTGGAGCGGGCGTGACTGCGCGCTGGTGTTCGACCGTTGGCCGTGGGGGCCGGGTGGGGCGATCACCTTGGGCAATGTGATCCTGCACACGGGCCACGATCTTGGCATTTCCTGCCGGACCTACGCGCATCAGGCGGGGTGGGGCGTGGAGCCGCTGATCCGGCTGGACGACCATGAGCGTGCGCATGTCTACCAGTACATGGTGCTGGGGCCGCTGTACCTGCCGGTGTACCTGCTGTGTGGCGGGGTGAGTGCGCGCAATCCGTTCGAGCGGGCGGCCGATCATTTCGCCCGGTTCGGGCACGGCTGGTGGCCGTAGTTTCCAGCCAACGGCACAGCCCCTCGTGGCTTGGGCGCGGAATGCCTGCTTCCTGGGGGCTGGCCGGGTGGCTGGGGCCAGCGCGGACGCCGTGACCCCATCCATGGGGGCTTGGCCGCGGCTTGCACGTGTGCGCTGTCCTGCGCACACGGCAAGACCGGGGTTGGGCGTCCTGCCCAACCCGTCGGGCGCATGCGCCCGACCCATGCCGCGGATACCCCGCCACCCCCACACACCCGGCCGCTGACAGATTCCGTGCGCGTCCAGCCACGGAAGAGATAAAGAACAGCAGAAGCGGGTCGCGCGCTGCGCTTGCTCGTGTAGAGCCGAGCCTGCGCTCGGCTTCGCGGACTGGCCGGAAAGCAGCCGAGCGTGGGCTCGGCTCTACAAGAAGCGAGCCGGCCATTCCGCTTTTGCTTTTGGTCTTCTTTTTTCTTTTCCGTGGCTGGACGTGCCCGAAAACTGTCGGGGGTCGGGCGGGGTGGGTGCGCGGGACCGTTGGCGCCATGGATGGCGCCATCGAGCCCCCAGGGACGGGTTCACGGCGTGTCCCGCGCACCCACCTCGCCCGGCCCAATCACATCAAACGCGTTACACGACCACCCACGAGGGGCTGCGCCGTTGGCGGGAATCCCCAACGGATTCGTTAGCCGGAAGTTAAGGATCCGTAAGCATTCTGCTGCGATCCCGCAGTCATCTGCATGCAACCGATCGTCATTAGCCTTCGTGACGTTCCAGTCAGGTTCGACGCGGTAAGCTCTCCCCCGATGAGCTCGCAGCATCGCTCATCGAGTGCAGTACGCAGTAGCAATTTGGAGGAATACATCACATGGCAATCGTTCTTTATGTCGGTGGTAGCAAGGATGGCGAGAAGGGCGTGGTGCCCTACGGCTTCAGCAAATCCCGCGCCGACACCGCGCTGGGGCCGGAGTTCTACACGGAGCGGTTCATGGAACTGCAGGGTGTCGGCAAGGTCCGCCTGATGGCCCTGGAAGGCATGCGTGACGAGATCGTCATGCAGCGCGCTGCCCGCCACTACCGCTGACCTTCGCAACACGCGGCAGGGCGCGCCCACCATCGCGCGCCCGCGCCGGCATCCCAGCCCCGGGCCAGTCCGGGCCCGCTCTTTGCCAGGATGCCGGCGTCCACTCCGGCTACGCCGCTGTACCTCGTCCCCTGTCAATGCCTTGTCCGGCTCCGTCGTCGGTTGCCAGAATGGGGTCTTCCCGTAACGCGGCTCAGACCTGAAGCAATGCACGACGCCAAGAACGCCCAGAGCGCGCTCGCCCAGCAGATCGCCCAGACCATCGCCGACGAGATCGGTGCCCAGTCCGCCCAGGTACGCGCCGCCGTCGGCCTGCTCGACGAGGGCGCCAGCGTTCCGTTCATCGCGCGCTACCGCAAGGAAGTGACCGGTGGCCTGGACGACACCCAGCTGCGCAACCTGGAAACCCGGCTGACCTACCTGCGCGAGCTGGAGGACCGCCGTGCGGCGGTGCTGGCCAGCATCGGCGAGCAGGGCAAGCTCAGCGACGAGCTGCGCAATGACATCCTGGCCGCCGATACCAAGAGCCGGCTGGAAGACCTGTACCTGCCTTACAAGCCCAAGCGACGTACCCGCGCCCAGATCGCCCGCGAGGCCGGTCTGGAGCCGCTGGCCGATGGCCTGCTGGCCGATCCGACGCAGGACCCGCAGACGTTCGCGGCCACCTTCGTCGATACCGACAAGGGTGTGGCCGACACCAAGGCCGCGCTGGAAGGCGCCCGCGCGATCCTGATGGAGCGCTGGGGCGAAGATGCCGCGTTGGTTGGCGAGCTGCGCACCTGGCTGGGCGAGACCGGCGTGATCCGTGCCCGCGTGGCCGAGGGCAAGGAAACCGAAGGCGCCAAGTACCGCGACTATTTCGAACATGCCGAATCTCTGGCGAAGATTCCCTCGCACCGGTTGCTGGCGCTGTTCCGCGCGCGCCGCGAAGAGATCCTGTTCCTGGAACTGGACCCGGGCAGCGATGCCGAAGCGGGCCACCAGTACGCCGAGGGTCGGGTGGCACGCAAGGCCGGCATCGCCGACCGGGGGCGTGCCGCCGACCGCTGGCTGCTGGATGCCTGCCGCCTGACCTGGCGCGCCAAGCTGCACACCCATCTTCTGCTGGACCTGTTCAACCAGGCCCGCGAAAAGGCCGAAGCCGAAGCCATCGCGGTGTTCGGCGACAACCTGAAGGACCTGCTGCTGGCCGCACCGGCCGGCCCGAAGACTGTGCTGGGCCTGGACCCTGGCATCCGTACCGGCTGCAAGATCGCCGTGGTCGATGCCACAGGCAAGCTGGTCGCCACCGACACCATCTACCCGCATGAGCCACGTCGCCAGTGGGACCAGTCGGTGCAGACGATCAAGCAGCTGTGCGCCAAGCACAACGTGGAGCTGATCGCGATCGGCAATGGCACCGCCAGCCGCGAAACCGACAAGCTGGCCGGCGAAGCGATCAAGGCTGCCGCCAACCCGAAGCTGCAGAAGGTCGTGGTCAGCGAGGCGGGCGCCTCGGTGTACTCGGCCTCCGAGTTCGCGGCCAAGGAGTTCCCGGGGCTGGACGTGTCGCTGCGTGGCGCGGTATCGATCGCTCGTCGCCTGCAGGACCCGCTGGCCGAACTGGTCAAGATCGAACCCAAGGCGATCGGTGTCGGCCAGTACCAGCACGACGTGGACCAGTACCGCCTGGCGCGGGCGCTGGACGCGCGCGTGGAGGACTGCGTGAACGCGGTCGGCGTGTATGTCAACACCGCCTCGGCCGCGCTGCTGTCCCGGGTGTCCGGCCTGTCGGCCACGGTGGCCGAGAACATCGTGCGCCATCGCGACGACAACGGCCCGTTCAAGCGCCGCAAGGACCTGCTGAAGGTCGCGCGCCTGGGCGAGAAGACCTTCGAGCAGTGCGCCGGCTTCCTGCGCATCGCCGATGGCGACCAGCCGCTGGACGCCTCGGCGGTACACCCCGAAGCCTATCCGGTGGTTGAGCGCATCGTGGCCAGCACCGCGCGCCCGATCAAGGCGCTGATCGGTGACGGCAGCTTCCTGCGTGGCCTGAAGGCAGAACAGTTCACCGACGACACCTTTGGCGTCCCGACCGTGCGCGACATCCTGAAGGAACTGGAAAAGCCGGGCCGCGACCCGCGCCCGGAGTTCAAGGCGGCGCGCTTCGCCGAGGGCGTCGAGGACATCAAGGACCTGCGCGAGGGCATGGTGCTGGAGGGCGTGGTCAGCAACGTGGCCGCCTTCGGGGCCTTTGTCGATATCGGCGTGCACCAGGACGGCCTGATCCACATCTCGGCGCTCTCCGATACCTTCGTGAAGGACCCGCGCGACGTGGTCAAGGCCGGTGACATCGTCAAGGTGAAGGTGCTGGAGGTGGACGTGGCGCGCAAGCGCATCGCCCTGACCCGGCGCCTGGACGATACCCCGGGCCAGGCCACCAGCCGCCCGGGCCAGCGCGATGAGCGGGGCCAGGGCCAAGGGCCGCGCCGTGACGCTGGCGGCCAGAACCGTGGACCGAACCGCGGCCAGGGCGCTGGCGGCCGTCCGGCCCAGTCTGCGCCGCCGGCCAACAATGCCCTGGCCGAAGCCTTTGCCCGGGCCAAGCGCAGCTGAGGATCGTGCCCCCCGTCACGGTTGATCCGGGGCGGGGGGCTTGTCGGTTTTCCCCGTGATTGCGCACACTTGCGCCTGAGGGGGGCGTTTGGCCTCCCCGCTGTCGCTGGGGAGGACCATGACGCCAGCACGACCCGCCGTCTTCGTTGCAGGCCGCAGTGCTTCGCTGCGGTCGGCGCCTGCCCGTGCCGGCAGGGGACCGGAGTGATGCCGGGCCAGGGCACCCACGGCAATGGACTGCTGGAGCGCCGCCTGCAGGCGTTGGCTGAAGAGCGTCGCCGGCTGGCGATGATCATCGACGGTACCGCTGCGGGTACCTGGGAATGGAACGTGCAGACCGGCGAGATGCGGGTCAATGCGCGCTGGGCCGAGATTGTCGGTTATCGCCTGGATGAGCTGGAACCGATCTGCCAGAAGACGTTCCTGAAGCTGGTCCATCCCGATGACATTGCGCTGTCCGATGCAGCGCTGGACGACCATTTCGAAGGGCGCAGCGACAACTACGCCTGCCTGCTGCGCATGCGCCACAGGAACGGCCAGTGGATCTGGATCCAGGACCGTGGCCGGGTCTTTGAATGGGACGGGCAGGGCAAGCCGCTGTGGATGGCCGGTGCCCATGCCGATGTCACCGAGCTGCAGCAGGCAAGGCAGGACGCGGCCGAGACCCGGCAACGCCTGCAGGCCGTGGTCGATGCGTCCGATGAGGTGGCGGTGATCGCCACCGATACCGATGGCACCATCACCCTGTTCAACACGGGGGCGGAGCGCCTGCTGGGCTACAGCGCGGCGGAGGTGGTCGGCCAGCGCCGGCTCGACGCCTTCCACGATCCAGCCGAACTGAAAGCGTGGTTGCAGCCGCTGGCTGATGCTGATGGCAATCTTCCCGGCGTGTTCGAGGCGCTGAGCGCGCGTGCCGACGGGCAGACCTACTCGCGGCAGTGGACGCTGCTGCGCAAGGATGGCCAGTCACGCCAGGTACGCCTGTCGATCAGCCGCATGGAGAGTGCCGATGGAACGCGCATCGGCTACGTCGGCATGGCCATCGACATTACCGAGATCCTGCAGGCACGCGCCGAAGCACGACTTTCGGCAGAGAAGTTCGCTGGCGCGTTCACCTCCGCCGCACTGGGCATGGC
This sequence comes from Stenotrophomonas sp. YJH_SMC_123, assembly GCF_059368215.1. Taxonomy (NCBI): domain Bacteria; kingdom Pseudomonadati; phylum Pseudomonadota; class Gammaproteobacteria; order Lysobacterales; family Lysobacteraceae; genus Stenotrophomonas; species Stenotrophomonas sp. YJH_SMC_123. The sequence goes on from NZ_JCAFRM010000006.1 coordinate 32,690, forward strand.
ACTGGTGTCGCTGGAAGGACGCTGGCTGGATGTCAACGACGCGCTGTGCCGGATACTGGGCTACCCGCGAGAAGAGCTGCTGCAGGTCGATTTCCAGCGCCTGACCCATCCCGATGACCTGCAGACCGACCTGGCCCTGGTACAGGACCTGTTGGCCGGGCGACGCAGCCACTATCACCTGGAAAAGCGCTACCTCGACCGCGACGGCCGCATCATCTGGGCGCGGCTGTCGGTGTCGCTGGTGCGCAACGAGCATGGCGAACCGCTGCATTTCGTGTCGCAGATCCAGGACATTACCGCCCAGCGCAGCAGCGAGCAGCGCCTGTTCGAGAGTGAACAACGCAGCCGAATCACGCTGGATGCGGTGGCCGACCTGGTGCTCAGCGTCAGCCTTGATGGCCGCATCGACTACGCCAACGCTGCTGCGGTGCGCACCCTGGCCGGTGATGGCGCCTTGTCGCTGGCCGGGCACAAGGTGCAGGACGTGCTGGCGCTGACCACCGAGTACGCGCCCGGCTCGGTACTGGATGTGACGGTGCTGCTGGACCCGGAGAGCAACGCGGTGGACCTGCACGCCGACCTGCTGCTGCGCCTGGGCACGGCAACGGTGCCGGTGGACCTGACCCGCGCCTGGCTGCGCGATGACGAAGGCCACGTGCGCGGCGCGGTGTGGGTGCTGCGCGACGACACCCAGCAGCGGGCACGCCAGCGCGAAGCCCGCCACCTGGCCGAGATCGATCCGCTCACCGAACTGAGCAACCGCCGCGGTTTCGAGGTGCACCTGCAGCAGGCGATCACCCGCGTGGAGCGCACCGGCCAGGCCGCCTCGCTGATGTACATCGATCTGGACCGCTTCAAGCCGGTCAACGACACCTGGGGCCATCTGGCCGGCGATGCCGTGCTGTGGGCGGTGGCCAGCGTGCTGCGCCATGGCGTGCGCGATTCGGACGTGGTGGCACGGTTGGGCGGCGACGAATTCGCGGTCATCCTGTCCGGTTGCACGCCGCGGCGTGCGGCCCGCATCGGGGGCGAGCTGCTGCACACCCTGGCCGCGCTGTCCATTCCGTGGGACCAGGACCGGCTGCGGATCGGTGCCAGCATCGGTATCGCGCCGCTGGCCGGCGGCATGAGCGTGGACCAGGCGGTGGCTGCGGCCGATGCCCAGTGCTACCGGGCCAAGGCGATGGGGCGCAACAACGTGCAGGTGCAGGGCGAGTTGTCCCAGCTTCCGGGTGACGATCCCGACGCCGCGGAGGACTGATCTCAGCCTGTGAGAGGACGCGCGCGAATACTGCGCGCACTCCACTCACGCAGGTAACCTCCATGAATGCCTGGAACCCGGTTGCGGTACGCAAGTTCATTCCGGCCCTGATCGGCTGGTGCCTGGCGCTGGCCTCCTGTCTACGCGCCGAACAGCTGCGCGGCGACCTGCACGCACGGGCGTTGTTGCCCGTGTTGCAGCAAGGTGCAGTCGCGCTGCTGGTCCTGAGCCTGTCCTGCACGGTTGCGGCCTGCCTGTTGCTGTGGCGGCATGGCCGCAGCGATCATGTGCATCCCGCTGCAGGCACTACACCCGTACGGCATCCATCAGCAGGAACCGGCACGGCGCACACTGGAAGGCATTGATCTGTGGCACCAGGCGCTGGAAGTGTTCGCTGGCACAGTGCAGGTCGAGCGCGGCGCGGTCGGGCCACAGCTCGATGAAGATGAAGTGGCCCGGATCCTTCTGGTCGACGAACAGTTCATAGCCGAGGCAGCGCGGCTCGCGCAGCGTGCACGCCACCAGCTCCCGGTACAGGGGAAGCACGGTGTCCACCGCATCGGGATGGATGAAATCCTCGGCGATCACTTTCAGCATGTCGGCACCTGCGAATCGGGTCTTGCAGGATAGTGCCGGCGCATGGCCGGCACCTGTTCCCGTCAACGCAATACCGTGTCCGCACTGACCAGCCGCACGTCATGCATCTGATTGAGGTAGGCCTCGTAGTAGCCCTTGTGCGAGGCACCCACGATGGCCAGCATGCGTCTGCCAGGATGCTGGCTCAGCACGTCGCGGATGTTGGCGACCATGCGCAGGTTGCGGGTTTCCCAGTAACCGACGTACATCCGGCCGAACGCCTTGGAGGACGGCTCGACGAGCGTCGCGCCGAAGTCGCTCTGGTAGGCGGCCATCGCCGCCGCCGGGCTGTTGTAGTCCCGATACAGCGCCATGACACCGCCGGGCTTGTCCAGATCGGCCACGAGGCGTTCATCGGCCTCCCGCCGCGCGCGCGAGTGCGTATTGTTCCAGGCACCGGTGATGGCCGCGCTGGCCGCCGCTTCATCCTCGGCGGGCGTGGGCGAATCGGCCGTGTGGTCGTCCACGGCCCACAGGCGTTCCTGCCCGAGGCGGGCGGCGACCTCGGCGGCGATCAGGTGGGTTTCATTGCGGCGAACCAGGCCTTTTTCGAGGATCTCGACCAAGGCAGGTGTCAGTCCATCACCGCCTTTGCGCTCGGACGCAGGCAGGCGCAGCCACTGCACCTGCGCCGAGCCGCGTTCACCCGCTGCCAGGAACAATGCTGCGAGCCGACGACGCTGGGCGGGCGTCGGCTCGTCCGGCCAGGTCGCAAGCAGGTGCTCGGCCTGGGTGTTCGCCGTAGGCACGTCCAGTCCGGTCGCAGCCTGCGCAGCGGTGGTGTCGAAGCAGTAGGTGGCCACGCTCTCCGCATAGCGTGCCGGGTAGCGACGCATGAAATCGCACTGCAGGCCTGACAGGTCTTCGGTGGCGATCAGCTCGGGCTTCCAGGCGACCAGTCGCTGCAGCAACGGTTCAAGCAAGGCGGTCTGGAAGGACTTGGGCAGGCCGGACAAGTGGGGGGTGCCCAGTACCAGCACTTCGTTCGGGCGCCCGGCAGGCGGGCCCTTCAGCTGGTCGGGATGGAAGCTGGGGCGGTAGGTGGCGTCGGCAGCGAAGGCGCCGCTGCTGCACAGGCCCAGGATGAGGAAACTGGCCAGGCGTGGGAACATGAGATCTCCGTGTCAGTGAGCGTCCTGCGGTTCGCTGCATGCTGGCCAGTTTCATCTACCACCGGATCTCCCGTTGGTCATGCAAACCTTTTCCGCTTGAACTGCATCCGCGTGCCGGGCAAGGCTATGCCCAGTGACGGCGACAACGCGCGACATATGCCCTGACGACACCCGGTGCCGAGCAGAACCTGCCCAGCCGGCGCCTGGCGAAACCGCTCGGAGGTGCCCCTGTCGCGCGTGAGCAGAATGTGAAGTGCATCGCGATTGTCTACCGCATCCCTGCAGCAGCATCTGAAGATGCGACGGACGTCGCGGAATCCGGCTAAAGCCACCGATCGCATCGCCGATATTCCCTCTGGATCCCGCTCAAGTCGCCCGCTGCAGGACCCCAGGCTGCCCCCGACGGGCGGCCCGCGCTGTGTGTTCCGCCGCTCCCTATGCCGATCGCACCCGCACCAGACGTTCTTGCCAGCCGCTCGAGGGGTGCCTGCCGGTACCTGTAGTCCCAAGCAACTGAAGTTGCCGCCGGGCATCCCGCCCGTCGGGTCGCAACCGCTTACCGGACACCGAGGATCAGACAATGCTCATTCCAGGCTTTACGGCGGGCGCGCAGGCGCCGGCCGAGCTGCATACCCGTTGGTCGCCGTGGCGCGCCCTGCTGGGCGCGCTGGCACCGCAGCACCGCAGCGGCGTCGAGGCGGCGGCCGATGGCCGTGCCGAGCTGGAGGCGCAGGTCGCGGCGCTGCACCGGGTCCAGGCGGTCATCGAGTTCGCCCTCGATGGCACCATCCTGCAGGCCAACGAGAACTTCCTGCAGGCGATGGGTTACCGGCTGGAGGAGATCCAGGGCAAGCATCATTCCCTGTTCGTCGACCCCGAGCAGGCGCGCAGCGCCGGATACCGTGACTTCTGGGCGCGGCTGGGTCGTGGCGAATATGACGCGGGCCAGTACCGGCGTTTTGGCAAGAACCAGCGCGAGATCTGGATCCAGGCCTCGTACAACCCGGTGCTGGACCGGCAGGGGCGTCCGTACAAGGTGGTCAAGTTCGCCACTGACATCACTGCGCAGAAGCTGCAGGCGGCCGACTCGGCCGGCCAGCTGGCGGCGATCGACAAGTCGCAGGCGGTGATCGAGTTCAGCATGGATGGCCGCATCCTGTCGGCCAACGACAACTTCCTGGCTGCCACCGGTTACAGCCTGGATGATGTGCGTGGCCAGCACCACTCGCTGTTCGTCGAACCTGAGTATCGCAGCAGTGCCGAGTATCGGCAGTTCTGGGAAAAGCTCGGCCGTGGCGAATATGATGCCGGTCAGTACCGGCGCCTCGGCAAGGGCGGACGCGAGGTCTGGATCCAGGCGTCCTACAACCCGATCCTGGACCTCAACGGGAAGCCGTTCAAGGTGGTCAAGTACGCCACCGACATCACCGCGCAGGTGCATGAGAACCAGGCCATGCAGCGTGCCGTGGCGCAGACCCGTGAAGTGGTGGCGGCCGCCAAGGAGGGCGACCTGACCCGGCGCGTGGCCACCGCCGACAAGACCGGGCCGATCGCCGAGCTGTGCGAAGGGGTGAATTCGCTGGTCGAGGCGATGGCCGCGATCATCGGCCAGATCAAGTTCGCCGCTGACACCATCGCCGTCGGTGCCACCGAGATCGCGCAGGGCAACAGCGATCTGTCGCAGCGCACCGAGCAGCAGGCAGCGTCGCTGGAAGAGACCGCGGTGTCGATGAAGGGCCTGGCCGAGACCGTGCAGCGCACCGCGACCAACGCACGGCAGGCCAGTCAGCTGGCTGGTGGTGCCGCCGATGTCGCCGCGCGCGGCGGTAACGTAGTGCACGAAGTGGTGGAAACCATGGCGGTGATCAACGCGTCCTCGCGCCGCATCGTCGACATCATCGGCGTGATCGACGGCATCGCCTTCCAGACCAACATCCTTGCCCTGAACGCCGCGGTGGAAGCCGCGCGTGCGGGCGAACACGGGCGTGGCTTCGCCGTGGTCGCCACCGAGATCCGGGAACTGTCGCAGCGCTCGGCCAGTGCCGCCAAGGAGATCAAGCAGCTGATCGATGCGTCGGTGGCCAATGTCGGTGCCGGTACCGCGCAGGTTGAGAGCGCCGGCCGCACCATGGACGAGATCGTGGTCAACGTGCGCCGGGTCAGCGACCTGATGTCCGAGATCAGCACGGCCGCGCAGCAGCAGAGCGACGACATCCAGCAGATGAACCATGCCGTCGATCTGATCGACCAGGGCACCCAGCAGAACGCCGCGCTGGTCGAGGAAGCTTCGGCCGCGGCGCGCAGCATGGAAGAACAGTCGGCGCAGCTGCTGCAGACGGTGGCCAGCTTCCGCGTGCAGGGTGGGGCGGGGCACATGCATGGTGCGGCGGTGCTGCGCGCGGTCTAGGCGCGGCGGTCGGCGTGTTGTTCCCCGGCCTCGACGGCCGGGGCGGCGTGCACGCAGTTGCGGCCGGCATGCTTGGCCCGGTACAGGGCCTGGTCGGCACGCTCGACCAGGCTGCGCGGGTCACCCTCATCATGCGCGGCCTGCCAGGCCACGCCGATGCTGATGGTCACGTGGGCCTGGGCGGCGGGCAGGGCGGCGGCTTCCACGGCGGCGCGCAGGCGCTCGCCCAGGCCCAGGGCGTGGCCGATGTCGGGCGCGGGCAGGGCGGCGATGAACTCCTCGCCGCCGTAGCGGGCCAGCAGGTCATCACCGCGTTGCAGGCAGCCGTCGAGGATCGCGGCGACCGCCTGCAGGCGGCGATCACCTTCCGGATGCCCGTAGGTGTCGTTGAGTCGCTTGAAGTGGTCGATATCGATCATCAGCACCGCCAGCCCCACGCCCTGGCGACGGGCGCGGCCGTGCGCGCTGCCGAGCGCTTCATCGAAGTTGCGCCGGTTGCCGAGCCCGGTCAACGGATCGCGCCGGGCCAGCAGCGCCAGCTCGTCGCGCTCACGCTGGATCTGCACCTGGGTGAGCACGCTGCGCAGGGCATGGCCGAGCATGGCACCGATGAACCCCACGGTGGCCAGGGTCGGCTGCAGGCGTGCCACCAGCAGCGCCACCATCATCAGCAGCAACGGCAGCATCAGCGGCACGCCGGCATCGACGATGCGGCGGAGGTTGCGCGGCACAGCCACCGCCGGTGGGCGGTACGTGCTGCCGGCCAGCACTGCCAGCAGCACGAACAGCCCGCTGATCAGCAGGTCGCCCCAGCCACCATCGGGTACCTGCGGCTGCCAGGTATTGATGTAGAGCGCCATCAGGAAGTAGCCGAGCGCGTAGATCGTCAACGTGCGGAAGAAGTCGCGGCGGTCGGCATTGTCCTCGGCCAGGAAGCGGATCAGCGCGAAGCAGAACACCAGGCTGTTCTGCACGTTGCTCAGGGTGTGCAGGCATTGCGTCCACAATGCGGTGTTGAGGTGTGCCATCGCCCGCGTATGCACGAAGTACAGCAACCACAGCAGCGCGATGACCGCCAGGTCCACCGCACGGATACAGCGGTTGCCGCCGCCTGGGCTGGCGGCCACGTAGGTCAGCGGAATCCGGTAGAACACATACAGGATCAGCGACGAGGCGGTCATCTGCGCAGGGCTGAGGCCGGCCGCATTGCGATACAGCAGGGCCAGCAGGGCCAGCGAGAACAGGCCGACGGCAGCGCCCAGCGTTCGCCACTTGCAGGCCGCCTGGCTGTCGCGCGCGCGTCGCACGCAGGCCAGAGCGGCCAGAAGGGGGGCGGTGATCAGCATCAGGTAGGAGCCAACCGGGTCCTGCGGGCCGATCAAGGCAATGACGAGCGCGTGCGTGACCATGAAAAACAGTGCCGCACGCAACGTCATGCATTCCCCCGCCCCCAGATCCGGCTGGGATCACGATAGGCAGAAGTAGGTGAGGCTGGCAAGAAAAGTGTGCGCTAGTGCTATTCGCAACCTTGTCGGCTGTCACATTTTCGTTTCATCGGGGTGACACGACGGCGTTGCCGTGGGCGTACGTCCAGAAGTCGCGGGGCTGCCCCCGCACGTGGCGATGGGCGCGCAGTATGTCGGCGAGCGTGGGAGGGGCATGCTGGGGCATCCTCGCCAGTGTCGGCGCTCCGGTCCGGGAAATGCAAAAGGCCAGGTCATGGACCTGGCCTTTGATGCAGTGGTGCCGGTGAAAGGACTCGAACCTTCATGGGGTCACCCCCGGCTGATTTTGAGTCAGCTGCGTATACCATTCCGCCACACCGGCAGGCAGCGTGCGAGTGTAACCGAGGTCGGCAGGAGATGCCTAGTAGGAGAGCCTATCAGGGCGGTTCCTGTCGGCATTGGCCCCTTGGTAGCTATACTCCCGACGTGCAATTGCCTCCAGGAGCGGTAGCTGATGACAGTGTTGCAGGACCTGAGGGTGCTGGTGGTCGAGAACGACGAGATGAGTGCGGCCCTGCTGCAGATGCAGCTGGTGCATGCCGGTGCGACTGTGGTCGGGCTTGCCGCGAGTGTGTCCGAGGCCCTGCGGCTGCTGGAGCAGAGCACTCCTGACGTGGCCCTGCTGGATTACCGGCTGGCCCGCAACGAGACCAGTGAGCCAGTGGCTGCAGCGCTTTCGGCGCGTGGCATTCCGTTCGTGCTGGCCACCGGGATGCTGGCCGAGCAGCTGCCTGCGCCGATGCTGGCCGGCCTGTTGCTGGTCAAGCCGTACCTGTCGGCCGATCTGTCGCGGGCGCTGGCGCGTGCGATGGGACGCTCCAGCGCCAAGGCCTGAGCCGCTCGCCACGCACCGGCAGGGGGAAGCTGCGGGGGCTGAATCCTCACGTCTGCGATGCGCGGCGGCAACCCCTGATCCAGGAGCCCTGCCCACGCGCGGTTTTTCATTCGCGTCCGGCGCTCAGCCCGCTTCCTCGTACACGTAACGGATTTCCTCGCGGTCATCGAGGATGCGGTACTGGCGCGCCAGATCATCCGGTTCGGGGTTGAGCCAGGCGTCCAGGTGTTCCCTGCGGATCGGTACCACGCCGCGGTCATGCCCGGCAGCGGCGACGTCGCTGGGCGGTGTGTCGGTGATCGTGGCAAACGAAAGCAGGCGGCCTTCCGGTCCTTCCCATTCCGCCCAGAGGCAGGCCAGCAGCAGGTCGCGGGGTGGATCGGGGCGGAATTCGAGCACCACGTCCTGCTCCTTTTCGTCGGCATCGAGGCTGCGGCCGGCGATGGCGTGGCGGGGCACGTGCTCGTAGAACGCCTGCACCACCACCACGCCGTGGCGCAGTCCGAACGCACCCCGCCAGTAACCTTCCAGGCTGTCGCGCCGCGCGTTGTAGGTGCCGGGGTACAGCACGTCGTTGCGCGCCGGCTTGTCCGGCAACCGGCACTGGTAGCGCATCGGCTTGATCACGCGCCGGCCGTTCTCGCTGACCATCACCGGTGCGTAGCTGCCGGGGAAAATGCGGTTGTCGCGCGGCAGCAGCTGCACCCGATGCAGGTCGTCCAGCCGGGCCTGCGCGCGCTCGATGCGGTTACCGGCCACGCGCAGGTCATTGCGCGCTTTCTGCGTGGGCCGGGTGGCCAGCGTGGCATGGGCAATATCGCGTCGTTCGCGCTGCCGGACCAGTTCAGCCTCCAGCGCCTGCTGCTCCTGCGCATGCCATTGCTGGATCTTCGCCACGATGTCCCGGCCCTGTTCGGTACGCGCACCGGCGAACCCGTCATCCATCGCCTTCGGCGTCTTCGGCCGCTTCTTGCCTGGATCGTGTGCGTACAGTTCGGCGAACTCCTCCAGCGACAGGATGGCGCCGAACTCGCGTACCAGCTTGGCGTAGTCAGCGCGGATCAGGGCGGAATAGCACATGGGACTCTGGGGGCCTGGGTCGCAGCGGCTGCGACGTGGATGCGGCAGGATAGCCCGACCCATCTGGAGATGCCGCATGACTGATTCCATCACCTGCCAGTTCCGCGAAGCCGTGCCCACGGTCGAGGACTACTGCCGGTTGCGCGTGCTTGCAGGCCTCAGTGCCAAGGCCCGGGAAGCGGCCGCCCGCGCGCTGCCCAATACGCTGTTCGGCGTGTGTGCCTACCAGGGCACTGAGCTGGTGGCGATGGGCCGTATCGTCGGCGATGGCGGCTGCCACCTGCAGGTCTGTGATATCGCGGTGCTGCCGCGGTTGCAGGGGCAGGGCCTGGGCAAGGAAGTGATGCGGCGCCTGGATGGCTGGATGCAGGCCAACCTGCCGCCATCGGCGTACGTCAGCCTGCTGGCCGATGGCGAGGCGCATCGGTTGTACGCACAGTTTGGTTTCGCGCCCACGGCACCGGCATCGATCGGGATGTATCGGCGGTTCTGAGCCGTAATCGGGGTGAAGCCATCCACACCATGCGTGGATAGGGCCTTCCCAGGAATCACAGGCAAAGAAAAACCCCGACCGGAGTCGGGGTTTTCAAGAATTGGCGTCCCCACGGGGATTCGAACCCCGGTCGCCACCGTGAAAGGGTGATGTCCTAGGCCTCTAGACGATGGGGACGCACGAAAACTTCAAGTTGTAGATCCTTCGACGGCCTAATGTCGAAGTGGTGGAGCCAAGCGGGATCGAACCGCTGACCTCCTGCATGCCATGCAGGCGCTCTCCCAGCTGAGCTATGGCCCCATGAAACTCCGGATGATCTGCCGGGAGCAGAGTCCGTTTTGAAACTGGCGTCCCCACGGGGATTCGAACCCCGGTCACCACCGTGAAAGGGTGATGTCCTAGGCCTCTAGACGATGGGGACGCACGAAAAACTTCAAGTTGTAGAAACCTTCGACGGCCTAATGTCGAAAGTGGTGGAGCCAAGCGGGATCGAACCGCTGACCTCCTGCATGCCATGCAGGCGCTCTCCCAGCTGAGCTATGGCCCCGTGTTACCGAGCCGCCTATCATACCTGCGTGTTCACGTTTGTGGAAGTTTTTTTTGAACTTTTTTCGTTCCGGTTCGACCGTCGCCACGAGGGCAGGGGAACCGCAACGCCACAACCTGAATGCCGGTAGGCGGTGAACAAAAAAGACCCGGTTATCGGCCGGGTCCTCGTTGTTCGTGATGAGTGGCGTCCCCACGGGGATTCGAACCCCGGTCGCCACCGTGAAAGGGTGATGTCCTAGGCCTCTAGACGATGGGGACGCAATTCTCATCAATGTTCTTTAGCGACCTTTCGACGGCCTAATGCCGAAAGATTGGTGGAGCCAAGCGGGATCGAACCGCTGACCTCCTGCATGCCATGCAGGCGCTCTCCCAGCTGAGCTATGGCCCCACGTCGCTGAGGAGCGAAATAATAGCCTTGCCCCCGGGGGTTGGCAAGCATTTGTTGCACTTTTCTTCACGCGCGTTGCTATGCCGCGTCGTCGGTCAGCGCCGCCAGGATCGGGCACTGATCCAGCGTGCCGTGGCCGGGGCAGGCGTCGACCAGCTGAGAAAGCGCGGTGTGCATGCGCTGCAGTTCGGCCATGCGTTGTGCAATGTCCTGCAGTCGGGCCTGCGCCGTGTCGCGCACACTGCCCATGTCCTGTGAGTGGCGGTCACTGAGCGCCAGCAGTTCGGCGATTTCTTCCAGGCTGAAGCCCAGCGTCTTGGCGCGGCGGATGAAGCGCAGCCGGCGCAGGTCCTGCTCACCGAAGATGCGGTAGCCCCCGGCCGAGCGTGCCACCGTGGGCAGCAACTGCTGGCGTTCGTAATAGCGCACCGTATCGATCGGCACGCCGGCCTGGCGCGCCAGTTGACCAATGTTCATGGCGGATTCCTGCGGATGCTGCCGCTCATTGTGAAGCCTTGAGTCTGGTCCAGGGTCAAGGTCCCGTCGCTGACGGCGCATTCAGCGCACTTTGCAACTTTCTTCATAGCCCCACCGTCGTGGCAGTTCCTACCCTGCGCCTGAACCGGCCGCTGGATGGCCTGCAACGAACCGAGGAGATGGTCTGTGGAAGGATTCAGGAACGAAGGATTCGTCGAGGTCGCGGTGGTCGAATACCCGGGAGGCGACCCGTCGGCCGCCTCCGTGCTGACCGAGATGGCACATGTCGCCAACCGGCTTGCCCAGCAGCAGCGCCGTCCGTTCAAGCGTGTCCTGGTGACCCGCTGGATCGTGCCGGCCAGCCAGACCGGCGTGCATCGCATTGCCGGCGCGGAGATGCTCGAGGCGGACATCCCCGCCGTGATCGCCGTGCCTGGCCAGATCAGCCAGGGCGTCTGCCTGCGCGCCGATGAGGTGCTGCTGGATTGGCTGCGCGCGCATTACGACGGTGGCAGTCTGCTGGCTGCCGCCAGCGACGGTGTCAGCATGCTGGCACGCGCCGGTCTGCTGGCTGGGCGCACCGTCAGTGGTCCGGACCTCGGGCGCCATCCGGGCCTGCAGGGGCAGTCGGCCAGCTGGGTACCCAGCGAGCGCGCGCTGGTCGATGACGGCGACCTGCTGACGGTGGCCGGTTCCCAGGCCTGGCGCTTCCTCGCCCTGCGCCTGCTGTACCGGCTGCACGGCCAGGGCGTGGCGAGTTCCGTGGCGCAGCAGCTGGGGATCACGGTTCCGGCGGCGATCCAGCAGGATCTCGAGCGTTTCAGTGCCAACTTCGCCCACGGCGATCGCGATGTACTGAAGGCGCAACGCTGGCTGCATACCACCGCTGCGCGCGGCGCCACGCTCGGTGCGATCTGTGAGATTTCCGGGCTGGAGCCGCGCACCCTGCAGCGGCGCTTCCTGAAGGCCACCGGCCTGCGCCCGATCGAGTATTGCCAGCGGTTGCGTATCGCCAAGGCGCAGACGCTGTTGCAGCAGGGGGCGGGCATCGATGAAGTGGCCTGGGGCGTGGGCTATGCCGACCAGAGCGCATTCCGTCGCCTGTTCCTGCGCATTGTTGGAATGACGCCGGCCAACTATCGCCGGCTGGTCAACAACAAGCGGCGCGAGCGGCCGCTGTTGTCATCGGTGGCAGGCAGCCTGCGCGGGCTGCAACCGGCGCCCGGCATGCAGATGCCGCGCAGCGTGGCCTGATGCCTGCAGTAGGCGTCGCGCTTGCAACCTGGGCGCGACGCTTCGACCATGCAGGTAACGGATGATGGGGCAGGTGGGCTGATGTCGAGTGTGGGACCGGTGCCGATGCCGGTGGTGTTGATCCTGATGTGCGTGCTGCTGGCCATGGCGGTAGCACGCCTGTGGCCGCGTCGGAAAGACGGAATGGCAGTGCCTTCCGCGGCCAGCCTGGTTCTGGACATGTTGCTGATCGGCCTGCTGTGCGGACGCATCAGCTTCGTCGCCTTGAACTTCGCGCTTTACCGTGAGGCCCCGTGGAGCATCCTGCAGATCGCCGACGGTGGGTATCACCTTGCAGTCGTGCTGGCTGCGGGCCTGGCGTGGGGCACCTGGCGGCTGCGGCTCTGGCGCGCGTTGCGTGCGCCGGTGCTGGCGGGCGCACTGGTGGGCGTGGTGTCGTGGGTGGTGGGCAGCCACCTGCTGGCAGCCTGGCAGGAGCAGCGGATGCCGCTGCCGGCGGTGCAGGTGGCCGATCTGCAGGGGCGCGTGATCGACCTGCAGCAGTTCCGGGGCAAGCCACTGGTGCTGAATCTCTGGGCCAGCTGGTGTGGGCCCTGCCGGCGCGAGATGCCGGTGCTGGCATCCGCACAGCAGACCCACACCGACGTGCAGTTCGTGTTCCTCAACCAGGGGGAAACCCTGGACGAAGTGAAGGGTTTCATCGCATCCGAACAGCTCCGGCTGGGCAATGTACTGCTGGACGATACCGCCTCGGCGTCAACCGTGCTGGGTGTGCAGGCCTATCCGTCGACGCTGTTCTTCGACGCCGAAGGTCGCCTGCGTGAACTGCACCTTGGCGAACTGACGGCCGCGGGTCTTGAACACAAACTGCGCCGGCTGCGGTAGCCTGCGCGGGCATCTCATTACGGAGTTCCCATGTTGTCGACTTCCCTGCGCATCGCTCCGGCGGTGCTGTTGCTGCCGGTCATGCTGGCATTGGCCGCCTGCAGCCAGGCCCAGACCCCGCCGGGCAAGACGGCGGCAGCGCCGGCCGCCGGCGCTCCGGCCACCGCGGCCAAGGGGGACCGTCCCGCAGTGCTGAAAGGCATCGAGAAGCACGGCTTCGAAGTCGTTGCCGAGTTTGATGCACCGGGTGGCCTGCGTGGCTTCGCCGGCGTGGTGGGGGGGCAGCAGCCCGCCGCCGCGTACGTGACCGCCGACGGCAAGCATGTGCTGGTGGGCAGCCTGTTCGATGCCGAAGGCAACGATGTGGCCGCCGAGGCGGTGGAGAAGCTGGTCGCTGCACCGATGTCGGCCAAGATGTGGACCAAGCTGGAAGCCAGCGCCTGGGTGCGTGACGGCAAGGCCGATGCACCGCGTGTGGTCTATACCTTCAGCGATGCCAACTGCCCGTACTGCCACAAGTTCTGGGAAGCGGCGCGTCCGTGGGTTGACGCCGGCAAGGTGCAGTTGCGCCACATCATGGTTGGCGTGATCCGCGAGGACAGCCCGGCCAAGGCCGCCGCCATCCTCGCCGCGCGTGATCCGAGCGCGGCGCTGCTGGAGAATGAGCACCAGTTCGACCGTGGCGGCATCAAGGCGCTACCGAGCATCAGCCGCGAGATCGCAGGCAAGCTTGATGCCAACCAGGTCCTGATGATCGAGATGGGCTTCCAGGGCACGCCGGGCATCCTGTTCCAGGATGCACAGGGGCAGGTGCAGCGTCGCGCGGGCCTGCCGCAGGGCGCCGACCTGCAGACGGTGCTGGGTCCGCGCTGATCGCCGCCAACGTCGTGATGTAACCGACAGGCCCGCATGGCAGCATGCGGGCCTGTTGCATTTCGGCGCTCCTGCGGCGGGCGGAGAGGGCAGCAGGGCTGCGCAGCAGCTGTTCGTCGTCACATCTGAATCGTGACTGACATCAAGCATCGCGCCTTGATTCCAATCAAGGTCAAAAACGACAGGCGGATTAGCCTGTTGACGCATGGAATACAGCGTCAACACGCCATGGATGCCGCGCCAGACATGCCTTGAACCAGGGCGGTCGGCACAGCCATTCACGACACTCTCACTCCCCGATTGTTACCCAGACCGCTGCGGTCGCCACCTCTCTGGCAGCGCGGCCTTGATGGGCTCGACACCGGTGCGGGCAGGGCAGTGTCATCGTCCTGTTGCCTGCCGGATGCAGGCTGGCCGGTGTCGTCAACGCAGTATCCGCATTTCCAGCAACGGCGACGCGAGGCCAGGGCACTGTGCGCCTGTATCCGGCCAGCGCGCTGCGAATGTTTGTCCAGGGAGGATGCAATGCGCTTGGCGGTACTGAGTCTGGCCTGTTCGACCGCACTGGCGATCGCGCCAGCGTATGCGCAGCAGCATGGCCAGGAAGATGCGCAGGCGTTGCGGCAGGAAATCGCTGCCATGCGCCAGGCATTGGAAGGCATGCAGCAGCGCCTGGATCGGCTTGAGCAGCGCGAGGGCTCAGCGCCTGCCGCCGTGGCGCAGGCCCCGACCCCGGCAGCAACGGCGGGCGGCAGCGCCAGCATGCTGCACCCGACCCAGGTGCCGGGCGTGGCGCAACCGGTGCTGCCGCAGCGCGAATCGGTGGCCGATCCCTCAACGGCGGCGTCGCGTCCCGACAGCGCAGCCGGTCCGACCGACCCCGATCTGAAAGGCTTCTTCACCATTCCCGGCACCGATACGGTGATCCGCATCGGCGGCTACGCCAAGCTCGATGCGATTGCCGATTCGCGTGCGGCCGGTGACGAAGATCAGTTCATTCCGTCGTCGATGCCGGTGGGTGGCAGCCATCGCGATGTCTCCAACTTCAACATCCATGCCAAGCAGACCCGCTTCAGCTTCGAGGCGCGGCGCCCGACCACGCACGGCAACCTGCGTTTCTACCTGGAGAACGATTTCTTCGGCAGCAGTGAGGGGTATGAGTTCCGCCTGCGACACGCCTATGGGCAGCTTGGCAACACCTATGCCGGCTATGGCTATTCCAGCTTCATGGACCCGGACAGCCTGCCCGATACGCTTGACTTCGCCGGGCCGGGCGGCGCCGGATACCTGTTGGTGGCGGGCATCCACCACAGCTTTGCGATAGGCAAGGGCAACACCCTGACCGTCGCCGCTGAAGACCCGAAGACTGAACTCGCCGGCGCCAGCGATGCTCGCACGGCAGTCAACCGCCTGCCCGACGTGACGGTGACCGCGCGCCTGGAGCGCGACTGGGGCCACCTGCAGCTGGGCGCGGTGGCACGCAGCCTGGCCTACGACGGCGATGGCGAGCGCGACCGGCGCATGGCCGGTGGCCTGCAGCTGAGCGGCTCGGCGTCAGTGGGCGAGCGCGACCTGCTGCTGTTCGGCGTACTCGGCGGGCGCGGCCTCAGTCGCTACACCGCCGACCTGACCGGCTCCGGACTGGACGCAGTGGTCGGTGCCGATGGCCGCCTCGCCGCGTTGGACCTGCACGGCGGTTTCGTCGGCTACACCCATTACTGGTCCGCGCTGTGGCGCTCCAACCTGATCTTTGGCCAGCTGACCCTGGAGCGCAACGCCGCACTCGCCGCTGATGCATTCCGGCAGAGCCGCTACGGCGTGTTCAACCTGATCTGGAGCCCGGCGCCGTCCTGGACGATGGGCATGGAGCTGCTGTACGGCCGGCTGGAACAGCAGGGCGGCGCACGCGGCGACACGGTCCGGGTGCAGGGCAGCCTGCAATACAACTTCATCAAATAGACGCCAGCGGTCGTACGCCAGCGTAACCGTCCCCACGCCCGGTGCTGCCGGGCTCATGCCAGTACCGGAGATCGTCATGGCAGAAGCAAAGAAAATCGGGGTGGTCGGAGCCACCTTCCTCGTCGCCGGCAACATGATGGGCTCAGGCGTGTTCCTGTTGCCGTCCAGCCTGGCCAAGATCGGTACCGCCTCGATCTGGGGCTGGCTGATCACCACCGCCGGTGCGCTGCTGCTGGCCTTCGTGTTCGCCAAGCTGGGCAAGCTCGCACCCAAGGCGGGCGGTCCCTATGCCTACGCGCGCGACTGGTTCGGGCCGTACATGGGCTTCCAGACCAACACCATCTACTGGTTCGCCAACTGGATCGGCAACGTCGCCATTCCGATCGCGGCGGTGGGCTATTTCAGCTATTTCTTCCCGATCCTGTCCGAGCCGCTGGTGCGTTGCATCGCGGTGCTGGTGCTGGTGTGGGCGCTGAGCTTTGCCAACGTGATCGGCCCGGCCTTCGTCAGCCGCGTGCAGACGGTCACAACCAGCTTTGCGTTGGTGCCGATCCTGGGCATCGCCATTTTCGGCTGGTTCTTCTTCGATGCCGACATCTTCAAGGGCGCCTACAACGTGTCTGGCGAGTCGAACTTCGGTGCGATCTCGAGCGCCGCGGCACTGACCCTGTGGGCCTTCATCGGCGTCGAGTCTGCATCGGTGACTGCCGGTGTGGTCGAAAATCCGGAGAAGAACGTCGCCCGCGCGACGCTGGCCGGCGTGTTCCTGGCTGCCATCGCCTACATCGCCAGTTCGTCGGTGATCATGGGCATGGTGCCGAACGCGGAACTGCAGGTGTCCGACGCACCGTTCGCGCTGGCGGCGGCCAAGGCGGTCGGTGGCTGGGGCGGCGCGCTGGTCAGCCTGTGCGCCTTCATCGGTGCCGCCGGCTCGCTGGGTGGCTGGATCCTGCTGACCGCGCAGAGTGCCAAGGCAGCGTCGGATGACGGCCTGTTCCCGAGCATCTTCAGCAAGACCAACAAGGACGACGTGCCGGTCAAGGGCGTGCTGATCGTGGCGGTGCTGATGACCCTGGCGGTGCTGGTGACCTCCACCTCGGAAACCGCGTCGGCCCAGTTCGACGTGATCACGTCGGCGGCCGTGGTGCTGACCCTGCTGCCCTACATCTACTCGTGCGTGGCGTGCTACTTCGTGGTCGAGCGTTCGCACACCCTGGTCCACACCGGTGCGTTCTGGACGCTGACCAGCCTGACCGTCGTGTACTGCCTGTGGGCGATCTACGGCTCGTCGGGGACCATCGTGCAGTACGCCTTCCTGTTCGTGCTGTTCATCACCGTGTTCTATCCCTTCTTCAGCGAGGAGCGCCGCCAACAGCGGCAGCGCGCCCGCGAGGCCTCGGCGATCAGCGCCGGCGCCCGGCATTCCTGAGTTCGACAAGGAGAATCAACGTGTACTTCAAGTCCCTGGACTACCCGGTCATTGTCATCGACAACGACTACGAGTCGCCGCGCATCGGTGGCATCCTGATCCGTGCGCTGGTGGAAGAGCTGCGCAGCAACGACCAGCGCGTGCTGTGCGGGCTGAACCTGGATGACGCCCGGGCCGGTGCCCGCACCTACGTGGCGGCCTCGGCGGTGCTGATCTCGATCGATGGCAGCGAAGAGGTGGATGGCGAGTTCCAGCGCCTGACCGCCTTCCTGCGCGAGCAGAGCGCGCGCCGTGCCAATCTGCCGGTGTTCCTGTACGGCGAGCGCCGCACCATCGAGAAGGTGCCGAGCAAGCTGCTCAAGTACATCCACGGTTTCATCTTCCTGTTCGAAGACACCAAGAGCTTCATCTCGCGGCAGGTGATGCGCGCGGCCGAAGACTACATGAAGAACCTGCTGCCGCCGTTCTTCAAGGCGCTGATCCATCATGCGGCCGAGTCGAACTATTCCTGGCATACGCCGGGCCATGCAGGCGGCGTGGCATTCACCAAGTCGCCGGTCGGCCGCGCATTCCATCAGTTCTATGGCGAGAACACCCTGCGCAGCGATCTGTCGATCTCGGTGCCGGAGCTGGGCTCGCTGCTCGATCACACCGGCCCGATCAAGGATGCCGAGAACGAGGCGGCACGCAACTTCGGTGCCGACCACACCTTCTTCGTCACCAATGGCACCTCCACCGCCAACAAGATCGTCTGGCATGGCACGGTGGCCCGCGGCGACGTGGTGTTCGTTGACCGCAACTGCCACAAGTCGCTGCTGCACGCGCTGATCATGACGGGTGCGGTGCCGGTGTACTTCACGCCCAGTCGCAACGCGCACGGGATCATCGGCCCGATCAGCCTGGACCAGTTCACGCCGGAGTCGCTGCAGCAGCGCATCGCCGCCAACCCGCTGGCCAGCCAGGCGTACAAGGCCGGTTCCAAGCCGCGCATCGCGGTGGTCACCAACTCGACCTACGACGGCCTGTGCTACAACGCCGAGAAGATCGCTGACGAGATCGGCAGCGCAGTCGATTTCCTGCATTTCGACGAAGCCTGGTACGCCTACGCCGCGTTCCACCCGTTCTACGAGAACCACTACGGCATGGCCAAGGGCAAGCCGCGTGAGCAGGATGCGATCATTTTCACCACGCATTCCACCCACAAGCTGCTGGCTGCGTTCTCGCAGGCGTCGATGATCCACGTCCGCAACTCGGCGCAACGCAACCTTGATGCCGAGCGCTTCAATGAGTCGTTCATGATGCACACCTCGACCAGCCCGCACTACGGGGTGATTGCCGCCTGTGACGTGGCCTCGAAGATGATGGAAGGCGATGCCGGGCGCTCGCTGGTGCAGGAAATGCATGACGAGGCAATTGCCTTCCGCCGCGCGATGCTGCACGTCCGCGATGATCTCGGTCGCGACGACTGGTGGTTCAGCGTGTGGCAGCCAACCCAGGTCGAGCGCAGCCTGGACAAGGGCGATACGCCGGCACCGCTGGTGGCCAAGCGCGAGGAGTGGTACCTGCGGCCGGACGCGCACTGGCACGGCTTCGAGAACCTGGTTGACGACTATGTGTTGATCGATCCGATCAAGGTGACCCTGCTGACCCCGGGCCTGGCAATGGACGGCAGCATGGGCAGGCTGGGCATCCCGGCGGCGGTGCTGAGCAAGTTCCTGTGGGGCCGCGGCATCACCGTGGAAAAGACCAACCTGTACTCGGTGCTGTTCCTGTTCTCGATGGGCATCACCAAGGGCAAGTGGAGCACCCTGGTCACCGAGCTGATGGCGTTCAAGGAACTGTACGACCGCAATGCGCCGCTGAGCCAGGCACTGCCGACGCTGGCCGCCGATTATCCGAATGCCTACGCCGGCTGGGGCCTGCGTGACCTGTGCGACGCGCTGCATGCGTTCAACCAGGAATTTGCCGTGGCCAAGGTGATGCGCGAGATGTACGTGGACCTGCCGACGCCGGTGATGACCCCGGCCGATGCCTACAACCACCTGGTCAAGGGCGAGATCGAGCGGGTCGACATCGAGCAGATCAGTGGCCGCATCGCGGCGACCATGCTGGTGCCGTACCCGCCGGGCATCCCGACCATCATGCCGGGCGAGCGCTTCGGCGACAGCGACGAGCCGATCATCCAGTCGCTGCGCATCGCCCGCGAGCAGAACGCCCGTTTCCCGGGCTTCGAATCGGACGTGCACGGGCTCATCATCGAGCAGGAGGGTGATGCGGTCTCGTACAAGGTGGAGGTGCTGAAGGCCTGACCCGTAACGGTCGGCTCATCGGCGAACGATGGATACCGCGCGCGAGCAACGCATCCTGACGTTCTCGATCGGGGTCACCCTTGCGGTGAGCGCGGTCGGCTTCGGCGGTGGCCTGCTGGTGGGATCGCAGGCCATCCTGTTCGACGGCGTGTACAGCCTGGTCGACGTCGCCCTGACCCTGGTGTCGTTGTCGGTGCTGCGGCTGGTGGCGCGGGAACAAAGCCCGCGCTTTCAGTACGGCTACTGGCACCTGGAGCCGATGGTCGAAGCGCTGGGTGGTGTGATCCTGTCGCTGGCCTGCGTGTATGCGCTGGCCAACGCGGTGATCGGCCTGACCACGGGCGGGCACGAAGTGAAATTCGGGCCCGCGCTGTGGTGGGCGGCGCTGCTGAGTGCCAGCAACCTGGCGATGGCGGCGTTCGTTGCGCAGCGGGCGCGGCATCTGCGCTCGGCGCTGTTATGGCTGGATGTGCGTGGCTGGCTGCTGGGCGGGTTGATGAGCCTGGCAGTGGTGCTGGCCTTCGTGTTGGCGCTGGTCCTGCACGGTGGTGAGTGGCACCATTGGGTGCCGTACCTGGATTCGATCGTGCTGGCATTGATCAGCCTGGCGATGCTGCCGGTGCCGGCGCGCAGCGCGTGGAAGGCCATGCGCGAAGTGCTGCAGGTGGCGCCGGATGATCTGGACCGGCGCGTGCAGCAGGTGATGCAGGCGTTCGTGGCCGAGCGTGGCTATGCCGGTTTCACCAGCCATGTGGCGAAGATGGGGCGGATGCGCTTCATCGAGATCCATGTATTGGCTGACCCGATCACGCCGCTGGGGTCGGTAGGCGAAGTCGATGCGATGCGCGATGAGATCGCGGTGCGGCTGGATGCGCGGGGCAGTACTTTCTGGTTGACCATCGATTTCACCGCAGACCCGGCGTGGACGTGAGCCGGGAACGGTAGAGCCGAGCCCATGCTCGGCTGCCATTCGCGCTGAGCAGCCGAGCGTGGGCTCGGCTCTACACGTGGGCACGATCGTTGCGCATGGCGGACCGGACTGTTGCAGCGGCTCGGTTTGACCTCAACTCTGGTTGAGGTCGCAGACTGCCTCGCATCCCCCACGAGGCATGCGGCATGAACCTGTTGACCACCCCGGACCTCAGTCACGGCCTGCTGGAGCTGTTCAATCCTCCCGGCCTCTACGACCCTGCCGCCAATGGGTACTCACACGTGGCCGTGGTGCGGTTGCCGGCGCGGGTGATCCATATCGCCGGGCAGGGCGGTGAGGATGCCGATGGTCATCTCTCCCCCGGCTTCGGGGAACAGGTCGAGCAGGCACTGGACAACCTGCAGATCGCATTGCGTTCGGCGCAGGCCAGCCTGGCCGATGTCGCGCGGTTGCGCATCCTGGTGGTCGACCACGACGAGGACCGGCTGGGCATCATCGCCCGGCAGGTACGGCGGCGTTGGCCGAACGACGCAGCGCCGACCTGCACCCTGATTCCTGTGCCACGGCTGGCGCTGGACGGCATGCTGTTCGAGATCGAGGCGGAGGCCTACGCCGCCTAGCGCAGGTAGTACTCCACCGGCACCACCAGTTCCTGCGGTGCCTTCATTTCCATGGGAATGGGCGGCAGCGGCTGCGCGCGGCGGAACGTCTGCAGTGCGGCGTCGTCGAGCATCGGTTGGCCGCTGGACTGCTCCAGCCGCAGGGCCTGCAGGCGTCCCTCGCGATCGATGCTGGCCCTGACCCAGGCCGTTCCCTGCTGCCGGCGCGAGCGCGCGACGGCGGGGTAGTAGCGATAACGCTCCAGCCGCGCCATCAGGCGGGCTTCCCACTGGTCGCTGGCGGCGCCGGCCTGGAAGTCCGCCGGTGGTGCGTCGGGAGCGGGCGGCGCGGCCGTGATCGATGCCGGTGCGGGACTCGCATCGGTCACGGCCGCAGGCGGGGCGACCGGCAGGGCTTGCCGGCCAGGGCCACCGAGCTCGCTGGCGGCCACCTCGCCCTCGCGTGCGGCGGTGGGCTTTGGCGGAGGGGGCGACTTCGCCGGTTGCGACGCGCGCGCCTGCTGCGCCTGGCTGGGGGTGTCGGCCTGGCGCTCTTCGACCGGCTGGGGAGGCGTAGCCGGTGCCAGCAGGCGCAGGCTGATGCGCACATCCTGTTCACGCGGCGGCAGCAACGGTGGCGCGGCCATCCAGTGCACCAACAGCAGCAAGGGCAACAGGTGCAGGCCGATGCTGATGGCAATCGCCTGCCAGTGTTGGCCGCGTTCACTCATCGCCCGGCACCCACAGCAGATCGGCGTCGGCCGCATCGACGCCTTCGTCGGGTGACGCAAGCGCGATCACCAGTGCCGGTACCTCCGGTGGCAGGTAGCCCGGCACGCCGGTGCCGCGCAGTACATGCCAGCGGCCGGCTACCAGCAGCGCGGGTGCAGGGGCTGCGGTCAGTGCCTGTGCCATGCGGGTGTCGCGGGCCTGTTGCACGGCCAGCATCCCTTCCAGCATCGGTGCGGCGTCTGCGTGCTGGGCCAGCACCACGGCCGACAGGCGTTGCCGGGCGGTGGGCATCGGAAACCGCACCGACGTGTTGGAGGCAAGCAACGCATCGACCTCGGCACGCGACAGGTTGCCGCCGAACAGGGGGATGCCGGCGGCGGTGGCGTCCTGTACCAGCCCGCCATAGGTGGCCCACGGCCAGCGTGCATCCCAGCCCAGCAGCGCCTGCAGGCGCGCACCATCGGCATGGTTGCCCTTGGCCAGCCAGCGCTGCACCCGCTGCAGGCGCGGTTGGCGTTCACTGGCGATCATCTCCATCACCAGCGCGCCTTGTGGACGCTGCCGTTGCAGCGCGTGCAGCAGCCAGCGCTGGGCGGCGTGGTCACCGGCCAGGTCGTGGCGTTCGCCCAGCAGCAGCCGCGGGGCGTTCGCTGCACGCTTCACGAACGCGGCTTCGTCCAGGCGCTGCCCGCTGGCCAGGTCGATCACCGTGCCGGGCATAGGCTGCGCGCTGGCGATTGCGGCCAGTGCGAGCAGGCACAGCGGCAGCCAGCGACGGCTAGAACGCCACATTGACGCCCATCGAGACGGTGCGGCCACGGCCGTTGCCGCGGTCCAGGATCGGGCTGAAGATGCTGTCGATCGAGGTATTGTTGTCATAGGCCTTGTTCTGCAGGTTTTCGATGTTCAGCCACAGCGTGGTGTTGGGCTGGGGCTTGAAGCTGGCGTAGAAGTCGAGCAGTACACCGGTACCGCCGGTCCTGCGGGTCTGGAAGAAGTCGTAGCCTTCTTCGGTGGGCCCGGAGTATTCGGCGCGCAGGCCGGCCTGCACGCGCTGCTGCCACCAGCGGCCGCCGACATCCAACGTCCAGAAGCGGTCGGGCAGGGCGGTGATGTCTTCCAGGTTGACGAATTCGATGGCAGGCGCACTGGTGCGCGAGCGGGTCCAGCTCAGCGTGGCGTGGTAGTGCGCGCTGGCGTAGTGCGCTTCCAGCTCGATACCGCGCATGCGCACCACGCCGGGGTGGTTCATCCAGCGCGTGGTGGTGCTGAAGTCGTCCACGTCCAGGGCATCGGTCCAGGCAGTGAGCTGCTGATCGCTGTCGATCGGTACCACGAAAGGCCCCACCTCCGGCGGGTGCACGATCAGCAGGTACTGCGGCTTGATGTAGTCGCGGATGCGGTTGTCGAAGCGGGTGACGCGCAGCTGCGCCAGGTCACCGTCGGTCAGCAGCGAGGAGGCGCTGAGGTTGGCGCCGAACTGCAGGTTGCGCGAGCGCTCACGGCGCAGGAACGGGTTGGCACCCACGCCGTCGGCATCGCTCATGCCTTCCAGCGGGATCTTCTCGAAGAACATCTCCTGCACCCGCGGCGGGCGGGAAGTACGCGAGGCTTCGGCGAACAGTTGCAGCCAGTCGGTGGCCTGCCACGATACCGCCAGGCTGGGGCTGAGTGCGCGCTGGGTACGGCGCACGTCGATGCCGCCGCCGTTGATCTCGGCGCACTGGCCAGGCACATCCGAGCACACCGGGACGTGGCCGCGGATGCCATAGCGATCCTGGCGCAGGCCTGCAGTCAGCGCGTAGATGTCGTACTGCAGTTCCAGCGTGCTGAACACGCTGTCCAGCTGGCTGCGGCCCTGGGGGTTGGCGCCGCGCAGGATGGGGGTGTCGGCCACGTAGACGTCCGACTGGTGCTTGATGCCGGTGTTCCAGCGTGCCTGCAGTGCACCGATATCGAAGCGGCTGGTGTTGTCGAGCGTCCAGCTGCTCAGGCTGCTGTGGGTGCGGCGGCCGATGTAGCTGGAATCCTCCACGGGTGGATAGAACAGCCGGGTCTTGTTGCCGGCGAAGGTCGCGCGCAGGTCGATCCACGGCGTGTAGGGCGTGTAGTGGTAGCTGGCGCGCTGGTTGCGTGCGGAAATCTGCCACGGGTAGTTGTGGTAGAAGTCGTTTTCGTAGCGCATGTGGCTCAGGTCCAGCCGATGCTGGTCACTGGGCTGCAGGCGTGCTTTCAACAGCCAGCTGCTGGGCTGCTGGCTGCCGGGGTCGGCATTGTTCTTCTGCCCGCGTGCCGTGGCGTACTCGCCGCTGCGACTGCTGCTGGCAGCGGCCAGCAGGCCGAACTGGCGGTCACCGCCGTCCTCGCTGTGGCGCCATGCGCCGGCGAAGGTGCGGCCGCTGCCATAGCCGTTGCTGCCATGGCGATAGCCCGCACGCAGGCCCCAGTCACGGCCTTCGCCGAGCAGGTCGTCGATGTCCAGCGTGCGGAAATTGGCACTGCCGGCCAGCGTGCCGGCACCATCACCACCGGCGACCGCACCGCGTTGCACGTCCACACCGGCCAGCAGGAAAGGGTCGACGTAGGCGAACGGACCGCCGGAGCCATGGCCCGCGTTGTTGCGGAAGGTCTGGGTGACACCATCGATCATGGTGTTGACCCGCCCGGCGCCGGTCATGCCGCGGATGTTGACCTGCAGGCCGGGCTGGCTGCGCGAGTGGAAACTGTGGGTGCCGGGCATCGAACGCAGCAGGCTGTTGCCGTCCTGGCGTTCGGCCATCGCCACGCGCTCGCTGCCGACGGCGGGCGCAAAGCCATCGCGGGCCGCCGGGACATACTGGCTGGCGCCTGCACCGGGAGAATGGCCGTGTGCGATATCGCCCTGTACGCGCAGCGGGCCGGTTCGACGGCTGCCATCGGAGGGGGCGGCCGGCGCCGGTTCCAGGGTGGCGCGGCGCGCGTCGATGAAACGGGGGCGCAGGCCGCTACCGGCCAGCAGGCGCGACAGGGCCTGCGCGTCGTCGAACCGTCCGCGTAGTGCCGGCGCCGTCTGGCCGCCTGGCAATGCCGCGCCGATCACCAGATCGACACCGGTCAGCCGGCTGTAGGCATCCAGCGCGCTGGCCAGCGGTTGCGCAGGAAGATCGAAGTGGCGGGAGGTGGCCTGCGCGTGTGCGCTGGCAGGTAACAACGGAAGCGGACTGGCGCAGGCCAGTGACAGGGCGAGGACAAGGGGACGGTGAAACAGCATCGGGAGCTCCAGGGGCTGACGCAGCGCGTCGTCATCCTGGGTAGACGCAGTGGCAGGGCCGATGTCAGGGTGCATCGCGATGTTCCCTGCGTGGCGGCAGCCACACCTGCACGCCCGCGCCCAGGCGCAGCACGCGTACATGCAGCTGCGTGGCCAGCTGGTCGCGGCTGCGCGCCGCGCCGTCTGCACTGCCGAGCAGGGTGACCGGCTGCTGGCGCAGGTGTGCGCCGATGATCCAGGTGTGGCCGCCATGCCAGCGATCCAGGCCCTGGGTGACCTCGGCCAAGGGCGTGGAGACCCAATGCAGGCGACGCTCGCGCCAGGCCAGGGCACTGTGGCTGGCGGCCAGGCCGATGATCGGTGCCTGTCCATCGAAGCGCAGCTGCTGCCCTTCGATGGCCTGCTCACTGCGGGTGCCGCTGTCCACACGGACGCGATGCTCGGTGACGGTGACCACGCTGTCGTTGTCGTGCACGGCAAGGTCGAAGGCCGTGCCGAGCGCGGTGACCATGCCGTGCGTCGTATGCACCTGGAACGGATGCTGCGCATCGGCGGCTACCTTGAACCAGGCTTGGCCGTGCTGCAGCTGCAGCTGGCGGCGCTGTGCATCGATGCGGACATGGATTTCGCTTCCGGGTGACAGCAGCACGTGCGAGCCGTCCGGCAGTACTTCTTCACGGATCTCGCCTGTCGCCGTGCGCATCACCTGCGCGGCCGGTGGTGCGGCCTGGCGGGTATACAGGCCCAAGGCGCAAAGCAGCAGCACGGCAGTGCTGGCGTCGCGCAGGTGCCGGCGCTGCCGCTTGCGCTGATGCCGCTGCAGGCTGGGCGTGGCATCACCGGCCTGCCAGAGCGCCTGCAGGTGCTGGTACTGCGCGGCGTGGCGGCAATCGGCGTAGTACCACTGGTTGAAGGCACGCTCGTCGCGACCGCCGTCGTGGCCGTCCAGCCACCAACGTGCGGCCTCGCGCGCGATCGCCTCCGGGCTCATGCGCCGGGTACCTGCTGCAGCGCCACCAGCGCACGCAGCAGATGGCCGTGCGCGGTCTGCCGGCTGATGCCGAGCCGGCGGCCGATCTCGGCCAGTGCCATCTGCTTTACCCGGGCCAGCAGGAATACCTGGCGCGAGCGCGGTGGCAGCGCGGCGATGATCGCGTCGAGATGGCGCAGCTGTTCGGCGTCCAGCAGGTGCTGCTCCGGCAGCGGTGCAGGATCGGCGAGGGCGTGCAGTTGGGCGTCATCCAGCGCTTCCTCACGACGGCGCTGGCGTTGCCGGTAGTGATCGGCGATCAGATTGTGGGCGACGCGGTACAGGTAGGCGCGGCCGTTGCGCAGCAGGCCGCTGGCGGCGACCTTGATGACACGCAGCCAGGTTTCCTGGACGACGTCATCGGCGTCGCTGCGTTGCGGGAGTTTACGGCGGACATGGGCGTGAAGCGGCCGGTAATGGGCCGCGCACAGCTGCGCGACATCCGTCGGTTCGACAGGCGTGGACACGGGGCGGGCGACAACTGGGAAAGGGAACAGCCCGCGGCGGCAAGGGCAGCGGCTGTACCTTACAGCAAAAGAGAATCATTTGCATCTATCGATGGGCGTGACACGCCTGCCCGGGACGGGAGATCAGCGCGGGCGATAATCGCAGTGGATCTGCAGGGCTTCGGTGGGGTTGTGATGCAGCTTGAAGCCGCAGCGCTGCAGGCTGCGCTTCACCCGCGCGACCGCTTCGGCATGGCGGGCGACGCGACGATCCTGCCAGCGTGGCGGGGTGAATACGCCCACGGGCAGCAGCCGTAGCCGCTTGCCGTGCAGTACCAGCGAGACATCGATATGACGGCCATCGATGTCGTGGCCGTTGGCGCCGAAGATGGCATCGACCTCATCATGGCGTTGCGGATAGCAGGCCCGGAACAACGCGATACCGAGCCAACGCACGCCACGACGGGAGCTGCCGAGCCGGCTGTGGCTGGGTTCGAAGCCGCGCGTGAGCAGCAGTCGCAGCCCGGCAGGCAGCATTGCCTGCGCATCGAGCAGGCGTTGCAGTACCTCTTCTTCCAGTTGGATATGGGTGGAGGGCCAGCGCGGGGCGACCAGCAGCCCGTGGTGGCTGCCGCGTTGCAGGGTCAGCATGCGTGAAGCTTCGCACGCGGGCGAACAGCCGTGGTAGTGCCGGCCGCTGGCCGGCCAGATTCGGGTGCCGGCCAGCGGCCGGCACTACCGTGACGATCGTCAGATGTCGCGGTACTGGATCTGCGAAGCCAGTACGCGCAGGCCGTCGGCATTGCTGGACAGGATGCGCTCTTCGCCGACACCTTTCTGCCGTTTCAGCTGGAAGCCCTGTTCGGCAGGCAGCTGCGCGGCGATGGTGTCCATGCGTTGCATGGCATCGGGGCCGCTGCAGTCGAAGTGGCCCCAGTGGGCGCCATCGCGGTGGATCTGCAATCGGTAGTTCATTGCGGTGTCTCCGGCAGCTCCTGCAGCCAATGGTCGAACATCGCGGTGGCCGCCGCTGCCAGCGGTGCACCGTAACGGCGTGCCTGGGCGCGAAGATCGTTCGGATCGATGCCGGCCTGCGCCAGCTCCAGGGTGTGGCCGATCAGCCAGCGTTCGAACTGGCGGGCATCCAGTTCCGGGTGGCATTGCAGGGCCAACGCATGGCTGCCCATGGCGAAGGCCTGGTGGCGGCAGGCCGGCGTGCTGGCCAGGCGACGTGCACCGGCCGGGAGTTCGAACGCCTCGCCATGCCAATGCAGTACCGGAATGCCCTGCAGGGCCTGCAGTGGCGAGCGTTGGCCGTCATCGGTGAGCAGCAGCGGCGCAAAGCCGATCTCCTTGCCGCCACTGGCGGCGACGTCGGCACCGAGTGCGCGCGCCATCAGCTGCGCGCCGAGGCAGATGCCCAGCGTGGGCCGTTGCTGCTGCAGCCGACGTTGCAACAACGCGATGCTGTCGTTGAGGAAGGGATAGCGATCAACATCGTTGACGCTGACCGGGCCGCCCAGCACGACCAGCAGGTCGGCGGTTTCGGCGGAGTCGAGCGCGTCGATACCGGCCTGCAGCACCTGCAGCTGCCAGCCCTGTGCCGACAGCAGTGGCTGCAGGGTGCCGAGGTCTTCAAAGGCGACGTGTTGCAGGACGACCGCGTGCTTCATGCGGAGGCTCCATTGCTGGGCCAGTAGAAACTGTCCGGGGTGGCGCGTGCGCCGAAGATGGCCTGCCCGACGCGGACCACGGTGGCACCTTCCTCGATCGCCACTTCGAAGTCTCCGGACATGCCCATCGACAACTGCGAAAGGTCGATGACGGGAGGTGCAGTGCGCTGCAGCTGGTCGCGCAGTTCGCGCAGGCGCACGAAGCAGGCACGCACGCGCTCGACCTCCGGGGTGAAGATGGCCAGCGTCATCAGGCCGCGCACGCGCAGGCGATCGAACGCTGGAAGCTGCTGCACAAAGGCCTCGACGGCAGCGGGTTCCAAGCCGTACTTGCTGGGTTCGGCGGAGGTGTTGACCTGCACGAACACATCCAGCGTGCGGTCTTCCAGCTGCAGGCGCTGCTGCAGTGCTTCGGCCACGCGCAGGCTGTCCAGCGCCTGGAACTCGCTGGCGAAGCGCGCCACGTAGCGCGCCTTGTTGGTCTGCAGATGCCCGATCACCGACCAGTGCACGCCAAGATCGGCCATCGTCTCGGCCTTGCGTTGCGCCTCCTGCACCTTGTTCTCGCCCAGCTCGCGGCAACCGGCGGCCACCGCCATGCGGATGCGGGCATCATCGACGGTCTTGCTGACCGGCAGCAGGCGCACGCTGGCCGGGTCACGGCCGACGCGGGCGCAGGCATCGGCGATGCGTTGGCGCACCGTGACCAGGTTGGCGGCGATCTGTTCAACGGACTGGGCGACGGGCCAGTCGGCAGCGGCAAGGGGCATGCGGGCACCTCCAATGCAGGGTGGCCAGGGTGGGATACACTGGCACAGGACAAGAGATATGTTGGCATAGGACAAAATGAAAATCACCGGGCACAGCGCCGAGTCGATCTTCGACAGCATCCGCGACGGCATCGGCAAGGGTCGCCTGTCGGCCGGTAGCGTGCTGCCGCCGGTGCGTGAACTGGCCGAGCAGCTGGGCGTGAACCGCAACACCGTGGCTGCTGCCTACAAGCGCCTGGATGCGGCGGGACTGGCCAGCACGGCGGGCCGCCGCGGCACGGTGGTGCGTGGCCTGCCGCCGCCGCTGGCGCGCGAGGGCAGCACCCCGGGGCTGGCGCTGCAGGACCTGGCCGGTGGCAACCCGGATCCGCGCCTGCTGCCGAACCTGCGCCTGACCCCGGCGGCGCCGCGGCTGTATGGCGTGGGTACGGTCGACACGAGGTTGCAGGTGCTGGCACGCGCCTCGCTGGATGCGGATTGCCCCGAGGGATATGCGCTGGAGCTGACCCATGGCGCCGTCGATGGCATCGAGCGCCTGCTGGCGGCGTGGCTGCTGCCGGGTGATCGCATCGCGGTGGAGGATCCATGCTTCCTCGGCAGCCTCAATGTGCTCAATGCGTCGGGACATGCGCCGTTGCCGGTGGCGGTGGATGCCCAGGGCATGCAGGTCGAATCGCTGCGGCAGGCGCTGGAGGCTGGTGCACGTGCGGTGCTGCTCACCCCCCGGGCGCACAATCCGACCGGGGCCAGCCTGGATGCGAAGCGGGCGCGGGCGTTGCGGCAGTTGCTGGCGGCGTACCCGCAGGTAGCAGTGCTGATCGACGATCACTATGCGCTGCTCTCGCAGCAGGCCTATCACTCGGTACTGCCGCTGGATGGGCGGCGCTGGGCGCTGCTGCGTTCGTTGTCCAAACCGCTCGGCCCGGACCTGCGGCTGGCCTGGCTGGCCTGCGATGAAGAAACCGCGATGCGGTTGCGGCTGCGATTGGCATCCGGTATCGGCTGGGTCAGTCACCTGCTGCAGGACGCGGCAACCTCGGTGCTGGCGTCGTCAACGCAGCGGGCGAAGATCGCCTCGGCAGGCGAGCGTTACCAGCAGCGCCTGCAGTCGCTGCAGGAACTGCTGCGCGCGCGTGGCGTGCCGACGCCGCTGCCGATGGAGGGATTGAACCTGTGGCTGCCGTTGCCGGGCGACAGCCATCCGCAGGTGCTGGCGCTGGCCGCGCGCGGATGGCATGTGCGCGCTGGCGAGGTGTTCGCGGTGGCGGCGCCGGCACATGGCCTGCGCATCACCTGCGCGGCGCTGGGCGCGGCGCAACTGCGGCCGCTGGCTGACGACCTGGCGGCGGTGTGCGGTCTGTAGCGTCGAGCGATGCTCGACGTTGCTTCGCCTTTGTAGAGCCGAGCCATGCTCGGCTGCTGTTGGTAGAAGCAGTCGAGCATGGCTCGACGCTACAGAAGCAGATCAGGGCGCGGCGTTGGCGCCCGGGCGTACGTAGTGGGACTGGCCGCTGTCATCGACGAACATCAGTTCCGGCTTGCCCTGCCATGAGGTGAGCATGGCGCCGGTGTTGTTCTGGTGCTTGACCATCAGGCTGGCACCACGGTCCGGGTTGGCCACCACCTTGAACACTTCCGTGGTGCCATTGGCATCGTCCAGGGTCAGCACGGCTTCACCGCCGCGATCACTGGTGCCATAGCCCCCGCGTTCGGAGCCATCCGGGCCGAGCAGGATCAGGCCGGACAGGGCGGTGGCGCGCGGCCCCTGGATACGGCCCCGGCTGAGGGGGTCGGGCACCGGCGCGCCTAGGATCACCCGGGGTTGGCCCGTGCCATCGTGGATGATCAGCCCGCGCGCTTCGATGATGCGCTGTGGCGATTGGCTGCGATGCAGGCTCCAGGCGGTCCAGCCGGAAACCAGCAGGGCGAGTGTGGAGACCACCAGCGTGGTCAGCAGCAGTGCGCGCGGCATCGTGTCGTCCTTCCTTGGATGCAGCGACGATAGCGGATGCGGGCGACCGATGGCCAGTTCATTGTGTGACGCTGTGTATCGTCAATGGAAATCGCGGCTGTGGCTGCGCAACCCCTGCAACAGTTCATCCAGGCAGTGCATGCGCTGCACGATGACATGCTGCACGCCATCGACGCGTTCCAGGCGGCCGTCGATCTGCATCAGCCGGGTATCGACCAGGACCCGGTGCTGGCGATCGGCCAGGTGCCGCCAGACCACGGCATTGACCATGCCGGTCTCGTCTTCAAGGGTGAGGAAGGTAACGCCACTGGCGGTCTGCGGGCGCTGGCGCATGCGGACCAGGCCGGCGATGCGCACGCGACGGCCATGGCCGTGGCCCGCAAGCTGCGCGGCATCCAGGCAGCCGCGGCTGCGCAGCTGCGTGCGCAGGAACGAGATCGGGTGGCGGCCGAGGGTGGTGCCGATGCTGCGGTAATCGGCCTGCATGTCCTCCCAGGCGCTGGGCAGGGGCAGCGGCACACGTGCTTCAGCGGTGGCGCGGGCCTGGTCGAACAGCGGCAGCCGGTTCTCCACGCCGGAGATATCCCAGCGTGCACGATGGCGATGGCCGCTGAGCCCGCGCAGCGCACCGGCATCGGCCAGCAGGCCCTGCTGGCGGCGATCCAGGGCGGTGCGCTGGCACAGGTCGCCCACATCGTCGAACGGGCGCCGTGCACGTTCGCGCATGATGGCCTGTACAGCCGCTTCATTGCAGCCGTCGACGAGGCGCAGGCCGAGCCGGATCGCGGCCGCGCCCCTGCTGAAATCCAGCGTGCAGTCCCAGTCGCTGTGGCGCACGTCCACGGGAAGCACGCGGATGCCATGCCGGCGCGCGTCCTGCAGCAGCTGGTCAGGACTGTAGAAACCCAGCGGCTGGCTGTTGATCAGGCTGGCAGTGAATGCGGCCGGGTGGTGGCATTTCAGCCAGCAGCTGTTATAGGTCAGCAGGGCGAAGCTGGCGGCGTGGCTTTCCGGGAAACCGTAATCACCGAACCCTTTGATCTGCTCGAACAGGTGCTCACCGTATTCGCGGCTGAAGCCGTTTTTCAACATGCCTGCCAGCAGTTTTTCACGATGCGGTTCCAAGCCGCCACGGCGTTTCCAGGCCGCCATCGAACGGCGCAGGGCATCGGCCTGGCCAGGCGTGTAACCGGCTGCTTCGACCGCCAGCTGCATCACCTGTTCCTGGAACAATGGCACGCCCAGCGTGCGTGCGAACACGCGTTCCAGCTGCGGTGGGTAGAGCGGGTTGTCCGGGTCGTTCAACGCGTCCGGTCCCTGTTCGCGCAGGATCCGGCGCCGCTCCAGATAGGGGTGCACCATGTCGCCCTGGATCGGGCCAGGGCGCACGATTGCCACCTCGATCACCAGGTCATAGAACGTGCGTGGCTGCATGCGCGGCAGCATCGCCATCTGTGCGCGCGATTCGATCTGGAACACGCCGATGGTGTCGGCGGCGCAGATCATGTCGAAGGTCTTTGCATCCTTGGGCGGGATCGCATCCATGCGTCCTTCATGCAGGCCATGCTGTTTCAGCATGGCCAGGCACTTGCGGATGGCGGTAAGCATGCCCAGCGCCAGGCAGTCGACCTTCATCAGGCCGGTGGCATCCAGATCGTCCTTGTCCCATTGGATGACGGTGCGGTCGGCCATCGCCGCGTTTTCCACCGGCACCAGGGTCGACAGGGGATGTTCGGAAATCACGAAACCGCCGGGGTGCTGCGACAGGTGGCGCGGGAAGTCGATCAGCTCGGCGGTCAGCGCCAGCAGGCGCCGCATCAAGGGCGTGT
Source organism: Stenotrophomonas sp. YJH_SMC_123 (assembly GCF_059368215.1). Classification (NCBI taxonomy): domain Bacteria; kingdom Pseudomonadati; phylum Pseudomonadota; class Gammaproteobacteria; order Lysobacterales; family Lysobacteraceae; genus Stenotrophomonas; species Stenotrophomonas sp. YJH_SMC_123. Next base: position 65,374 of record NZ_JCAFRM010000006.1, read on the forward strand.
CCGGATCGAAACCGCGCTCGCGCAGGGTTTCCGGCAATGGGATGTTGCCGCCCCAGTGGTCCATCGCCGCGCCCAGTTCGTTGACCTGGTCCATTGGCAGGCCAAGTGCACGCGCCACGTCGCGGATCGCGCTGCGGCCACGGTAGCTGATTGCCACCGCGGTCAGTGCGGCGCGCTCGCGGCCATAGCGCTTGAACACGTACTGCAGCACTTCCTCGCGGCGCTCGTGCTCGAAATCGATGTCGATATCCGGTGGCTCGTCGCGCTCGGCGGAGATGAAGCGCTCGAACAGCAGGTTGCTGCGTGCCGGGTCGATCTCGGTCACGCCCAGCACGAAGCACACCGCGGAGTTGGCCGCCGAGCCGCGGCCCTGGCAGAGGATGTCCTGGCTGCGCGCGAAGCGCACGATGTCCTGCACGGTAAGGAAGTACGAGGCGTAGTTCTTCTGCTTGATCAACGCCAGTTCGTGTTCGATCTGCTCGCGTTGTTTCGGTTCGATGCCGCCTTTCCAGCGCCAGGGGATGCCACGCTCGACCAGCACGCGCAGCCAGCTGTCCGGGTCATGCCCCTCGGGCACCAGCTCGCGTGGGTAGGTGTACTGCAGCTGTTCCAGGGTGAAGTGGCAGCGCTCGGCGATGCGCAGGGTCTCGGCCAGCAATTCGGGCGGATACAGTTGGGCCAGCGCGGTGCGCGGACGCAGATGGCGCTCGCCGTTGGGGAACAGGCGCCAGCCAGCCTCGGCCACGCTGCAGCGGTGGCGGATCGCGGTCAGGGTGTCCTGCAGGGCGCGGCGGCGGCGCACGTGCATGTGCACGTCGCCACTGGCGACCAGCGGCAGGCGGTGGCGTTGGCCGAAGGCCTGCAGCTGCTGCAGGCGGCGTGCGTCGTCGTGTTCGTGGTGCAGCTCCACCGCCAACCACAGCCGATCATTGAAGCCGGCGCGCAGCAGTTCCAGGTCGGTGGCGGCCGGTTGCCGGTCCAGCCACAGGCACAGCAGGCCGTCGGGCAGGCCGAGCAGGTCCTCGCGCAGGCAGCGGTACTCGCCCTTGGCTGCGCGCCGCCGGCAGGTGGTGATCAACTGGCAGAGCCCGGCATAGGCGGCCTGGTCGGTGCACAGCAGGGCCAGCTTCGGGCCGTCCTCGACCTGGAATTCGGCGCCGACGATCAGCGCCACGCCATGCGCCTTCGCCGCCTGCCAGGCGCGCACGATGCCGGCCAGCGAGCATTCGTCGGTGATCGCCAGTGCCCGGTAACCCTGGCCAGCGGCGCGCGCGAACAGTTCTTCGGCGATCGAAGCACCGCGCTGGAAACTGAAGGCCGACAGGCAGTGCAGTTCGGCGTAGCCGGGCAGTTCGCTGTGCATGGCGGCTCAGCCGAACCAGCCGTGCAGCATCCACGGCGCATGCGGATCGTTGCGCTCACGGAAGGCCCAGCCGCGCTGGCCGTGTGCGGTTTCCACCACGTAGTAGTCGCGGCGTGCGTCGGCCTGGTCCCACCAGCCCGATTCGATCCGCTCCGGCCCGGCGACGATGCGCAGGCGCGGGTCACGCAACGGTTGTGGGGTGTCCAGCAACCAGCCGGGGCGCAGTGGCCAGTACGACGGGGGCTTGGCCGGTGGCTGGGTGCCACTGGCGCGTTCGGGGCGATGGTCGGCCTGCACCGCCAGCGGTTGCACGGCGTCATCACCCAGCCGCGCACGCAGGCGCTCGCGCAGCTGGTTCCAGGGCATCGCCTGCGCCGGCCGGGTATCGAACAGGTCGCGCGCGGCGGGCACGAACGGTGGCAGCTGCTCGGCCTGCAGGCGCAGTGCGCGGCTGCCGGCCGGCAGGGCGAACGCTTCCATGCGGTTGCGTGCGATCTCGAACAGCAGCGCAGGATCGCGTTCGGGGGCCAGCAGGCCGATGGTCAGCACGCTGGCCGGCAGCAGGTCGTGCTCGAAATGCAGGTCGAAGCGCTGCACGCCGCCATCGCGCGAACACAGGAAGGCGGCCAGGTCCAGCAGCAGGCGGCGCAGCGGGAACAGCAGGGCCTGGCTGGATTCGATCTCGTATTCGAATTCGATGCGCGCATCGAAACGGTCCGGTGGCTGGTAGTAGCGCAGCGGCGCGGTGGGCAGGCCGCGCAGTGCATCCAGCTGCTGCAGTACCTCCGGTGCGAAGCGCCGGGCCAGGCTGTCACGCGGCAGCTCGAGCACCGCACCCAGCGTGCGCAGGCCGGAACGGCCGAGCACGGTCACCGCGTCGCTGGGCAGGCCGCAGCGCGGCAAGGGTAGCTGCGCCAGTGCCGCTGGCAGCTGCTGCGCATCGATGCCGAGGCCGTCGTGGACGTTGGCCAGCACGCGCGCGGCATGCGCCGTGGGCGCCGCCACCAGGCGGTGGCGGAAACCGAGTTCATGCAGTTCGTTGCGCAGGCGCTTTTCGATCGTCAGCCAGTCACCGAACAGGGCACGGCTGGCGCCGATTTCCAGCACCAGTGCATGCGGGAAATCGAGGCTGACCTGCGAGCTGTAGGCGTAGGCCCAGCTGGCCAGCAGCTGCCGGGTGTGCTGTTCCGCGTCAGGGTCGTAGTCGTGCAGGTGCATGTCCTGCACCAGCACCTGCGCGGCCGACAGCAGCATGCCCGGGCGCAGCCCTGCTGCGCGCGCGGCCGGGCTGACCGCACGCAGCACGCGGCGCTGCGCTGGGCCCTGCAGCAGCACCAGTGGCCGCTGGGGGTCCGGCTGCAGGCGCAGCACGCTGTCCAGCGCCAGCTGCGGCAACAACAGGCAGGCCCAGTGCATGGCGCGGCCTCAGTGGGTGATGGCCAGTGGCAACGGCTGCGCGGGTGGCAGGCCGCCACGGCACTTCAGCACCCTTACCTGGCCGTGGTCGAGCTGCAGGCGCAGGCTGGCCGGGGAGGGGTTGCGCGCTGCCTGCGCCTCGCGGAACACGAAGCCCAGGCACTGGCCGCTGTCGGCGGCGACCTGCAGCCGGCGCAGGGCGCGATCGTCGGCCTGGTGCGGCCAGCACAGCACCGCCGCACAGGCGGCAGAGCGCAGGCATTGTTCGGCCGCCCACAGCGCCTGCTTCGGCGCAGCGTGGATGATCTGCAGCTGGGCCAGATCCAGCCCGGCCGCGGCCCAGGCCGGGGCATGCGGGCGATAGGGTGGGGCGACCAGCACGATCGGGCGGTCGCGCTGGCTCAGCCTGGCCAGCGCCGGCCAGACCAGGGCCAGTTCGCCAACGCCCGGCGCCGCCTGCAGCACCTCGCACAGCCCGCTGGCCGGCCAGCCGCCGCCGGGCAGGCGTGCGTCCAGCGCCGGGTGGCCGCTGGCCAGGTTGTCGCTGGCCGGCCCCTGGCGGGCCGGGCCGCGCCACAACTGGCGGCCGTCCAGCAGCCGGTCGAGGGCGACGACGGCGCCCATCAGCCGGTCCTCCAAGGGAGGCGCCGAGTGGGCTGGAAGCGGCAGGAATGGGCGGAAACGACAGGCATGGAGCGAGTATCGGCGGGCTGGTATCAGGGGCTGAGACCAGACATGCTACTCGCCTTGTGAGTAGAATTACTAATGAAATTGGCGGGCCGGGTTTCAGGTTGCTGAAGTGGAAAAGGAGTGCCGAGCCAGGTCGGCACCCACAGGGCCCGGTTACGGGCGGACCGGCAGCGCGACCGGGCGCAGCGGCGCGGCATCGCCGCCGCGGATCTTCAGCGGGCCGCCAATGAAGGCGAACTCGTAGACCTTGTCGCGGGCCAGTTCATCCAGCGCCACCAGTTCGATGATCGGCGCGCCCTGCTGGGCCAGCAGGTAGGTGTGCAGCGGCACGTAGTCGTCGGCCACCTCCGAGGGGAAGGTCTCGAAGCTCAGGTTGTCGGCGCCGACGATCATCGCGCCGCTGTCCTCAACCAGGAAGCGCGCCGCGTCCAGGCCCATGCCCGGCGGGTTGGCCATGTAGGCCTTGGGCTGTTCGAACAGGCGCATGCGGCCGGTACGGATCAGCACCACATCGCCCTGCTGCAGCTTCACCCGCTGGCGTGCCAGCGCATCCTTCAGGTCCTGGCGGGTGACGCGGTAGCTGTCCGGCAGCATGTCCACGCCCTTGGCGGCGGCCACGTCGATCAGTACGCCACGCGCGATCAGCGGCGGGAATTTCTCGATGCCGGTGACATTCCAGCCACGATCGCCGAGATGCTTGTCGGCCTCGAAGCCGTTCCAGATCTTTCCGTGGATGCCGAAGTGGTTCAGCGCATCGATGTGGGTGCCGGTGTGGCTGTACATCGAGAACGCGGTGCCGGTGTAGCTGCGGGTGAGGTTCATGCTCTCGCCCACGCCCATCGGATCATCCATCACCGTGCCGCGCGGGGTGTGGGTCATCCAGAACTGGTAGTGCGGGTCGCCGGCGTCCTGCCAGCTGGGCATGCCGACGTAGTAGTCGGTGGCCAGGTCATAGGCCTTGCCGCCGCTGACCCGCGACAGGATCGCCGCACGCGAGGCTTCGGTGATCAGGTTGAGCCGGCCGATCTCGTCCTTCGGCCCCCAGGGGCTGGTGCCGACCTGCTGGCCGGAGGGAACGCGTTCGTGCGCGGACACGGTGGTGGACGCCGCAGTGCCGGCCAGTAGCAGGGCCAGCGCGCTGGCCAGGATACGTGGGGTCATGGGGGAATCTCCTTGCAGGGTGGGGAGGGTGCGGCTCAGGCCGCGACCAGGGGCGCCAGGGCCTGGCGCAGTTGCGGCAGCGGCAGGGTCTGCAGGCGCAGGCCGTTGCCGCCGATCACGGTGGGAATGGAGCGGATGCCGAGGGCAGCGGCGTCGGCACGATCGGCCTGCACGTGCTGGCGTACTGCGTCGCTGCGCATGTGGTCAGCGAAGGCACCACGGGGATGGCCCAGTGATTCGGCGATATCCAGCAGCACTTCGGCGTCGCCGATGTTGCGGTGCTGGTGCAGGTGCGCCCATTGCACCGCGTCGAACATTGCGCCATGGGCATCATTGCCGCCGATCAACCCTGCGGCCTGGCAGGCCAGTGCGCCGAGCCAGCCGGAGGGATATTCGAAGTCCTGTGCGCGCATGCCTTCGATATCGATGCGCGCGCTGTCTTCATGCGCGGCGCAGTCGGTCCAGTGGCGCAGGATGATCGCCTTGGCGCGCTCCATCGAGCCGAACACCTCGACCATCTGCGCGCGCGAGTCCTGCAGCACGAAGCTGCGATGGCGCACCTGGATGCCGAGTTCGGCCGAGACCTGCTGCAGGCGCGGGGCCAGCACGAAGCACCAGCCGCAGACCACGTCGTGGAAGAAGTCGACCACCGGCGCGGCGGTGGCGGGGGAAGGAACGGGAGACATCTGCCTGCCATCGGTGAGAGGGGAGGCGGCAGATTAGGCAGCGCGGTGGGGCCGAAACAGCGCGCCGTGGGCAGCTCAGTTTTCGCTGGCGGTTACGAATCCAGGCCGGCGCAGCGGGGCAGCTCGGCGTGCAGGAAATCGATGAAGGCACGCACCTTGGGTTGCAGGTGGCGCGACGTGGGATAGACCGCATGCACGAAGCGTGGCGGATAGCGGTGGTCGGGCAGCACCTGTTGGAGTTCGCTACGGGCCAGCGCTGGTGCCGCCAGGAACGAGGGCAGGGCGCCGATGCCCATGCCGGCCACCAGCAGGTCGCGCAGCAGCAGGCTGTTGTTGACGGTGACGCGTGCCGGCAGGGTGATGGTCACCTGCCCATCCGGGCCGAGCAGCGGCCAGCTGCCGGGGGAGTCGGACAGGCTGTAGGCCAGCACACTGTGCACCTGCAGATCGTCCACCGACTGCGGTGCTGGACGCTGCCGCAGGTAGGACGGGGCAGCGCACAGCACCTGTTGCAGCGAGGCAAGCCGGCGCGCCACCAGTCGCGAGTCGTCCAGCTCGGCACGCAGCCGCAACGACACATCGAAACCCTCACCGACCGCATCGAGCAGGCGATCTTCCATCACCAGGTCCAGCGACAGCTGTGGATGCTGTTGAAGGAAGCGTGGCAGCAGCGGCGACAGCGTGCTCAGTGCGAACGACTGCGGTGCATTGACACGCAGGCGCCCGGCCACCTCGCCACGCTGTTCGGCGATGCCACGTTCCAATGCGTCCAATTCGTCGAGCAGGCGGCAGCATTCGCGGTAATAGGCGTGGCCGGTCTCGGTCAGGCTCATGCGCCGCGTGGTCCGCTGCAGCAGCACCACGCCCAGGTGCGTTTCCAGCGCGCGCAACTGCTTGCTCAGCCCGGCCGGCGACATGCCCAGGTCTTCGGCAGCGCGGGCCAGCCCGCCGCGTTCGACGATGCGGCGGAAGGCGCGCATCAGGTTGAAGGAATCCATGCCGGTACCGGGCGCGATGAGGGCGCCATTGTAGATCCACGCCATCCGTGGGTGGGGGAAACGCGGTGTCGGCCAAAGGGGGGATATCCACCGAGGCGGGGCGGGTTGCGCCGTTTGTTCAAGCGCGCAACCGTCGTGCCGCGCCAGCATGCAGGCCCCTCACGTTCCGGGTTGCCCATGAAACACTGGATCCTCCGCCTGTATGCCCCGTTGTTCCTGCTCGGTTTCGTTGCCGCCGCCGTCGTCTGGGTCGGCCACCTCCATGGCGATCCGCTATGGCTGCTGGCCTTGCTGGCGGTCGCCATCGCGGTTTCGTTCGCTGCCGAACGTGCCTGGCCGTATGACCCCGCGTTCAACCACGACCACGGCGACAGTCTGCGTGACACCCTGCATGCACTGGTCAACGAAAGCCTGAACCTGCTGTCGATCGCTGCGGTGCCGCTGCTGGCAGCGCTCCTTCCGTGGCAGCTGTGGCCGCTGCAGTGGCCGTTCGTTCTGCAGGTACTGCTGGCCATCGTCTGCGCCGACCTTGGCATTACCCTGGTGCACTACGCCAGCCATCGCATCGGCTGGCTGTGGCGGTTGCACGCGGTGCATCACAGCGTCACCCGCATGTACGGCTTCAACGGCTTGATGAAGCATCCGCTGCACCAGGCGGCCGAAGCAGTGGGCGGCGTACTGCCGCTGCTGCTGTTGGGCCTGCCGATGCCGGTGGCTGCGGTGCTGGCCTTCGCCATTGCCATCCAACTGCTGCTGCAGCACTCCAACGTGGACATGCGCCCGGGCCTGCTGGGCCGGGTGATGGCGTGGGCGCCGCTGCACCGCTTCCACCACATGCGTTACGGCACCGCTGGCGACGTCAACTTCGGCTTGTTCCTGACCGTCTGGGATCACCTGCTGGGGACCGCCTTCGATGCGCCGGGCTATCGGCTGCAGCAGCGCGACCTCGGCATCGGCAGCCAACCGGACTATCCGCGCGATTATCCGGGACAGCTGCTGGCGCCGTTCCGCGAACTGCCGCATGGCGAGGTGCCGGAGCTGCCGGAAGGTCTGCGCAGGCGCGGATGATGGGCCGTGTCAGGCCGCGTGAAGCTGCAGGCCCTGCAGCTGCGCGGCACCGATACCGAACATGCGGCGCAGGCTGCGCGACAGATGGGCCAGATCGGCGAATCCAGCGGCATGCGCACTGTCGGTCAGGGTGTGCCCGCGCAGATGATGCATGAGTGCGCGGCGCAGCCGCTGCCACAGCACCCAGCCGCGCAGGGTCACCGCCAGATCAGACTGGAAACGCCGGTGCAGCTGGCTGGTCGACAGGTGCGCCGCCCCGGCGATATCGGCGGCCGACACCGGGCCGGGCAGGTGCTGGGCGATACGGGCCAATGCCGCCTGCACGCGGCGGTCCAGCGGTTGCGGGCGGCTCAGCCGTGGCAGCCAGCCGTGCAGTTCCAGCGCGTTGCCCGGCAGTGCGTGCAGGTATTGCTGGATCTGTGCGGGATTGGCATGCGTCGGCTCAAGGAACACCGTGCAGCCTGCTTCTGGCGCTAACAGGATCGCGTGCGGCTGGAATGACGGCAGCCACAGCCGCTGGCCTTGCTGCTGCACGCCATCGACCTCAACCTTCCAGGCTGCGCCATCGCTGAGCAGCAGTTGATGGGCGTAGTGCGCGTGCGCGGCGCTGTCACCGGCATGACCCTGCAGCACGGCCACGTGAGCATCCAGCAGCAACGTGCCATTCCAGGGCAGGGTGGGGGAGGACATTGAGGGATTGTAGATCCACGCCATGCGTGGATGAATCTCAATCGAAATCGATTATTTCGACAGACGGATTCACGGCGTCCCCGCAACCGGCCCCCACCCCCGCCAACCCACAGGAAGCCCGCTTTTGCTCCGGCTGTTGCTTCTGAGGTTGCCGGCCAGCGGCCGGCACTACCGCGGGTGCCGGGCGCCGCCCGGCCGTGCGCCCCCTCAGCGCCCGTGCGGATCCGGCCGGTGATGCACGTATTCAACCACGGTGCCATCGGGATGCACCGCATTGAACGCCGCCCCGGTCGGGACTACCTGCAGCGGGAAGATGATCTCGGCGCCGGCGGCGACCAGTTTGTCGTGATAGGGCCGAACGTCATCGACCAGCAGTGTCCCCGTGGTCGAGGTGAACGGTGCCAGTGCCGCCTGGCTGCCTTCGATCAGCAGGAAGGCGCCGACCATCGCCAGGCGCAGCCCGGCTTCCGGGAACGGGAACCCCGCATCGGCTACCACGCCCTGCAACTGCTCGTAGAACGCCACGCTGCGCTCCAGCTCGCCCGGGGCCACGAACACCCGGATCAGCACGCGCGGTGCGCGCTGGCTGGAGGTGTCACAGCGGTCGCGCCAGAGATGATCGAAGTCGCGATGTACGGTCATGGGCTCGATTCGTGGCCAGGGATCTCCATTATCAGCAGCCTCGCGCGGCGCGCTGATGACCGCCAGTGATGGACTGATAACCATTGGCCGGGTTGCCCCTGTGACTTAGGTCCTGTTGACAGGTGTGAACGCCCTCGCACAATCTTCACAGGATTGGGTCGCCCTGCGCGGCCCGGGCAGGCAGGTTGTCACGCCGGGAGGAGGGTCCCGCGCGCAGACCGGCCCGTCCATCGGCCTGCGGGGCGTTGCCTGGCAACCCCTGCGCGGCATGAACGCTGCACCCTTCGGCGGCACTTTCCCTGGACCGATTGCCTTGGCAACGGAATTACGCCTGCCGATGAAAACGTTTACAAAACCGCTTGCACTGTCTCTGGCCCTGTCTGCCGCACTGGCCGCTCCGGCCTGGGCCGACCCGGCCGCGTTCACTGTGCTGACCCTGGAACAGGCGCCCCACGCCGAGGCGATGCCGGCGCTGGCCGCGCAACTGAAGAGCCTGAAGGTGGACGCGGTGAGCGTGCGCCAGGTGCAGCGCGGCATCGGCCAGGTCGATCCGCTGCAGGTGCTGGCCGATGGCCTGGGCTACGAGTACCGCTTCATTGCCGCCGGCAAGGACGATGGCCAGACCCAGCGCGGCCAGGCTGTTCTGACCCGGCTGCCGATCGCCGCTGAATCCGGCCCCGACCAGCCGGGCCTGAACTACCTGCGGCTGGACGATGGCCGCCACACTGTGGCGGTCTATACCGATGCCGGTGCAGGTGCGGCGCAGCTGCCGGCGCTGGTCACCCGTTCACGGCTGGGTGCACCGGCGGTGCTGCTCGGCGCGGTGGCCGGTGAATCGGCCAAGGCCGCAGGCTTCGATCCGGCGCGTGTGGCGCTGGAAGCCGATGCCAGCTATTTCAGCGACGGCTTCCAGGCCGCCAGCAGCGCGCCGTTCAAGGTGGAAGGCAGCACGCTGCGTGCCACCCTGCTGACCCTGGCCTATGCCGCCGACAAGCACGGCGACACGCCGTGGATGGACACCACGCTCAACGCCGATGCGCGCGCTGCGCTGCTGCTGAAGGCGATGACCGAGGATGAGAAGTTCCAGATGCTGCACAGCTACTTCGGGCTGGGCAAGGACGGCGGCCCACTGCCGGAAGGTGCGGTCGGTTCGGCCGGCTTCGTGCCGGGCGTACCGCGGCTGGGCATCCCGTCGCAGCAGTCGGCCGATGCCGGTGTCGGCGTGACCAATCCGGGGGGCATCCGCCCGGGCGACTTCGCCACGGCGATGCCATCGGGCCCGTCCACCGCATCGAGCTGGAACCGCGAAGTTGCCTTCGCCGGTGGCGCCACGATGGGCCGCGAGGCGTGGCAGCAGCGCTTCAATATCCTGCTGTCGGGCAGCGTCAACCTGCAGCGTGACCCGCGCAACGGCCGCAACTTCGAGTACGCCGGCGAAGACCCGCTGCTGGCCGGCTCGATGGTTGGCGCGCTGATCCAGGGCGTGCAGAGCCAGCACGTGATCTCCTCGATGAAGCACTTCGCGCTGAACGACATGGAGACCCGTCGCAACTTCCACGACGTGCGCATTGGCGAACAGGCCATGCACGAGTCGGACCTGTTGGCCTTCGAGATCGCGCTGGATGCCGGTCGCCCGGGCGTGGCGATGTGCTCGTACAACAAGATCAACGGCACCTACGGCTGCGAGAACGGCTACCTGATGAACCAGGTGCTGAAGCAGGAATGGAAGTTCCCCGGTTTCGTGATGTCCGACTGGGGTGGCGTGCACAGTGGCTCGAAGGCTGCGCTGGCCGGCCTGGACCAGCAGTCGGCCGGTGAGGTGTTCGACGCGGCGGTGTTCTTCGATGAACCGCTGCGCCTGGCCGTGCATGGCGGCGTGGTGCCGCAGGCGCGCCTGAACGACATGGTGGCGCGCATCCTGCGCACGATGTTCCTGCATGGCAACTTCGACAACCCGCCGCAGCACCAGAAGGTGGATGCCGAGGCCGGCTTCGCCGTTGCCCAGCGCACGGTGGAGGAGGGCAGCGTGCTGCTGCGCAATGAGGGCAACCTGTTGCCGCTGGCCGACAGCGTGAAGCGCATCGTCATCATCGGCGGCCATGCCGACAAGGGCGTGATCGGTGGCGGTGGTTCATCGATGGTGGGCGTGACCGCCAAGGGCGCCAACGCGGTGCCCGGCGTGATGCCGACCACCTGGCCGGGCCCGGTGATCTTCCATCCGTCCTCGCCGCTGGAATCGCTGCGTGCGGCGCGCCCAGACGCGACTATCACGTATGTGGATGGCACCAACGCCGCTGCTGCGGCCAAGGCGGCCGCGCAGGCGGATGTGGCCATCGTGTTTGCCACGCAGTGGGCTGCCGAATCGGTGGACCTGCCGGACATGCAGCTGCCGGACAACCAGGATGTCCTGATCTCGGCAGTGGCCAAGGCCAACCCGAAGACCGTGCTGGTGCTGGAAACCAACGGCCCGGTGCGCACACCGTGGCTGGCGCAGGTGCCGGCGATGCTGCAGGCCTGGTACCCGGGCATCCGCGGTGGCGAAGGCATTGCCGCACTGCTGACCGGCCAGGTCAATCCGTCCGGCCGCCTGCCGGTGACCTGGGTGACGGACGAATCGCAGCTGCCGCGCCCGCACATCGACGGCCTCGGCTTCAAGCCGGCCAAGCCGTTCGGTGATGTGTTCGATTTCGATATCGAAGGCGCCAACGTCGGCTACAAGTGGATGGCGGCCAAGGGCCTGACCCCGACCTTCGCCTTTGGCCATGGCCTGTCCTACACCTCGTTCGCCTATGACAACCTGAAGGTGAGCGTGGAAGGTTCGCGCCTGGTCGCCAGCGTCGACATCCGCAACACCGGCAAGCGCGCCGGTGCCGACGTGGCCCAGCTGTACCTGAAGCTGCCGGCCGGCAGCACCACGCCGATCCGCCTGATCGGCTATGACAAGGTGACCCTGCAGCCGGGCGAACAGCGCCGCATCCGCATCGAAGCCGAGCCGAAGACGCTGGCCCACTACGATGCACAGGCGCGCCAGTGGAAGATCGACGGTGGCACCTACCAGGTGCAGCTGTCGCGCAACGCCGCCGAACCGCTGCAGACGGTGGACGTGCAGCTGGTGGAGCAGGTGCTGCGCTGAGGCTTGAAGGCACGGCCTGCAAGGGCCGTGCCTGAAAAAGGGGACGGAGGGGATTAAGTCGTTTATGCATAAACGACTTAATCCCCTCCGTCCCCTTTTCATATGGCGAACCACCCGCGCAGGAAATCGATCAGCTGCCGCACCTTCGGCGAGGGCTGCGTGCTGTGCGGGTAGACCGCGTACACGCTCTGCTGCGGGAAGCGGTGCTGGCGCAGCACCGGGCGCAGGCGGTCCTGGGCCAGGTCGTCCTCGATCAGCCAGCGTGGCAGCACGGTGACCCCGGCGCCGGCCACGGCGAAGGCGCGCAGGCTGCTGGCACCATCCACGCGCACCACTGCATTGCCCGGGTTGGTGGCAAACAAGGCGTCGCTGCCGTCGGGCGCGACCACCGGCACGTCGGCCAGGCGCGGGTAACCCAGGCGGGGCAGGGTGCCCAGTTGCACGGGGTCGTTGGCCGCATCGGCAGAGGGCAGGCGTGCCAGCAGGGACGGAGCCGCCACCGCGCACAGCGGGTGCCGTTCCAGTTCACTGGCATGCAGGCCCGAATCGGGCAGACGGCCAAGACGGATCGCCAGGTCGAAGCGCTCGGGAATAAGGTCTGCCGGCGCGGGAGACGTGGACAGGTGCAGCTGCAGGGCCGGATGCCGCGCACGGAAGGCTTCCAGTGCGGGAATCAGGCGAAGCTGCGCGTACTCCGGGGTGGTGGTCAGGCGCAGCACACCCTGCAGCTGGTGCTGGTCGCGCCGCGCGGCATCGATTGCCGCCTGCGCGGCATCCAGCGCCTGTACGCAATGCTGCAGGAACTGTTCGCCAGCGTCGGTCAGGGCCAGGTGGCGGGTACTGCGCAGCAGCAGGGTCACGCCCAGCTCCTGCTCCAGCCGTTTCAGGTTGAAGCTGACCACCGCACGGCTCAGGCCGAGCCGATCGGCCGCTGCGGTCAGGCTGCCGGCCTCGACCACGGCACGGAAGATATCGAAGCGATCGAGACTGACCATGGCGGTTCATTGTCAAAACAGATTTGACAGTGTTGCAGGTGTTGTCGTGTTTTTCCAACAGCTCCCGGGCGGCATGCTGGCGGTCTCTCTGCTGGAGCACCGCCGATGCCGTCCCCCCGCCTGCGCCATGAGGCGATCTTCCTGCTGGTGTTCGCCCTGGATCTGGTCAACATGTTCATCGCCACGGTGGCCTATCCGGCACTGGCAGCGGAACTGCACGCTGATGTCGGTACCCTGGCCTGGGTGGGCACCGCCTACATGCTGGGCCTGAGCGTGGTGATTCCGCTGGCGCCCTGGTTGGCCGCGCGCTGTGGTGAGCGTCGCCTGCTGCTGGTGGCGTTGCTGTTGTTCGCGGTTGCCGCTGTGCTGGCCGGCGCCGCACCGGGTATCGGCTGGCTGCTGGGCTGGCGCCTGCTGCAGGGGCTGGCCGGTGGCCTGCTGATTCCGGTGGCACAGGCGGCAGCGTACCGACAGTGCACGCCGGACCAGCGTGGCGCGCTGACCCGCCGCATCCTGCTGGTGGCGCTGCTGGTGCCCGCACTGGCGCCGGCGCTGGGCGGGTTGCTGGTGCAGTGGTTGTCCTGGCGCGGCGTGCTCTGGGCCAGCCTGCCGTTGGCGGTGGTGGCGATCGGCCTGGTGCTGGCCTGGATGCCGGCCGATGGCGCGCGCAGTGCGCCGCGCCTGCAGGCCTATGCGCTGTCCACCGCGATGCTGGCGCTGGGCGCGCTGCTGCTGGCGCTGACCTGGCTGGGTGAACCCGGCCATCGGGCCGCCGGTGCCGTACTGCTGTTGATCGCAATGCTGTTGGCGGCGGCCCACCTGCGGCATGCACGGCAGCAGGCGCAGCCCCTGCTGCGCTGGTCGCTGCTGTCCCATCGGGGCCTGCGCCTGGCGATGCTGGTCTATCTGGCAGTGCCCGGTGTGTTCATCGGCAGCCAGCTGGTCAGTACCCTGCAGCTGCACCAGGCCGGTTACAGCGCGGCACGCATCGGCGCGTTGATGCTGCCCTGGGCGCTGGCCTCGGCCATTGCGATCACGGCCAGCAAGCGCCTGCTGGCGCGCTTCGGCCCGGCCACGGTACTGCGTACGGGCATGCTCCTGCAGGCCAGCGGCCTGCTGTTGATGGCGCTGCTGCCGCAGCCGGCCTTCGCGTTGGCCGGGCTGCTGTTCGCGCTGATGGGCGCCGGCGGCAGCCTGTGCAGCAGCACCGCGCAGACGCTGGCCTTCCATGGGGTCGAGGGCGAAGCATTGGGCGATGCCAGTGCACTCTGGAACCTCAACCGCCAGCTCAGCTTCTGCCTGGGCACCGCGGCCATCGCGCTGCTGCTGGCATTGGCCATGCAATGGCTGCCGGCCCACGGCACCGGCATGGCGCTGGGTCTGGCCGCGGTACTGACCCTGCTGCCGATGGCGCTGCTGCGCCGGCCGCAGTTGCTCACCCTTTCGCAACCGGAGAACATCTGATGGATACCACCGCAGAACATGAAATCCACCACCTGCACGACAAGCTGCAGGCCTGGTTCCGTGCCGATGTCGGCGCCGATGCGCTGGAGGATCTGATGGCGCACTTCAGCGCGGACTTCAGCATGGTCGGCATCGCGGGTCGCCGATTGGATCGGCAAGCCGTGCAGGCGTTGTTCGCGGGCGGTCACGGGGCGCGCCCCGGGCTGCGGATTTCCATCGACGCCGTGCACGCGGTGGAAGCGCCTTCACCGCTGGCGGTGCTGCGCTATCGCGAAGGGCATTCGCTCGATGGCGGCACGCCTGCATGGCGGGAGTCACTGGCGGTACTGCGGCAGGAAACCGGGCGCTGGCGCTGGCTGGCCCTGCATGAAGTGCCGGTAGCCTGATGTTGTAGAGCCGAGCCTACGCTCGGCTGCTCTTCGGGTAGGTCGCGGCGGTCTGAGCCGAGCGTGGGCTCGGCTCTACAGGACGCACTGCTCCCACATTGGCCGCACATGTGCCATCAGTCCTGCCTGCATCCACCGCAGAATGCAAAGCCCGCACACACTTCATGGCTCGGGGCAGGAGTAGGCTTGGAGCTTTCCTGCCGGGAGGGGTTGTCCATGCGTGTGCGTGCCGTCGCTGTAGCCATTGCCCTTTGCCTGTCCAGCGCCGTGCTGGCCGCCGATACCCCGCCGATGACCCCGGACATCAGCGGCAAGCCCTTCGTTGCCCCCGATGTCGGTCGTGACTACGACAAGCGCGTGGTGATGGTGCCGATGCGTGATGGCACCAAGCTGTATACGGTGATCGTGGTGCCCAAGGGTGCCCGCAATGCCCCGATCCTGCTGACCCGCACCCCCTACGACGCTGCTGGCCGCGCCAACCGCAGTGATTCGCCGCGCATGCGCGACCTGCTGCCACAGGGCGACGAGGTGTTCGTCGACGGCGGTTACATCCGCGTGTTCCAGGACATCCGTGGCAAGTACGGCTCCGAAGGCGATTACGTGATGACCCGGCCGCTGCGCGGGCCGTTGAACAACACCAGGGTGGATCACTCCACCGACGCCTGGGACACCATCGACTGGCTGGTGAAGAATGTGCCGGAGAGTAACGGCAAGGTCGGCATGCTCGGCTCGTCGTACGAGGGTTTCACCGTGGTGATGGCGCTGACCGACCCGCACCCGGCACTGAAGGTGGCCGCGCCGCAGAGCCCGATGGTCGATGGCTGGATGGGTGACGACTGGCTCAACTACGGTGCGTTCCGCCAGGTCAACTTCAACTATTTCGCAATGCAGACCGAGAAGCGCGGCAAGGGCACGCCGCTGCCCAGCCTCGGCTATGACGACTACAGCACCTTCCTGCGCCTCGGTTCGGCCGGTGACTACGCGCGTTTCACCGGCGTGGACCAGCTGACCTGGTGGAAGAAGCTGGTCGAGCACCCGGCCTATGATGGCTTCTGGCAGGGTCAGGCGCTGGACGCGGTGATGGCCAAGACACCGTTGAAGGTGCCGACCATGTGGCTGCAGGGCCTGTGGGACCAGGAAGACATGTGGGGTGCCAACCACGCCTACCAGGCGATGGAAGGGCGCGACAGCGGCAACAACCGCAACTATCTGGTGATGGGCCCGTGGCGGCACAGCCAGGTGAACTACGGCGGCAGCGAGCTGGGTGCGCTGAAGTTCGATGGCGATACCGCGCTGCAGTTCCGTCGCGATGTGCTCAAGCCGTTCTTCGACCAGTACCTGGTGGATGGCGCGCCGAAGGCCGATACGCCGCCGGTGCTGATCTACAACACCGGCGAAAACCACTGGGACCGCCTGAAGGGTTGGCCGCGCAGCTGCGACAAGGGCTGTGCCGCCAGCAGCAAGCCGCTGTACCTGCGCGCCGGCGGCAAGCTGGCGTTCCAGGCACCTGCGGCGGGCGAGGGGGACTTTGAGGAATACGTGTCCGACCCGGCCAAGCCGGTACCGTTCGTGCCGCGCCCGGTCCGCTTCGGCGACCGCGACATGTGGACCACCTGGCTGGTCAAGGACCAGCGATTCGTTGATGGCCGCCCGGACGTGCTGACCTTCATCACCGAACCGCTGACCGCGCCGCTGCGCATTGGCGGCGCGCCGGTGGTGCACCTGCAGGCTTCGACCAGTGGCACCGACAGCGACTGGGTGGTGAAGCTGATCGACGTGTATCCGGACCAGGAAGCGTCGACGCCGGAGATGGGTGGCTACGAGCTGCCGGTGTCGCTGGCGATCTTCCGTGGCCGTTACCGCGAAAGCTTCAGCGATCCGAAGCCGCTGGCCGCCAACCAGGTGCTGCCGTACCGCTTCGACCTGCCCAACGCCAACCACACCTTCCAGAAGGGCCATCGGGTGATGGTGCAGGTGCAGTCCAGCCTGTTCCCCCTGTATGACCGCAATCCGCAGACCTACGTGCCGAACATCTACCTGGCCAAGCCGGGCGATTACCAGAAGGCCACGCAGCGGGTCTGGCACAGCGCAGCGCAGGCCAGTTACATCGATCTGCCGGTGTATTGAGGTTGATGAGGTACGCCGGGTGCGCGATGCCCGGCGGCGGTAGTGCCGGCCGCTGGCCGGCATCCACGACGGCGCGAGAGCATGTCGACCAAGGTCGACACCTGCCAGGGCTGGCCATGACATGTCGAATCAGGCGGCTTTGGTAGTGCCGGCCGCTGGCCGGCATCGGCGACGATGCAGGACCGTGTCGACCAAGGTCGACACCTACCGGGGCTGAGTCATGACATGTCGAATCGGGCGGCTTTGGTAGTGCCGGCCGCTGACCGGCTACCGCGACGATGCAGGAGCGTGTGGACCAAGGTCGACACCTGCCAGGGCTGAGTCATGGCATGTCGAATCGGGCGGCTTTGGTAGTGCCGGCCGCTGGCCGGCATCGGCGACGATGCAGGACCGTGTCGACCAAGGTCGACACCTACCGGGGCTGAGTCATGGCATGTCGAATCAGGCGGCTTTGGTAGTGCCGGCCGCTGGCCGGCATCGGCGACGATGCAGGAGCATGTCGACCAAGGTCGACACCTACCGGGGCTGAGTCATGGCATGTCGAATCAGGCGGCTTTGGTAGTGCCGGCCGCTGGCCGGCATCCGCGACGGCGCGAGAGCGTGTCGACCAAGGTCGACACCTGCCGGGGCTAGCCATGACATGTCGAATCAGGCGGCTTTGGTAGTGCCGGCCGCTGGCCGGCATCGGCGACGGTGCAGGAGCGTGTCGACCAAGGTCGACACCTACCGGAGCGGGGATCCTCCCCCCACCTTCGATGGGCCCGTACGCCAGCGGCTGGGGACCAGACCGAAGCGCTTGCGGAACGCGGCGGCGAAGTTGCTGGGGTGGCGGTAGCCGCTGGCGGCGGCGGCCTGCTCAACCGTCCATCCGTTTTCGCGCAGGCCCTGTTCGGCATGGCGCATGCGCTGTTCATGCAGGTAGTCGAACACCGAACTTCCATACTGCTGGGCAAAATGGCGGCGCAATGAGCTGGGGCTCATGCAGGCCAGCCGGGCCAGCTCGACCAGGCTGTGTGCATGGCTGGGGTCGTCATGCAGGTAACTGCGTACCCGTTCCAGGCGCTCGCGCTGGCCGGCACGCAGCGTGCGCACCGGGTCGGTCTGCAGATCCTCGGCCTGCAGGCCGAGGGCCAGCAGCTGCAATGCCACGCCTTCGCGCCACAGCGCGTCGATGCCGTCCTGCCACGGGCTGTCGAACAACTGGCCCAGCACCGGCAGCATGGCGTGGGGAATGGCCCAGTGGCGGCATTCCAGGTGCGTGCCAAGCGCTTTTTCCAGCTGTGGCATCTGGAAAACATCCGCGTCGATGCCACCCGGCACGATCACGCTGACCCCGCGCAGGCGCGTTTCGCCGGGGTGCGCCCCGGTCATCTCGATCTGGTCGCGATGGTGGGCGGTCATCGCGGTGCCGGCACGCAGGGTGAAACTTCCGCGTCGCGGGATACGCACGTCGACCTGACCCTGCAGCATCACGCGGATGGCGAGCCCGGGCCGCTGTTGCGCGGTCGCCACATAGGGGAACCGGTTATGCACGTCGGAGGCGATCAGGCTCATGCCACCGCGCATGAACTGTTCGTTGACTTCGCCGCGGCCGGCCCACTGGTCGTCACGCAGGTGTTCCGGATCAGCGCGGTAATCGAAGCCGTGGCGTTGGCCGAAGCGGCGGTAATCGGCAAAGGTGAAGTATCGGGACATCGCTCGGCACGTACAGGAGGGGAGGCGCTGGCGCCATGGCCCATGTGCTGCCCCGCGTAGCGGGCAGCCTGGAAGGCCGGAAAACGCCAGGTTGGAAAAAATGTGTCGAAGAAACTGGAAACGTTTCCCATTGTCGCTGCGAATCATTCGCAGGGGATTTGAATACGGTCAAACCGATTGGTCATTACGGCCAAGTTGAACGGGGTGCCGGACATACGCCAGCGTTTTGCCGCTATATCCGTACTTGATTCCCTACATGAACTTCGGTTGAGGTTTCATTGCTGGAACGATCATCCGCGGACAGGCTGTTGGTCTGCTCGTCACAGCGGCCGGCGTAAGGTGATGGATTGGCGGCCGCGCGCCGCATCGCTCCCCCCACCGATGGAGAATGCAGATGATTGATTACCAGCTGACCGGCAAGACCGCGATCGTGACCGGCGGCGTGTCGGGCATCGGCCTGGCCGTGGCACAGACGCTGGCCGCATCCGGTGCCCGTATTTCGGTCTGGGACCTCAAGCAGGATGCGGTGGATGCCACCGTGGCGCAGTTGCGCAGCACCGGCGCACAGGCCATCGGCATCGCGCTGGACGTCACCGACGATGCAGCGGTGGAGGCGGCGGTGCAGCGCACGGTCAAGGAACTTGACGGCCTGCATGTGGCGGTCAACAACGCCGGTATCGGCGGGCCGGCGGCCAGCAGCGGCGACTATCCGATCGAGGGCTGGCAGCGGGTCATCGACGTCAACCTCACCAGTGTGTTCCTGTGCCAGCGTGCGCAGATCCAGGCAATGCGGGCCGCTGGAACCGGCGGCAGCATCATCAACATGGCCTCGATCCTGGGCCAGGTGGGCTATGCCGGTTCCACCGCTTATGCGGCGGCCAAGCACGGCGTGGTCGGGCTGACCCAGACCGCCGCGTGGGAACATGCGGCCGACGGCATCCGTGTCAACGCGGTGGGTCCGGGTTTCATCAGCACACCGCTGCTGGAGAAGATGGACCCGAAGGTGCGCGCCACGCTGGAAGGACGGCACGCGCTGAAGCGGCTGGGCACGGCCGAGGAAGTGGCGGCATTGGTGGCCTGGTTGGCCAGCGACGACGCCTCGTTTGCGACCGGCGCGTACTACGCCATCGATGGTGGCTACCTGGCGCAGTGATGCGTTGAACGCAGGGTGCGGTGCCGCCGGGCGTCGCCCGGCGCTACCGGGTGAACGGACTGTGGCGTGGCCTTCACCTCTGTGCCACGGGGGCCACGCGACGCTCCGGGAAAACCCCGGAGCTTGACCATGGAACTCACCCAGGATGTCTCGATCCTGCTGCGCGTTGCCGCAGCGATGCTGTTCGGCGGCGTGCTCGGCGTCGAGCGCGAGATGGGCAAGCACGCCGCTGGCCTGCGTACGCACATGCTGATCGCGGGGGCCGCTGCGCTGATCGTCGGCCTCGGCGACTCGGTGGCCGAGCATTTCCAGCAGGAGCGCTACCGTGACCTGCTGCAGGTCGATCCGGTGCGCCTGATCGAAGCGGTGGTGGCCTGTGTCGGCTTCGTTGCCGCTGGCACCATCCTGCGTGGGTCACGCGAGGACCAGGTCAGCGGCCTGACCACGGCCAGCTCGCTGATCATGGCAGCGGCCATCGGGATTGCGGTGGGGATCAGCAAGTACGTGATCGCCATCGGGGTGAGCGTGCTGTGCGTGCTGGTGCTGGCAGTGATGCGGCGGTTGGAGAAAAGGATTCCGTAGGGAAGGGCTAGTTGCCGGCCAGCGGCCGCCACTACCGTGAGAGCCGTAATGGTCGGACCAATATGAAGTCTAGCCCTATGGTCTAATAGGCACTTCGTCGGAGCGGCGGTTAAATCCGCTGCAAGTGGTCTGATCGAAATCATTATTGGTACGACCAATAATCGACAGCCACGGCGACCCACCGCCTGCGGTGGAGCACATCCCGCCCCAGTCGAGAGCCTTCATGCAGCCCTGGCAACACCTGTACGACCCCGCCGGCAACCTGTGGTTGTCCAGCCTGATCGCGCTGCTGCCGATCGCGTTCTTCTTCGTTGCCCTTGCGGTGCTGCGCATGAAGGGCTGGCTGGCCGGCACGATCACCGTGGCCATCGCGCTTGGCGTGGCCCTGTTGTTCTACCGCATGCCGTTGAGCCAGGCGCTGGGCGCGGCCGGTTTCGGCTTCGTCTACGGCCTGTGGCCGATCGCCTGGATCATCATCGGCGCGGTGTTCCTCTACAAGGTCTCGGTCAAGACCGGTCAGTTCGACATCATCCGCGCCTCGATCCTGTCGGTGACCGAAGACCAGCGCCTGCAGATGCTGATGGTCGGTTTCGCGTTTGGTGCCTTCCTGGAAGGCGCGGCCGGCTTCGGTGCGCCGGTGGCGATCACGGCGGCGCTGCTGGTCGGGCTGGGCTTCAAGCCGCTGTATGCCGCCGGCCTGTGCCTGATCGTCAACACTGCGCCGGTGGCGTTCGGTGCGATGGGCATTCCGATCATCGTGGCCGGGCAGGTCACCGGCCTGGATGCATTCGAGATCGGCCAGATGGCCGGCCGCCAGCTGCCGTTCCTGACTGTGATCGTGCTGTTCTGGATCATGGCCATCATGGATGGCTGGCGTGGCATCAGGGAAACCTGGCCGGCGGTGCTGGTGGCCGGTGGCTCGTTCGCCATCGCGCAGTACCTCACCTCGAACTTCATCGGCCCCGAGCTGCCGGACATCACCGCCTCGCTGGCGTCGCTGGTGTGCCTGACCCTGTTCCTGCGCCGCTGGAAGCCGGCACGGATCTTCCGCTTCGATACCGAAACCAGCGCCGAGGCGGCCGCGCAGGCACTGGAGGCACCACGCTACAGCGTCGGCCAGATCGCCAAGGCGTGGTCGCCGTTCCTGATCCTCACCGCGATGGTCACGCTGTGGAGCATCAAGCCGTTCAAGTCGCTGTTCGCGGCAGGCGGCCCGTTGGAAGGCTGGGTGCTCAAGCTCCCGGTGCCGGGCCTGGACCAGAGGGTGCAGAAGATGCCGCCGATCGTCGACGCGCCGCTCAGCTATGAGGCGATCTACAAATTCGACTGGTTCTCGGCCACCGGCACCGCGATCTTCCTTGCGGCGGTGATCGCGATCATCGCACTGCGCATGCCGGCCCGGTCGGCGCTGCAGACCTTCGGCGAAACCGTGCGTGAGCTGCGCATGCCGATCTACTCGATCGGCATGGTGCTCGCCTTCGCCTTCATCGCCAACTACTCGGGCCTGTCGGCAACACTGGCGCTGGCATTGGCGCACACCGGCGATGCGTTCCCGTTCTTCTCGCCGTTCCTGGGCTGGCTGGGCGTGTTCCTGACCGGTTCGGATACCTCGTCCAATGCGCTGTTCTCGGCGCTGCAGGCCACCACCGCGCAGCAGATCGGCGTATCCGACGTGCTGCTGGTGGCGGCCAACACCACCGGTGGCGTTACCGGCAAGATGATCTCGCCGCAGTCGATCGCCATTGCCTGCGCGGCGGTCGGCCTGGCCGGCAAGGAGTCGGACCTGTTCCGCTTCACCGTCAAGCACAGCCTGATTTTCACCACGATGGTCGGCCTGATCACCCTGGCCCAGGCCTACTGGCTGACCTGGATGATTCCCTGAGCCATGCATGGCTGGCCGACCACCCGCTGTGCGCTTCGGGCCACAATGGCGCCATGAGCACGCAACGTATTTCGGACAGGGTGGCCGCGCAGCTGCGCGGCCTGGTGCAGGAACAGCGGCTGCGGCCGGGCGACCGGTTGCCCGCCGAGCGCACCCTGGCGGTGCAGCTGGGGGTCTCGCGCACCGCGCTGCGCGAGGCCATCGCGCAGCTGGCCAGCCAGGGCCTGCTGACCGCACGCATCGGTGGCGGCACTTACGTGGCCGAACCGGCGGCGCGCGCGCGGCAGGCGCTGGATGAACCGCTGGCGCCGTACCTGCCGCTGTTCCAGGGCGACCCGGAATACCGTTTTGACGTGCTGGAGATCCGCCACGCGCTGGAAGGTGCCACTGCCTGGCATGCGGCGCTGCGAGCCACCGATGAGGACCGTACGCGCATCGCGCAGGCCTTCCAGACCATGATGGACGCGCACGGCAAGGACGACCCCACCGGTGAAGCAGAGGCTGACGCGGCCTTCCACCTGTCCATCGCCGAGGCCTCCCACAACCTGGTGCTGCTGCAGGTGATGCGCGGCCTGTTCGAACTGCTGCAGACCAACATCTCGCAGAGCCGCGAGAAGCTCTACACCTCGGCGAGGACCTTCTCGCCCCTGTCCGACCAGCACCGCGAAATGATGGATGCGGTGCTGGCCGGCGACCCCGAACGCGCGCGCGCCGCCGCGCATGCCCACCTCGAGTTCGTGCACACCACGCTGCGCACGCTCGATGACAACGAAGCCCGGCGTGCGCGGGCCTCGCGCCTGCCTTCCCCACACGGTTGACCCCATGATCATCTCCGCCTCCACCGATTACCGTGCCGCAGCGCAACGCCGGCTGCCGCCGTTCCTGTTCCACTACATCGATGGCGGCGCGTATGCCGAGCACACGCTGAAGCGCAACGTTTCCGACCTGTCCGACATCGCGCTGCGCCAGCGCATCCTGCGCAACATGTCCGATCTGAGCCTGGAAACCGAGCTGTTCGGCGAAACGCTGGCAATGCCGGTGGCGCTGGCGCCGGTCGGCCTGACCGGCATGTATGCCCGCCGCGGTGAAGTGCAGGCGGCGCGCGCGGCCGACAGCCGGGGCATCCCGTTCACCCTGTCCACCGTATCGGTGTGCCCGATCGAGGAAGTGGCACCGGCCATCCAGCGGCCGATGTGGTTCCAGCTGTACGTGCTGCGCGACCGTGGCTTCATGCGCAATGCGCTGGAGCGGGCACAGGCCGCCGGCGTGACCACGCTGGTGTTCACCGTGGACATGCCGGTGCCGGGCGCGCGCTACCGTGATGCACACTCCGGCATGAGCGGCCCGAATGCCTCGCTGCGCCGCATCGGCCAGGCCGTCACCCATCCGCACTGGGCGTGGGACGTCGGCCTGTTCGGCCGTCCGCATGACCTGGGCAACATCTCCACCTACCGCGGCAACCCGACCGGGCTGGAGGATTACATCGGCTGGCTGGGCAGCAACTTCGATCCGTCCATTTCGTGGAAGGACCTGGAGTGGATCCGCGAGTTCTGGAAGGGCCCGATGGTGATCAAGGGCATCCTCGACCCGGATGATGCGCGCGATGCGGTCAGGTTCGGTGCCGATGGCATCGTGGTCTCCAACCACGGTGGTCGCCAGCTGGATGGCGTGCTGTCTACCGCACGTGCATTGCCGGCCATCGCCGATGCGGTGCAGGGCGACCTGAAGATCCTCGCCGATTCGGGCATCCGTACCGGCCTGGACGTGGTGCGCATGCTGGCGCTGGGGGCCGATACCGTGCTGCTGGGGCGCGCCTTCGTCTATGCGCTGGCCGCGCAGGGCGAGGCCGGCGTGGCCAACCTGCTGGACCTGATCGCCAAGGAGATGCGCGTGGCGATGACACTGACCGGCGCGCGCCGCATCGCCGACATCAGCCGCGATTCGCTGGTCAACCTGCCATGAGTGGCCATGACGCCGTGCTGGCGCAGTTGCGCGACGCGGTCGGCAGCCGCCATGTGTTGACCGGCGACAAGACCACGCGCCGCTTCCGTCGTGGCTACCGCTTCGGCGATGGCCCGGTGCTGGCGGTGGTGCGCCCAGGTACCTTGCTGGAACTGTGGTATGTGCTGCAGGCAGCGGTGCAGGGCGGAGCGGCGATCATCCTGCAGGCGGCCAATACCGGCCTGACCGGTGGCTCGACCCCGGATGGGGACGACTATGGGCGCCCGATCGTGCTGGTCAGCACGCTGCGCCTGACCGGCATCCAGCTGTTGAACGAGGGCCGCCAGGTGCTGTGCCTGCCCGGCGCCACGCTCGACCGCCTGGAGCAGACCCTGGCACCGCTGGGCCGCGAACCGCATTCGGTGATCGGCTCCTCCTGCATCGGCGCCTCGGTGCTGGGCGGCATCTGCAACAACTCCGGCGGCGCGCTGGTGCGCCGTGGCCCGGCCTATACCGAGCTGGCGCTGTATGCGCAGGTCGATGCGCAGGGCCAGTTGCAGCTGGTCAACCACCTCGGCATCGCGCTGGGTGATACGCCCGAGCAGATCCTGCAGCGCCTCCAGGCCGGTGACTATGCCGCTGACGACGTGGGTGACGGCGATGGCCGCGCCGCGTCTGATCCACGCTACGCCGAGGAAGTGCGCCGGGTCGATGCCGATACGCCGGCACGCTTCAACGCCGACCCCAGCCGCCACTTCGAAGCGGCCGGTTCGGCCGGCAAGCTGGCGGTGTTCGCGGTGCGCCTGGATACCTTCGAAAAGGAGCCCGCCGAGGTCTTCTACATCGGCAGCAACCGCACCGACAGCCTCACTGCGATCCGGCGCCAGCTGCTGACCGGCTTCGAGCGCCTGCCGATTGCCGGCGAGTACATCCACCGCGATGCCTATGACATCGGCGAGCGCTACGGCAAGGACAGCTTCCTGTTGATCGACCGCCTCGGCACTTCCCGTGTGCCCGCCGCGTTCGCATTGAAGAGCCGGGTCGATGGATGGTTCGAACGGCTGGGCCTGCGCGGGGTGACCGACCGGGTGATGCAGATGCTGACCGGCCTGCTGCCCTCGCACCTGCCCAGGCGCATGGGTGAATTCCGCCAGCGCTACGAGCATCACCTGTTGCTGAAGGTCTCCGCACAGGACGCGGCGGCAACCGAGGCCTGGCTGCGCGGCTTCTTCGCCGATCATGAGGGTGGTTACTTCCACTGCACGGCCGATGAGGGGCGCAAGGCGTTCCTGCATCGCTTCGCGGTGGCCGGCGCGGCGGTGCGCTACCGCGAAGTGCATCGGGACCAGGTGCAGGATATCGTGGCGCTGGACATCGCCCTGCGCCGCGATGATGCCGACTGGTTCGAGCAGTTGCCGGCCGATATCGATGGCCGCCTGCTGCACAAGCTGTATTACGGGCACTTCCTGTGCCATGTGTTCCACCAGGACTACATCGCACGCAAGGGCGAAGACCCGATGGCGATCGAGCACGCGATGTGGGCGCTGCTGGACCAGCGCGGCGCCGAGTATCCGGCCGAGCACAATGTCGGCCACCTGTACCCGGCCAAGCCGGCCCTGGCCGGGTTCTATCGGCAGCTGGACCCGAGCAATACGTTCAATCCGGGCATCGGCCAGACCTCGAAGGAAAAAGGGTGGGGTGGCTGCGACTGCGGATGATGTAGAGCCGAGCCCATGCTCGGCTGCTCTTCCCGACAGACAGCCGTCGAGCATGGCTCAGCCCCACCCGGACAGCGGTTACCATCGGAATCCCGTACGCAGGAGCCGCCCATGCCCACCATCGTTGCCCGCGCGACCCTATGCGCTGCATTGCTGGCAACACCGCTGCTGGTGCTGGCGCAGTCCGCGATCCTGCCGCAGCAGCGCGACGCCGCCGGCAACGTGATGGAGCCGCTGGGGCAGGTGCTGGAACAGGGAGGGCAGGGCGAAGCACGCATGCAGTACTGCACCCTCGATCGTGCCTGGTGCGTGCGTGTGCAGCCGGTGGCCGAGGACGGCGATCGGCCGACGACGCTGGAAGTCTCTGAACGGGAGGCCGGCGAAAGCGAGCCGCACGTCTACCACGTCAGCATCGACGTGCCGCAGGAAAGCGAGCTTTCGCTGTGGCCGTGGATCGTGCGGCTTGCGCCTGGCGTTGGCAGCGATGAGGCAGTGAGCGACCCGCGGCAGCGCGCCCGCCAGAACGTGCTGGTGGGCGGTATCGTCAAATTCAGCACGATGTACTCAGGCGGTGGTGCCGACGCGTCCACGCTGCAGCTGGCGCGCGTGCGTCACCTGCAGGATGACATCCAGGTGGACGACGACGTGCTGACCCTGCCATGGCTGGGCAACGCGATGATCCGCGCCTGTTTCAGCGAGCAGGACATGAAGCAGCGCGCCGGTGCCTGCCACGACGAGTACGGGTTCTCGGCAAGGCTGGCGCTGGATACCGCCGCCGGGGGCATGCCGGTGCTGCGCTACCAGACGGTGGCGACGCGGTTCCCGGCCGGTGTCTCACGCTTCGAGGATTCGCTGGCCAAGGGGCCGTTGAAGAAGAAGGACCTGCGCACCGAGCAGGACCCGGCGTGCAGCTACACGCGGTTGTTCCGCTTCAGTGATGGGGTGTTCCACCCCGACCAGGCGCTGCCGGACTGCGCGGGGTATACCGAGCCCTGAGCTGTAGAGCCGAGCCTGCGCTCGGCTGTCACGGAAGCGCAGCCGGGCATGGGCTCGGCTCTACAGCGCCTACTCGCAGCGGGTGGCGGTGATGATGTTGTCCTTGTCCACGTACACACGCAGGCGGTCGTGGCGGATGTCCTTGGTGGTGATGGTGTTGGGGCCGATCGGGTTGACCAGGCCGGCACCGCTTTCGCTGGACAGGCGGCGGATGTTGGGCTCATTGGCAGGCTGGCCGATTGCCCAGCCCAGCTGGCTGGCGTCGCAGTGGCCGGTACCCTTGACCTGCGGACCGGGGGTGCTGACGCAGGCCGACAGCAGCAGGGCCGACGCGGGTAGCAACAGGGACAGACGGAAGGCGGACATGCAGCGCTCCTGCGCAGGGAAGATGGGCGGAACGATAGCACCCGGCGCGCGAAAGGCGTCAGCGCCCCGGTCATTGCCGGCACGGCGTAGCCACTGCATAGTGGGAGGGATGACTGGCATCGCGCCAGCGGGCAGGCCGGGCCATTCCGGTGCAGGTGCTGGATACGGTATGACGGCAGACAGTTTCCGCGACAAGCGCAGGGCGATGACGGTACTTGCAGTATCGGTGCTGGCCGTGGCGTGTGCCGCCACTGCCGCCGAGCCAGTGCCGGCCGCAGCCGCGGAAACGCCGGTGTTCGGCGCGTGGCGCAACCTTCAGACCGAGGCCGGCTACGCGCCGGCCCAGCGCAATCTGGCCTTCGCCATGCTGCCGCAGGCGGCGACCCGCGGCGACCGTTTCGCCGTCCTCGACCGTGAAGGCAAGCGGGCGGTGTGTTGCCTGCAGGTGGCCAGCCCGTCGCTGGGCGTGGCCGCGCTGCGCGAGCAGTACCACCTGCCGCAGGCCTGGGTGACCGACCTGAGCAATGGCCGCAGCCCGGCGCGTCCTTATCTGCCGCATGTCTATGCGATGCAGCGTGTGGACGAACTGGCAGACTACGGCTTCGCCGATGTGCCCGGGGCCTACAGCGACCTGGGTGGGCTGCTGATCCCCGAGGGCGCCGCCCTGGAGGACGATGGCAGTGCCGTCCTGCTGGGCGACAACCGTTATTCCGTGCATTTCCAGCGCCAGCCGCACGCCGATGATGATGGCGCGCTGGACCGCTACACCCTGCAGGGCGGCGACGGCGAGGCCCCGTTCGTGGTTGAAGTGCCGTTCGGCACCTACTGACTGCAGCACTGCACTGGCTAGAATGCAGCGCGGCGCCGTCTGCCGTGCCTGTTCCGTGAGTTGCTGCCGTGTCCCTGCGCCCTTTGCTGCTGTCGTCCCTGCTGCTGTTGTCCGCCTGCGCCAGCGCGCCACCTCCACCGCCGGCCCATTCCGATGCGCTGTGGCGCTTGATCGAGCGTGACTGCAAGGCGGTGGAAGGACCGCGTGGCAGTTGCCTGCGGGTGGAGACGGCGGCCGACCGCCGCGACGTGCTGGTCAAGGATGCGCACGGTGACTACCAGTTCCTGCTGATGCCGCTGGACAAGGTCAGTGGCATCGAGAGCCACGGCCTGTACCAGCGTGGGGTACCCAACTATTTTGCGGCCGCCTGGCAGGCGCGCGGGCATACCGAACAGGCCCTGGGCCGGCCGCTGCCGCGCAGCGTGGCCAGCCTGGCACTGAATTCGCCGCACGGTCGCTCGCAGCACCAGCTGCATATCCATGTCGACTGCCTGCGCGCGGATGTGCTGCAGGCACTGGATGCACATGCCGGTGCGCTCGGTCCGCGCTGGTCACCGTTTCCGGTGCCGCTGCGCGGGCATCAGTACCAGGCCTATCTGCTGCCCGGTGCAGAACTGACCGCCAATCCGCTCAATCTGCTGGCCTATGGCCTGAGCGGCGTGGGCGATGTGGGCCAGTGGAGCCTGGTGGTGGCCGGGCGCGGCGAGGTGCAGGGCGGCCCCGGCTTCATCCTGCTGGCTACCCGCGTGGATGCCGCCAGCGGCAACGATGCCAGCGGCGAGGAACTACAGGACCATGCCTGCACGGTCTTGACCGGTGCCGGTGCGGCACTGGAGCGGGTGCGCTAGCCGATCGGCTGCTGGCAGCTGCGCCAGGCCGACGCGGTCAGCGCCAGCAGCTGACGGTCATGCCATCCCTGCGCGTCCAGATGGTAGTCGCGCAGGATCCCTTCGCGGATGAACCCATGGGCCTGCAGCGCCTGGGCAAACGGGCTGGTGCAGCCTGGCGGCAGCAGCACGAAGAGGCGGTGCAGGCCGACATCGTCGAACAGGAACGGGCACAGTGCCCGCAGTGCCGCCTGCGGATGGGGGTGCCGGTGCTGCAGCGATTGCAGCTCGGCGCAGCGCGAGTGCAGCGACTGCAGGCGGATATGCAGCTGGTCGTGCAGTACGCCCTGCACGTCGTCGAACACACCCAGCACCAGCAGGTCGTTGTCTTCCTGCAGGCGTGAACGATAGACGCTGGCGAGGAACCGCGCCTCTTCATCAATGCCGTAGGACGGCCGTTGGCCGCGCTGGCGACGGTCGTCGAAGGCACGCCAGCGTGGCAGGTCGGTGCGCTGGAACGAACGCAGGGTGATGGGCGTGGCCTGGAGGTGGAGCAAGTGGCGGCGCAGGACGGGTCGTAGTGGGGCGAAGTGGGTGGAAGGGGCGCTGTTGGTCATCCCGGCACGATGCGCATCACTGACGCGCCAGGCCATGCAATTCATTGCAAAAGTGGGGTGGTGCCGTAAACGCGTCTGATTCGGTTCAGGCATAAGCCCATCAGGGCTGGTCATTTCCGTTGAAACCACCCATTCAGGACACTTTCGTTACGGGATCGTTATGTGTCGTACCGGCTGCGGCTCCCGTACCACCCGCCCACTCCCCCAGGAAGCCCATGTCCGCCTCCCACAAGGCGATGCGCCCGCGTCCGCTGGTGCTCGCGCTGTCGTCCCTGATGCTGGCCTCGCTGCCGGCCTTCGCGCAGGAAAGCGCGCCCACCACATTGCAGGAAGTGAAGGTCACCGGCTCGCGCATTCCACGTGCCAGTGTCGAGGGACCCTCGCCGGTGACGGTGATCAGCCGCGAGCAGATCGACGCACAGGGCTACCGCAATGCCTTCGACGCCCTCAGCGCGCTGACCGAGAACACCGGCAACGTGCAGGGCGAGGATTTCGGCAATACGTTCACGCCGGCCGCCAACACCATCAATCTGCGCGGGCTGGGTCCGAACCGCACGCTGGTGCTGGTCAACGGCCGTCGCCAGGCCGACTACCCGCTGGCCTACGAAGGCTCGGTGAACGTTGTCAACCTGGCCAACATTCCCAGCGCCCTGATCGAACGCATCGAAGTGCTGGCTGCCGGTGCGTCGGCGGTGTACGGATCCGACGCCATTGCCGGTGTGGTCAACATCATCCTCAAGGACCGCTTTGAAGGCGTG
This sequence comes from Stenotrophomonas sp. YJH_SMC_123, assembly GCF_059368215.1. NCBI lineage: Bacteria > Pseudomonadati > Pseudomonadota > Gammaproteobacteria > Lysobacterales > Lysobacteraceae > Stenotrophomonas > Stenotrophomonas sp. YJH_SMC_123. Next base: position 95,557 of record NZ_JCAFRM010000006.1, read on the forward strand.
GACGTGAACGTGCGCGCCGGCGGCACCCAGCAGGGCGGCGGTGACAACCAGCGCGTGCAGGTGGTGGGCGGCAGTTCCGGCGAGCGCTGGGACGGCCTGTTCGGTTTCGAGTTCGACGTGCGCAAGGCGATCCACGCGCGCCAGCGCGACTTCATGGATTCGCTGGACGATGACCCGGCCGGCAAGGCGCCGCAGGCGACCGCGATCGCCTATCGGCGCAATGCTGCCACCGGCCGCAACATCGATCCGGGCGTCAACGGCTGCGACGCCGCGTCGGACATCTATGGCGGCAGCGTGTTCCGTGCCAACAACCCGCGCCAGGGCTGGTACTGCGGCAGCAACGAGGCCGCCGCCAGCTACTGGACCGTGCAGACCCAGAAGCGCAATCTCAACGGCTACGGTCTGCTGACCTTCCACGTCAACGAGACCACCGACCTGTTCGCCGATGTCGCCGTGGGCAGCGCGCGGATCTACAACAACACGCGTGCACCGACCTGGACCTCGGCCCGCAACTACTTCTACAACCAGACCACCGGCAACCTGGAAAGCTGGTACCGCCGCTTCGCGCCGGAGGAAATCGGCGGCCTGCCGCGCAATGCCAACCGCTTCCTGGAAAACTCGTGGTCGTTCAACGTCGGCGCACGTGGCCAGATCGGCGACAGCGGTTGGGATTACGAAGCGGTCTACAGCCGCTCGCGTTACGAGAACCGCACCCGCCGACCGGTGCTGCTGGCCGGCATCAACGAATACCTGCTCGGTCCGAAGCTGGGCGTACGCAATGGCGTTGAGGTCTATGCGCCCGACCCGGCACGCCTGTTCAAACCATTGACCCCGGGCGAATACGAGGGCCTGTCCGGCTACCAGGAAAGCCGCAATGCGGCGTGGCTGCAGACCTTCAGCGCCAGCGTCAACGGCCGTTTGTTCGCGCTGCCCGGTGGCGACGCTGCATTGGCGGCGGTGGTCGAGGCCGGCAGCCAGGGCTACCGCAACCGCCCGGACCCGCGACTGGGCACAGGCGAGTTCTGGAACACCAGCGCCGGTATCGGTGCCGGCGGTGATCGTGACCGCTATGCGGCCGGCGTGGAGCTGCAGTTGCCGTTGCTGAAATCGCTGACCACGACGCTGGCCGGTCGCTATGACCAGTATCGCGCCGGTGGCGAGCACATCGGCAAGGCGACCTGGAGCTTCGGCGTCGAGTTCCGCCCGATCGAGAGCCTGTTGATCCGCGGCTCTGCTGCGACCAGCTTCCGTGCGCCGGACATGAACTACGTGTTCGCGACCGAGACCCGCGGCTACAACCCGGGCATGACCGACTACTGGCGCTGCCGCACCGCAGGCCAGTCGTACGACAACTGCGACTACAACGGCCTGTCGATCGACTACAGCAACCGCGCCAACGCGCAGCTGCAGCCGGAAACCGCGAAATCCTATGGTTTCGGCGTGGTCTGGTCGCCGCTGTCCGGCCTGGATTTCAGTGCCGACTACTACGACATCCGCATCGACAACGAGGTCACCAGCCTCGATACCAGCCGCATCCTGCGCGACGAAGCCGATTGCCGCCTGGGCCGCACGCTGGGTGGGGAAGCGCGCGATATCGGTTCACCGCTGTGCCAGGACGCGCTGTCGCGGGTGATCCGCAACCCGTCCACTGCAACCGTGCAGCCGGACCAGGTGACCCGCGTGCTGATCAATCCGATCAACGCGGCCTCCGAATCGGTGCGTGGCCTGGACCTGAAGGGTAACTGGCGTTTCGATGCCGGCCGCTATGGCCGCTTCACTACGCGCCTGGCCTATACCGTGGTGCTGGAGCACACGTACCGGCAGTTCTCCGATGATCCGGAGCGTGACATCCGCAATTCGCTGGATGACTACCAGTGGCGCAGCAAGGCCAATGGCAGCATCACCTGGAACCAGGGTGACTGGACCACCACGCTGTACGGCAACCGTTTCGGTTCACTGCCGAAGACCGATGGCAGTGGCCGCATCGCGCCGTACATGACCTACAACGCCAGCGTGTTCCGCCAGTTCGGCGAGAACCTGTCGGTGGGCGTGATCGTCAACAACCTGCGTGACAGCCGCCCGCCGGCGGACAGGAACGGTGGCGGCTGGCCGTTCTATCCGGTTGGCAACTACGACCCGTATGGCCGCCAGTACTGGCTGCAGCTGGACTACCGGTTCCGCTGATCCGGCTGGCAAACAGAAGGCCCGGCAATGCCGGGCCTTCTGCTGTGTCGATGTCCGCTGTGATGGCGGGCGCCGGTGGCCTAGGGCAGTGCCTGCTGCAGGTACGACTCGATGACGTAGCTGAAGGGCTGCTGCTGGCGATCGCGCAGCAGGGCGCGCACTTCCAGGATCACGCTGCGGTCGCCTTCGCCACGCGGTGGCCAGAAGGTCTGGTCAGCCAGTGTCTGGCGCTGGAAGCCGAGCGGGCCAACCACGCGGCCAAAGGGTTCGTCGGTGCTGTCCAGCACCTGGTTCATGGCGGGACTGAGGTGGTCCGGCAGGTACCAGTTGTCGGCCTCGGAGAGTACGCGGCTGCCACAGACCAGCTGCACGCGGCGGTAGCGAAGGGCGGTGCCGGGTTTCGCACCCAGTGCCTGCAGCACGTCGGCCGGTGCTGTCTTGTCCTGGCCGTGTACACGCACCGCGCGCACCCGCGCCTGTTCGGCCAGGCCGTGTTCGGCGCACCAGTGTTCCAGGGTGGCGGTGGCGCTCTGCCCGGAAAGCACACGCTGGTGCAGCCGCTCGACCAGCGCCGCCGGGGCGATGCGCTGTTGGCCAGGCGGCGCCTGCAGCGGCGCGGTGGCGGCCGCATCAGTGGCGGACAGGCTGGCCATCGGGGCAGCAGCCAGCAGGGACGCGGCCTGCCAGCGGCGGAGACGATCGTGGCGGTCGGACGGGCCCATGCGGCATCACAGCGGAAACAGGTGCCTATGGTACCCGTTCAGGCGTGTGCACGGCGTGGCTGCGAGCCGCCGTCGCGGCGGCATTCATCGTTCTGATGAATGTGTGGCATCCAGATATTTCGTTGGCCGATGGCAGTGCCAGCGCGCAGGATGGCGCCATGACTTGGCTTTCCGGGAGTTTCCGATGACGCTTCAGTTCGTCCATGGCGGTGTAGACCGCTACGGCGCGCCACTGCATTTCCATATCCGTGGCGGCCGCATCAGTGGCCTCAATGGCGAGGCCTCGCCGGCCGACGGGGCGGAATGCGTCGACCTGCAGGGCTTCGCAGTCCTGCCCGGGCTGGTCGACGGCCACATCCATCTGGACAAGAGCTTCGTCGGCGACCGCTGGCACCCGCATCAGCCGGTGAACAGCCTGCGTGAGCGGCTGGCGGTGGAGAAGGCCGCGGTAGCGGGTGCCGCGCCGATGGTGGACCGTGCCGAGGCATTGATCCGCCAGTGCAGCCGCTTCGGCACTGTGGCGATGCGCTGCCACGTGGATGTGGATGGCAGCACCGGCCTGCGCCATCTCGAGGCGGTCCGCGAAGCGGCGCGGCGCTGTGCCGACATCATGCGGATCCAGCTGGTGGCGTTCCCGCAGGCCGGGGTGATGTCCTGTCCCGGCACCGCCGCCGTACTGGAGCAGGCCCTTGCCGCAGGGGTGGAGGTGCTGGGCGGCATAGATCCGACCACGCTCGACGGCGATGCCGAAGGCCAGCTGGCCCTGCTGTTCGGCCTGGCCGAGCGCTATGGCGTGCAGCTGGACATCCACCTGCATGAGCCCGGCGAAACCGGACTGGCCCAGCTGCTGCGCATCGCCGCACGCACCCGTGCCGCCGGCCTGCAGGGACGCGTTGCGGTCAGCCATGCCTACTCGCTGGGCGACGTGCCGCTGGCGCGCGCGCTGCAGGTGGGTGAAGCACTGGCCACGGCGGGCGTTGCGATCATGAGCAACGCGCCGGGCGACCATCCGTTCCCGCCGCTGCGTGCATTGCACGACGCCGGCGTGCGCATGTTCGCCGGCAATGACAACATCCGCGACTGCTGGTGGCCGTATGGCAATGGGGACCTGCTGCAGCGCGCGATGCTGCTGGGCTACCGCTCGGGCTTCTACACCGATGGCGACCTGATGCTGGCGCTGGACATGGTCACCACCCATGGCGCGCAGGTGATCGGGCTGCCGCAGCACGGCATCGCCGAAGGCCGGCCGGCGACGTTCGTGGCCGTGCGTGCGGACCATGGCCCGGCGGCCGTGGCCGGGGTGCCGGTGGAGCGCCGGGTGGTGGTTGACGGCCGCTGGTTGTAGATCCACGCCGTGCGTGGAGGGAGCCATCGCGTGGTCTCATTCATCCACGCATGGCATGGATCCACCTCGATGTGTCGTCAGGCGTAATCGTCGGCGCGGGTAGCGACGAACGCTTCCAGCCACGCAAGCAGGTGGGCGATGTCGATGACTTCGCCCTGTTCGACGCGCTTGAGCAGCAGTGTGCTGGCGCCGATCTGCAGGCTGCTGTCGGCATAGCGCAGCACTGCATCGATGCCCCAGGCGTCGGTGACCTGCATCCAGGCCAGCCCCGGCACGCGTTGGGCCAGGGTGTCACCGAACGCCACGCCCAGCGCTTCCCAGCCATCGCAGTCGGCACGGTCGATCAGCTCGGCATCGACCACGCGCTGCAGTGTGCTGGCCGCCAGCGGCCATTGCACCGGCAGCGACGGGAAGCCGGCGGCGACGCGCGCGGCGATCAGCGAGCGCTGGTGCTGCAGGTGCGTCTGCAGGGCGGCGGGCAGGGGGTCGAAGCGGGCGGGGATTTCGTCGGACATGACACGATGCCGTGGAGCACGGAAACAGGAGGCACTCTAGCGGCAGAGCCGTGACTTCCGCGCGACAGGCGTGATCAGCTTTCGATGGTCAATGCGCGGATTTCGCTTCGGGGTCAGATCCGTTTCGGAAAACGGATCTGACCCCACGCGGGACGATGTTGCCGTCGCTGCTGCCGGCCAGCGGCCCACGCTACCGCAGTTGCAGTGGTCAATCCGGTTCGCGCTGCACCTGCCGCCACAGCTCGCTGGCCAGCGCGCGCACCGCATCGTCGGCGTCCGCACGATGCAGCAGGCCGATTTCGTAGTTGTCGATCACCGGCAGGTCGCGCTCACCATCGATGATGCGATGATCGCGGGCGACCGCGCGGCGGGGCAGCAGGCTGATGCCGATGCCATCGGCCACGGCGCCCTGGATGCCACTCAGCGACGAGCTGGTGAAGGCGATGCGCCAGCGCAGGCCCAGCGCTTCCACGGCGTGGATCATCTCGTCGCGGTACAGCCCGCGCGGCGGGAAGGTGACCAGCGGCAGCGGGTCCTGCTGCAGGCAGCTGCTGCGCAGGCTGTCGATCCAGTGCATCGGCTCGCGGCGGCAGTGCACCGCCTGACGGCTGTTGCGCCGCTGCTTGACCAGCACAAGATCCAGTTCACCGTGGTCGAAGCCGTGCGCCAGGTCGCGGCTGAGGCCGCTGCTGATTTCCAGCTTCACCTGCGGGTGACGGCGGCTGAAAGCGGCCAGCATGCGTGTGGTCTGCGCGTTGACGAAGTCCTCGGGGACACCGATGCGCACCGCGGTTTCCACGGTGGCGCCGGCCAGCGCCTGCGCCATTTCCTCGTTCAGGTCGAGCATGCGCCGCGCATAGCCGAGCAGGGTGTGGCCGGCGTCGGTGGGGTGCACGTCGCGGTGGCCGCGCTCGAGCAGGCGATGCCCCGCCAGCTCTTCCAGGCGGCGCACCTTCTGGCTGACCGTGGACTGGGTCGAATGCAGGCGGGTGGCGGCCGTGGTGAAGCTGCCGCAGTCGGCCACCATCACCAGCGCCCGCAGCAGGTCCAGTTCGAACAGGGTTCTATTCGATTTGGCACTGTCTTGCATTTGAACATTTCACTTCTGGATACCCAGGCCGACTTCTACCATGCAGGGCAGGGGCCGGCAATGCCCGGCTGTTGCTACCGTCGCACGGCGTTCCGTGGCGACGGACATGAGGAGACACTGTCATGCGCGTCCATCATTCCGCTGGCTGGCCTGCGCCGTTCACGCGCGTGCTGCTGTTGTGCCTGCTGGCCATGGTCACCCCCGCCTGCACCGCCACGTGCCGGGCCGACGCAGACGCGCGCCTGCGGGATGCCGCCAGCCGCGGCGACGCCGATGCGGTGCGGCAGGCGATAGAGGATGGCGCCACGCTGGAGGCGCGCGATGGCCAGGGTCGCACGGCGTTGCTGCTGGCCACGCAGGGCAACAACGTGGATGCCGCGCGCGAGCTGATCGAAGCCGGTGCCGACGTCAATGCCAAGGATGTGTTGCAGGACAGCGCCTACCTGTATGCCGGCGCGCGCGGCCTGGATGAGATCCTGGCGATGACGCTGGCGCATGGCGCCGATCTGCGCAGTACCAATCGCTACGGCGGCACCGCACTGATTCCGGCCGCCGAGCGCGGCCATGTCGCCACCGTGCGCACGCTGCTGCGTGCCGGTGTGGCGGTCGATCATGTCAACCGCCTGAACTGGACCGCGCTGCTGGAAGCGATCCTGCTCGGCGATGGCGGTGCGCGCCACCTGCAGATCGTGCAGTTGCTGCTGGAGGCCGGTGCCGACCCGGAGCTGGCCGACGGCGACGGCGTGACGCCGCTGGCGCATGCGCGCCAGCGCGGCTATACCGGAATTGAGACCCTGCTGCGCCAGCACGGCGCGGTGCGCTGAATGCAAACCCCTTCCACCCGCACGCTGGGCGTGCCCATCAGGATGCTGTCCATGTTCCGTTCCCGTCCGTTGTCCCTTGCCATCCTCCTTGCGGTGGCACCGCTGTCGGCGTCTGCCGGCGAGCGCGCCGACCTGCTGATCCGCAATGCCACCGTGGTCGATGTCGAGCACGCCAGTACCCGGGCCGGGCAGAGCGTGGTGATCCGTGGCGAGGACATCGTCGCCGTCGGCCCGGACGCGCAGCTGCGCAGCCAATGGAGTGCGGCCCGCCAGATCGATGCCAAGGGCAAGTACCTGATCCCGGGCCTGTGGGACATGCACGTGCACTTTGGTGGTGGCCCGGCGCTGATCGAAGAGAACAAGGCACTGCTGCCGTTGTACATCGCGCACGGCATCACCACGGTGCGTGACTGTTCCGGCGACCTTCCCGAGCAGGTGCTGCAGTGGCGCGGGGAAATTGCCAAGGGCACGCTGTTCGGTCCGCGGCTGCTCAGCTCGGGCGCGAAGATCGAAGGCCTCAAGCCGGTCTGGAAGGGCACGATCGAAGTGGGCAGCAAGGCCGACGTCGACAAGGCGATCACCCGCCTGCAGCACGACAAGGTCGATTTCGTGAAGATCACCGACAGCACGCTGAAGCCGGAACTGTTCCTGTACTCGGCCAGTGCCGCGCGCAATGCCGGATTCAAGGCGTCGGGGCACATCCCGATGGCGCTGACCGTGGAGCAGGCGGTCGATGCCGGGCTGGCCTCGATCGAGCATCTGGACTACGCATTCAAGGCCGGGAGCAAGGACGAGGCGCAGATTGCCGGCGACTTCGGTGCCGGCCGCATCGACCGCGCCGAAGCCAACCGCCGCCTCGACGCCAGCTTCGACCGCGATACGGCGATGCGTGCCTACCGCGATTTCGCCAGGCGCGGCGTGTTCGTGACCCCGACCCTCAACGGTGGCCGCATCCTCGATTTCCTTGACCAGGATGACCACGCGAACGATCCGTACCTGGCTTACATCGGCCCGGGCCTGCGCGCGACCTACCAGTGGCGCGTTGAACGTGCCGCCAAGGCAACGCCAGCGCAGATCGAAGCGCGCCATGCGCAGTACCACCAGGTGGCCGCCGTGCTGCCGATGCTGCAGGAAGCCGGCGTGACGATCATCGCCGGCACCGATGCGGGCTTCCTCAACTCGTTCAACTTCCCGGGCATCGCCCTGCACCAGGAACTGCAGCTGTTCGTGAAGGAGGGCTTGAGCGCGCCGCAGGCGCTGTCTGCCGCGACCCGTTCCGGCCCGGCCTGGTTCGGCCAGATGAATCGTTACGGGGGTGTTGCTCAAGGCAAGGCCGCCGATCTGGTGCTGCTGACCGCCAACCCGCTGCAGGACATTGCCGCCACCGAAAAGATCGACAGCGTGATCCTGCGTGGCAACGTGTATGACCGCGCCGCGCTGGACAAGATGTTGGCTGATACCAAGGCCAAGGTGGCGGCGTGGAATGCCGAGGCGGCGAAGACGCAGTGATCGACAGGGTCAGAGCCCTTCCCGGTGGGAAGGGATCCGACCCTATGGGGTTGGACGGAATCCACGCCATGCGTGGATGATGCGGCCAGTGACCTAACGCGGTGCCGGCCGCATTCCGTGCAGCTGCGGCAGTGCGGCCTTCATCGCATCGATGAAGGCGCGCAGCCGTGGCGGCTGCTGGCGCGCGGCGGGAAATACCACGTGTACCGGCAGCGCCGGCGCCTGCCAGTCCGGCAGCAGCTGCACCAGCCGCCCTTGTGCGAGGTCTCCGGCCACCAGCCAGGCCGAGACCACCGCTGCACCCAGCCCAGCACATGCGGCCTGTTGCACCACGAACAGGTTGTCGCTGAGCAGGCGCGGGCTGATCGAAAGGGTATGCGCACGCCCCTGTGCGTCATGCAGCAGCAGGCGTTCGCGGTAGTAGGTGACCAGTGAAATCCACGGCAGTGCCTGCGCCTGTTCTGGTGTGCTGATCGCGGTGGCCTGCACCAGCGAGGGCGCTGCCACGACGATGCGCGGCACTTCGGCGAGCGGCAGTGCGACCATGCGCGGTTCGTCGACCGGTCCCACCCGCACCGCGCAGTCGATGCCTTCGGCGATGAAATCCGGGCGATGATCTTCCAGGATCCACTCCAGGCTCAGCTGTGGGTGCTGGGCGAGGAACGCGAGCATGGTCGGCAGCAGCTGCGCCTGGCCGAAGGCATGCGGCACCATCACCCGCAGGCGTCCGCGCAGCGTTTCCGGTTCGCCGTGCAGTTCGGCCTGCAGCGACTCCCATTCGTCGACCACGCGTTGCGCATGGCGCTGGCAGCGCAGGCCATCTTCGGTCAGCTGCAGGCCATGGGTGGAGCGCTGCAGCAGGCGCAGGCCGAGCTGCCGCTCCAGTGCCTGAAGGCGCCGGCTGACCGTCGGCTGGGTGGTGCCCAGCTGCACGGCGGCGGCAGACAGGCTGCCGGCATCGACGATGCGCAGGAAGGTGCGCAGCAGATCCAGGCGATCGGCGCCGGTGGCGAGGTCATTCATGCGTGTCACGTATGAAGTATATGTGCAGGAGCCTACTACAGACGCATGGCGAATACGGGCAGGATACGCCCACTTCCTCCACCGGACTCCCCCATGTCTACCCCTTCGCTGTCCGTCGTCGCACCCGCGAACGCGCCTTCCACCCCGCTGGTGCTGGCGATGGCGGCCGGCGCCGGCTTTTCGGTCGCCTCGCTGTACTACAGCCAGCCGATGCTGGGCCTGATCGCACAGGACCTTGGCGCAGGTGAGCGCGCCGCCGGGCTGGTGCCGACCCTGACCCAGCTCGGCTACGCGCTGGGCATCCTGCTGCTGGCACCGTTGGGCGACCGCTTCGACCGCCGCCACCTGATCCTGTTGAAGTCCGCGCTGCTGGCGTTGGCACTGGGCGCCGCAGCGATGGCCGGGCACCTGCCGGGCCTGCTGATGGCCAGCCTGCTGGTCGGGTTGATGGCCACGCTGGCGCAGGACATCGTGCCGGCCGCTGCGGTGCTGGCGCCGGATGCACAGCGCGGCCAGATCGTCGGCCGGGTAATGACCGGCCTGCTGCTCGGCATCCTGCTGTCGCGCGTGGTCAGTGGCGTGGTGGCCGAGGCATGGGGTTGGCGCACGCAGTTCGTGCTGGCCGCGGTATCGGTGGCGGCGATGGGCGCAGTGATGGCGCGTGCGCTGCCGCGTTTCGCACCGACCAGCACGCTGCGCTATCCGGCGTTGCTGGGCTCGTTGCTGGAGTTGTGGCGCGAGCAGCCGCAGCTGCGCCGCGCGGTGGCGAGCCAGTCGTTGCTGGCGGTCGGCTTCAGCGCATTCTGGTCGACGTTGGCGCTGATGCTGCATGCCCGCCTGGGCCTGGGCAGTGCGGCGGCGGGTGCGTTCGGTATTGCGGGTGCGGCCGGTGCGCTGGCCGCACCGTTCGCAGGACGTTTTGCTGATCGCCTGGGTTGCCATGCCGTGGCGCGGTTGGCGATCGCGGTGGCGCTGCTGGGCTTCGGCCTGCTGCTGGCCGAAGCCTGGCTGCCGGCCGCCGCGCTGCTGCCGCTGCTGGTGGTGAGTGCGCTGCTGTTCGACTTCGGTTTCCAGTCGGCGCTGGTGGCGCACCAGACGCTGGTCTATGGCCTGGTGCCGCCGGCACGCAGCCGGCTCAACGCGCTGCTGTTCACCGGCATGTTCATCGGCATGGCCGCTGGCGGTGCGCTGGGCAGCCTGGCGCTGGCGCAGTGGGGGTGGCACGGCGTGGCCTGGCTGGCGGTGATGTGCGCGGGCGGCAGTCTGCTGCTGCGTTTGAAGTAGGGGTGGTGTTCGGCAGGGCTTGCAGCCCTGCACCTGCGGTAGTGCCGGCCGCTGGCCGGCAACAGCGCAAACAGCGGATTTTCAGTAGCCTTCGACAGGTTCCTGCGGTCTGTTGGAACGGCTCTTGGGGTCAGATCCGTTTTCCGAAGGAAAACGGATCTGACCCCTGATTGATTTCGATATCTGACAGAAGTGTCGACCAAGGTCGACACCTACCAAACGCCATCGGAATCCGTCAGAGGTGGGGCGGTGTCGGAGTGCGGGGTGTCAGCCGCATGGATGCGGCTGCCAAGCTTGCAGGGACGTACTTGCAGCGTCCCCGCAGTCCGACACCGCCCCGCCATCCCACGGAATCCATGCTGTTGCTGTTGCTGTTGCTCCAGCGCGTAGCGGGTGCAGGGCTGCAAGCCCTGCCGAACAACCCCCTAGTCGTGACCGCTGTCGTCCAGGCTGATGATGCCGCGCCGCAGCGCCTGGGTCACCGCGTGCGTGCGATCACCCACCCCGAGCTTGTCCATCAGGCTCTTCATGTGTGCCTTCACCGTCTGCTCGGAAATCTGCATGCGCTCGCCGATGCGCTTGTTCGACAGGCCACCGGCCACATGCCGCAGCACCTCGGTCTCGCGCGGCGACAACCGGTCCTCCACCACATGTGCGGCAATGCTCGCAGCGACTGCCGGTGGTATCGGTGCGCGCCGGCCGCCAGCGACCATGCGGATCGTATCGACCAGCTCGTGGCGCAGCATGTCCTTCAACAGGTACGCACTGGCGCCGGCCTGCAGCGCCCGTACCGCACGCACGTCACCGCGATAGGTGGTCAGCACGATGATGCGCGCACGCGGGTCCATCGCGCGGATCCGCACGATGGCTTCCACACCATCCAGGCGTGGCATCTGCAGGTCCATCAGCACCACGTCCGGCTGCAGCTGCTGATAGCGCTCGATGGCTTCCTCGCCATCGGCGGCCTCGCCGAGCAGGCGCAGGTCGGAATGGGCGCCCAGCAGCGCGGCCAGGCCGTCACGCAGCAGCGGGTGGTCGTCGACCACCAGCACGCCGATCGGGGCAGGGGACTCAGTCATGGTGGCTTCTACTCCAGGGCCAGCGCCAACGCGATGGGCGGCGGTGATACATGCGACGGGCGGGAACCGCCAGCGCGACTTCAGTGCCCAGCCCGGGGCGGGTCCACAGCCGCAGCTCCGCGCCGAGGCGCTGCGCGCGCTCACGCATGCCCTGCAGGCCCCAATGGCCATGCCCGGCATTTTCGTCGGCGATGCCGACGCCATCGTCGCGCACGTGCAGCAGGAAGCACCGCGCGCCGTAGGACAGCTCTACCTCGATGGCGCTGGCATTGGCGTGGCGCAGTGCATTGCGGATGGCCTCGCGGCCGATCAGGAACACCTCCTCGGCGGCATCGGCCTGCAGCGGTGGTGTTGCGCCTTCCACAGTCAGGCGCAGCGGATTGGTGCCGTGCCCGGCGTATTCGGCGTGAACATCGGCCAGCGCCGAAGCGAGGTCGCGGCCCGCGAAAGGACCGTCGCGCAGTGCGTTGACCCGCTCCCGGCCCTCGGCCAGGTTGCGTTCGGCCAGCTGCATCGCCGATTCCAGCTGGCCGCGCACCCTGTCCGGGGTCTGCGGCGACTGGCTGATCGCGTGCAGCCGCAGGATCAGGCCCTGGCTGCCCTGCAGCAGCGTGTCGTGCAGGTCGCGGGCAATGCGTTCGCGTTCGCCATGGCGTTCCTGCAGGCGCGCACGGAACAGTGCAGCCAGCTGCCCGCTGCGGATGCGCACCGCCAGGACCAGCAGCGCAAGCACCGCGGCGGCGCACAGCAGCTTGAACCACAGGGTCTGCATGAAGGTAGGGGCGATGCGGAAGGTGCGGCTGGCGGGTGCAGTGCTCCAGATGCCGTCTTCGTTGGCGGCTTCCACCTCGAACCGGTAATTGCCCGGTGCGAGGTTGGTGTAATACGCGCGCGTGCTGCTGCCGGCATCCTGCCAGCCGTCGTCGACCCCGGACAGGCGATAGCGGTAGCGGTTGCGCTCCGGGCGCGCCAACGACAGCGCCACGTAATCGATCTGCAATTGGCTGGTGCCGGCCGGAAGGCGCAGGCCATCGCGCAGTGGCTGGTGTTCACTGCCGTACAGCACTTCGCCGATGCGCACGCTGGGCGCCATGGTGTTGACGTGCGAGCGGGTGGTGTCCAGCCAGGCCAGGCCCTGGTTGGTGGCCAGCCACAACAGGCCATCGTTGGCCAGTGCAGTGGTGGCGATCGGTCCGCTCTGCAGGGCGATGCCCGGCATGCCATCCACCGCATCGAACAGGCGGGGCGTCACCGGCTGCCGGCTGCGCAGTGCGCGCCGCAGCTGATCGCTCCCGAGCCGGACCAGGCCACGACTGCCATTGAGCCAGAGGTAGCCATTCGCATCGGCCACCATGCCGGTGATGCCTTCCATGACGCCGGCCATGTCGGTGCTCACCTGAACGAACCGGCCATTGCCCGGGCGCACGGCCAATCCGGCCTCGCCGGCTACCAGCAGGAGGTCCTGATGATCGAGTACCGCCGTGATCGGCCCGACCGACAGGCCGTGGCTGGCGTCGAAGGTTTCGATCTGCGTCGCCCCCATGCGGCGCAGCCGGCCGTCTGCATAGCCGAGCAGCAGCTGGCCGTTGGCATCCAGCGCCAGTGACGAGCAGGCCTGTTCGGGCAGGCGGCGTTCGCGTTGCCACTGGCCCTGCTGGTAGTGCAGCACCCCCCGTTCGCCGGTGCAGACCCAGGCCTGTTCGTCGTCGGGGAACAGCAGGGCATGCAGTGGTTGCCCGGTGAACGGCGCAGGCAGCGGAATCCGCGTGGTGCGGCCGGCCACGGTGCGCGCAAGGTTGACCCAGTCGAACTGCCAGATCGGGGCAGCTGCCTGGCGCGCGGCGGCCTGCAGCTGCGTGGCGCTGCCATCGAGCAGGGTGCGCTCGAGGTCGTAGGGCTTGAGGTCTTCGCCATAGCCATACACATGGCCATCGCTGGCCCGCACCAGCGAGCGGTAGGGATCACTGGGACCAACCGCCAGCGTGTGCACGCTGCGCGCGCGGAAGCGGTTGAGGCCGAGATTGGTGCCGACCCAGAGATTGCCTTCGCGATCAACGATGATCGGCACGGCCGAGGTGGCGGTCAGCCCGTGCGGCGAATCGAAGCGCTCCATGCGTATGGCGCGGTCGCCATCGAAGGTGACCCGGGCGACACCGCCATGCGGGCTCATCGTTGCCCACAGCGCGCCATCGGCAGTGAACTGCAGGCGCGCCGCCACCAGCTCCGGCAACCGCCGTGCCTCGCGCTCGCTGTCCGGCAGCAGGCCTCGTGCGTTGGCCAGCGGCGACGTACCGCGCACGCGGTCGGCCAGCCACACTTCCCCCTGCGGACTTTCGGCCAGCGTCGCCATCTGCGAAACGGCGATGCCGGTGTCCTTGAAGGCCGCCTGGCCGGCCGCGCGCACCCAGATCTTCAGGTCGGCCAGTACCCAGAAGGTGCCGCGGCTGTCGTGCAGCAGCCATTGCACGCGATGTTCCGGCACCCCCATGCCAGCGGGCAGCGGCTGCCAGCGTTGGCCAGTGAACTGGCGTAGTCCACCATTGATCGCGGCCCACAGCCGGCCGTCACGGTCCTGGCTGAAGTGTGGCACCACACCCACCGGCACGCCCTGGTCGCGGCCGTAGTTGTGCAGCTGGCCGCGCGCAAACTGACTGATGCCGGCCTGGAAGTAGCCGATCCACAGTGCATCGTCGCGGCCCCGCGCAAGGGTGACCATGTTGGTGGACGGGAAATGGCTGCCCGCGGGAGCGGCCTGGCGTTCAAAGCGACGACCGTCGAAGCGGTACAGCCCTGAGCCGGTGGCCAGCCACAACAGGCCATCGCGGTCCTGGGTGATGTCCCAGATGTCACCGGGGGCGCCCTGGCCGACGCGCCAGGCCGTGTGCTCGTAATCGGGCAACCCGCCGCTCACCGGCGGGCGCTGCACGGCAAGGGCGGGCAGGGCGGTCAACAGCAGCAGGCAGGTCAGCAGCGTCCGCAGGTGACGTTGCAACGGGAAGGGGCGGCCACGCATGGCGCGCATTCTGGCAGGTGCGGGGCAGTCCGGGGTGACCCGAACGGGGTAGGCAGTGGCCGCCGTGGTCGGCTATCACGCCGGCATGACCCCTGGAGCCCGGCCATGCAGCGCCTGTTCGTGATGTTCCCTGATCGCGGTCCGGGCATCGGCCTGCTGTGGCTGCGGCTGTGCCTGGCCGCCGCGCTGTGCGCGCCTGGCACGCATGCTGGTTGGGGGGCGGTGCTGTGCGGGCTGGCGGCGGCCATGCTCGTGCTGGGCGTGTTGACGCCGCTGGCGACCCTGATGGCAGCCGCGACCATGTTCGCGCAGCAGGCACCCTGGCCGCTGGTGGCGTTGCCTGCGGCGCTGCTGATGCTGGGGCCGGGCGCCTACTCGGTGGATGCGCGCTTGTTCGGGCGCCGCCTGCTCGGCCGTCGGCCTCCCCCATTCGGGTAGGTGCCGGCCTCGACCGACGGGGGTAGGGCATCGTGCGCCGGCCACGCACCATGGGCCACCCCCTCGCGGCGCCCCGCATGGCCACCGTCAGTCCGTCCGATCCGTCCGCCACCCCGCTTGCCCCGCAGCAGGCCGCCGCACTGCAGCGCGCCCTGCGCTATGTCGATGAGCACCTGTCGCAGCCGCTGCGGGTGACAGAGCTGGCGCAGGCTGCCTGTGTCAGCCGCTTCCACCTGGTGCGCCTGTTCCGTAGCGGCACCGGTGCCAGCCCGCTGCGCTACGTGCGCCGCCGCCGCATCCAGCGTGCCTGCCAACTGCTGCCCAGCGCGCAGCTGCCGATGGCGTGCCTGGCCCAGCAGCTGGGCTTCTTCGACCAGAGCCATTTCGTCCGCAGCTTCCGCGCCGAGACCGGCTGCAGCCCCGGCCAGTATCGGGCCGGCGATGCGGCCCTGCTGCTTCCCCCTGATCATGTTTCCCACGGAGTCCACCCATGAGCCTTGCCACCGCCACGCCCGCCCCGGCCCTGCTGTCGCCCACCGACCATGCCCTGGTGCTGATCGACTTCCAGTCGCAGATGGCATTTGCTACCCACACGATCGACATCTCCGCGCTGCGCAACAACGTGTCGCTGATCAGCAAGGGGGCCAAGGGGTTCAACGTGCCGGTCGTGTTGACCACGGTGGCCGAGACGTCATTCTCCGGCCCGATGTTCCCGGAACTGCCGCAGATCTTCCCGGGCCAGCCGGTGTTCGACCGCACTTCGATGAATACCTGGGAAGACCAGCCGGTAATCGATGAGATCAACCGCATCGGCAAGCGCCGGCTGGTTCTTGCCGGCCTGTGGACCAGTGTCTGCATCGTGGGTCCGGCGCTGTCGGCGCTGGCGCAGGGCTTCGAGGTCCACGTGATCACCGATGCCTGTGGCGATGTCAGCGAAGAAGCGCACGAGCGTGCGATCACCCGCATGGTGCAGGCCGGCGCCGTGCCGATGACCAGCGTGCAGTACCTGCTTGAACTGCAGCGTGACTGGGCACGCGGTGAAACCTACGACCTGACCACCGGCATCGCCCGCGACCACGCCGGCGGCTATGGCATCGGCATCCAGTACGCCAAGCGCATGTTCGGCGCGCAGGAAGGCGGGCACTGAGCATGCTGGCCGGCCACGGCCTCGACCTGGCCCTGCTGATGCTGCGGGTGGCGGCAGGCGGCTTCCTGCTGCCTCACGCGCTGGGCAAGCTGTTTGGCTGGTTCGGCGGACCGGGGCTGGCCGGCTTCGCCACCGAGCTGCGCGGTTTCGGGCTGCCGGCAGTGGCGCCGTTGCCGCTGCTGTTGTCCCTGCTGCAGGTGCTGTCCGGGCTGGCCGTGCTGCTGGGCTGGCAGACCCGCATCGCCGCGCTTGCCGCCGCTGCCTTCATCGGCTTCACCGTCCTGTTGGCCTTGCCCAGGGGCTGGTTCTGGATGCGCGGCGGCAGTGAGTACCCGCTGATGTGGGCCACGGTGCTGCTGGCCATCGCCCTGGCCGGGCCGGGGGCCTGGGCGCTGGACGGCCAACGTCTTCCGGGAGCTTTCGCATGAGTCACGATCCCCCCGACCACGGCCGCCGCAACGTGGTGCTGGCCAGCGGTGCCGCGGTTGCGCTCGGCCTGGCCGGTCGCGCCGCTGCCGCACTCGATTCCACTTCCAAGGAGCGTCGCATGAGCACGCTGGTCATCCGCAATGCCCGCATCACCACACTCGACCCGCAGCAGCCGCACGCGCAGGCACTGGCCGTGCAGGAGGGCCGCATCGTCGCTGTCGGCAGCGATGAGGAGATCATGCGCGGCTGGGGCAATGAAGCGACCCTGATCGATGCGCAGGGCCGGCGCTTGCTGCCCGGCCTAAACGACAGCCATACCCATCTGATCCGCGGTGGCCTGAACTACAACCTGGAGCTGCGCTGGGACGGTTTGCGCTCGCTGGGCGACGCGCTGGACATGTTGAAGGCCCAGGTCGACCGCACCCCGGCACCGCAGTGGGTGCGCGTGGTCGGTGGCTTCACCGCCGCACAGTTCAACGAGAAGCGCCTGCCGACGCTGCAGGAGCTCAACGACATTGCGCCGGATACGCCGGTGTTCCTGCTGCACCTGTATGACCGCGCGCTGCTCAACCGCGCCGCGCTGCGCGCCTGCGGCTACAGCAAGGACACGCCGGATCCACCGGGCGGGCAGATCGTGCGTGACTCGCTGGGCAACCCGACCGGGCTGCTGCTGGCCAAGCCCAACGCGCTGATCCTGTATGCGACGCTGGCCAAGGGGCCACGCCTGCCGATCGAGTACCAGGCCAACTCGACGCGCCACTTCATGCGCGAACTGAACCGGCTCGGCATCACCTCGGTGATCGACGCTGGCGGTGGTTTCCAGAACTACCCCGAGGACTACCAGGTCATCGAGCAGCTGCATCGCGATGACCAGCTGACGGTGCGCATCGCCTACAACCTGTTTACCCAGAACAAGGGCAAGGAAGTGGACGACTTCCGCGGCTGGAGCGAGATACTGCAGCCGCGCCAGGGCGATGACCTGCTGCGCCACAACGGCGCTGGCGAAATGCTGGTGTTCTCCGCGGCCGACTTCGAGCTGTTCAACGAGCCGCGCCCGGAACTGCCGCCTGAGCTGGAACCGGAACTGCACGATGTGGTGAAACTGCTGGTCGAGAAGCGTTGGCCGTTCCGCATCCACGCCACCTATGACGAGAGCATCACCCGCATCCTCGATGTGTACGAACAGGTCAACCGCGAGGTGCCGTTCGATGGCCTGCACTGGTTCATCGACCACGCCGAGACCATCACCCCGCGCAACATCGAACGCATCCGCGCGCTGGGCGGCGGCATCGCCGTGCAGCACCGCATGGCCTACCAGGGCGAAGCCTTCGTCGAGCGCTACGGCGTGCAGGCGGCGCGGCACACGCCGCCGGTCAAGCGCATGCTGGCCGAAGGCGTGCCGGTCGGTGCCGGTACCGATGCCACCCGCGTGGCCAGCTACAACCCGTGGGTGGCGTTGTCCTGGCTGGTGACCGGGCGCACCGTGGGCGGGCTGGCCCTGTATGGCGATGAGAACCTGCTCGAGCGCGAACAGGCGCTGCGCCTGTGGACCCAGGGCAGCGCCTGGTTCTCCGGCGACGAAGCGGTGAAGGGCACGCTGAAGGTGGGCCAGCTGGCCGACTTCATCCTGCTCTCGGCCGACTTCTTCCGCGTTGATGACGCGCAGATCGCCGACATCACCAGCCTGCTGACCGTGGTCGGCGGCCGCATCGTGCACGCCGACGGCGATTACGCCGGCCTGGCGCCGCAGCTGCCGCCGGCGATGCCGGACTGGTCGCCGGTCAACCGCTTCGGTGGCTACCACGTTGGCGGTGCCGCCACCGGATTGGCCGCCGCGCATCGCCATCATCACGGCGTGGCCTGTAGTACGCATGGTGCTCACGGCCATGCCGCGCAGCACGCGGCGCCCACCGACGACCTGAGCGCCTTCTGGGGTGCGATGGGATGCTCGTGCTTCGCGTTCTGAGCCTGGCGCTGCTGGCCATGCCGTGGATGGCGCTGGCCTGTGACACCGGCCGCTGCACCGACATGGGCGCCGGGCAACTGCAGTGGGACGCCTCGCTGCGCTTCAGGGGGATGTACTACGACCCGGCCCGATTCGGTATCGGCGGCAGTGAAGACGGCTACGGTCTGCTGCGTGCACTGGCGTCGGCCACGTATGTCGAGGACAACTGGCAGGCACGGGTGCAGCTGGGCGTGCATGCCGAGAATGGCAAGGCAGGTGGACCCGGCCGCACCGACCGCAGCGCGCTGGACGTGCAGCAGGCGTACTGGCGCTGGCAGCGCGGTGGCTTCCATCTGCAACTCGGCCGGCAGGAAGCCGGCTATGGCAGCTCGCGGCTGTTGTCGGTGCGCGATGGGCCGAACATCCGGCTGGCATTCGATGGTGCCCGTGCAGGCTGGAAAGGCCGCCTCGGCACGCTGGACCTGATGGCGCTGCGACCGCTGGAGAACCGACCCGGCGCCTTCGATGACCGCGGCGAACGCGGTGCCCACTTGTGGGGCGCGTATGCGACCACCGCGCGTGGTCGTGGCCCAGGCCAATGGGATCTGTACCTGCTGGACTACCGTCGCGACGGCGCGCGCTTTGCCGCCGGCAGCGGCACCGAACGTCGGCAGACCCTGGGCGCGCGCTGGTTCGGCCAGGCTGGTGCACTGGACTGGAACAGCGAGCTGGTGGCGCAGGGCGGTGAACTGCGAACGACCGCCGGCACGCTCGCTATCCACGCCTGGACGCTGGCCACCGATACGGGGTGGCGCTGGACGGACCTGCCGCTGCAGCCGCGTCTGGGGCTGAAGGCCGACATCGCCAGTGGCGATGGCAATCTGCACGACGGCCGCCTGGGCACCTTCAATGCCTTGTTCCCGAAGTCGGCCTATTTCAGCGAGGCCAGCCTGCTGGCCCCGGCCAACCTGATGGACGTCCAGCCGACCCTGACACTGCGCCTGCACGACGCGCTGACCACGGAACTGGGCGTACAGATGGCCTGGAAGCATCGTCGCGCCGATGCGGTCTACACCACGCCGGCACCGCTGGTGGCGTTGCCGGGCAGCGCCGGCGGCGCGCGCCGCATCGGCACGCAGTACAAATCCGAAACCCGCTGGCAGGCCAGCGAACACTGGCAATGGCAGCTGCAGCTGGCCTGGGTCGATGCCGGGCCTGCACTGAAGCAGGCCGGCGGCCGGGACACGCTGTTCGCCTCGATCGTTGGAGCATGGCAATGGTGAACGCAACCGCGTCGCAACCCCCCGCCCAGGCCGCAGGCGCCTGGTCCCCACTGAAGATCCAGATGTTCCGCTCGATCTGGCTGGCGATCCTGGCCAGCAACATCGGCACCTGGGTCAACGACGTGGCCGCCGCCTGGGTGATGGCCGAACGTACCGGCTCGCCGTTGATGGTGGCCCTGGTGCAGTCGGCCACCACCGTGCCGATCGTGCTGCTGGCACTGGCCGCCGGAACCCTGGCCGACATCGTTGATCGCCGCAGGTACCTGCTGGCCACCCAGGGCTGGATGCTGCTGGTCGCCGCCGTGATGGCGGCGCTGACCGCGATGGACATGCTGACCCCGCAGCTGCTGGTGCTGCTGACCTTCTGCATGGGCTGCGGTGCGGCGATGGCGATGCCGGCGCAGGCCGCTATCGTGTCCGAACTGGTGCCGCAGCCGATGCTGGCCTCGGCGGTGGCGCTGAACTCGATCGGCATCAACATCGCGCGCTCGATCGGCCCGGCCATCGGCGGCGTGATCGTCGCCCAGCTCGGTGCGGTCTGGGCCTTCGGCTTCAACGCCATCACCTTCGCCGCGATGCTGTTCGTGGTGTGGGGCTGGAAGCGCGACCCGAAGCAGTCCAGCCTGCCGCCGGAAGGCTTCGGTGCGGGCCTGAAAGCGGGCCTGCGCTATGCCAGCCGCGCCGGGCGGTTGCAGGCGGTGCTGATCAAGTCGGTCGGCTTCTTCTTCTTCGCCGCAGCGATGAATGCGTTGCTGCCGGTGGTGGTGCGTGGGCAGATGCAGGGCGGGGCGGGCCAGTACGGCATGCTGCTCGGCTGCATCGGCATCGGTGCGGTGGGGGGTGCGCTGCTGCTGCCGAAGCTGCGCGTTCAGCTGGATCGCGACCTGCTGGTGCTGCTGGCGACCCTGTCGCTGGCCATGAGCCTGGTCGGGCTGGCGCTGACCCGAAGCTGGTACGTGCTGCCGCTGGTGATGCTGGTCAATGGCTTTGCCTGGATCACCGTGCTGTCGTCGCTGCAGATCGCGGCGCAGACCGCAGTGCCGGCGTGGGTGCGTGCGCGTGCGCTGGCGCTGTACATCATGGTGTTCTCTGCCGGCATGGCCGCCGGCGGCCTGAGCTGGGGCGCACTGGCTCAGCGCACCTCGCCGGAGCTGGCCCTGCTGGTGGCTGCCGCGGGTGCGGTCATCGGCGGGTTGCTGGTGTGGCGCGTGCGCATCGCCGGCACCGAAGACCTGAACCTGCGTCCGGCGGGGCACTGGCCAGCCCCCGAACTGTCGGTACCGGTATCCAATGATCGAGGCCCGGTGCTGGTGACCATCGAGTACCGCATTGACGATGCTGATCGCGCCGCGTTCCAGGCGCAGATGCGCGCACTGGGCACCATCCGCCGCCGCGATGGCGCCGTGGTCTGGGGCGTGGTCGAGGATGTGGCCACCCCGGGCATCCACCTGGAGTATTTCGTGACCCCGTCGTGGCTGGAGCACCTGCGCCAGCACGAACGCATCACCGCCGACGACAGGGCGATCCAGGAAGTGCTGCGCGGATTGCATCGCGGTGAGCGTGCGCCGGTGGTGCGCCACTTCGTGGGTGGGCATGACCCGCTGCCTGCCGCTGTGCCGCATCACCACACCGACATCTGACAAAAAAATGGGGACGGAGGGGATTAAGTCGTTTGTGCACAAACGACTTAATCCCCTCCGTCCCCTTTTTGCGATCGAAGGGGCGGCGGCACCGTTACAGTGCCGCCGCGGCGCATCAACTGCGCGCGAACGCCAACAGGTCGGCGTTGAACTGCTCGGCGTGGGTGATGGTCAGGCCGTGCGGGGCACCGGCGTATACCTTCAGTTCGGCATTCTTGATGATCTGCGAGGAGAGCTTGGCCGAGGCATCGAACGGGACGATCTGGTCGTCATCACCGTGCACGACCAGTGCCGGCACGTCGATCTTCTTCAGGTCTTCGGTGTAATCCACTTCCGAGAATTCGTGCACGCAGTCGTACTGGCCCTTGACGCCACCGAGCATGCCCTGCAGCCAGAACGCATCACGCATGCCCTGGGTGACCGTGTTGCCATCGCGGTTGGCGCCGAAGAACGGGGTGGTCAGGTCCTTGAAGAACTGCGAACGGTCGCCGCCGGTGCCCTTGCGGATGCCGTCGAAGACCTCCAGCGGGGTGCCGGCCGGGTTGCCGGCGGTCTTGAGCATCAGCGGCGGCACGGCGCCGACCAGCACCACCTTGGCCACGCGCGTGCTGCCGTGGCGGCCGATGTAGTGGGCCACTTCGCCGCCGCCGGTGGAATGGCCGACCAGGATCGCGTCCTTCAGGTCCAGCGCCTCGATCACTGCAGCCAGATCGTCGGCGTAGGTGTCCATGTTGTTGCCGTCCCAGGTCTGGCTGGAACGGCCGTGGCTGCGGCGGTCGTGGGCGATCACGCGGTAACCGTTCTGGCCCATGAACAGCATCTGCGGGTCCCAGGCATCGGACGACAGCGGCCAGCCGTGGGCGAACACGATCGGCTGGCCGTTGCCCCAATCCTTGTAGAAGATGCGGGCGCCGTCGGCGACGGTGACGAAGTTGCTCATTGCAGGTTCCTTGGCGGAAGGGAGGGAAGGCACCGGCAGGCTGCCGGTGCCTTCGGCAGTACAGCGCAGGTGCCGGCGACGGACTTGCACCGCTGTGCTGGATTGCAGAGGATGTGACGCATATCGCTCTGGCGGGACCCGAGTCGCGCGCCGAGGATGTCCGCAGCCCGCCTGTGGAATGCCCGGATGCCCGCCACGCGATGGTCCCTGCTGTTGTGCCTGCTGTTGCCGATGGCCGCGCCGGCTCAGACCAATGTCTACAAATGCGTGGATGGACCGCATCCGGTCTACCAGCAGACACCCTGCCAGGGCCGGTCGGCGTGGCGCTGGGATGTCCCGGCGGAGCAGTCATTGTCCCGTGGGGCGGTGGTTCCCGCAGTCACGCCATCGAAGCCGTCGCGTCGCCCGCGTCGTGCCGTCCGGGCGCAGGGCGCATTGATCACGATCAGTACGGATGCGGCGGCCTGCGAGCGTGTGCGCCGCCAGCGCGGACAGGCGCTGCTCAAACGTCGGCGGTTGGATTTCGTGCAGCGCCGGCAGCTGGATGACGCGGTCTACGACGCCTGCCAGTGAAGTGGTGCACTGAAGCGCCGAAAACAACAACGGCGCCCTGGGGCGCCGTCGTGTGCAATGCCGTGAGTGCAGCTCTCAGCGGCCGTCGCTGGTGGCGGCCGGTGCCGGCGAGGGCACGCTGTCCGGCTTGGGCAGGCTCAACTCCGGGTTGCCCTGTTCGGCCTGCAGGATCTGGATGCGGCGCTGCAGGGCGTCCAGCTGGCTGTTGGTGCTCTGCACATCGGTGCTGAGGCTGACTGCCTGCTGCTGGGCCTGCTGCAGGGCGGCGCTGACCTGCGCCGACTGTGCCTGCTGCTGTTCCATTTCCTGCTGCAGGGTGCGCAGGCGTTCTTCGTTGTAGGCCACCAGGCGCTCGGTGTAGCGCTTGCCGGCTTCCAGGCGGGTGGTGTCGATGTAGACCTGGGCCAGCTGCTCGGACTGCTGCGCGAAGGTGCGGTAGACACGTTCGGCGTTGTCCACCGCATCGGTCTTGATCACCCGCCAGAAGTTCTTCTCCTGGAACAGGGCGACGTAGTAGGTCAGGGTATTGGCGTTGAACAGCAGGCTGGCGCCGTAGTTGCCGTTGTAGGTGGTGCGCAGCTCGGTCAGCTGGCGCGAATCCATCAACTGCTTGAGCTCGTCCACGGTAGTGCGCACCACCGGCGCGCTGCGCGCCGGTTCGGCTGCAGCCTCGCGGTCGCCACGCGCGGCCATCGCCGCCGGTGCCACCAGCATCATGGCCACGGCCAGCACTGCTGCGTTGCGCGCGTGCCGGGCGAAGACCGCGCCCCCTGAAGTTTCTCGCATGTCTAGACCATCCACGGATGAGTGTGGGTTGAGATGAAGGTGGGTTCCCCGCCGGGAGTCTAGCATGGGCGCGGGCGCCGCCAAGGGCGGCGGTCACGGCGCGATTTCAATAGACCAGCTGTGCCGCGCTGCACTGGATCGACTGCACGTTGACGTCGGTCCGGCCCAGTTCCAGGCCCAGCACGCTGGCCAGCAGGTTGGTCAGCAGAGTGCCGACACTGTTGAGCACCGGTCGCAGTGCGGCCAGGATCGGCTTCAGCACGGTGCACAGCAGGCCGCTGCAGCTGACGCTTCCGTCCGGGTTGGCGACGCCGCTGCCACTGGCGCCATCGAGGAAACCCGCCGGCGCGGTCTGGATGTACGACGCCAGGTTGTTGCGCACGCAGCCGTTGTAGTCGATCAGGTTGCCGAGCAGGCTGTCGCAGCGGTTGATCAGCAGGCCGCCGACCAGCGAGCCGAGCAGGCCATCGAGCAGGCCCAGGCCCTGGCCGGTGACGGTCGTCCTGTAACCGGTCCACACCGAACCGTCTTCCCAGCAGGTGGTCAGGCCCAGCAGGCAGGGCTTGGGGACGCCATTCTTCACCGTCCAGTTGCCCAGCGGGGCGAGGTTGCGTGCCGGATCGCCATCGCGCAGCAGCGGGATGACCTGGTCGACGTTGTAGCGTCCGCCAGTGGGAAAGGCCGCCTGCAGGTAACGATCGGCCAGCGCCTTGGCCGTGTCGTTGGCACTCATGCCCTGCTTGGGCGAGCTGAGCATGCCCGACAGCACCCGCAGCAGCTCGTTGACCAGGCTCGACACTGCGTCACCGATCGCGAGCGGATTGATCCGGGTCGAGCCGGCCTCACCCGCAGCCAGGGTCAGGTTCTGTGAGCCGGTGAGGGCGGGCAGGGTGATCCTGTCGTTGATCAGCGGCTGGCCCAGCAGCTTCAACAGCTGTTCGTTCTGCAGCGTGGCGTCGCAGACATTGGCCTTGGAGAATCGCTGTGCGGGGTCGACGTTGCCGACGCAGGCACGCAGCACCGATGAATCGACCTGGATGGTGGCCTTGGGGGGACTGCCGCCGCACTGGATGCCGGTCAGGGTACCCATGCCGTTGGCCACGTCGACGTGCAGCGGCAGGTGCAGGCGCGTGCCGAGCAGGTTCAGCAGCGGCCCAAGCGCGAACAGGTTGTTGCTGTCCACGTCCACCATCAGCCGCACCTGCGCATTGTAGGCGCGGGTGCCGACGCCGCCGATGGCGATCGACGGCGGCTCGACCACGCCGCCCTGGATGTTGATGCCCAGCAGGTCCAGCCCCTTGATCGTCACGCCGTTGCCATCGTTGGCGATGGAGATGGCGGTGCTGATCAGGTTGAGCACGTTGATCTTCGATTCCAGTGCGCTGCCGACGGTGCCGTCGGGTGAGACAACTTCCGCGAACAGCCCGCCGCCGCCGGCCTGGCTGCCGAGCACGATGTTGAGCTTGTTGATGTCCAGCTGGGTGGCGACCAGGTCGGACAGGGCGCGCAGCTGCACGCCCACCGTCGAGTCACGGCCGACCACGGTGGCGGTGGCATCGACCAGTTGCGCCAGCGAGATCTTGTTGACCGACAGCAGGCGGTTGAAATCGGCCACGCTGAGGTTGGCGCTCACCGGGATGTTGAGTGCCTTCAGCAGGCCGGATGGGGTGACGTTGGCCTGCGCCAGACCGTCATAGGACAGCACCGTGGCACTGCTGACATCCAGGCCGACCAGGCGCAGGGTCGACAGCAGTACGGAATCGCCATTGGTGCGCAGCAGCTGCGAGCCCACCGCGAACACCGCCGTGGGCTCCGAGCGGCGGGCGACCGCCTGCACGCTGACGGTCGGCAGGCTGGTGTTCTGGCCGAAGAAGGGCAGCACGCTGCGCTCGGCGATCACCTGCACCGCATTGCGCGGGTTGCTGGCATCAACGCTGGTGACGAAACGGTTGCTGGTACCGCGGCTGGCACTCCAGTTGCCGCAGCGGACCTGCAAGGTGCCTGCGAACCTGTTCTGGGCCAGTGCGCTTTGCCGGGCGGCGCTGTTGTCGCTGTTGTCCGCGCTGCACAACTCCAGTCGCTGCGCGCCGGCCAGTGCGGCCAGATCGGCAACCTTCTGCGCATCGCGCTTGGCCCAGAACAGATAGCCGATCTCGATCAGGCCCAGCATCGCCAGCAAGGCCAGCATGACCAGCATCATGGTGACCGACATGCCGCCGCGTGCGCGGCCGAAACTGAACTGGCGTGGGCGTTTCATGGCCTACCTCAGCGTCCGGAGGAGGAGGCATCCTTGGACCGGGCAACATCGGTCTCAAAGAAGTCCGGGATCTCGTGTTCAAAGCTCTTCAGGTAACGCGCATAACTCAGGGTGGCCTGGTCACCCAGGATCGGCAGGCGCTGGCCGGCCTGCTGTCCCGACGCCTGCAGGCGGAACAGGTTGCGGGTGGCTTCGCCGCTCTGCAGGCGCGCACGCGGTGTTGCCGGCGGGGCACCGTCGGTTGCGGGGAGTGCCGGTGGCACCGCTGCCACCGCCGCGGATGCGGCGGGTGCGGCCAGCTCCACGGTGGGAAGCGGCTCGGCCTGCATCGGTGCTGCGGCCGGTGCCGACGGCAAGGGGCCACCTAGCATCTGTCCGGTCAATGGCTGTTGCTGGGCCTGCACGGCACCGGCAGCAAGCAGGCAGGACAGCACGGGCAACAGGCGTCGGGTCAGGCGCATCGCAGTCATGGTGTGCTTCCGGTCGGGTGTTCGGTGGTGCTGAAGCGTTCCAGCATCGACGGTGGCAGGCGCTGCGGATCGCGCTCGTCACGTGCTTCGCGGCGTGGTTCGGCTGCCAGCCGGGTGCTGCCCGACGCACGGGCGCCGTGTTCGCTGCTGGCCGCGGACGCAGGCGCAGGGGCGTTGGCGGCGGCCGCCGCCTGCCGCTGCTGCAGGCGCGTGCGGATCTGCTGGGCCTGCTGCTGGATGCTGCGGCGCGTTTCGTCGTTGAGGTTGGCCTGTGCCGCCAGGCGCTCCGCGGTGGCCTGGTCGCCGCGCAGGAGCGCCCACAGTGCGAGATTGGCCGTGGCCTTGGCGTTGCCTGGCGACAGTTCCAGGGCCTTGGCCAGCGGCTCGCGCGCCTGGTCGAACTGGCCGGCGCGCAGCCGCGCATAACCCAGGTCGCCCAGGTAGTCGGTGTTCAAGGGCTGCAGTTGCGTGGCGCGCGCCAGCGCCTGTTCGCTGCCGGCGTCGTCATCGCGGCGTGCAGCGATCAGGCCCAGGCCGTGGGCGGCTGCGGCGGCCTGCGGCCCGCTGGACAGCTCGCGATACAGCGCGACCGCTGCGTCGCTCTGGCCAGTCTCGCGCAGGGCGTCGGCCTGCAGCAGGCGCAGGGCGGGGCGATCACCATAGCGTTGGCGGAAGGCCTCCACGTGGGCGAGCGAGGCATACCAGGCGCCCTGCTCCTGCATGCGCTCGATCAGCTCCAGATAGGTGTTGCGGCTGTCCTGCGGATCGGGCTCCGGCGGCGCAAGGCTGGGCGCCCGCACGTACTTCGGCGTGGTCGATGCGCAGCCACTGGCCAGGGTGGCGAGGGCGACGGCAAGCAGCAGGCAGGGGGTGCGCAGGGCAGGCATCAGGGCGATCCCATCTTGGACATGGTGGTGGCCAGCGCGACCAGCGCTGGACCGGCAAGCACCAGCATCAGTGCCGGCAACAGGGTCAGCATCATCACCACGGTCATCTTCACCGAGAGCTTGCCGACCTTTTCCTTCAACGTGTTGCGGCGCTGCTCGCGCAGGCGGATGCTGAACTGGCGCAGCGGTTCCTGCACGGCGCCGCCGTGCGCATGCACCTGCAGGATCAGCTGCATCAGGCTGGCCAGGTCGTCATCGGCGTAGACCTCGCTCAAGCGCCGCAGTGACTGCGCGCGGGTGCGGCCGTGGGTGTAGGCCACGTTGGCTTCCTGCAGTTCGCCGCCCAGTACCGGCAACGCATCGCGCAGCTTGTCGCCCAGCGTCTGCAGGCTCTGGTCCATGCTGAAGCCCACGCCCTGCAGCAGGCGCAGCAGGTCGATCAGCAAGGGCAGTTCGTTCTCGACCGCGCGGCGGCGGCGCTTGACCCACGACGACAGCACGAACTTGGGCAGCAGCAGCCCGGCCGCCAGCGCACCGATCACCACCATCACCCTGGCCAGACCGTGCGCGCTGCTGAACGCCAGCGCCAGCGCCAGCACCAGCAGCGCAAGCAACAGGCGCAGGCCGAGATAGATGGCGGTGCCGCGGCGCGTGTTCCAGCCGGCCAGGTCCAGCAGCAGCCTGTCCTCGTTGGCCAGCAGCGCGGCCTCCAGGCGGCCACCACTGAGCGAGCGCCCGAAGCGCTCGAGCCAGCCCAGCGAGTCGCGGCGCGTGGCCTCGGTGTCGCGGGCTTCCTCGCGCGGCTGCAGGGCGGTCTTCAGCGCGGCCGAGGTGCGGTGCTCGCGATGGCTGCGCACCCAGCCGGCAATGCCGAGCAGGGCGACGCCCGCTGCCAGCACCAGCAGCGAAAGGGCGAACCAGGCGCTGGCGCTCATCGGGCACCTCCCGGGTAGCTGCGGGCGGTCATAGCGATTTGGCCAGGCGGTACAGCAGCAACGCCCCGAGCAGTTCCAGGCCCAGTGCGATCAGCAGGATCCTGTGGCCGAGCGGGTCATGCAGCACCGGCTGGAAGAACGCCGGGCTGGAGATCGCCATCAGCACCGCACTGGCCGGTGGCAGCAGCCCCAATACCCAGGCCGACATGCGGGTTTCCGAGGTGGTGGCGGCCAGCTCCTGCTGGGCTTGCTCCAGGTCGCGCATGAAATCACCCATGCGCTGCAGGATCTGGTCGGCGCGCCCGCCGATGCGCACGCTCACCCCGATCACCACCGCCAGCACCTTCAGCACGTCCATCCGGTACGGCTGTGCGGCCAGGCTCAATGCACGATCCAGCTCCATGCCGCTGCGCGCATAGCGCACCGTGGTGTCCAGCAGGCCGCGCAGTGGCGCGCTGGTCTGCATCGAAGACACCTGGAACGCGGCCTGCAGGCTGTTGCCCAGCGCGGTGAGGCGGACCAGGTTGTCGAGGAAGTCCGGCATCTGGTGCAGCAGCTGCGCGCGCAGTCTCGTGATCCGGCGCATCACCCACAGCCAGCAGCCCAGCAGGTACAGCAGAAGGGTCAGCGGAAACATCCAGGCCGTGCCCAGCCGCACCGCCGCCACGACCGCAAGCACCAGTCCCGGTACCAGCAGCATCAGTGGCAGCTTCCAGCCCGGCTGCAGGCCGGCGCGCTGCAGGACGCCATCCCAGGGTAATGCGCGGCTCCCACTGCTGGCGGGGCGGGCCGAATCGTTCGCCGCCGCAACGGCAGGCCCGGCCGGCACCGCACCGGCCGTGCTGCCGCGTGCCAGCTGCTGCTCGGTGTGCTGCAGCGAGGCCTGGCGCTGTTCACGGCTGCTGGCGGTACCCCACAGCCAGACGGCCAGCGCCAGCAGCACCGAGATGATGCTCAACACGCCCAGCAGCAGGCCGGTGCCCATGTTCAGAAGTCCCCGTAGAGTGATTCGCGCAGCTGCTGGCGGAACGGCTCCAGCTTGTGCGAATGCGGATGGAAGCCCAGGCCGATCCAGCGGTCGATCTCGCGGCCGGTGCCATCGATCTGCACCTCGTGGCGGAACATCTCCTGGGTGGTGATCAGGTTGTCGCTGACCCCGGTGATCTCGGTGATCGAGACCAGCACCCGGCGCCCGCTGCCCAGTCGCGAGATCTGCACGATGAAATCAATGGCGCTGGCGATCTGCCGGCGCAGGCTGTCTTCGCTGCCCTGGAAGCCGGCAAACCCGGCCAGCATCTCGATGCGGTACAGGCAGTCGCGCGGCGTGTTGGCGTGGATGGTGGCCATCGATCCGTCGTGGCCGGTGTTCATCGCCTGCAGCATTTCCAGCACTTCAGCGCCGCGCACTTCGCCGACCACGATGCGGTCCGGGCGCATGCGCAGGCTGTTGCGCACCAGGTCGCGGATGCTGACCGCGCCCTGGCCCTCGGCGCCGCCGATGCGGCTCTCCAGGCGCACCACGTGCGGATGGTTCAGCGAAAGCTCGGCGGTGTCCTCCACGGTGATGACGCGCTCATCGGCCGGCACGTAGCTGGCCAGGGCATTGAGCAGCGAGGTCTTGCCCGAGCTGGTGCCGCCGGAGACCAGGATGTTGCAGCGCCCCAGCACCATCGCCTTCAGCAGTGCCTGCATCGGTGCGTCGAAGGTGCCCTTGGCGAGCAGTTCGTCGGGGGTGAACGGGTCCTTGCGGAACTTGCGGATGGACACCATCGGTCCGTCCACCGCCAGCGGCGAGATGATCGCGTTGAGGCGGCCACCGTTGGGCAGGCGCGCGTCGACCATCGGATTGGAATCATCCAGCCGGCGGCCGAGCGGGGCGAGGATGCGGCGCAGGATGCGCAGCAGGTGGGTATCATCGGTGAAGCGCTGGGTGGCGCGCTTGAGCTGTCCGCCCTGCGAAACGTGCACGTCCTTGAAGCCGTTGATCAGGATGTCTTCGATGGAGGGGTCGTGGAGCAGGTCGTCCAGCGGGCCGAAACCGGTCAGTTCCTTGACCAGTCCCTCGGCGACGACCTGCATCTCTTCTTCGTTGATCGGGATGCGCCATTCCTGGATGAAGCCCACGGTCTGCACCTGCACCCAGCGGGCGATGGTGTCCGGGGCCCAGGAATCGATGTCGATGCGCTCGTCCTCGATGCTGTTGAGCAGATGCTCATGCGCGGCCGACAGCACCTTCTGGTACTGCTCGGTCTGCGCGAACGGCAGGTGGCCCGGGGCAGATTCGGGCAGTACCGGGCGGGCAACGGCGTGCGGGAACGGGGTTACCTTGTCTTCCATTGCGATCCACCCAGGGCAAGGGAGAGTCTTTCCCGCAGGCCATGCGGCTGGACCGGGCAGGCGGCCGGATCCAGGCGCGACACGAGCGGGGCGAGGGCACGCAGATAGGGGTCGCGCGGGGCATCCTGCAGCAGCAGGTGTCCTTGGCTGGCGGCCAGGCGCACGCGCGGTCGTTCGGGCAGCGTCGCCAGCAGCGGTACTTCGAAGCGGCGTGCGATCTGTTCCGGGCTCATGCCGCTGCTGTCATCGTGGCGGTTGATCACCAGTTGCAGGCGCTTCTCGCGCTCACGCTGGCCCGCCAGGTGCTTCAGGGCCTGGTCAAGAGAAACCAGCGTGGCGATCGAGGCATCGGTGACCAGCCAGATCTCGTCGGCCTGGTCCAGCAACAGGGGCGGAAGCTGCCGCAACGGGCAGCCGCCGGCATCGCACAGCACGCTGGCGAACACGCCGCGCAGGCGCTGCAGCAGCGCGCCAGGATCCGAGGGCGGAACGGCATCGCTGCCACTGGCACGATCCAGCAGCACCAGCCCGGAGTCATGGCGCGCCATGGCCGTGCGGGCGAGGGTGGCATCGATGCGGCTGGCATTGCGCAGCGCGTCTTCGTAGTGGAAGCGGCTGTCGAGATTGAGGTACAGCGCGAGGTCGCCGGAGGGCTGCGCCAGCTCCATCAGCAGGCCGTCCTGCTGCACGGCTTCGCCCTGGGCCAAGGCGCGCGTCTGCTGCGCCAGCACCGAAAGATGTGCGGCCAGGGTGCTGGTGCCGACGCCGGCGCGCACACCCAGCAGCACGATCAGGCGTGCCTTGTGTGCGTGCTGGGCAACCGCTGCCGGGCGCGGAGACAGGGCGCGCCGCAAGGCCGCCTCGATGCCTGCGTCGTCACTGTCCAGGTCCAGTACATCGCGCAGGCCGGCGCGCAGCGCGATCACCACGCCTTCGACCTGGCCGGCGCTGGTGGCGCCCACGGCCACCAGCGGCAGGTCCGGTTGGGTCTGCTGCAGCTGCTGCGCCAGCACGCTCGAGGCGGCCGCATGCTCGGGCCGGAAGTCGAGCAGCACCAGGCTCTGCGGGCCGCGTTGCAGGTCCTGGGCGGAGGTGGGGGCGTTGCTGTCCTGCCAATGCAGGGCGGTGCTCGGCGGCAGCTTGGCGGCCAGCCGGGGCAGCAGTTCGCGGTCGATGCCGTACAGGACCAGGTTCATTGGCGGTCCTTGCGGATGCAGCGGCTGGGCGGTGGCGTAGGGCATGGGCGTGGTATCGCAGGCATCATGGAGTCAGCGCGAGAATCCGGGCACCGGGTCCTGGCTGACCGGACCCAGCAACCAGGAACCCCACTCGGGGAGATGCGGCCTGGCTTCGCGCTCGCCGGGCAGCGGCAGTTCGGTGTTGCGCGCCAGTGGCTGCACCAGGCGCGGGGTGACGATGATCACCAGCTCCTTGTCCTGGCGCTTGTAATCGAAGTTGCGGAAGAACGAGCCGATGATCGGCAGGTCGCCCAGCAGCGGAATCTTGCTGACGTTGGAGACGATGTTGGAGCTGACCAGGCCCCCGATGACGAAACTCTCGCCATCACCCAGCTCGACGGTGGTGTCGGCGCGGCGGGTGGTGATCGAGGGAATCTGCACGTTGTTGAGCACAATGGCATTGCTGTAGTCCAGGTCGCTCGCTTCGGGCGCTACCTTCAGCGCGATGCGGTTCGCTGCCAGCACGGTCGGGGTCACCGTCAGGCCGATGCCGAACGGCTTGTAGGTGATGGTGGTGGTGCCAAGCCCCTGCGGTTCCAGGATCGGCAGTTCGCCACCGGCCAGGAAACTGGCGCTCTGCCCGGACAGCGCCACCAGCGTCGGCTCGGCCAGTACGCGGGCCATGCCATTGGCCTGCAGCAGTTCGACATCGGCGTTCCACAGCCCCTTGGTCGAGCCGAAAACAAGGCGGAATGCCGAGGAAATCGGCGAGACGGCCTCGTTGCTGCTGTTGCCTTCCTTCATGCCGGGCAGCAGGCCGGTGTTGCCCGGCAACCCGGTGCCGGGCCGCGCGAAGCCGTAGGCGAAGCCGCCGTTGCGGTTCTGGAAGTTGATGCCGATCTGCTTCATCGCGGTCTTGTTGAACTCGACCACCTTGACCTCGACCTGGACCACACCGCCGCTGCTGATGGTGGACGTATCGGCAAGCGCACCTTCCTTGCCCAGTGCCATCGCCGCCGTGCGTTGTTCCTGCATGTGCGAGAGCACGCTGTCAGTGCTTCCCTGCAAAAGGCCCTGCTGGTCCTGCTGGGTGAACACCAGATCGTTGCCGCCGGTGCTGGCCGCGCCCTGTACGGCGCTCTGCACCCGTACTGTCACCCGTTGCGGCTCGGCCTGCTTGCGGTGCCACAGCAGCAGGGTGGTGGTGCCGGGCATCCTGCCCACCAGCAGCGCCTGGCGCTGGCCGCGCAGCATCACGATGTCGGCAACGCCGGGGTCGGCAATGGCCACCCGTTCCAGGTCGGCCGGCAGGTTCCAGGGACGCTGCTCACGGGCCTGCAGCACCAGGTCATCGGCGGCCACGCTCGTTGCCGGTGCCAGCAGCACCAGCAGCAGGGCCAGCCACCGCTGGCGGGGAGAAAGGCGTGGACGGCGGCGACGTTCGGTCATGGATGCGCTCGATGCTGGTCAAAGGGAGCCACGGGGGGCGGAACTGTCGCCACGGATGATCTCGATACCCGAAGCGCGCGGGGCGCTGCGACGGGGCGCCGGCGCACGCGCGGGTGCATCCGCGTTGCTGGGTGGCGGGGCGCTGCCGCGGCCGGCCAGCGCGTCGCCGTCGATACCGGCGAAGGCGTGGTTCTCCGGGCGCTGCAGTGCCAGCTGCTGCTCTGCGTCGAGCCCACGCAGCGGATCGATCACGCCGCGCGACTGAGGGAACAGTGCGAGGTCGGGCAGGCCGGTATCGGCGGGATTGCGCAGCGCCAGGAACAGCTTGCCCTGCTGCGCACCCAGCAGCAGTCGATTGGCGTCGGCCACCGGTACCGCCAGCACCGCGCTGCGCGCGGGTTGCGGGGCTTCATTGCTGCTGTGGCTGCCGCCACTGCCGGTGATGTCGGCCGCGCGCGGGTCGTTGCGGGTGTCGGCCTCGCTATTGGAGGTGGCTTCCGAGGCGACCGGCGCGATGTCCTGCTGCCCATAGCTCAGCACGCGCAGGCGCGACAGCAGCAGGCGCGTCTGCGCGGCTTCGGCGGGGCTGTTGATGCTGGGCTGGGCATTGCGCAGGTTGAGGAAGACGTCGACGAAGTCGCCGGGAAGGATGCGGTTGCCGGCACCGACCAGTTCGTCCACGGGCACGGCCAGTGCGCGCTCGCCCGGCCGCAGCTGCAGCGAGAAGCCCTGTGCCAATGCGCTGCTGCTGACCGGGCTGCCTTCGGCGATGTCCTGCACCGGCACCTTGCCGACCACGGCGGCGATGCTGGTGGCGGCACCGGCGACGGGGGAGGTGCGCTGGGCCAGGCGCAGGTCGTTGGCGCTGATCGGCTCGCCCGCGGGCAGGCGCGCCACGGCTTCCACCACCGTGATGGCCTGCACTTCGTTGTGCGCGATCGGCGCGGCCGTGACCGGTGCGGCCGGTTTGCGCCCGATCATGAAGGCGATCAGCGCCAGCAGCACGGCCAGGCCGATCAGGGCGACGGCAGCGATGCGGGTCAACTTGAGCATGGAACCGTCTCCAAAATACCGGTCATCAGTTGCCGCTGCCGAGATCGAGCTGGGCGACCGCGACGCTGCGGATGGGAGCCTGCATCACCCACTTGTAGAGCGTGGCGGTGCCGGGCAGGAAGGGATGGCTGGCGTAGTCGTAGCTGACTGTCACGGTCATGCACTGGGCCGTGGCCAGGCCGGCGCAGGGCGCCTGCGCGGACACCACGATGGCATTGCTGCCCCCCGCGCTGCAGTCCACGTTCTGCTTGGAGAACTGCAGCAGCCATTGCATCGAGGTGCGTGCGGCGACGCAGGCGGCGGTGCGCCGTTCGCCGGCGGTGCCGTAGCGCAGCGAGGCGCGCGCACCTTCGGCCGAGGCGGTGGCCAGGGTCTGCTGTGCTGCCATGATCATCACCCCGGAGAAGGTGAACAGCAGCAGCGGCAACAGGCCGAGCATCAGCATCAGGGCGAACTCGATGCTGGCGACGCCGCGTTGCCGGCGCGGGCTGCGGATGTTCATGGTGCACCTCCGTAGATGCTTGCCAGCACCCAGCCGATGGCGGCGAGTGCGAGGTAGGCGGCATAGGGAATGCCACGTCGTCCCTGGCGTGCGGTCTGCATGTCGCGCAAGGCCGGATGCGCGTGCCATTGCGTGCTGGTGCGATTCACCTGCATCTGCAGGTGGCCGGGCAGCAACACGCCCAGGCGCCGGCCCGCCAGCACCAGCACGGCGTGCAACCCGGCGGCGAAGCTGGCGACCAGCCAGACCGGAAGCAGCGCCTGCCAGCCCAGCATCAGCCCCAGCACGGCAAAGAACTTCACGTCGCCGGCGCCCATCCAGCGCAGGGCATAGAACGGCAGCAGCGCCAACAGGCCGAGCGCCGCGCCGGCAACGTGGGGCAGCCACGGCTGGCGCGGCGCACTGAACTGGCCGAAGACGATCACCACGGTGGCGATCACGCAAGCGGCGATCAGCCAGGCGTTGGGCACCCGACGGGCATACAGATCACTGATCGCGATCCGCAGGCATACGCCGATGGCCAACAATCCCAGCAGTGTCATCGCACACTCCGTCGTCCGTCACTGGACGGTCTTCGCCTGGTTCCATGCGCCCCACCGTCGCGGCTCTGCCGGCCGCGCGCGGTCGCCGCTCAGGTCGTCGAGCCCGACGCCTTGGTGGCCAGTGCGGAGAGGTTCTTGAACAGCGTTTCGAAGAACCCCTTGATCTGGTCGTTGCCGACCGCGATCAGGACACCAGCGATGACGGCAGCCAGCAGCCCGTACTCGAGCGCGGTGACACCGTCTTCTTCCTTCAGGAATTTGCGGATCGATGCGTTCATGACCAATGTCTCCCTCTACCTGTCTGCGGATGCAGTACACCTGCGTTGGGCGGTGGCCCGGCTCCGCCGGGATCGTCCGTGGGCCTCCGCGCGTCCTGGCGGAGGAGGCACGGCGGGATGGGCCCGCTGTGCTCAAGCAGGGTGATCGTCTCCAGGCAGGCCGCCAGCCGCACGGTCGCGACCGCTCGGCCCGGGGCCGGTGGTCGAGGCATCCAATGATGCGTGCGTGGTCATGCTGTCCCCCTGGGTGCGGCCGGATCAGTTGGCCGGATCACCGTGCTATCGACTTTGCCTGAATGGAAGTTGGCTGCAACAGGAACCTATATGCAAATTCGGCAGAAACCCCGCGATGCTGAAACTTTCAGGCCGTTTCTGTGACGAGAATCCGTTCGAAGGCAAAACGATTCATGGTCGTGCAGATTATGTGATTTCCATTTTCCGGTGCATGCGAAGACCGTGCCAATGGCGCCGACATTTTCTTCATCTGTGTATCTTTTTTCTTCATTGCAGCCCGCGGGTTTACCTTCGCCGATTATCGGGCATACTCGCATTCAAGCTGTTGCATTTCCATGGTTGGCCGCATCGGAGCCGATGCGGCCTGCACGACAACGGAAGTGGTTTCTGGATCGCTGCGCGCCCTGTCAGGCAGTGGGGGCCGCATCGCATGGCGGATCAACGGGGGACAACACTGTCATGGTCGATGGTGGGGTAGGAGACAGCGGCGACAGCGGCCTGCGGTCGATAGACCTGGCCACGCTGAGCGGCGTGCTTCGTGTCTGTGATGTCGAACTGCTGCTGCTCGATGGCAATGGGCCACGTGCGGCATTCGCTTCGCGCGTGCACGAGGAAGCCCTGTTCTGCAGCATCAGCTGCGGTTTCCACTGCCGCGGCCGTTTCATGCTGCCGCCGGACTGGGCGATGCTCGGGTACCTGCACGCCACCGATGAGACGCTGAGCTGGTGCCATGGCGTACCGCTCACGCCAGGGATGGCGTTGACGATCATGCCGGAAGGCATCAGTGAGTTCACCCTGAGCCCAGGCACGCACATGACCCTGATGCTGCTGCCGGTGGCACGGGTGCAGCGCAAGCTGACCGAACTGAGCCTGCGCAGCACGCCTCCCGCTGGCCAGGCACTGTCACTGTTCAATCTGGCCAGCGAAGGCACGCCGTTGGCACGCCACTACCAGCAGCTGCACCTGCAGCTGGGGCAGGGTGCAGGCCTGCAGCCGGAAGAAACTGAAACCCTGCTGCACGAGCATGTGCAGGCCCTTCTGGGTGCCGGTGCGGCGGATCGCCCGGGTTGCAGCCGTGCACGGCGTACGCATTATCTGATCGCACAGCGGGCAGAGAACTTCATGCGGCTCAACCTGCGCCGCAATATCTACATGAATGAAATCTGCGATGCGGCTGGGGTCAGCGAGCGCGGCCTGCGTTATGCGTTCGAGGACCTGTTTGGAACCTCGCCCAACCGGTATCTCTCCATGCTGCGCCTGTGCGCGGCCTGCCGCAGCCTGTCGATGGCCGATTCCAGCCGTCGCTCGGTGAAAGCCATCGCCCTCAGCTGCGGCCTGTGGGATCTTTCGCGCTTCGCCGACAATTACCGCAAGGTATTCGGCGAACTGCCGCGCGATACCCTGATGCGCGCGCCCGCGCAGATCGGCCAACCGGCCTGAGCCAAGCCCCGCAAGGGTTTTCGCGGCATTCGTGCCGGAATTGCACATCCGCTTGCCGATCATGTTGCCGCTTCTGCATAAACGGCTGCCGATTCCGGCCGTGGATTTGCCGGAATGCGCGATTGCCGTGCCGGATTGAAGTGCGCCGCCACCGTTGCAACCGCTGAAATGTCAGTCACCTGCCTAACGGCAAGTCCACTGACATTCCAGTTGTTCGCCTACGGGGGAAATGCTCATGAACCGCATCTACCGGCGTGTATGGAACCGCCAGCTCAATGCTCTGGTTGTGGCCTCGGAACTGGCCACCGGCGACAGCGGCGGCGGCGCCGCACGCGATCCGCGCGCCTTCCTGCTGATGCCCACCGCGCTGGCCCTGGCACTGCTGTGCGCGCTGGCCAGCGGCCACGCAGGGGCATCGGAAACCAATCAGTCGCTGCGCGACCTGCAAGCGCTTGCGGCGAAGTATGCGCAGCCGATGCCGGTCAAGGTCGACGCGGAAGTGGCCTTGGCTGCCGCCGCGCGACAGGCGCAGAGCAGCCCCGCGATCAGTGCGGACGCTCGCCTGGGCCTGCAGTTGAACACCACATCGCTGCCGGTGGTGCGTGACGTATTGCCGGCCGCCGTACAGGTGAAGCTGGCAGCGAACACCACGCCGAAGCAGGTGGCCGTGCCGGCGCTGGCGGCCGATGTACGCGCCACTGTCGGCCTGGGCAACACTGCGATCAAGGCGGCACAGGTGGATGCATCGCTGGCAGCGCACGTTGCGCCGGGCGCGCAGGCGCCGCTGGGCGTGGCTGCCGACGCGCGCGCCAGGGCCAAGGTCGGCATCGCTGGCCATCAGGTCGCTTCGATCGATTCGGGTGCCCAGGCGGCAGCGGGCCTCAGCGGTTCGTCCCTGAAGGCCTCTGCCGACGGCGACACCGACGCGCATCTGGCGGTGGCTGGCCATCACATCGTGGGGCAGGGCCAGGCCCGGGCGACGGCGGCGGTCACGCTGCCGGCCAAGGAGGAACTGCCGGGTGACACGCATGATCGCGCCATCAGTGCCGCGTTCGATGCCGGCGCCGCGGGCAAGGTGCGCGTGCAGGCGCCGGACGGCCAGGAAGTAGTCGCCGATCGCAACCTGAAGCTGGCCGGGCAGGCAACCGTAGCCGCGCAGCACAGCGCGCTGGGCGTCGGCGGTCTGGTGGGCGGAGCAGTGGATGCTGTCGGCGGTACGCTTCACGGTGCCGCGGGTGCGGTCGGTAGCACGGTGGGTGGTGCGCTGAACGGCACCGTTGGCACGGTGGGCGGTGCAGTGGGCGGCGCTCTGAACGGTACTGTCGGAACAGTCGGTGGCGCAGTGGGCGGTGCACTCAACGGCACAGTCGGCGCGGTCGGCGGTGCAGTGGGTGGCACGCTCAACAACGCGGTGGGCGCAGTCGGTGGTGCGGTTGGCGGTGCACTGAACGGCACGGTAGGCACGGTCGGTGGCGCAGTGGGCGGCGCTCTGAACGGTACTGTCGGAACAGTCGGTGGCGCAGTGGGCGGTGAACTCAACGGCACAGTCGGCGCGGTCGGCGGTGCAGTGGGCGGCACGCTCAACAACACAGTCGGCGTGGTCGGTGGTGCAGTTGGCGGTGCACTGAACGGCACGGCAGGCACAGTTGGCGGCGCCGTGAGCGGCGCGCTCAACAACACGGTCGGTGCGGTCGGTGGTGCTGTGGGCGGAGCTCTGAACGGCACCGTTGGCCAGGTCGGCAGCGCAGTGGGCGGTACGCTCAACAACACGGTCGGCGCAGTCGGTGGTGCAGTTGGCGGTGCTCTGAACGGCACGGTCGGCACAGTTGGCGGCGCAGTCGGCGGTGCACTGAACGGCACCGTCGGTACCGTCGGCGGTGCGGTGGGCGGAGCTCTGAACGGCACCGTTGGCCAGGTCGGCGGCGCCGTGGGTGGCGCTCTGAACGGGACTGTCGGTACGGTCGGCGGTGCAGTGGGCGGCACGCTCAACAACACGGTGGGCGCAGTCGGTGGCGCATTGAACGGTACTGTCGGTACCGTCGGCAGTGCGGTGGGTGGCGCTCTGAACGGCACCGTCGGCCAGGTTGGCAGCGCGGTGGGCGGCACGCTTAGCAATACCGTCGGCACGGTCGGTGGTGCAGTGGGCGGCATTCTCAACGGCACCACCGGTAGCCCCGGCACAGGCCTGGGCGGCGTGCTGGGAAGCACGCTGGGCAACGTAGGCAGCGCGGTGGGCAACCTGCTCAACGGCAATCTCAATGGCACCGTCGGCAACCTGGGCAGCGCCGTCGGTGGCCTGGTGGGTGGCACGCTCGGCAGTCTCGGCCTGACCCAGCCGTCGGCGATCCCGCCGACCAGCCCGAAGGCACCGGCGCCGGCCGACCCGAATGCCGGCCTGATCATCGGCACCGGTGGCCTGGTCGGCAATGTCGGCCAGCTGATCGGGCCGACCACCACCAGCCTGTTCGGCGGCGATGGTTACGTCAGCAACGGCAATCTCAAGCTGAGCAACGCCAACGTCATGCAGACCTATTCGGCGGTCAACGTGCTGGGTCTGCCGGTGGTGAACCTGTCACCGGTCGGCAGCACGCTCAACGGCCTGGGTGGCGCCGCCACGGGCGGCAGCTCGCACCTGACCCTGATCGGTGGCGTCACTTCCGACAGCTACATCTACAACATCAACAACGGCAATCCGGGTGGCCTGCTGGGCCTGCTGCTGCCGAAGGATTCCCCGGCCTGGGCGGCCAAGTGCCTGGACATCGCGCTGGCCGACATCTCCTGCTGGGCCGTCAACGCCGCGCAGGACTACCAGGTGCTGATGGGCGATGGCGCCTTCGCCAACGGCTCGAAGGAAGTGGTGATCGGTGCCAACGCACGGCATGAACTGCCGAAGGTCGATGCCAATGTCGCCTTCCCCGGTGATGGCGTGAACGATCCCAGCAACCCGACCGGCGTGCCGACGGCCGACTACGCCGCGCGCATGGGCCATTCGGTGATCGTCGGCGACAGTGCCGTCGGCACCGCCAACGGGCAGACCCTGCTGGGTGCCGAATCCACCTCCAACCAGGCCAACTCGGTTGCGCTGGGCTACCGCTCGGCCGCGCTGCGCGGCGCGCAGGCCAGCTACAGTGCCTACGGTCTCACCGCACCGCAGGTCTCGGCCGGTGAAGTATCGGTGGGCACCGCCGGTGGGGGCGAGCGCCAGATCACCAACGTGGCTGCGGGCAGCGGCAACACCGACGCGGTCAATGTAGCGCAGTTGAAGGGGGCCATCAGCCTGATCAATGGCGTGGCCGATGCCGCGGTGACCTACGATCTGGACGCCGGCGGCAATCCGAACTATCGACGGGTCACCCTCGGCGCAGGCACCGGCACCACCACCATCGGCAATCTCGCCGCCGGTGCGGTCACCGCGGGCAGCCTCGAGGCCGTCAACGGTGGCCAGCTGGCGGCAACGAACAGCGCGATCGCCAGCTTCTTCGGTGGTCGTGCAGCCTTTGACCCGGCCAGCGGCATCTTCACCGCACCGCTGTTCGAGATCAGCACGCTCTCCACCACCGGCGCCATCGCCCAGGGCCTGTACACCAACGCCACCGATGCCTTCGCGGCGGTGGATGGTTCGCTGGTCAACCTCAACACGCAGATCACCGATATCCGCAACGGCGGTACCAAGTACCTGCGGGTGAACTCGACCGGTACCGAGGCCGTGGCCAGCGGCGCCGATTCGATCGCGGTCGGCACCAATGCGCGGGCGACGGCAGCCAACAGCATCGCAGTGGGTGCGGGAAGCCTTGCCGATCGTGCCAACACGGTTTCCATCGGTGCCGCTGGCGCAGAGCGTCAGGTCATCAACGTGGCGGCCGGTACCGCGGCCACCGATGCGGTCAACGTGGGACAGCTGCAGGCCTCGGAGCAGGGGGCACTGCGCTATGACCTCAACGCCGATGGCAGCGTCAACTATGCCAGCGCCACGCTGGGCCAGGCCGGCACCGCCACCACGCTGCGCAATCTCGGCCCGGGCCAGGTCAGCGCCACCAGCAGCGAGGCCATCAACGGGGCCCAGCTGTTCGCCGCCAACCAGGCCGTGGCCACCCACCTCGGCGGTGGTGCTGCGGTCAGCGTCAGCGGCGTGCTGACCGCACCGACGTACTCGATCAACAACGTCGCCGCCAACGGCACCGTGACCAAGGGCAGCTACAACGACGTCGGCACCGCCTTCGATGCGGTCAGCAACTCGCTGGCCAACGTTGCCGACCAGACCGGCGAGATCGACAAGCTGGCCGTGAAATACGATGTCGACGGCAGTGGCAACGTGCTCAACAGCGTGACGCTGACGGGCACCGGTACCGGTGCGGTGAAGATCACCAACGTCGCCGCCGGCAGCATCCTGGCCGGCAGCAGCGACGCCATCACCGGCGACCAGCTGTTCAGCACCCACAGCACCATCGCCAACTACTTCGGCGGCACCACTGCCTACAACGGCACCACCAACGCGTGGACCGCGCCGACGTTCAGCATTTCCAGCATCGCCACCGATGGCACCTTCACCAGCGGCGATTACAACAACGTCACCGCCGCCTTCACTGCCGTCGATGGCTCGCTGAAGGTTCTCAACCAGCGCATCACCAACGGTGGCGGTGGCAGTGCCTACCTGGCGGTGAACTCGACGGCGGCCGCAGCCACCGCGGCCG
The DNA here is from genome assembly GCF_059368215.1 of Stenotrophomonas sp. YJH_SMC_123. NCBI lineage: Bacteria > Pseudomonadati > Pseudomonadota > Gammaproteobacteria > Lysobacterales > Lysobacteraceae > Stenotrophomonas > Stenotrophomonas sp. YJH_SMC_123. The sequence continues at coordinate 137,579 of NZ_JCAFRM010000006.1, forward strand.
GTGCGGAAGCGGTGGCGGTCGGCCCGCAGGCCAGTGCAGCCGGTGCCAACAGCGTGGCGGTCGGCAACGGTGCCAGCAGCAGCGCCGGCAACAGCGTGGCACTGGGTGCCGGCTCGGTGGCCAGCGTTGGCGCACAGAGCGGCTATACCGGCGCCTACGGCCAGACCGGTGCCAGCAACTCGGCCGGTGAGGTCTCGGTCGGCAGCAGCGGCAGCGAGCGCAAGATCACCCACGTTGCCGACGGCTCGGACACCTACGACGCAACCAATGTCGGCCAGCTGAAGAACGGCGTGAATTACGCCATCGACGAGTCGAAGAAGTACACCGACCAGAAGATCCAGAACATCACCAACGTGGCGGGCAGCTTCCGCGCCAACAACACCAACAACCTGGCCGATCCGTCCGCCAGCGGCGCCAACTCCGCCGCCGGTGGTGCAGGCTCCACTGCCGCCGGTGCCAACTCGACCGCGCTCGGCAATGGTTCACAGGCGCAGGCCGACAACTCGGTGGCATTGGGTGCAGGTTCGGTGGCGAACCGGGCCAACACGGTCTCGGTGGGTGCCAGCGGCGCCGAACGCCAGGTGGTCAACGTGGCCGACGGCTCGCAGGCCACCGACGCGGTCAACGTGCGCCAGCTGCAGGCCTCGCAGCAGGGCACCATCCGCTACGACACCACGGTGAACGGTGCGACCAACTACAACAGCGTCACCCTGGGCAGCACCAGCAGCGGCCCGACCACGGTGCGCAACGTTGCCGCTGGCACCGCCGGTACCGACGCGGTCAACGTGGATCAGCTGAAGTCGGGCATGGCGCAGACCCTGGACTGGTCCAAGGCCTACACCGACGAGCGCATGGGTGGCTTCGAGCGCGACCTGCGCAAGACCGACAACCGTGCTTCGGCCGGTATCGCCTCGGCGATGGCCACCGCAGCGCTGCCGCAGCCCAGCGAGGCGGGCCGCAGCATGGCCTCGATCGCGGCTGGCAGCTACAACGGCGAATCGGGCGTGGCGCTGGGCATCTCCGGTGTCTCCGAAGGCGGGCGCTGGATCTACAAGTTCAGCGGTTCGACCAACAGCCGTGGCGAGGCCGGCGTGGCCGTCGGTGCCGGCATCCAGTGGTGATCCCCGCCGCCGGGCCGCACCCGCGGCCCGGCATCGCGGAAACGTCTACAGGGGGAATGACATGAAACAGCATCGCATCGCCCGCGCCGGCCAACATGCCGCTACGCTGGGCCTGATCCTGGGGATGGGCCTGCTGGCCGCCTGCCGCAGCCATGCGCCGGCCACCGACGGTCCCGTCGAAGCCACCGCCGTGCAGTTCCCGGAGGCCTCCAAGGCCTCGTTGAAGGAAGGCATCTATCCGGACGCCGCCGACCTGCGCCGCTTCGCGCCGGGCATGAGCAAGCGGCAGTTGTACACGCTGCTGGGCACGCCGCATTTCAATGAAGGCATGTGGGGCGTGCGCGAGTGGAACTACCTGTTCAACTTCCGCACCGCGCAAGGTGCGGAGTATTTCACCTGCCAGTTCCAGGTCCGCTTTGACAGCAAGGGCATCGCCCAGGCGGGTTACTGGAAGCCGGAATCGTGCGCGGCCGTGCTGGAGCCGCCGCGGCCACCGGTCCCGCCGGCACCGGCACCGGCACCGCTGCCGGAACAGCCGCTGCGGCTGTCGGCCGACGCGTTGTTCGGCTTCGACAGCGCGGTGCTGAGCGCGGAAGGGCAGCAGGCGGTGCAGGGCATCCTGGCGCAGGTACGCGAAGCCGCACAGGTGCAGTCGATCAGGGTGACCGGCTATACCGACCGTATCGGCAGCGCCAGCTACAACCAGTCGTTGTCGCAGCGCCGCGCCGAGGCCGTGCGCAGCGCGCTGGTGCAGGGCGGCGTGCCTGCGGCCAGCATCAGCGCCGAAGGACGCGGCGCGGCTGAGCCGATCGTGCAGTGCGGGCAGCGCAACCGGCGCGAGCTGATTGCTTGCCTGGCGCCGAACCGGCGCGTGCAGATCGCCGGGATGGCACAGCCACGTTGACCCTCCTGCGCCGGGGCTGTGCCCCGGCATCCCGAGTCCCCCCTGACCGCCGGCAGGCGTGGCAACGTCTCCCCCGTCGTCCACGCCTGCCTGCGGCTCAGGTCTTCAAACGGTGCACGCGATGAATGCCCAATTCCTGCCACTCTCCATGAAGACGGAAGCTACGCTCAGCGTGTACGGCCAGCTCGGCAACCATGCCGTGGTGCGCATCCCGGGCCGGCGCCTGCCCGGCCTGATCCTGCAGGCCGATACCGTGGCAGGGTTCCTGGCCCAACTGCAGGAAGCACAGGCCTGCCTGCGCAGCGGCCGCGCACAGCGCACCGACGCCGAGCTGGACATGCTGATCGACGTGCTGCAGCAGTGGTACGCCTTGATCGAATCGCGCCTGGCCGACGCCGGCGAGGCGCTGTAAAGAAAAAGGGGACGGAGGGGATTAAGTCGTTTCCTGCACACGCGGGGCAAGAACGACTTAATCCCCTCCGTCCCCTTTTCCTACGCGCGGGCGCGGACCAGCCAGCAGGCGGCATCCACGCGTACGCGGTCGCCTTCGATGAACGGCGCGAATGCAGCCAGCGCCTGGTGGCGAAGCACGGCGGCACGGGCTTCCGGCATTGAGCGCAGGGCCAGCCCCAACGGGCCCAGCTGGCCGACATAGGTGGGCAGGTCTTCGCGGGCGATGGAGCAGGGCAGGTCCACCGCAACCACCTCCACATCCTTCCAACCGGCGGCCTGCACAAGCCGCTGTACCCGCCCGCCATCGGCGAAGGCGAACTGTCCCGGCGCGCCGGGTACCCGGGGCGGCAGATCCAGTGCATTGCCGATGGCGCGCTCGGCCGTGGTCATGAATGGATTCTCGTCGGCACTGCGCCAGGCGATGAAGCGCAGCCCAGCGCCGGGTGTCGCGGCACGATGCAGGTTGGCGAACGCGGCCTGGCTGTCCTCGAAGAACATCACGCCCAGCCGCGACTGGATCCAGTCGAAGTGCGCGGACGGCAGAGGATGGCGCTGCGCGTCTGCCACGATGAAGTCCGCGTCCAGTCCCGCAGCCTCGGCGCGCTGGCGGGCCAGCGCCAGCATCGGCGCGGAGATGTCCAGGCCGGTGCTGTGTGTCGCCGGGCGTGCGGCGGCTGATGCCAGCAGGCTGGCACCGGTACCGCAGCCTACATCCAGCAGTTGCGTGACGGTCTCCGGAAGTTCGGCCACCAGCAGGTCGGCCATGGGCTGGAACAGGCCATCGAGAATGGCCTGCTGCGCAACCCAGACCTGGCCGCCAGGACCGTTCCACAGGGCGCTCTGATCAACGGGGGGTGTACGGGTCATGGTCTTGCCTTGCAGGGAAGTCGCCCATAGGTTGGCGCTTGAAGGTCACTTGAGGTCAAGCCCGTGCGTGAACTGGATATCGGCGAAGTGGTCAAGCGCAGTGGCGTGCCGGCCTCGACCCTGCGTTACTACGAACAGCTTGGGCTGCTGCAGGCACTGGGCCGTCGCGGCCTGCGCCGGCAGTACGACGAGCAGGTGCTGGAGCGGCTGGCACTGATCGGCCTGGGCCAGGCGGCCGGGCTGTCGCTGCAGCAGATCGGCCCATCGCTGCCGCCGCAGCGCGGATGCCTTACGCTGGATCGTGAGGCCCTGCTGGCGCAGGCTGATGTGCTGCAGCGGCAGATCATCCAGCTGCAACGGGTACGCCGGCACCTGCAACGTGCGGCGGCCTGCCCGCAGGCAGAGGATGCCCGGAAGTGCGGCTCGTTCCGGAAGCTGCTGCGGGCACAGCAGCGCATGGCGGGTGGGTGAGAGAAGCGTATCCACGCATGGCGTGAATCCACTGCAGCACGACCTCGGCAGATCCACGCCCTACGTGGTGATTCAGTCGCGGGTGCTGACTTCCCACGTGGCATGCAGCACCCCCGGCACGTGCTCCATCCGTGCCAGCACCAGATCCAGCTCGTCCGCACTGACCGCGGTACTGACCAGCACCGCGATCACGTCGGTAGGCGCGTCGGCATGCTCGACCACCTGCACATCGCCCACCGGATACTGCGCGGCCTCCAGCGCATCGACCAGTCGCTCGCGCACCCGCGGTACGGCTTCGGCATCCACGCTCAGGCGCACTTCGTAGGTGGCTTCGGTCGCCGCCTCGTTGATCGGGATGCGGTTGATCGCATTCACCAGCGGCCGCAGCAGCGTGTTGCCGGCGATGATCAGCACGGTCAGCAGCACGCCCTCGGCCAGCATGTCCGCGCCGGTGCAGCTGCCGACCGCCGCCGAGCACCACAGGGTGGCGGCGGTGTTCAGGCCGCGCACGTTCATGCCTTCCTTCATGATCACGCCGGCGCCGAGGAAGCCGACACCGGAGACCACGTAGGAGATCACCCGTACCGCCTCGGCGCTGCCGGCGATGCGCATGCCCAGGTCGACGAAGGCGGCGGCGCCCACTGCCACCAGCACGTTGGTGCGCAGGCCGGCGGTGCGTTGCCGGTACTGGCGCTCGGCGCCGATCAGCGTGCCCAGCACGAAGGCGGCCAGCAGGCTGACCACGGTGTCGGCGAAGGGACCGGCATGGAAGGTCTCAATGAAGCGCATGGCCGGAGTCTACCCGGTCGAGGTGACAGTAGATCCACGCCATGCGCGGATTTCGAAAGTGTCAGAAACGACTTAATCCCCTCCGTCCCCTTTTTGCGGGGTCAGTCGGTGTCGTCGACGCGCTCGCCCATCAGTTCGCGCTGGCGCTTGTCCAGTTCCTCGGCGTAGCGCTTGCGGACGAAGGCTTCAGAGACCACGCCCAGGACCTGGCCGTCGGCGGCGACCACGGCCAGTTCATCGGCCTGGGTCTGGTCGAAGCGCTGCATCACGCTGACCACGTCCGCGGCCGGTGACAGTGACACGTCCCGGTTCTCGGCCAGCTCGCCGATCATGGTCTCCGGCTTCACGCCGTCGCCGTAGACGCGCGGAATCTGCACGATGCCTGCGTAATGGCCTTCGCTGTCGATCAGGATCACCCGGCTGCCCGAACCCAGCGGGAAGTGCTGGCGGAACGTGGCGGCATCGAGATCGGCCGGCGCGGTAGCCACGCCCTTGCGCATCAGCCGGCCGGCGTTGAGGTTCTGCACCCAGCCCACGTCGCGTGCGCTCTTGATGGTCTCGCCGCGCAGGTGCATGCGCCAGGTCGAGAACGAATAACCGAACCACTGCCGTACCAGCGTGCTGGAGACCAGCACCGCACTCATCACCACGCTGGTCAGCAGGAAGTCGTGGGTGCCTTCCAGCACCAGCATGGCCATGGTCATCGGTGCGCCGACCACGGCGGCGGCCAACGCTGCCATGCCAGCCAGCGCGGCGGACGTGGCATCGATCACCGGCACACCAGTGGCCATCGCCAGCAGGCCGGCGAACAGGGCGCCGACCAGGGTGCCCATGAACAACGAGGCGAAGAACAGGCCGCCGCGGAAACCAAACCCGAGCGAGATGCCCGAGGCCAGGCACTTCAGGGTCAGCAGGCCGCCGATCCAGATCAGCGGCAGGTGCGTGGTCAGGTCCAGGTGCAGTGCGCCATGGCCGGACGACAGCACCTGCGGGCTGGCCAGTGCCAGCGGGATCAGCAGCAGGCCGCCGACCACCGGTCGGCCCCACAGCGGCAACGGGCTGCGCTTGACCGTGCCTTCGATCGAGGCGATCAGCCGCATCACCGCGATGCCGACCATCGCGCAGCAGCAGCCAAGCAGGCCGTAGATGGCATAGTCGGCGGCGCGGACATCAATCGTCGAGGCAGCCGGCAGCAGGTAGGGCTCGATGCCGGCCTGGTCGGCCACGAATGCACCTGCCAGCGCGGCCACCGCCACCGGCGCCAGTGCGGCCGGGGTGTAGGCGCCGATGACGATCTCGAAGGCGTAGAACGCGCCGGCCAGTGGCGCCCCGAAGGCGGCCGCGATGGCACCGGCGGCACCGGCGCCGACCAGGATGCGCACGTCGTTGCGGCGCAGGCGCATCACCCGGCCCAGCTGCGAGCCGCTGCCTGCTCCCATCTGCGTATACGAAGCCTCCAGCCCGACCGAGGCGCCGCAGCCATTGGACAGCAGGGTCTGGGTCAGCACGATGAGGTTGTCGCGCATCGACATGCGCCCGCCATGCAGGGCATTGGCTTCGACCGCATCGAGCAGGGGCCGCTTGAGCCGGGTCGCGGCCAGGCTGACCAGGCCGACCAGCAGGCCACCCAGCGGCAGCACCAGCAGTGCGGTCCAGGTCAGCGCGGGCAAGGAGCTCAGGCGCATGCCGTCGTCCAGCCCGTACAGGGTGCCCTGCAGCCAGCGTGCGATGCCGGACTGCAGCAGGGTCAGGTAGCCGGCGATCAGGCCGACCAGCAGGGCAAGCGCGATGAACCACAGGTCGCTGCCGCGCAGGCGCAGGCGCAGGCCCTGGAAGGCCAGATGCAGGCGCGATGGCGAAACAGGCAGTGACATGGTGGCGGCATGATACGCCGCCACCGTGTTCGCCGCCGTCACTGCATCGGGCGGTTACCGCGTCAGAAGCGGTAGCGGCCCTGCACGTAGAAGGTGCGTGGCGCAGCCACCATGCGGCCGGCGTTGCCATCGACGTTGCGGGTGTACCAGCGCTTGTCGGCCAGGTTGTTCACGCCCAGCGCGATCTCGCTGTCGTCCAGCCCCGGCACCTGCCAGGCCACCTGCGCGTTCCACAGGCGCACGCCCGGCACGCGGCCCACGCGCGCGTCAGCGGTTTCTTCCCAGGTGTTGGCGGCATCGGAGAACTGGCCGCTCTGGTGGGTGCTGGAGACATTGAAGGTCCAGCCGGCCAGTGCGTAGCGGGCGCCGACGCTGTCGGTGTCGCGCGAGTAGAAGGGCACGTCCAGGCCGCGGTTGTCACCGGACTGCTGGATCGCCTGGGTCCAGGTGTAGTTGGCGTACAGCTCCAGCCCGGCCAGCGCACTGTCTTGGGCGAAGTGGTACTCCAGCGCGCTCTCCACACCCTTGTGGTCGGTGGCACCGATGTTCTGGAAGGTCGGTGGGGTGATCCCCGGCACCTGCAGGATCTGGTTGTCGAAGCGCATCTTGAACACGGTCACTTCCGCGCGCAGTGCACCGTCCTGCCAGCGCGCGCCCAGTTCGGTGGTCTTGGCGATTTCCGGGTTCAGCGGGTTGCTGGCCGTCTGCGAATTGAGCTGGATGTTCTGCACCGGCCCGAACGAGGTGGTGTAGTTGCCGAACACAGTCAGCCGCGGCGTCAGCAGGTAGGCGATGTTGAGCGAGGGCAGGGCCTTGTCGTTGCGGCTGCTGAAGGTCGCCGTGCCACCGGCCTGGCGGCGGTCCATGTCGATCCATTCCATGCGCACGCCCGGGGTGATCCTCCACTGGCCGATTGCGATGCGGTCGTCGATGTAGAACGCATGGGCATCGGTCGCGTTGTCGAAACGGGTGGTGGCACTGGCCACGCCGGTGCGGCGGCTGACGGTGTAGCTGCGGTCGTTGCCCCGTTCGCGCAGGAAGCGGTAGCCGGCGGTGATGTCGTGCACCGTGCTGCCCCAATGCAGGCGCTGGGTATAGCGCGGCTCGATGCCAAGCACGCGGTAATCGCGCGGCTGCACGGTCAACTGGGTATTGGCCGTGTTGATCAGCGAGCTGGCGCGGCTGCTTTCGTTGTAATAGGCCAGCACCTCGAATTCGCTGTTGGCCGACAGCGTGTTGGTGTAGCCCAGGTCGATGCCGGTGCGGTGGCCCTTCCAGAAATCGGTGGAGCGGGTGTTCTGGAACGGGTCGGCCTCGTACTGGGCGCGGGTCAGGCCGCCCGGCGTCAGCGAGCGCACATCGTAGTACGACAGCTTGGCACGCAGTTCCTGCTGCGCGTCGATGGCATAGGCGAACTTCAGCGCCAGGTCGTTGAAGCGGTCATCGCTGCCCTGGCGCCAGCCACGCCCGTCCTGGCCGGAGTACAGCAGGGCCGCGCCCAGGCCGTTGTCGCCGGTGCCGCCGAGGAAAGCGTTGTACTGGGCACTGTCGCCGCCGCCATGGTCATGGGCGGTGTAGCGCACGCCGGCCTCACCGTGCAGGCCGGGGCCGGTGGGAATGGCGCGGGTGCTGAAGTTGATGATGCCGCCCACGTTCTGCGGGCCGTAGCGCACCGCGCCGCCGCCGCGCACCACGTCGATCGATTCGATGTTGGACAGGCTGGTCGGCGCGAACGACAGCTGCGGCTGGCCATACGGCGCTACCGCCAGCGGTACGCCGTCCAGCAGTACGGTCGAGCGCGGCGAGTAGCGCCCGGTCAGGCCGCGCACGCCGATGTTCAGCGAGACCGAGCTGCCGGCCGTGCCGGAGTTGTCGGTGACCTGCACGCCGGGGATGCGGCGCATGGCATCGCCGATGCTGGCCGCGCCGCTGGCCTCGATGCGCTGGCGGTCGACCACCGTGCGCGCGCCGGCGAAGCGCTTCACGCTGTCATGCAGGCCGGTACCCAGCCAGCTGCCAGAGACCTGGATGCTGTCGAGCGTGGTAGCGCCGTCCTGGGCGAAGACGCTGGCGGCCGGAAGCAGGCACAGGGTGAGCGCGGCGGCCAGGGGCAGGCGGGCCGGTTGCAGGGCGTGGATGGGCATCGGTGCAGGCTGTGGAAGGTCGTAAATGAGAATTATTGCTGATTCCATTCGCCAATGGAATGCGCGTCGGGTTCATGCCGTTGCCCCGGTGGTAAAGTGGGCGATTGCTTCCTGACTCGCCGAGATCCGCCATGTCCCAAGCCGCCTTCTACCCCGTCGGAACCCCTGGCCAGCCGTGGGGAGCGGCGGAACGGGAGCTGTGGCGTGGTCGCCAGCAGCGCCTGCGTCGCTATGACCAGGAGGTGCTGCCGCGCATCGAGGCGCTGGCCTCGCGTTTCGACAAGGTGGCCTATGGCCGGCTCGACTACGCTGGCGAGACCTATACGTTGTTCGCCCTGCGCAGCCGCGACTGGAACCCGGCGCTGCCCGCCGCGCTGGTTACCGGTGGCGTGCACGGCTATGAGACCAGTGGCGTGATGGGCGCGCTGGAGTTCCTCGAAAAGCACGCCGCCGACTATGCCGGCAAGGCCAATCTGCTGGTGGCGCCGTGCGTGAATCCTTGGGGCTTCGAGCGCATCAACCGCTGGAACTTCGATGCGATCGACCCGAACCGCAACTTCCGCGCCGATGGCCCGGCCCGCGAGTCGACCGCGCTGATCGAGCTGGTTGCACCGATCAAGGGCCAGTTCGTGCTGCACATCGACCTGCACGAGACCACCGACAGTGATGAAAGCGAGTTCCGCCCGGCGCTGGCCGCGCGTGACGGCAAGCCGTTCGAGCCGGGCCTGATTCCGGATGGCTTCTACCTGGTGGATGACAGCGAGGCCCCGCAGCCGGCCTTCCAGCAGGCGGTCATTGCCGCCGTGGAGAAGGTCACCCATATCGCCCCCGCCGACGACAAAGGCGAGATCATCGGTTCGCCGGTGATCGCCCACGGCGTGATCGAGTATCCGCTGGTGAAGCTGGGCCTGTGCGCCGGCATTACCGGCGCGAAGTACACCACCACCACCGAGGTCTACCCGGACAGCCCGCGGGCCACCCCGCAGCAGTGCAACGACGCACAGGTGGCAGCGGTGTGCGCGGCACTGGATTACGCGCTCGCCCATCGCTGACAGATAAAAAGGGGACGGAGGGGATTAAGTCGTTTGTGCCCCAGTACCGCCGGGGCACAAACGACTTAATCCCCTCCGTCCCCTTTTTCACCCCAACGCGTCGGCCCACCAGAGTGCGGCTGGGCCTGGCGGCGTGTCGCGTCGCCACAGCAGGTCGCTGTGGATGCGCCGCGGCCAGCCCGGCAGCACCAGTTCCACCAGCCGCCCACGGTCATAGCGCTGCACCAGCGCCCGCGGCAGTTCGGCCCAGCCGATGCCGTCCTCGGCCATCTCCATCACCATCAGGTAATCGGTGGCGGTCCACGCGAGGCCGGTGACCAAGCGGGTCTGATCGACTTCCGCGCTCAGGCGCACCTGCCGATGCCGTGCCAGTTGTGCGGCGGCGCGACGCCCGGCGCTGGCCAGCGGGTGTCCGCGCGCCACGTACACCGACAGTTCGCTGTGGTGCGCCAGCGGCCGCGCCACCAGCCCATCGGGATAGCGCTCCTGCCTGGGCAGCAGGCCCAGCGCGGCGCGGCCGCTGCTCACCCGTTCCAGCACGTCCTCGCCTTCGGCATCCAGCCACTCCAGCTCGATCTCCGGGAACGCTTCGGCGAAGCGCTGCAGGATCCGCTGCTCGGGATCCAGCTGGTAGACATCGGAAAACACCACGGTCAGGCGCGGCTCGACCGGCGCGGACAGGCGCACGCTCAACTGCTGCAGGCGCGCATCGGCGGCCAGGATCTCCTGTGCGTGGCCCAGCACCTGGCGCCCAGCCTCGGTCAGCCGCGGGTAGCGCCCGCTGCGGTCGAACAGGCTCACGCCGAGGTCGGCTTCCAGGTGGGCAATGGCGGTGCTGACCGTCGACTGGGTCTTGCCCAGCCGCCGTGCCGCGGCCGAGAACGAGCCCAGCGCGGCGGCTTCCACGAAGGCCTGTAGGGATTCAGGGGAATAGGGCATTGATCCATCGCTCCTGTCGATGGAATCCATTTTGATACCACCGTAAAAGGCGATGATACTAACCCCCGTCGCCCCTGTCTGCGAGGGGCGTTCCGGACCCTCCACGCGCGGCGTGGATCCATTGATGAGGCGGCGCGGTCCCCGTCCTGCAAGGAGTTTCACATGTCCCGTACTGTTCCCGCCCGTGGCGCGCTGGTCGCCTGGGCCTGCCTGACCGTGGCGATCGTCGCCGAAGTGGTCGGCACCTCGTTCATGGCCCACGCCGCCCGCGATGGCGGCTGGACCGGTTATCTGATCATGGCCGGTGCGCTGGCGCTGTCCTACTTCTTCCTGGCGCAGTCGGTGCGTCGCATCGCGGTGGGCGTGGCCTACGCGGTGTGGGAAGGCCTGGGCCTGACCCTGCTGACAGTGGTCGGCCTCACCGTGTTCGGCGAGAGCCTGTCACTGCAGCAGCTGGCCGGCCTGGTGCTGGCGGTGGTGGGCATCGTCTGCGTCACCCTCGGGGAGGCACACTGATGAATACCCTGGCTCTGTTTTTCGTGATCTGTTCGGCGCTGATCGATGTCGCCGCGAACATGATGGTGGCCAAGTCGGAAGGCTTCCGCCGCTGGCGCTGGGGTGTCGCCGCGATCGTCATGGTCTGGATCGCCTTCGCCCTGCTGGGCCAGGCGGTGCGTTACATGGACCTGGCCACCGCCTATGCGATGTGGGGTGCGATCGGCGTGATCGGAACCGCCACCTGCGGACGCCTGTTGTTCGGCAACCGCCTGCGTCCGATCGGTTGGATCGGCATCGGTCTGGTCACTGTTGCAGTGCTGCTGCTGAGTACTGCGAAGTAGCGCGTCGCTGCGCCAACCAAGGTTGGCACCTACCAGTGCTGCGTCGCTGTGCCAACCAAAGTTGGCACCTACCAGTGCTGCGTCGCTGTGCCAATCAAAGTTGGCACCTACCGTTGCTGAGTCGCTGTGCCAGCCAGCCAGGGTTGGCACCTCCCAGCGCGTGAGCCGCCGCAAGCAGGCGCCCCGGGGATGATCTCCCCGGGGCGTTGCTGTTTCTGCAGCAGTCAGAAACGTGCGGTGAAGTTCAGCCGCGTGGTGCGGCCCGGGCCGGGCATCAGGCTCATCGCCAGCGTGTCCATGTAGTAGGTGTTGCGCAGGTTGCTGACCACCAGTTCCACTTCGCTGCGCGGGGTGAACTGCCAGCGTGCATAGAAGTCGTAGATCGCGGTCGGCAGGTAGATGTTCTGCAGGCCGGTCGAGCCGGTGGTGTTCCAGGGCTTGTCGAGTTCATGGGTAGGGCCGCTGTTGTAGGTGCGTCGGATGCCGCTATCCAGTCGCTTGTCGAACAGGCGGAAGCCCAGCGTGCTGTGGATCGAGTACTTCGGCGGGTTCTGCGCATTGACGAACGAGGTGCCGAAGCCGCCGTCCACGCAGTCCGGCGTGGTGTCCAGCTTGCTCCACTTCGCATACGGGTCGTCGCGCAGGCGCTTGGCGGTGGCCGCATCGCAGGTGCGCGCGCGCTGGTAGTAGCTGGCCGACAGGTCCAGGTAGGCGATGCCGGCGTCATAGCCGGACTGCAGCTCGTAACCGGACACCGTGTAGTTGTCGACGTTGTCGACGTAGAACGCCCAGTTGCTGGAATCGAAGCGGCGGGTGATGGCGTTGTCGATATCGTTCTTGAACCAGGCGACCTTGAATGCCAGGCGATCACCGTCACGCCACAGATCCTGCTTCAGCAGGCTGAAGCCGATGTCCCAGGAGCGGTTCTTTTCCGGCTTCAGGCCGGCCACCGGCGCCGAGGTGCTGTTGCCCAGCGTCGACTCGAACAGGCTGGGCATCTTCCAGCCCTGCGCGTACTTCACGTAGAAGAATGTGTCCGCGTCGAGGTTGAAGCGCGCCTCGGCATACGGCGCGAAGCCGTGGCCCGAGCGCCGGATCGCCGGCTTGTAGCCCCAGGCGGTGGGGATCTGCTTGGTATGGAAGCCATTGGCACCACGCGGATCGCGGATGAATCCGTCGAAATCGTAGGCCTGGCCCAGCGTGCTGTCGCCATAGGGCGTGGCGCGCAGCGAGTCATAGGTGTAATTGCCTTGTGCATCCGGGTACCACTCCTTGTACCAGCCCGGCAGCAACTGGCCGCCCTTGCTCAGGCGCGCGAAGGTGTAGCGCAGGTCGCGCGATTCGCTGACAAAGGCCACGCGGTTGCGGTCGCGGGTGCGGTAGTCGATGAAGCGACCGCCGGCGGTCAGTGACAGCCAGTCCCACGGCTGCCACTGCAGCGAGGCGACCACGCTGGCTTCGCGGCGCGTGCCCGAGCGCAGGTAGCGGTTGTTGTTGTAGTCCACCGGCAGCACGGGCGAGTTCGGTGCGGTGTCTTCGTGCTGGAAGGACGCGCCGTAGCGCAGCGTCCAGTCGCCCAGGTCATTGCTGAAGCGGGTGGTGTTGCTGCTGTCCACGCCCCAACGCCGGGTCTTTACGTCCGACTGCAGCCCAGGGCCGTAAGTCTCGCCCAGCGTGTCGGGCATCTGGTCGGAGGCCATTTCCTTGAACAGCGGCGTGTTGGCGATATTGCTGTTGAACATGCGGCTGGTGGCGGTGGTGAACCACAGCGTGCTGCTCAGGTCCAGCCACGGGTGCGCCTCGGGTCGGTAACGATGGCGCAGCGAGGTGGCGTTGACCCGCATCTTGCCGGGCTCGAACTGGAACATGGTGTTGGCCTTCTCCACGTAGGTCACCCATTCGTTGGACTCGCCCACGCGGCCGATTGCCGACGGCATGATCTCGCCGAAGCTGGAGTTGAAGTAGCGATGGCTCAGCTCCAGGCGCTGGTCCGGGTTGGGTGTCCAGGTGAACTTCAGCAGCGACGATTCGTTGTCGGTGTGCGTGTTGAGCACCTCATCGCCGGGGTGGTACATGTCCGAGACCGCCTGGCTGGACATGCCGGTACCGCCGCTGGAGAGGTGCTGGTCGTCGTAGCGATGCGCGCCGTTGCTGCCGGCGAAGTAGTTGCCCTGGCGGCGTCGCGCATAGGCAGCCACCAGCTGCCAGTCCTCGCCGCGCTGGGCGAAGGCCACGCTGCCGTTCCAGTCGCGCGGGTCGCGCAGGCTGTTGCGGTTGTCGCTGCCACGCGCGATCTGCTTGAAGGTGCGGGTGCGGTCGATGCTGTTGTCGGCCACGCCGCCGCGCACACGCAGTCCCCAGGCCTGGCCGTCGTCGAGAATGTCATCGACGTTCAGCGTTTCCATGTAGACCACGCCACCGATCGCGCTGGCGGCGTTGGCGGCCAGGCTCGGCCCCTTCTCGATGCTGACCGCGCTGATCAGGTCCGGGTCGAGGTAGCTGCGCTGCTGCACGCCGGCATAGCCGCGGTACACGTCGATGGCCTGCTGGCCACCGTCGATGATCACCGGCACCCGGTTCTGGCCCTGCAGGCCGCGGATGTTGACGTCCAGCGCACCACCGTTGCGCACGTCCCCGGTGTGCACGCCGACCGCGCCGGCCAGCACGTCGCCGATCGACTGGCCGCGGAAGCGCTCCAGCTGCTGGCGATCCAGGTGCACGCGCGAGCCGCTGTCACGGTAGACCGCATCGGCATCGGCCAGGCCCCACGGCGAAGCGCCTTCGCTGGCCTGGCCGGCCACACGGAGGGTGCCGATCTGGCGCACGCCGGCGTCGGTGGCCGGGGCGGCCTGCAGTACCACGCCACTGGCATCACGCTGGAAGGTCAGGCCGGTACCGGCCAGCAGCCGCGCCAGCGCGGCCTCGTCCGTGAGCGAGGCCTGCACGCCGCCGCTGTGGCGGCCACGGGTCAGCCGCGCATCGGCGGCGATGGACAGGCCGGACTGCTGGCCGAATGTGGTCAAGGCCTGGTCGAGCGGTCCGGCCGGGATCTGCCAGCGAACGGCGGCGGCAGCATCTTGTGCGTGGGCGGCGGCCGGCAACAGGCACGGCGTGGCCAGGGCCAGGCACAGCGCGATGGCAAGCGGGCGAGGGGAAGGGCAGGGTAGTTTCATGGGGGCGGCGACATCCGCAATGGGTTCCCTTGTAGTGCCCGCCGAGCGCGCAGAAAGGGAACCGCGATTTCAACGCGGACGCACAACGGTCCACCATGGCCAGCGCTGCTCGATGCGGATCGGCAGGGCGCGCGCCAGCAGTTTCAGGGCCTGCAGGCTGTCCAGGCGCGGCAATACCGCGGTGACATTCAATGCGGACAGTGCCGGATCACAGCCCAGATAGCCCCGATGGTGACGGGCCAGTTCGTCGATCACCCGGATCAGTTGCGTGTCCTGCACCTGCAGGCGTCCGTCCTGCCAGTCGCCGCGCAGAGGATCGGCAGCGACCGTTGTGAGTCCCCCCATCGGTCCGATCTGCAGCGCACTTCCCGCAGGCACATCCAGCGCCGCGCCGAAAATCGGCAGGCACCGCACCACGCCTTCGAACACGTCCAAGCGGCTTTCCTGCGCTTCGCGGCCGACCGCGAAGCGGGTGCCGATCGGCTGCAGGCGCGCGCCGGGTACATGCACGCTCAGGGGCAACCCGGTGAATGCTGGGTGGTGGCCGGTCTGCAGCAGCAGTTCGCCGCGCAGCAGATGCAGGGCGCGGTTGCCGTTGCCGATGTCGACGGTCACTTCGCTGCCGGCGTTGAGCCACAGCTGGCTGCCATCGGCCAGCGTCCAATGACCGGTGCGCCCGGCAGCGGTGCGTTGCGTCTGCAGGTGGCGCTGCGCCTGCAGCCCGTGCAGGCCGAGAAGCGAGACCGCACCGATGCCGAGGGCGCCACCGAGACTGCGAAGCGCGCGCCGGCGGCGATGGCCGGCGGCATCGAGCGCCGTTGCTGCCGCCGGTGCCGACAGCGGGGCGAACGACTGCCAGACCGCCTCGACCCGGCGCCAGGCGTCGGCGTGACCGGCGTCGGCCTGCAGCCACGCACGCCAGTGTTGCTGGTCGTCGTCGCTCCAGCCCTGTTGGCGCAGCGCGAACCACTCTGCCGCCTGCTCCAGCGCCGGGCCGGCCACTGCCGCGCTCATGCCGCCGCGTCGCCGGACAGGCGCAGGCAATGCAGCATCGCCTGCGCCATGTACTTCTTGACCATGCGCTCGGACACGCCCAGCTGTTGGCCGATCTCCGCATAGCCCAGTCCGGACAGCCGGGCCAGCAGGAAGGCACGCCGTGGCCGCTCGGCCAGGCCGGACAGCATGTCAGCGATGGCATGCAGCAGCTGCAGCGCCTGCGTGCGCTCCTCCGCAGAAGGATGCACCGGCTCCGGTTGTGCGGCCAGCGCGGTCAGATAGGCGCGCTCCAGGTCCGCGCGCTGCCAGTGATTGACCAGCAGCGCGTGCGCGATGGTGCTGAGATAGGCGCGCGGCAGGCGCAGTTCGGACGGATCGACGCGCCGGCTGAGCAGGCGCAGGAAGGTGTCCTGGGTCAGATCGGCGGCGCAGTCGGCGTTGTGGGTGCGGCGGCGCAGCCAGCCCAGCAGCCAGCCATGGTGTTCGCGGTAGAACCCCGCCAGCGCGGTGCTGGAGGCGGCGGGCACGGCCATCGGCACGGGTCATTAATGAGAATGATTCCCATTATAGGGTGATCCGGCGGCGCACGACAAATCCTGCGCATGCCGCAGCAGGAGAGATCGCCGGATTTGCGATGCCCGGCGCGCTCGCCGACACTGCGGCTTTCCACAAGGAGTGCCCGCATGTTCAGCCACATCACCGTTGGAACGAACGACATGGACGTCGCGCATCGCTTCTACGATGCCCTGTTCGCCGCGATGGGGGCACGTCCGGGTGTGTTCGACGAAAAGGGTCGGCTGCTGTACTTCAAGGATGGGCGGATGTTCGGCGTGACCGCGCCGATCGATGGGCAGCCAGCGTGCCATGCCAACGGCGGCACCATCGGTTTCAGTCTGGGCAGTGCAGAGGCCGTGCGTGCCTGGCAGGAAGCTGGCGTGGCTCACGGTGGTACCGCAATCGAAGATCCGCCCGGCGTCCGCAACATGTCCGGTCGGCAGGTGTTTCTGGCCTATCTGCGTGACCCGGATGGCAACAAGCTGTGTGCGGTGCATGTAATGTCGTGATCGGACAGGATGCGCGTGGCCGCGCCGCGGCCCGCGCGGGCAAGGTTGCGCTCCGGCGCGCGCGTGATAACACGGAATGGTGGGCCGGGCCTGTGACCACAGGCCGCAACTTCATGCTCTGTCCACTGCGGTTCAGCCAGAATCGGTCGGCTAACCCTTTGATCTACCGGAGAACGCCGCCCCATGGATGTACTGGAGCCGCAACAATCCCCGGTGCGCACCCTTCGGCCTGTGTTCGCCTTCGCGGCGATCGTTGTCGTGGCGTTCGCGCTGTTCGTCAGCCTGTTTCCGCTCGGTGCGGGCCGCCTGCTGGTCAAGGCGCAGGACTGGGCCGCACTCAATGTCGGCTGGTACTACCTGCTGGCGATGACCCTGTACCTGGTGTTCGTGGTCGGTGTGGCGCTGTCCAAGTATGGTGGCATCAAGCTCGGCGCCGACCATGATGAGCCGGAGTTCAGCTATCTTTCCTGGGCCGGCATGCTGTTCGCCGCCGGCATCAGCATCACCCTGTTCTTCTTCTGCGTCTCCGAACCGCTGACCCACTACCTGCAGCCGCCGCAGGGCGATCCGGCCGCAGGCGAGGCCGGGGCGCGCCAGGCCATGCAGCTGCTCTTCCTGCACTGGGGCCTGCATGGCTGGGGCGTGTTCGCACTGGCAGCGATGGCGATGGCCTACTTCGCCTATCGCCACAACCTGCCGCTGGCGCTGCGCTCGGCGCTGTATCCGCTGATCGGCAAGCGCATCAACGGGCCGATCGGCTACACCGTGGACGCGCTGGGCATTGTCGCCACCGTATTCGGCATCGGCGCCGACATGGGCTTCGGCGTGCTGCACCTCAACGCGGGCCTGTCGCACCTGTTCAACATCCCGCACTCCAACCTGGTGCAGATCATCCTGGTGGTCAGCATGATGGGCGCGGCGGTGGCCGTCGCGGTTTCAGGCGTGGAGAAGGGCGTGCGCTGGATGGCCAACATCAACATGCTGCTGGCGATCGCGCTGGTGCTGTTCATGCTGTGCGCCGGCCCCACCCAGTACCTGCTGAGTACGCTGATGCAGAACCTGGGCGACTACCTGGGCAGCGTGGTCGGCAAGAGTTTCGATGTGTACGCCTATGGCGGCCGGCCGGAATGGCTGGGCGGTTGGACGGTGTTCTACTGGGCCTGGTGGATCGGCTGGGCGCCGTTCGTCGGCCTGTTCATCGCGCGCATCTCGCGTGGCCGCACCATCCGCGAATTCGTGTTCGGCGTGCTGCTGATCCCGCTGGGCTTCACCCTGGCCTGGCTGTCGATCTTCGGCAACAGCGCGCTGGACCAGGTGCTGCACCACGGCCAGCAGCAGCTGGCGCAGCTGGCGGTGGATGACCCACCGACCGTGCTGTATGCACTGTTGGATGGCTACCCGTGGAGCCGCACGGTGATCGCGGTGACCGTGCTGGTCAGCTTCATCTTCTTCGTGACGTCGGCTGATTCGGGGGCGGTGGTGTTGTCCACGCTGTCCTCGCATGGCGGCGCGCCGGAGGATGATGGTCCGCGCTGGCTGCGCGTGTTCTGGGGCACGGTGATCGCGGTGCTGACCGCCGGGCTGCTGCTGGCCGGCAGCATCGATGCACTGAAATCGGCGGTGGTATTGGCCTCGCTGCCGTTCTCGGCGGTGCTGCTGTTGATGATGTGGGGCCTGACCCGCGCCTTCAGTGACGAATCGCACCGCAAGCGCGCGCTGCAGTACCGGCCCTCGCCGCTGATCGGTGACGATCGCCACCATCAGGGCTGGCGCCAGCGCCTGAGCCAGGCCATGCACTTCCCGGTGCGCGACCAGGTCTACCGCTTCATGGACGACACGGTGAAGCCGGCGATGGAAGCGGTGGCCGAACAGCTGCGCGGGCAGGGCTGGGACGTGGCCACGCGCTTCGAGGCCGGCGACATGGAGCTGACGGTGAACCATGGCGAGCAGCAGGATTTCCTGTACCGGGTGATCCTGAGTGGCTACCTGACCCCGTCGTTCGCCGCGCAGCAGCTGCGCAACCAGCGCTACTACCGCGCGGAAGTGCATCTGTTCGAAGGCAGCCAGGACTACGACCTGGTCGGCTACAGCCGCAAGCAGATCATCAACGACATCATCAGCCAGTACGAACGGCACCTGCAGTTCCTGCACCTGAGCCGGTGATGCGGTGGGTGCGGACCGTTGGTCCGCACACCCCTGCAGAGCCGAGCCCATGCTCGGCTTCCTGTTGCCGAAGAGCAGCCGAGCACGGGCTCGGCTCTACAGGTGGCGCATCAGAACCGGTAGCGCGCGCCCAGCGAAACGAACTGCCCGCGCAGGTTGTACTGGCTGATGTCGAAACCGTTGGAGCCGCCGGCCGGGTCGAACGGCGGGTCCTTGTCGGTCAGGTTCAGCACCGACAGCGACAGCGTGGTGTTGGGAATGCCTTCGTAGGCCACGTACAGATCCAGCTGCTGATACGGCTTGACGCGGTCGCGCAGGCCCGGATTGCTGGTGGCCGTCGCCACGCGCTGGTCGTAGCCGCTCACGTACTGCAGGCTCAACGTGCTGCTCCAGTCGCCCACCGCCCAGTTCAGCGACGTGGTGCCGCGGGTGCGCGGCAGGGCGCCGTGGCGGTTGTTGCCGGCCCCGTCATAGGGCGCCTGGCCGGCCACCAGCGGCTGCTTGAAGCTCAGCAGGTGGGTCCAGCTGCCGGCCACGGTGAAGGTGCCCCAGCCCTCGGTGCGGAAGGTGCGGTTGGCGTCCAGGTCCAGCCCGGAGGTGGTCAGTTCGCCCTGGTTGGCGTACTGGTTGGTGATGAACTGGATGCGCCCCTGCGCATCACGCTGTACACGGCCGGGGAACAGCGTCGGGTTGTCGACGATGAACTGCGCGCTGTCCGGCTTGACCAGGTTGTCCTGCTCGATGCGGTACCAGTCCAGGCCGATGCTGGTATCGCCATCCGGTGACCACACCGCGCCCACGTTGAAGTTGCGCGAGCGTTCGGCCTTCAGGTCCGGGTTGCCGGT
This sequence comes from Stenotrophomonas sp. YJH_SMC_123, assembly GCF_059368215.1. NCBI lineage: Bacteria > Pseudomonadati > Pseudomonadota > Gammaproteobacteria > Lysobacterales > Lysobacteraceae > Stenotrophomonas > Stenotrophomonas sp. YJH_SMC_123. The sequence goes on from NZ_JCAFRM010000006.1 coordinate 157,273, forward strand.
GCGGATGTTGGTCACGCCACGGCTGCCACCGGGCTGCAGCGGATCCAGCGGATCGATCACCGAGCCGTAGCTGACGGTCTGGCCTGGCGCGATTTCCGGCAGCGAGGGGGCGCGGAAGCCGCGCGAGAACGAACCGCGCAGCAGCAGGCTGTCCAACGGCTGCCAGCGCAGCGCCAGCTTCGGCGAGAACGCCTTGCCGAAATCATCGTAGTGGTCGCCGCGACCAGCCACCTGCAGCTCAAGCGTGCGGTGCAGCGGCACGCTCAATTCGGCGTAGGCGGCGCTGACCTGGCGCTCGCCGTTGACCACGTTGATGGCCGGGCGCAGTTCGGTGCCCGACAGCACCTGTGCACTGGTGCGCGCATCCAGTGACTCCTTGCGGAACTCGGCACCCCAGGCGAAGCCGACCGCACCGGCCGGGAGGTCCCACAGCGAGGTCGAGGCCTTGACGTTCAACGCGTGCAGCTTGTACCAGCCTGGCCGCTTAGTCTGCAGGCGCAGTGCATCCAACGCGCCCGGCGTGGCGGACGGATTGAGGAAGTTGTAGCTGCCATCGCGCAGGATCTGTTCGAACGCGTAGCGGTTGACGAAATTGTCGACGTACTCGCGCTGCGCGCTCTGCGAGGTCAGCGCCGCCGCTTCCCAGTCCCAGCGCTCGCCACTGCCACGCACGCCGGCCAGGGCACGGTAGAACACCTGGGTGTTGTCCTTCAGGCGCGGGCCGAGGTCGAAGAAGGTGTACTCGAACGGCAGCGGCGTGCTGCCCGGGTTGTTCGGGTGGCCCACCGGCAGCACCGCCGGCACGTCGATAAGCGTGCCGGTGGCCGGGTTGTAGGCACGCAGGCCAGGGCCCACGGTGAGCGGCGCGCTGAAGATCTGGTCGGCCTTGTTGTGGCTGTACAGCACATCGGCGAAGGCTTCGACGCTGTCGTTGAAGCGGTAGGTCGCGCTCAACGACGCCTGCAGGCGCTCGGCGCCGGGCTGCAGGGTCTTGAACGGCTGCGCGTTGAAGGCGCAGGCCTGGCCGGGCAGGGTGCTGCCGAAATCGCTGTAGGGGCGCAGCTGGCTGCCCTCGGGGCAACTGGCGAACGGTTGCGGCGCGCGCGGGTTGGACAGCCAGTTGCCACCGGCAGTGGACCAGCCGGCCAGGCGGCCGCCGGGCCTGTCGCGGAAATCGCCGCTGCGGGTAAAGGCGCGCTGGTCTGCATCGAGCCGATCGCGCTTGAGCAGGTCCAGCCCGAACAGCACGTTCCAGCCCTGCTGTTCGAGGTCACCGAAGCCGGCCAGCAGGTTGGCCTTGCGTTCGTCCAGGCCGCCCTGGGTGGCGGTACCGAAGCCACCGCCGACTTCCACGCCCTGGAAGTTCCTGCGCAGGATGATGTTGATGACGCCGGCGATGGCGTCGGAGCCGTACACCGCCGAGGCACCGTCCTTCAGCACTTCGATGCGTTCCACCGCGCTGATCGGCAGCGCGTTGAGGTCGACGAAGGTGTCCTGCGTGTTGAGCGCGAAGCCGAAGTTGGACACGCGATAGCCGTTGACCAGCACCAGCGTGTTCTTCGGCGACAGGCCGCGCAGGCCGATCGATGCAGAACCGGCGGCGAAGCTGCCGGTGTACTGCTCGTCGAAACTGTTGCCGGCATTGGCCGACAGGTTGCGCAGCACGTCGGTGAGGGTGGAGCGACCGGTCTGCTCAATCTGTTCGCGGCTGACGATCTGCACCGGGTTCGGCCCGGCGGTGTCGCTGCGCTTGATGTTGGAGCCGGTCACCAGCACGGTGCCCAGGGTGGTGCTGTCCTTGCCGGCATCGGCGGTTTCAGCGGCGCCGGCAGCGCCGGCGGTGAGGCCCAGCGCGATCGCGCCGGCAAGCAGGTTCAGGGTGGTGCGGTACATGGAAGCGACAACGCCGAACGGGGAGGAGCCGTCAGTACCGCATGCAGGCAAGTACGCCTTCCAATGACGAAAGCGCATTCAGTTATACATCACAGGTTCTTAACGAACCGACTCGGTGGGTGCGGACCGTTGGTCCGCACTCCTCCTGGGGGTCAGATCCCTTTCCAGCGGAAAGGGATCTGTCCCCGGTTGTCCTACCCTCAAGGCCGCAGCAGCACCTTGCCATTGCGGCCCGAACCGGCGCCCGCCTTCGCCGCCTGGGCGATGTCGTCCAGTGCGAAGATCTTCTCCACCGGCAGGGTCAGTTCGCCGCCGGCCGCACGCTTCAGCAGCTCGCCGACCAGCCGGCGCTTGTCCTCCACCGCCATCGCCTGGCTGACTTTGCTGCCCCAGAAGCCCTTCACCGTGGCCTCCTTGTAGATCAGGCCACCGGCGGGAATGCGCATCGGCTCGCCGCTCATCACCCCGAACGACACCAGGGTGCCGTGGTGGCCGAGCAGGTCGACCAGGTCACCGCTGGCGTCGCCGCCGATGGAATCCACCGCGGCCGCGGCCTGTGCTCCGCCGGTCGCTTCACGCACGCGATCCTTCCAACCCTCCACCGAGGTGTCGAACACATGATCGATACCCAGCGCCTGCAACTGCGCGACGGCATCGGCATTGCGCACCAGGTTGGCCACATGCACGCCACGCGCCCGCGCCAGCATCGCCAGCGACTTGCCCACCGCGCCATTGGCGGTGTTCTGCACGATCCACTGGCCTGCTTCGACGTGCAGGAATTCCAGCAGCATCAGCGCGCTCAGCGGCATGGCGATCAGCTGCGCGGCCATTTCGTCGGGGATCGCCTCGGGCATCGGAATCACCATGCGTGCCGGTGCAATGAACGCTTCGGCCCAGGTGCCATGCACCGAGGCGGCGGCCACCCGCTGGCCGATCTGCAGGCCGTCGACGCCTTCGCCGAGTGCATCGACCACGCCCAATGCTTCACTGCCACCGATCGCCGGCAGTGTCGGCTTGTAGCCGTAGAGGCCGCGCACGGTCAGCAGGTCGTGATTGTGGATCGAGGCCAGCACGGTGCGGATGCGCACCTCGCCGGGGCCGGGCTCGGGGAGGGTGGCATCGGCAATGGCGAGGACGTCGGCCGGGTTGCCGAAGGAAGGGTACTGGGCAGCGCGCATGGGCGGTGTTCCGCGGAAAGTTGATGTTGTACCGAACTGGGGACGCAGGCGCTGTCGACAAGGCGCCGCAGGTGCAACACGGCATCCTGCGACTGATCGTCGCGGCATGTCGTGATTGCCGCATCTTGTGTTGACGGTTCCGATTATCCCCACTATGTTGTGGTCGTCACTCCCGGTCAGCCGCCGCCGCCGGACACGCAGCAAACGTCCCGCGGCCCGCCCCTGAAGGCTTGCCGTGTCGACGCGGCCGCCATCGTGCGGACCCAGATCGCCCCCACGGCCCGGATACCGGCCGCAGGCGCAGGCTGTTGCCGACGATCTGGTGTTCCCGCGCTTTGGCATCCCACCCCGACCGCCCCGTGCGCCGGTATCGCGTGCAGGGCCGCCATGGCATCGACCGCCAACGCGCGTGCGAGCCTGGAGCTTCACCACCATGACCGACAGTACCTTCCGCGTGGCCGATCTGGCCGGCGCTGGCGACGCCTTGCGCGCCGGTGGCGAGCGCGTGCCGACCTGGATCACCAAGGAGGCCGGCAACCGCCGCCTGCCATTCGACGCCGAGCGCCTGCAGCGCAGCATCGATGCGGTGCACGCCGAGTTCCCGCAGCTGGACGTGAGCGACTACCGCCGCGTGGTGCAGGCAATGGTCGAGCGCAAGTCCAGCATCAGTGCCGATGACCTGGTCGATCTGCTGATCCGCGAGGCCGAGTCGCGCGTGGACCTGGTCGCGCCGGAGTGGGAGCAGTTTGCCGCGCGCATCTACCTGCGCCGCCTGTACAAGCGTGCCAGCCGCAACCGCTTCTACGATGTCGGCCTGAAGTACGGCTCCTACGTGGGCCTGCAGGAAAGCCTGGCTGACCGCGGCATCTACAGCAACGACATCCTGCGCTGCTACTCGAAGGAAGAACTGCAGCAGGCCGGCGGGATGATCGACCCGGAACGCGACCGCCTGTTCGCCTACAACGGCCTGTACCTGCTGGCCACGCGCTATCTGGCCAGCGACCGCAGCCGCGAGGTCTATGAGCTGCCGCAGGAGCGTTGGCTGACCATCGCGCTGTACCTAATGCAGGAAGAAAAGCCGCGCGAGCGGCGCATGCAGCTGGTCGGCGAGGCGTACTGGGCGCTGTCCAACCTGTACATGACGGTGGCCACGCCGACCCTGGCCAACGCCGGCAAGGTCGGGGGGCAACTGTCCAGCTGCTTCATCGACACGGTGGACGACAGCCTGCAGGGCATCTATGACTCCAATACCGACATCGCCCGCGTGTCCAAGCACGGCGGCGGCGTGGGCGCCTATCTGGGCTATGTGCGCAGCAGCGGCGCGCCGATACGGGGCGTGCCCAATTCCTCCGGCGGCGTGGTGCCGTGGATCAAGCAGCTCAACAACACCGCAGTTTCGGTCGACCAGCTTGGCCAGCGCAAGGGCGCGGTGGCGGTGTACCTGGACATCTGGCACCGCGACATCGAAGCCTTCATGGACCTGCGCCTCAACAACGGCGACCAGCGCCTGCGCGCGCATGATGTGTTCACCTCGGTGTGCGTGCCGGACCTGTTCATGGAAGCAGTCGAACGCCGTGCCGACTGGTACCTGTTCGACCCGCACGAGGTGAAGCAGGCCAAGGGCTGGTACCTGCAGGACTTCTACGACGAGAAGCGCAGCGCGGGCAGCTTCCGCGACCGCTACGCCGAACTGGTGGCCGACGAGCGCATCAGCCGGCGCACGGTGAAGGCGATCGATCTGTTCAAGCGGATCATGCTCAGCCAGCTGGAGACGGGCAACCCGTTCCTGTTCTACCGCGACGAGGTCAACCGCCGTAACCCGAACAAGCACGCCGGCATGATCTATTCCAGCAACCTGTGCACCGAGATCCTGCAGAACATGAGCCCGACGCGGATGATCCAGGAGATCGTCAGCGGCGACCAGATCGTCACCACACGCCGCGCCGGCGACTTCGTGGTCTGCAACCTGTCTTCGATCAACCTCGGCCGCGCGATCCGTGCGCCGGATGACCTGCTGGCCACCGATGTGCTGGAGCGCCTGATCCCGATCCAGGTGCGCATGCTGGACAACGTGATCGACCTCAACGCACTGCCGGTGCCGCAGGCCACGATCACCAACCGCAAGTACCGCGCCATCGGACTGGGCACGTTCGGTTGGCACCACCTGCTGGCGCAGCAGGCGATCCAGTGGGATTCACCGGATGCCGAACAACTGGCCGACCGCCTGTATGAGCGCATCAATTTCCTGACCATCCAGGCCAGCGCGCAACTGGCGAAGGAAAAGGGCAGCTATCCGATGTTCACCGGCAGCGATTGGCACAACGGGCGTTACTTCCGTGACCGCGACTACACTGGCGCCGCATGGGACAGCCTGGCGCGCGAGGTCGCCACGCACGGCCTGCGCAACGGCTGGCTGCTGGCGGTGGCGCCGAACATGAGCACCGCGCAGATCGCCGGTTCCACCGCATCGATCGACCCGATCTACAGCGCGTTCTACTACGAGGAAAAAAAGGACTTCCGGCGGCCAGTGGCAGCGCCGGGGTTGTCGCTGGAAACCTGGCCGTACTACGAGAAGGGGGCGTACAAGGTCGACCAGTTCGCCAGCGTGCGCCAGAACGCGCGTCGCCAGCGCCATGTTGATCAGTCGATCAGCTTCAACCTGTACGTGCCCAGCACGATCCGCGCCAGCACCCTGCTGGAGCTGCACCTGAGCGCCTGGCGTGAAGGCCTGAAGACCACTTACTACGTGCGCTCCAACGACATCGACATCAGCGAATGCGAGTGGTGCGCCAGCTGACCGCTGCGGGCCTTGTAGAGCCGAACCCACGCTCGGCTCCGACGCGAAGAGCAGCCGAGCATGGGCTCGGCTCTACATCTGCAACGCACGTAATACGAAGGTAGACGACCATGGCAACACCCCTCGACCGCATCAAGATCCTCGAACCGCGCCATCCCAACCGCAGCACCGGCATCATCAACGGCCGCACCAGCGGGATCCTGAACTGGAATGACATCCCGTACCCGTCCTTCTATCGCGCCTACAAGGAGCTGTCGACCAACTTCTGGATCCCCGACGAGGTCGACATGAAGGCCGATGCGCGCCAGTACGGCGAGCTGTCCGGGCGCGAAAAGAACGCCTACGACTCGATCATCGGCCTGCTGGCCACGCTCGACTCACCGCAGACGCGCTTCATCTACAACGTGGCCGAGTACATCACCGACCCGGCCGCGCATGCCAATGCCGCGATCATCGGCCAGCAGGAAGTGATCCACAACGAGAGTTACAGCTATGTGCTGGCCTCGATCACCGACCTGCCGAACCAGAACCGCGTATTTGAACTGGCGCGCACCCATCCGACCATCATCAAGCGCAACGCGCCGATCATGGGCGCGTATGACGACTTCATGCGCGAGAAGACCGCCGAGACCCTGTTGAAGTCGTTGATCCAGTCCTCGATCCTGGAGGGCATCAACTTCTATTCCGGATTTGCGTACTTCTACAACATGGTGCGGCAGAACCGCATGACCGGCACCGGCAAGATCATCAGTTTCATCAACCGCGACGAACTGGCCCATACCAAGTTCATCAGCGAGCTGATCCGCGCCATCATCGGCGAGAACCCGGAGCTGCAGACCAACGAGCTGACCGCCTATGTGCACCAGGCGTTCGAGCACGCCATCGAACTGGAAACCCAGTGGTCATCGGAAGTACTGGACGGCATCGATGGCATCGATGTGGAGGAAATGACGCGCTACGTGAAGTACCGCGCCAACAAGATGGCCGGCATGCTCGGCATCGAGCGCCTGTACAGCGACACCACCGACAACGTGATGCCGTGGATCAAGGCCTACGCTGACAACTTCACCGAGACCAAGACCGACTTCTTCGAGATGCGCAATGCAAGTTACAAGAAGACCAACGTCGACAACGGCTTCGACGACCTCTGAGTCCGGCACGGCGCTGAGCATCCTGCTGGTGGTGGCCTCACTGAGCGGCAACACCCGCGAGCTTGGCCGGCAGATTGCCGAGCGTTGCCGCGCTGCAGGCCATGCCGTGCACTGGCAGGAGGCCGACGACCTGCAGCAGGCGCCGTCCCTGGCGGCCGACGAGGCCGACCTGGTGCTGCTGGGCTGCTGGACCGACAACGCCGGCCGCACGCCTTCGGAGATGAAGGCATGGGTGGCTGGCATCGCCGAGCGCGGCGAGCGGCCGCGGCAGCTGGCGGTGTTCGGTACCGGCGAGACACAGTGGGGGCAGGAGTACTACTGCGGTGCTGTGCACCGGCTGATCCGCTACTTCCACAGCGACTATCCGCCGCTGGAGATCGAACAGATGCCGCATGGCGAGCGCCATGCCGCGGCCATCGAGGCTTGGACCGATGCGGTCCTGGCCCATTACTGGAGCAACAGCGATGCAGATCATCGACGCCACCACGCCTGAGCAGTTCCAGCAGCTGCTGGCCGAACACCCGCGCGTACTGGTGGACTTCCACAAGGACCAGTGCCCGGGGTGCCGGATGCTGGAGATGTCGCTGCACCGGGTGGCCAACAGCGTCGCGGGGCAGGGCACCACGCTGCTGCGCGTGCAGCTGGAGGTGCTGGGCGAGGCGTTCTTCAGGGAACTGGGGCTGCGGCAGACGCCGACGCTCTCGCTGTTCCGTGACGGGGACGAACGTACCCGCCTGGCAGGGTTCCAGTCGCCGCAGCAGATCGAGGCCGCGATTGCGTTGCATTTGTAGAGCCGAGCCATGCTCGGCTGCTGTTCGTGCGGTGTGCGATGAGTCGAGCATGGCTCGACTCTACACAGGCGTCCCTGGTACTTCGCGCTATGCGCCGTTGAGGGTGTCCACCAGCAGCTTCACGTTCAACACCACGATCACCAGCGCGATCACCCAAGCGATCGCGCCCAGCCAGCGCGGTGCGACCAGCGCGCCCATCGTCACCTTGTCGGTCACGATCCGTACCAGCGGGATGATCGCGAACGGCAACTGCATCGACAGCACCACTTGGCTCAGCACCAGCAGCTTCACCGCGCCCTGGTCGCCGAACAGCAGGATCACCACCACCACCGGGATGATGGCCAGCGCACGCGTGATCAGCCGACGCAGCCACGGCGGCATTCGCAGGTGCAGGAAGCCTTCCATCACGATCTGGCCGGCCAGCGTGGCGGTCACCGTCGAATTCAGGCCCGAGGCCAGCAGGGCCACCGCGAACAACGTCGCCGCCGCGCCCACACCCAGCATCGGTGCCAACAGCTGGTGCGCCTGCTCGATGTCTTCCACATCAAATCGGCCATTGGCATGGAACACCGCCGCCGCCAGGATCAGGATGCTGGCGTTGATGAACAGCGCCAGGGTCAGCGCGAGGGTGCTGTCGGTCACCGCCCAGCGCAGCGCACTGCGGCGGCCTTCATCGGTACGTGGGTAGGCGCGGGTCTGCACGATGGACGAATGCAGGTACAGGTTGTGCGGCATCACGGTGGCACCAATGATGCCGATCGCGATGTACAGCGCGTTCGGATCGGTCACCACCTGCGCGCGCGGAATGAAGCCGCCCAGCACCGCCATCACCGGCGGCGCCGCCATCGCGATCTGCACCACGAAGCAGGCGAAGATCACCATCAGCAGCGCGATCACGAACGCTTCCAGCGCACGGAAGCCGCGGTTCATCAGCAGCAGCACCAGCAGCGTGTCCAGCGCGGTGATCACCGCACCCCACAGCAGTGGCAGATCGAACAGCAGTTTCAGTGCGATGGCGGTGCCGATCACCTCGGCCAGGTCGCAGGCGATGATCGCCGCCTCGCACAGCGCCCACAACGCCAGGTTCACCGGCTTGGGGTAACGCGCGCGGCAGGCCTGCGCCAGGTCCATGCCGGTGGCGATGCCGAGCCGCGCCGACAGCGCCTGCAGGATCACCGCCATCAGGTTGGAGACGAGGATGACCGACAGCAGCAGGTAGCCGAAGCGCGAACCGCCGGCGAGGTCAGTGGCCCAGTTGCCAGGGTCCATGTAGCCGACCGAGATCATGTAGCCCGGGCCGAGGAAGGCCAGCAGGCGGAACCACCAATGGCCCTTGTCGGGCACCGCGACCGAGGCGTTGAGCGCACCCAGGCTGGCCGGAGTGGAGGCCGAAGGGTCGCTGGGCGCCAGGGTATTCATGGGTCCGAATATAGCTCCTGCTATAGTCATTAGCAATGTGAAACAATCGTCTTTGTCGTGTGACTGGTCCAGAATTCAGGTTCAAGACCGGATTGCACCGGAAGGACAGGCGCAGGCGTGGGCAAGACCGACGATTCGACATCGCTGACAAGCACCCCCTTGATCGAGGCCGAGCGCCAGGTCGAGAGCTTCCGGCAAGTGCGCGAGGCGCACCGGATGGAACTGGTGGAGGACTATGTCGAGCTGATTTCGGACCTGCTGGCCGACGGCGGCGAGGCCCGCCAGGTCGACATTGCCACCCGACTGGGCGTGGCCCAGCCCACCGTGGCGAAGATGCTGCGGCGCCTGGCCCGTGATGGCTGGGTGGTACAGCGGCCGTACCGTGGCGTGTTCCTGACCCCGGAAGGCGAAGCGCTGGCCCACGCCAGCCGCCAGCGCCACCAGACCGTGGAGCGTTTCCTGCTGGCGCTGGGCGTGGACGCGGATACCGCGCGGCGCGATGCCGAGGGCATCGAGCACCATGTGAGCGAGCAGACGCTGGCCTTGTTCGAAGCCTTCGTGCGCAAGGCCGAGGGCGAGGCGCCGTAACGGTAGCGCCGGGCCATGGCCTCCGGCCGTTCGCGCGATCCCGGTTTTTGTAGAGCCGAGCCATGCTCGGCTGCCGTTCGCACGGTGATCGAATGCGTCGAGCGTGGCTCGACTCTACAGATCGGGCGGGCAGCGCGCCTGCTGCTGCGCACACGCCCGTTTCATCCATTCCTTCAACACCGGCTGCAGGCCTTCATAGCGCCGGCCTTGCCAGCCGTTGGCCAGCACCGTGCCGTCGGCATCGATCAGTACCAGGTTCGGCGGTGCCAGCCCGGCCAATGCCTGCAGCGCCGGCATGCGCGCGGCGCGGCGCGGGTCCAGCACCGGCCACGGCATGTCCTGCGCGTGCATGTAGCGGCGCAGCGCGCTCTCGCTCTCATCCAGGCTGACGTACACCACTTCGGTATCGGCGCCGGCTTCGCGCAATGCGTCGCGCACGCTGCGCAGCGTGGGGACGAACGCATGGCACGGTGCGCACCAGTCGGCACCGAAGTACAGCGCGACCAGCTTCGGCGGCGGCGACCACTGCATCGGCCGCAGCGAGCGCTGCTCCGGCCGCATCAACGAGGCCGAGACCTGCGCGTGCAGGTCCGCAGCCACCGTCGGTGCGGCCGGCAGCACGGCACAAGCCAGCACCAACGCTCGCAGCGCTTCAGAACGCATAGCGCAGGTTGACATACCACGAGCGCGCGAAGCGCGGCCCGTAGACATAGTCGCTGTCACGCAGTGCGCCCACTTCCAGATCCTTCTGGCGCTGATCGAACACGTTCTTGACGCCCGCGGCCACCGACACTTCCTGCTGCGCCTGTGCGCCCAGGTGACGGTGCCAACGCGCCCCGAGATCGGTGACCAGGAACGAACGCGTGCGGTGCAGTTCGCCCAACCGGTTGTTCAGCACCGACATCGGCCCGGTATGGCGCAGCGCGACGAAGGTCTCCCACGGTTCGGCCGGCATCCAGCTGAGCTGGGCCAGGCCGGTCCAGCGCGGAGTCTTCAGGTAGTCGCGGCTTTCGATCACGGTGTCGCCACCGTCGCCGCTGTCGTCGAAGATGCGCTGCGGCTCGCGGAAGCGCGAGCGGTACCACGAGGCGCCGGCGGTCAGGCGCCACTGCGGCGACGGCTGCCAGCCGAGGTTGGTTTCCGCACCCAGCACGTCCGAGCCGGAGGCGTTGTAACGCAGCTGGCTCAGCTGGCCGTCATCGCTGCGCTGGATCTCGCCCAGCGCGAAGGTATCGCGGATGCGTGCATAGGAGGCGGTAGCATCCCAGCTCCACACCGGATTGGCCGGGTCCGAGCGCCAGTCGAAGCCGAACAGGGTGGTCAACGCGCGCTCCTCCTTCAGGCCATCGGTATTGCGCACGCGCACCTGCTCGCCGCCGAGCGTATCGACATGCACATCCTCAACGAAGATCTCCGGAGCACGGAAGCCGGTGGCAATGCCCGCCCGCCATTTCAGGTTTGGCGTGGCCTGCCAGGCCAGCGCGATGCGCGGCGAGAACACCGCGTTGTCCAGTTCCGAGCTCTTGTCCACGCGTGCACCCAGCACCAGGTCGACGTTGTCGTGCAGGCTCCATTCGTCCTGGATGAACGCGCCCAGGTTGTGGAAGGTCGCATCCTCCAGCACCGCAAGACGCTGCCCGTCACCGGTGCGGTTGTCGTCGCGCAGCGCCTCGTGCTTGTACTGCACGCCGAAGGCCAGCGCATGCGCGCCCAGCCGCCAGTTCAACTGGCTGTCGATGTAGTGCAGCGGGTTGTGGGTGCGGCCGTACTGGCGCCACGAACGCGAGGCCGCGCTGCCGGCCACGTTGCGGTCCAGCTGCGACGGGTCATAGCCGGGTGCGGACGGATCGGTGACTACGTCGCCGAGACCGCCGTAGAAGCTGTCGCGGTCGATGTCGGCGAAGGCGTAGGCCAGGCGGAAATCGACGTCGGCAGTGATCTCCTGGTCCCACGACACACTGCCGCGCCGGTATTTCGTATCCAGCGATTCGGCGATGTTGGCCAGGTATTCGGGCTGGTCCAGGCGGTTGCCGCCGCGGCGGGTTTCATCGGTCACCTGCAGGTCCAGGCGCAGCCGCGTGCCCGGCGTGGGCGCGTACCAGGCCTGCAGCCCGCCGACCTTGAGGTTCTTGCGGGTGATCTCGGTGTAGCCGTCACCGTTGTAGTCGATGCCGTTGTTCCAGTTGCGCTGGGCAATCACGGACAGGCCGGCGTCTGCGTCCCTGGCCACCAGGTCCAGCCGCAGGTCGGCGTTCTTCTGCGGCGTACCTTCCAGGACATCCACGCCGGCCTGCACATGGCCACCACTGCGCGCCGGCAGCGGCGGAATCAGGTTGATCACACCGGCAACCGCACCCGGGCCGTACAGCGCCGAGCCACCGCCCTTGACCACTTCGATGCGGTCGACGAACCCGGCCGGGATCTGTTCCAGGCCGTACACGCTGCCCAGCGTGGACAGCAGCGGGATGCCATCGAACAGCAGCTGGTTGTAGGCACCGGGCAGGCCCAGCAGCTGCACTTCGCTGGTGTTGCAGTTCTGGCAGTTGCTCTCCACGCGCAGGCCGTTGATCAGCTCGGCGGCGCGCGAGAAGTCGGCGGCCGCGCGCAGCGCGATGTCTTCCTTGCGCAGCACCTCGGTGCGGATCGGCACGTCCGACAGCAGGCGTTCGCTGCGCGTGGCGGTGCTCACCTTGACCTGCACACGGTCCAGTTCGGTCGGTTTCGGAGTGGCGGCCAGTGCAGCCAGCGGCAGGGTCAGGGCAATGGCGGCGGCCAGGGGCAGCCGATCGAAGAGGGGCGTGGCAACGGGCATGAGGGCGTCGTCCTTGGGGGAAAGAAAGGCGGCGAGGGCGACCTGGCTGACGCATATGAAAGCAGTGGCTTATCAATATAGCAAGTGCTATATAAGGAAGCCGCAGTCATTCCGAGCGGAACGCCGATCGAGCCAGATCATGGCTGTGTTATAACATTACATTTGGCGGCCGCAACCCTGCCTGTGGTCATGCACGGAGGTTGGTGTTGCTGTGTGGTTGGGGTCAGAGCCCTTTCCCCTGGAAAGGGATCCGACCCCGGGGGCGATCGTCAGCCGCGGCGGAACGCGGCGGGCGTGCGGGCGCCGACGATGATCATGCGGATCATCGTGGAGATCTCTTCGATCAGCTCCGGGTCCTTCTCCGGCGGCAGGTCCATGGCGGTGGCACCCATCGCGAACACCAGCCGGGTGATGGCCTTGGCCACCAGTTCCGGGGCATGCAGCACGGCGCCGTCCAGCGCGGCCAGGCGCACCAGGTCGTGCTGCAGCTCTTCCTCGAAATAGTGCAGCTCACGTTCGACCGCGTGCTTGAAGTCGTCCGAACCCACCGCGCCTTCGCGCAGCAGTACGTGCAGCAGCTTGTCGTCGGCGCGCAGCTGTTCCATGAAGGTCTCCACCGAAACCCGCACCACGCTGGTGGCGGTGGAGGTGGCACGCTGGCGGGCCTCGCCGATGATGGTCCGCAGCGAACGGCCGGCGGCGTCGATCAGCGCCACGGCCAGTTCGTCCATGTCGCGGAACTGCCGGTAGAAGCTGTTCGGCGCGATGCCGGCCTCACGTGCCACTTCGCGCAGGCTGAGCGTGGACAGGCTGCGGTGCGGCCCGATCAGTTTCAGGGCGGCGGCCAGCAGGTCCTCGCGGCTCACCGTACGGCGGGCCGGGCTGTTGGCATCTTCAGGCGTCGACAAGGCGGTGGCGGCGGCCATGGGGGTTCCGGTGGGGCGAGGCTGAATCATACCCAATCCGGTTCAATATACACATGTATACACAGGTGTATGTGCGCCCGTATAGTTCGCCCATGAGCGCTGTCGTCCGTCCGTCCCTGTTCTCTCCGTACCGCTGGGTCTCGCCGTCGCTGTTCGATTTCTGGGCGGGCCAGCTCAATCCCCTGTGGACCCTGCGCGAGCCGGTGGCCCGCCTGGTCCGGCGAGAGCCGGCCGGCGAGGGCGCGGCGACCCTGGTCCTGCGCACCAACCGGCACTGGGCCGGCATGCGCGCCGGCCAGCACGTCACCCTGGGCGTGGAGATTGAAGGGCGCCTGTGGCAGCGCAGCTACAGCCCCACCGCACTGGGTCGGCGCGAGCTGGCGATCACCGTCAAGGCGATCGACGGCGGCCTCGTCAGCCAGCACCTGGTCAACCACGCGCAGCCGGGCGAACTGTTCCGCCTCGATGCCGCCTTCGGCGAGTTCCACATGCCGGCTGCGGCGCCGGTGTTGCTGCTGGCTGCCGGCAGTGGCATCACGCCGATGCGCAGCCTGTTGCGCGACGCCTGCCAGCGCCCGCTGGCAGCGCCGGTGGACCTGTTCTACTGGGAACGCAGCGCCGCCCACCTGCAGTTCCGTGATGAGCTGCAGGCGTTGGCCGCCAGCCAGCCGAACCTGCGTGTGCATCTGCTGACCACCCGCGAAGGGGATGTGCCCGCCGCACGTATCGATGCCCACGACCTGCAGGTGGCGGGCGATGACACCCCGTTGGCGCAGCGCCATGTGCTGGCCTGCGGCCCGGACGGCTTCGTTGCCGCCGCCCGCGAACGCCTGGCGCACCAGGTTGCCGGTTTCCAGGCGGAAGCGTTCACTCCTCCCGCACCGCTGCGTGACGCCAGCAGTGAAGGGGAGGTCGTGCTGACGCTGGCGCGCAGTGGCCGCCAGCTGAGCGTGCCGCGTGGCAGCTCGTTGCTGGAAAGCCTGGAAGCCCATGGCATCAAGCCCAGGCATGGCTGCCGCATGGGCATCTGCAACACCTGCAGCTGTGACCGCGTCAGTGGCGCCACCCGCCACCTGCGCACCGGCGACCTGCAGTCCGAATCGGCGCAGCCGGTACGGATCTGCGTGAGCGCACCGACCACCGACCTGACCCTGGATCTCTGAGGACGCCTGCCATGACCCGCGCTACCGACCGTGCCCTGAGTACTGCCGAGATGCATGCCTTCGGTGAGGAACTCGACGCGATCCGCGACCGTGTGATCGGCAGCCTCGGCGCCTCCGATACCCGCTACATCCGCCGCGTGGCCGCCGCCGTGCGCTGGTTTGGCGTGGGGGGCCGTGGCCTGCTGTTCCTGGCGGCGTTCTCGCCACTGTTCTGGATGCCGCTGCTGTGGCCGGCCGCGATCACCGGCACGCTGCTGCTGGCGCTGTCGAAGATCCTGGAGAACATGGAGCTGGGCCACAACGTCATGCACGGCCAGTTCGACTGGACCGGCGACCCCAAGCTCAACGGCAATACCTATGAGTGGGACATCGTTGCCACTGCCGACAACTGGCGCAAGACCCACAATTTCCGCCACCACACCTATACCAACGTGCGTGGCATGGACGATGACATCGGTTATGGCCTGCTGCGCATCTTCCCGGAGCAGCGCTGGAAGCCGTTCTACCTGCTGCAGCCGATCATCGCGCCGATCTTCGCGCTGCTGTTCCAGTGGGGCGTGGCCGCGCAGGACCTGCGCCTGGGCCGCTGGCTGAAGGGCCGTATCAGCGGCCGTGCGATGTGGCTGCAGACCCGCCCGGTGGCGCGGAAAATGGCCCGCCAGGTGCTGAAGGACTACGTGTTCTTCCCGCTGCTGGCCGGCCCGTTCTTCCTCACCGTGATGCTGGGCAACATGGTGGCCAACGGACTGCGCAACATCTGGACCTACGTGATCATCTTCTGCGGCCACTTCACCGCCGAATCGGAAACCTTCCCGAAGGAATGCCTGCGCAATGAATCGCGCGGCCACTGGTACCTGCGCCAGCTGCGCGGTTCATCCAACATCAGCGGCGGCTTCCTGATCAACGTGCTGTCGGGCAACCTCAGCCACCAGATCGAGCACCACTTCTACCCGGATCTGCCAGCCAACCGCTACGCGGCCATTGCCAAGGAAGTGAAGGACATCTGCCGTCGCTACGGCCAGCACTACAACAACGGCTCGCTGCCGCGCCAGTTTGGCCAGGTGGTCTGGCGCATCCTGCGCCACGCATTCCCGAGCAAGCCGCGCCGCCTGCCGATGTCGGACATCATGTCCGCACCGGCATCGGCCAACGCGGGCTGATCAACTCAGCCCGCCTTCGCCGGCTCCGCCTGCTCGCGGTCCAGGCGGCGCAGGAACACCTGCATTTCCCTGCGTGCCTGCTGGTCGCCCTTGCTGCCGGCCACGCTCAATCCGCGCTGCCAGGCTTCGCGCGCCGCCTGCGGCTGGCCACTGGCCAGCCAGGCCTTGCCCAGCAGCTTCCACGCCGCCGAGTACTGCGGATCAAGCACCACGCAACGGCCCAGATGGGTGGCCGCGCGCACCGGGTTGCCGGCATCCAGCCAGCCCTTGCCCAGGCCGAAGCGCAGCAGCGCGCCATCCTTGCCGGCGGCGAGCATGCATTCCAGAGCTTCGATGTTCATCCGCGCACCTCCACCAGCAGTTCGGCCGGGCCGGGCTGGAAGCGGCCGCGATGGAACAGCAGCGGCGCGCCGCCGTTCTCGTGCACGTCGATGATGCGGCCGGCCAGCAGCAGGTGATTGCCCACCGGCCACTGTGCGTGGCGGGTACAGGTGAGATGGGCGACCGCACCGGCGATGCGGGGTGGGGCGTCCTCGTCGTCATCCAGCAATGCCAGGCCGTCGAAGCGATTGCGGACCTGCGGATCGGCGAAGCGCCGGGCCAGCGCTTCCTGGTCGGCCGCCAGCACGCTGATTGCAAAGCGGGTGGCGCGCTGGAAGGTGGACAGGCTCTGTGCGTGCAACGCCAGGTTCCACAGCACCAGCGGTGGCTGCAGCGAGACCGGTACGAACGAGTTGATGGTCAGGCCGACCGGCTTGCCCTGTGCATCGCGCGCGCAGACGATGGCCACGCCGGTCGGGAAATGGCCGAGCAGCCGCCGCAGGGCACGCGGCGGCATCTCGACCGACGGCACCGGCGCCGGTGCGGGGAAGACCCCCGCCCACGGCCCGGCGTACGGCACTGTCTCGCCGCTCATGAGGCCCAGGCCTGGCGGTAGCGCCGGCCGACCTCGGCCCAGTTGATGATGTTGAAGAACGCACCGATGTAGTCCGGGCGACGGTTCTGGTAGTGCAGGTAGTAGGCGTGTTCCCAGACGTCCAGCGCGAGGATCGGGGTATTGCCTGACAGGCCCACGGTTGCACCCATCAGCGGGCTGTCCTGGTTGGCGCTGCTTTCGACCTGCAGGCGGCCATCGCGGTCACTGGTCAGCCAGGCCCAGCCGCTGCCGAAACGGGTCTGCGCGGCCTTGCTGAAGGCGTCCTTGAAGGCATCGAAGCTGCCCAGGTCACGGTCGATGGCGGTGGCCAGTTCCTCATCGGGTGCACCACCGTCCGCGCTGAGCACGGTCCAGAACAGGCTGTGATTGGCGTGGCCACCGCCGTTGTTGCGGACCGCGCCACGCTGCGCCTCGGGCACGGCACCGAGGTTGGCGATCAGCGCCTCGACCGGCAGCTCGGCGATGCCGGCCTGCTCGATGGCGGCATTGAGGTTGTTGACGTAGGCCTGGTGGTGCTTGCTGTGATGGATCTCCATCGTGCGCGCATCGAAGTGCGGCTCAAGGGCGTCGTAGGCGTAGGGGAGCGGGGGAAGCGAGTACGACATCGAAGCAATCTCAGTGGGGAAGGCCAGGGGCTGGCCGTGGGGAGATTGTTATCGCACCTCAACATTGGTTGAGGTCAAGGGGCGGGATTGAAATGCGTGCGCGTTCGTCGCCTTGATTCTTCCTGGCAGGCAGGGGCTGATGGGTCAGCGCAGGACACGCCGTGAACCCATCCATGGGGGCTCGATGGCGCCATCCGTGGCGCCAACGGTCCTGCGCTGACCCATCAGCCCCTGCAGGACAGCTCCCTGCGCTGGCGCGGAGACGGAGTCAAAGGCAGGAGCAGGAGCGGCATGGTAGTGCCGGCCGCTGGCCGGCAATCAGCGAAGGTCGGGTTGCCGGCCAGCGGCCGGCACTACCAGAACCCGCTTTTCGAACCTCACCGGCGCGCTGTTGCGCTGCCCGCGCTCGCAGGAAACCGTCGGGTGGCGGGGGAAGGGGCTGGCCGGGACCGTTGGCGCCATGGATGGCGCCATCGAGCCCCCAAGGATGGGTTTACGGCGTGTCCCGGCCAGCCCCTTCCCCCGTCACAGCCGATATCAACAAAAGCGCCGGCAGGCGAACCAGCCGCCAGCGCCTTCATCAACTCAACTCAACCAATCCTTGCACGCACCATCAACCTGTTCCCCGCAGGCCTGCTGCATCCGCTGCTGCAGCCGCGCCAGTGTTTCGGCGCCCTGGTGCTTGCCGCTCCACGTCTTCAACTGCCCGGCCAGGCGCTCGAAACGCTGGCGGGTACGCTGGTGGTAGCCCGACGGCTGCGCTTCCAGTTCGGCGATCAGCGAGGCGGTGGCCTGCTCGATGCGTGGTGCATCGTCCGGCGCCAGCTTCAACAGGCCCTCCACGTACAGCACGCCCCACTGTACGCGGGTGGCCGGGCCCTGCGCGCCATCGTAGGCGCGCTTCAGCCACTCCAGTGCGCCGGCGGTGTCGCCGCGCTGCTCGGCCAGTTCGGCCAGCTCGGGCATGTAGTAGTACGGCTGCTCGCTGCGCTTCAGCTCGGCCAGCAACAGCGCCTCGGCGCCCGCGTCGTCGCCGACCTGGCGCAGTGCGTAGACCGCGCTGCTGATCGTGGCCTGGCGTGCATGCGCATCGGTGGCGGCGGCATCGGCAGCGGCCACGCGCTGCTTGACCCGCTCAACCAGGGCCGCGGGCAGTGCGCCGTTGGGCTGCTGCTGACGGGCCAGCGACACTTCGGTCAGCGCACGCGACAGCGCGTCGTCGGCACGGTTGCCGCGCTCGGCATCTGCGCGCTCCAGTGCGACCAGCAGCTGCTGTCCCAGCGTGTTGCTGGTGGCCGGCCCCGCACTGGCCTGCTTGACCAGCGTCGCGCCCGCGTAGCCCAGCAGTTCGCGGTTACGACGGACTTCGGCAGGTTGCGCCAGCACTGCCTGCAGCAGCTCACGCACCTCGGTGGGCGAGCTGGCGGGCGTGTCGGCGGTGGCCAGGGCCAGCAGGGCGAAGCGGCGTTGCAGCGCCGCGTCGGGTGCGGCCTTGGACAGCTGGCGCAGCACATCCTGGCTCCTGCGCTCGCCGGCCAGGCGGTTGGCGTCGACTTCCCAGCCGTAGTCGCCCAGCACCTGCCAGTCTTCGGCGGCCAGCCTGTCCGGCGTGGCCAGTGCCGTCGCCAGGGTGGCGGCGATGGCGCTGCGGCGCCCGGCCGCGACGGTCAGCGCACGGGTCAGTTCGGCCGCGTCGTTGCCGCCGGCCACGCGGGTGAGCTCATTGCGTTGTGGGTCCAGCACGATCAGGGTCGGATAGCCGCGCACCCCGAAGCGTTCGCCCCAGGCCTGTGCCCCTTCCTCGTCGCCATCCAGGTAGACCGGCACGAACTTGCCGGTCAACGCGATGAACGCCGGGTCCTTGAACAGGCCGGCCTTGAGCTGGTTGCACGGCGGGCACCAGACCGCGCCCCAGTACAGCAGCACCGGCTTTCCGCTGTCGGCGGCCTCGGCGAAGGCATCGTCCACATCGCCCTGGCGCCAGGCGATGGCGGACGCCGGCGCGGGCGCCTCGGCGGAGCTGGCGGTGGACACCGGGGCCGGCGTGCAGGCGCTCAGCGCCGAAGCCAGTAGCAACACGGAAAGCGCGACGCGCATCGGCGGCATCTCGAAGGGGGGACAGTCCATTGTAGGAATGGCCGGGGAGTGTGCTGATTCAGTTTGCTTATATCGGCCGTGCAGCGGGGCATGACATCCGCTGCCCTCAGGCGGCTGCCCGCACCATCTGCTGGTACACCAGCCCGTTGAACTCGCCGACATCACCGTCCAGCACGAAGCCATAGCGCAGGTAGGCAGGCACTGCGTTGAGCGAGGCGCGCACGGTCAGCACCGGTGTGCGCAGGTGCGGCAGCACGGCTTCGAACAGGGCATGGCCGATGCCCTGGCCCTGGCAGGCGGGATCGACGAACAGCATCGCCAGGTGGCGGCCTTCCTTCAGCTCTACCACGCCGAGGATGCGGCCATCCTGCTCGGCCACCAGGATGTGGTTGTCACCCTGCAGGCGTGCAGCGAACGCATCGGCGGCGGCGACACTGCCGAACGTAGCAATGCCGGCCGCGCTGAGCGAGGGCGCGACGGCCGCAGTGAATGCGGCCAGGCATACCGCGCTCATCGCGGGCAGGTCATCGATGTGGGCGGGGCGGATCCTCGGCATGCAGCGATCTTCCTGTGGTGTGTGGCGTGTCATCGTCGCCGGTTGCCTGCACGCTAAGCTGGTCCCATGAGTGAATTCAATCCCGCCTACGCTTCGTTGTTTCCGCAACAGGGACTGAGCCTGGGCCTGATGACGCCCGTTGCGGCGCATGGGCTGGCCGATCCGGGCGCGGCGCGGCGCATTGCGCGGCTGGCCGACGATCTTGGTTTCGCCGCGTTGTGGGCGCGCGATGTACCGCTGATGGTGCCGCAGGGTCCGGACGCG
The DNA here is from genome assembly GCF_059368215.1 of Stenotrophomonas sp. YJH_SMC_123. Classification (NCBI taxonomy): domain Bacteria; kingdom Pseudomonadati; phylum Pseudomonadota; class Gammaproteobacteria; order Lysobacterales; family Lysobacteraceae; genus Stenotrophomonas; species Stenotrophomonas sp. YJH_SMC_123. The sequence continues at coordinate 177,610 of NZ_JCAFRM010000006.1, forward strand.
ACGGCGAGCGCGCTGGACGACCCCTTCCTGTGGCTGGGCATGCTGGCCGCCGCGACCACGCGCATCGTGGTCGGTACCGCCGCCATCGTGTTGCCGTTGCGCCAGCCGTTGCAGGTGGCGAAGTCGGCCCTGAGCCTGGACCGGATCAGTGCAGGGCGGTTCGTGCTGGGCCTGGGTTCGGGTGACCGCCCGGAAGAATTCGCCGCCTTCGGCGAGGATCTGGAGGGCAGGGCGGCGACCTTCCGCGAGCGCTGGACGTTGCTGCGCGCGGCATTGTCACCGGAGGCCGATGCGCGGACCGCCGTACTGCAGGCCACGGGTGGCTTCGACGTGCTGCCGGCGCCGGCAACCCGCATCCCGATGCTGGTGGTGGGTACCGCGCGGCAGAGCCTGCAGTGGATCGCGCGCGAGGCCGAAGGCTGGGCCACCTATCATCGTGAGGAGGCCGCGCAGGAGGGGCGCATCGGCCTGTGGCAGCAGGCGCTGGTGCAGCGTGGTGGCCCAGGCAAGCCGTTCGTGCAGTCGATGCTGCTGGATCTGCAGGCAGATCCGCAGGCGCCAGCCGAGCCGCTGCCGCTGGGCCTGAAGGTCGGCCGCGATGGCCTGCGTGACTATCTGCTGCGCGTGCATGGGCAGGGCGTGGCGCACGTGATGTTCAATCTGGTCGACAACGGGCGGCCGATGGACGCGGTGTTGCGTGAGATCGGGGAGCAGGTTCTGCCGAATCTGCCCCGGTAGGTGTCCACCTTGGTGGACACGCTCCAGCAGTCGAGCACGGCTCGGCTCTACATGCAGTGTGCATCTGCGTATCATTCGCATTTGATACCCCGCTGCCGGAGCCCCGTGTGACCCAACGTTCCCCCATGCACCCGAGCGGACGCCTGTTCGCCGCGGTCGCTTTCATCGAGGCCGTGACCTGGGCCGGCCTGCTCATCGGCATGTGGATGAAGTACGGCCCCATGGCCAACGTGGCGCTGGTGAAGCTGTTCGGACCCCTGCATGGCGTGGCGTTCCTGCTCTATGTGGCGGTGACGCTGTTCGCGGCGCTGCGCCTGCGCTGGCCGTGGTGGGCCAGTGCGCTGGCGCTACTGGCAGCCATCCCGCCGCTGGTGACGCTGCCATTGGAATGGTGGTTCAAGCGCCGTGGCCTGTTGGTCCTGCGCGCGGTGCGCTGAAGTCGCTGTTGCGTGCCCGTTCAAGAGAATGGGTATCAAATGCAAATACGAGCCGTTATCATTTGAGGATGGCGTCCGGTCCTGAGCAGGGCCGGCGCCGGGCGGGGCGCAGGTGCGCCCGGCGATCCCTTCCTGTTACGGCTGGTGTTCCATGCACGCACGTCCCGTCGTTCCCGGCTTGCCGGCGCTGGTAGTGGCCGCCCTGATCGGCACCATGGCGATGATGTCCTTCGTCGCCGTGATCGGTCCGGTGGTCCGCATGCTCGGGCTGTCCGAGTGGCATGCCGGACTGTCGGTCACCGCCGCGGGCGCGTTGTGGATGCTGGCCGCGCGCCCATGGGGCCAGCTCAGCGACCGCATCGGCCGCAAGCGCGTGCTGATGCTGGCGATGAGCGCCTACACCGTGGTCTACATCGCGCTGGCGGTGTTCATCGACGTTGCCCTGCAGGCGGTGCCGCCGGTACTGGTATCGGTGCTGGTGCTGGTCGGTGCGCGAGGCCTGATCGGCCTGTTCTACGCGGCGGTGCCGCCTACCGCAGCCGCGCTCATCGCCGACAAGGCACCGACCGGCCAACGTGCGAAATTCCTCGCCCGCCTGGGCAGCGCCAATGCGCTGGGCATGGTGCTCGGGCCGGCCGCTGCCGGCTGGCTTGCCTATACCAACCTTTCGCTGGCGCTGTACGTGGCCGCGTTGCTGCCGCTGCTGGCACTGGCATTGCTGGCCTGGCGGCTGCCGGCTACACCGCCGGTGGTTGGCGCGTCCGCACAGCGCCGCGCGCCGATGAGCCGCCTCGACCCGCGCCTGCGCCTGCCGCAGCTGGCGGCGCTCATCGCCATGGTCTCGGTGACCATCGCGCAGGTGACGGTGGGCTTTTTCGCGATTGATCGCCTGGGCCTGGATGCTGCCGCTGGTGCACGCATGGCCGGCATCGCGCTGACCGCGGTCGGCATCGGCCTGATCCTGGCGCAGGCGCTGGTGATGAAGCTGGAGGTGCATCCGCGCCGCTGGATCATCCTCGGCGCGCTGATTTCCGGCATTGGCTTTGCTTCGGTGGCGGGCGTGCAGCAGGGCTGGCAGTTGCCGGCGGCATACGCGCTGGCCGCGTTCGGCATGGGCTTCGTATTCCCCTCGTTCCAGGCGCTGGCCGCCGACGCGGTGGAAGCGCACGAGCAGGGTGCCGCGGCGGGCACGGTCGCTGCCGCGCAGGGGCTGGGCATGGTGGCCGGGCCGATGCTCGGCACGCTGTTGTATCGCGGCGGGCCCAGCCTGCCATATCTGCTGGTCGGCGCGCTGCTGCTGTTGCTGTGCGCGTTGGCTGCAGCGCATCGGATGAAGGAGACCCCATGAACGATTCCCTGATGCAGGGCGCGTGGCCGGAGGCTGCGCCCGCGCCGCTCGAGAGCACTGACGACGCGTCGTTGTTCCTGCTGCAGCATGCCGGCCAGCATGTGCACGCACGCGGTTGCCGCCTCGCGCTGCCGGGTGGCGCGTTGGCAACCCTGGCGGAGCGCGTTGCGGCCTTCTTCGCCCAGCAGCGTGGCGGTCCGGGCCTGCTGGTCGGTGCGGTGCCATTCGAACCGCGTGCCGACGACGCGTTGTACCAGCCTGAGCGCCTGCTGCCGGCCCTGCCGTTGCAACCACGGGCGGCGCCGGCGCTGCAGGGTCCGCTGCAGGCGGAGCCCGCAGCGCAGGACTATGCAGCCGCGGTTGCCGCGGCAGTGAAGGCGCTGCGCGCGCCCGACCAGGACCTGCACAAGGTGGTGCTGGCGCGCAGCCTGCTGGCGCACAGCCGCCATGCGCTGTCTCCAGAGGTGCTGCTGGCGCGGTTGGGCGCGGATCCCTCGGTGGCGACCTATGCGGTGCCGCTTCCGGTTGAACCGGGGCACGCACCGGCTTGGCTGGTCGGCGCAACACCGGAGCTGCTGCTGCGCAAGCGTGGCGCCGAGCTGTTGTCGCACCCGCTGGCCGGGTCCGCGCGCCGCAGTGCCGATGCCGCCGAGGACGAGCGCGCCGCGCAGGCGCTGCTGGCTTCGAACAAGGACCATGACGAGCACCGCCACGTGGTCGAGGCCATCATCGAGGGCCTGGCGCCGTACTGCAGCCACATCGATGCGCAGCCGCGCCCGGTGCTGCATGCCACCGCCAGCATGTGGCATCTCGGCACCCGCATCCACGCCACCCTGAAGGATCCGCAGACATCGGCGGCCGAGCTGCTGGCGCAGTTGCATCCAACGCCGGCGGTCTGCGGTACACCCCGGCTGGCGGCACTGCAGCGTATCCGCGAGCTTGAGCCGGTGCCGCGTGGCTTCTATGCCGGTGCGGTCGGCTGGCTGGATGCGCAAGGGGATGGTGACTGGTATGTGGCGATCCGCTGCGCACGCCTGCAGGGCACGCAGCTGCGCCTGTACGCCGGCGCCGGCATCGTTGCCCAGTCGCAGCCCGAGGCCGAGGTCGCCGAAACCGCGGCGAAGTTTGCCGCCCTGTTGAACGCGTTGGGCGTCCACGACGCCGCGCCCGTCATCGAGCCTGCTGCATGAACACGCCCACTGTTTCTTCCCGCCTGCCACTGCAGCAGGCATGGCCCGATGCGCTGGTGGCGCGCTATCGCGAGGCGGGCTACTGGCGCGGCGAGACCTTCCCGGCGTTCCTGCGTGAGCGTGCGGAACGCTACGCTGATGACATCGCCGTGGTCGCTGGCGATGTGCGCCTGAGCTACGCGCAGCTGTGGCACGAGGCCGGTCGCATCGGTGCCGGACTGCTGGCACTCGGCCTGCAACCCGGTGAGCGGGTGCTGGTACAGCTGGGCAACACCGCCGGGTTCATCGCCACCGTATGCGGGCTGTTCCGCGCCGGCCTGGTGCCGGTGTACGCGCTGCCGGCGCACCGCATCACCGAGCTGGTGCACTTCGCCAACAAGGCCGAAGCCAGTGCCTACATCACTGCCGACCTGCACGATGGCTTTGATCATCGCGGGCTGGCGCGGGCGCTGCAGGCCGAGGTGCCGGCACTGCGCAACGTGGTCATCGATGGCGACGCAGCAGAGTTCACCACGCTCGAGGCGCTGCAGGGAGACCGCAACCAGCTGCCGGCCGACCCGGACCCGCAGTCGGTGGCGTTCCTGCAGATCTCCGGTGGCAGCACCGGGCTGTCCAAGCTGATTCCACGCACCCACGACGACTACATCTACTCGTTCCGTGCCAGCAATGACCTCTGCGGCATCGACCGCGACAGCGTGTACCTGGTCGCGCTGCCGGCCGCGCACAACTTCCCGATGAGCTCGCCCGGTTTCTTCGGCGCGCTGTATGCAGGTGCCCGCGTAGTGCTCAGCCCCGGTCCGGGGCCGGACGTGGCCTTCCCGCTGATCGCGCGTGAGCAAGTGACCTGCTGTGGGCTGGTGCCGCCGCTGGCGCTGTTGTGGGCACAGGCCGCCGCCACCAGCAAGCACGACCTGTCCAGCCTGCAGGTACTGCAGGTAGGCGGGGCCAAACTGGTGCCGGAAGCCGCACGGCGGGTGATTGACGGCCTGGGCTGCACCCTGCAGCAGGTGTTCGGCATGGCCGAAGGCCTGGTGAACTACACACGGCTGGATGATCCGGAAGAACTGATCGTAGCCTGCCAGGGCCGGCCGATCAGCCCGGACGACGAGGTGCGCGTGGTCGATGACCATGACCAGCCGGTGCCGGAAGGCGAGGTAGGGCATCTGCTGACCCGCGGCCCTTACACCATCCGTGGCTACCACAACGATGCGGTGGCCAATGCGCGTTCGTTCACCGACGACGGCTTCTACCGCACCGGCGACCGCGTGCAGCAGCTGCCCGGAGGCTACCTGGTGGTGCAGGGCCGTGCCGGTGACCACATCAACCGGGCGGGCGAGAAAATCTCCGCCGAGGAGATCGAAGATCACCTTCTGGCCCACCCCGGCGTGTTCGACGCCGCCGTGGTCTCCATTCCTGACGAGTATCTCGGTGAGCGCAGCTGCGCGTTCGTGATCCAGCAGGGTGAGCCGATCAAGGCCCCGGCACTGAAGGCCTGGATGCGCGGGCGCGGCCTGGCCGCGTTCAAGGTGCCCGACCAGGTCGTGTTCGTCGACAGTTTCGATACCACCGCGGTCGGCAAGATCAGCCGCCGCGAACTGCGCGCGCAGCTGCGTGCGCGTCATCTGCAACAGACAGGAGGAACGCGCTGATGGCGCTGCCCCGTATCACCGATTACCCCTTGCCGACTGCCGCCGAACTGCCGCAGGCGCGCGGCCCGTGGCGCCCGCAGCGCGATCGTGTCGCGCTGCTGGTGCACGACATGCAGCGCTATTTCCTGGCCGCATTCGACGCCGGCAACGCACCGCTGCGGCCGGCAGTGGACAACATCGCACGGCTGCTGGCGCATTGCCGCGCGCACGGCATTCCGGTGTTCTACACCGCCCAGCATGGCGACCAGGACCGCCGTGACCGTGGCCTGCAGGCCGACCTGTGGGGACCAGGCATGCGTCGCAGCACCGACCATGAACCAATCATCGAGGCACTGGCACCGCAGCCTGGCGAGCACGTGCTGGTGAAGCACCGCTACAGCGCGTTCCAGCGCAGCAACCTGGAGACGCTGATGCGGGTGCGTGGCCGCGACCAGTTGCTGGTGACCGGCGTGTACGCGCATATCGGCTGCACCGCGACCGTGGTCGAAGCGTTCCAGCGTGATATCGAGGCCTTCATCGCCGCCGATGCCGTGGCGGACTTCTCGCGCGCCGATCATGATCAGGCGCTGCACTGGATTGCGCGCACCAGCGGGGTGCCGATGACCACCGACCAGCTGCTGGAGGTGCTGTGATGGCTGCCACGGGTGAGGTGCTGGATCTGGAGCGCATGCGTGCCGACGTGGCGCGCGTGCTGGAATGTGCCCCGGCCGAGATCGGTGACGACGACAACCTGATCGACCTGGACCTGGACTCGATGCGCATGCTCGGCCTGGTCCTGGCCTGGGGCAACACCGGCCTGCCGCTGGAGTTCTCGCAGTTGGCCGAGCACACCACGCTGCGCCAGTGGTGGGCTGTGGTGCAGCAACTGCAGGCCGCGCAGAACGCATGAACGCCGCTGCGCTGGCCACACCGGTGGCATTGACCGAGGCCCAGGCCGGACTGTGGTTCGCACAGCGGCTGGCACCGGACAATCCGTCATTCAATACCGCGCACGCGGTGTGGATCGACGGCCCGTTGGACGTGGCCGCGTTCATTGCAGCGGCAGACCAGGCTGCAGGCGAGGCCCAGGCCTTCGCATTGCGCTTTGCCGAAGGGGCCGATGGCCAGCCGCTGCAGTGGCATGACCCGGCACACGTGCCGCTGCTTTCGGTGCGCGATGTTTCCACCGCGGCGGATCCCGCCGCTGCGGCACGCAACCTGATGCACACCGACCGTCTGAGCCCGGTCGATCCCACCCGTGACCGGATCAGTCAGCAGGTGTTGTTTGACCTGGGCGGGCAGCGCTGGGTCTGGTACCTGCGCGTGCATCATCTGGCCGCCGATGGCTACGGCATGGCGCTGTTCACCGATCGCGTGTGCGCGTTGCATGCCGGTCGCATGGCTGAACCGCTGCCAGGGCTGGCGGGCGTGCTGGCGGATGACGCCGCCTATCGTGCCGACCCGCGTCGTGCGCAGGCCGGGCGCTGGTGGCGCGAGCAGTTGCAGGGGGCGCCGGCGGGCGTGGGCCTGGCGGGTACCGTGGCGGCCAGCGACGATGCGCTGCGCTGGGTGCAGCCGCTCGATGCGGCCTTCCGTGAGCAGCTGCTGCAGGCCTCGGCACGTTGGCTGCAGCCCTGGCCGGATGTGCTGGCCGCGCTGGCGGGCGAGTACCTGCGGCGGATGAGCGCCGCCGATGAAGTGGTGCTGGGCGTGCCCTACATGGGCCGGCTCGGCAACGCGTCGGCGCGGGTGCCGGCGATGGCGATGAACGTGTTGCCGCTGCGCGTAGCGGCCGGCGAGGGCAGCGTCGAGGCCTTCACCCGCGGCCTGGGCCGGCAGCTCAGCCAGGGTCGCAAGCGCGGCCGTTACCGCAGTGAGCAGCTGCGCCGGGACCTGGGGCTGGTCGGCGCGCAGCAGCGCCTGCACGGTCCGCTGGTGAATGTGCAGCCGTTCTACAAGCCGCTGGCGCTGGCCGGCGTGCAGGCGACGCTGGAGGTGCTGTGCACCGGGCCGGTGGATGATCTGACACTGGGCTTCCGTGGCGATGGCCAGCACCTTCTCGATCTGGAGATCGAGGCCAATCCCGCGCTGTACAGTCGCGAGGATGTCGAGGCGCATGCAGCGCGGTTGCTGCATTTCGTGTCGGCAGCATTGCAGGCTGACGATATCGCAGCCGTGCCTTTGGCGACGCTTGAGGAGGCGCAGCAGGTGCTGCACGGTTTCAATGCCACCGCGCACGCGCTTCCCGAGACTACCCTGGTTGAACTGCTGCAGCAGGGCATGGATCGGGATCCGCACGCGCCGGCGCTGGTGTTCGGCGACACTACGCTCGACTATGCAACGCTGGAAGCGCGCAGTTTCGCGCTTGCCGCACAACTGCGCGGGATGGGCGTCGGCCCGGGCAGCGTAGTCGCGGTGGCATTGCCGCGCTCGCTGGAACTGGTGCTCGCGCTGGTCGCGGTGCTGCGCGCAGGCGCGGCCTATCTTCCGCTGGACCTTGCCCATCCTGACGAGCGGTTGGCACGTATTCTTGCGTCGGCGCAGCCGGTGTGCGTACTGGCTGCGCCAGACGTATCGGTGCGCATGGCCGGTGTGCCGGTGCTCGCGCCGGAGCAGTGGACCGCGCTGAGTTTTGCGGCGCCATGGGCGGATCCTGCGCCCAGCGATGCCGCCTATGTGATCTATACCTCCGGTTCGACCGGCGAGCCCAAGGGCGTGGTCGTCGAACACCGCGCGATCGTCAATCGCCTGCTGTGGATGCGCGAGCACTACGACATCGGCGCCGATGACCGCGTGCTGCAGAAAACCCCGGCCACCTTCGATGTCTCGGTCTGGGAATTCTTCCTGCCGCTGCTGTGCGGGGCAACGCTGGTGGTTGCCAGGCCCGATGCGCATCGCGATCCCACTGAACTGGCGCGCTTGATCCGGGGCCATGGCATCACCACCGCGCATTTCGTGCCGTCGATGCTCGACGCCTTCCTCGCTGCGCCGGCCTCCGAAGGTTTGCAGCTGCGCCGCGTATTCACCAGTGGCGAGGCGCTGGACGCTGCGTTGCGCGACCGCTTCCATGCGCGCGTGCGCGCAGAACTGCACAACCTGTACGGCCCGACCGAGGCCGCAGTAGATGTCAGCTATTGGCCGGCGTCAGCGCAGGATCGCTCGCGGCCGGTGCCGATCGGCTTCCCGGTCTGGAACACCCGCCTGTACGTGCTGGACGCCCGGATGCAGCCGGTGCCGGTCGGTGTGGCCGGTGACCTGTACCTGGGCGGCGTGCAGCTGGCACGCGGCTATCTCGGTCGCGACGATCTGACCGCCGAACGCTTCCTTGCCGATCCTTTCCTGGCGGGCGAGCGCATCTACCGCACCGGCGACGTGGCGCGCTGGCGCCGCGATGGTGCGGTGGAGTACCTGGGCCGCAGCGACCATCAGGTGAAACTGCGCGGCCTGCGCATCGAACTGGGCGAGATCGAGGCGGCTTTGCGCGAACTGCCGGGCATGGAGCGGGTGGAAGTGCTGCTACGCCAGGATGCTCCCGGCGAAGCGCGTCTGGTGGCCTATGTGCCGACCGCGCTTGCCGATGCCGTAATGCTGCGCAGCCACCTCGCCACGCGTGTGCCGGACTACATGGTGCCCTCGGCCATCGTTGGTGTGGACCACTGGCCGGTGACCGCCAACGGCAAGCTCGACCGCAATGCGTTGCCGAAGCCACCGCAACGTGAAGTTGCCGGCTTGGCGCCGCGCACGCCGTTGGAACAGGAGCTGGCGTTGCTGTTCGCACAGGCGCTTGGGCGTGAGGCGCCGGTGGCGGTGGATGCGGACTTCTTCAGTCTCGGCGGTGACTCGCTGTCGGCGGTGCACCTGCTGCTGGCGATCGAGCAGCGCTGGCGCTGCGATCTGGGTTTGGGCGCCTTGTTTGCCCAGCCCACCGTGGCCGCGCTGGCGGTTCGTATTGCCGCGCCACCCGCGCTGGCCGATCACGCGCTGGGGCCGGTGATCGCGCTGGCCGCAACCGACGCTGCCGGGCCCACGCCGCTGTTCGTGCTGCACCCGGCCGGTGGCATCGTCTGGAACTACCGCACGCTCGCCCGGGCACTGCAACCAGCCCGCCCGGTGTATGGCCTGCAGTCGCCGGCACTGGACGCGCGGCTGCCACTGCCGAGCAGCATCGAGGCGATGGCCAACGACTACGTACAGCGCGTGGTCGCACTGCAGCCGAAGGGGCCGGTGCATCTGCTGGGCTGGTCGGTGGGCGGCATCCTGGCCCAGGCGATGGCGGTGCGGCTGCATGAGATCGGCCGCGACGTCGGCGAACTGGTGCTGCTGGACGCCTATCCCAGCGAGTGCTGGCGGGCCGAGCCTGAACCGGACGCCGTCGCCGCACTGCGGGCACTACTGGCGATTGCCGGCCATGACCCGGATGCGCATCCGGAACTGGACAGCCGGGAACGCATACTCGCGTTCCTGCGTCGCGGCGGGAGTGCACTGGGCAGCCTGCCGGATGTGGTGCTTGACGGCGTGGTGCGCGCGGTGACCGGTACCAATCGGCTGATCCGTGAACATATCCACCGGCCGTTCGAGGGCACGCTGGTGCACGTCCGCGCTGGCCGGGATCTCCAGGCGCGGCCACAGCTGCAGTCGGCGTTGTGGCGGAGCCACGCGCGCAAGGTGCAGGCACTGGAACTGCCGTTCCTGCACGCCGAACTGACCGGCCGCGATGCGGTGGCGCAGCTGGCACCGTGGTTGTCGGCGCGGTTGCGCCACTGGGACGAGCAACAGGAGACCGCAACATGCAATTGACCGGTTTTGAAGGTCGTGTGGCGCTGGTGACCGGTGCCGCCGGGGGCATCGGTGAGGCACTGGTACGGCTGTTGGCCGCGGCCGGTTGCATCGTGGTGGCGACTGATCGCGAGGCACCCATGTTCGCGGATGCACGTGTGCAGGCGTTTGCTCTTGACGTGACCGACAGTGCGGCCGTCGACGCCTTGGTGGATCGGGTCGAGTCCAGCATCGGACCGATCATGCTGGCCGCCAGCGTGGCCGGTGTGCTGCATGTGGGCGGCGTGACCGAGACCGGCGATGACGACTGGCGCCGGGTGTTCGCGGTGAACACCGACGGCGTGTTCCATGTCGGGCGTGCTCTGGCGCGGGTGATGTCGCCGCGCGGGCAGGGCGCGATGGTTACCGTCAGCTCGAATGCGGCCGGTGTGCCGCGACACGGGATGGCCGCCTATGCGGCATCCAAGGCCGCCGCCACCATGTTCACCCGCTGCCTCGGGCTGGAGCTGGCGCCGCTGGGAATCCGCTGCAACATCGTCGCCCCGGGATCGACGTTGACCCCGATGCAGACCGGCATGTGGCAGGACGAGCACGGTGCCGAGCGGGTGATCGCCGGCAGCCTGGAGACCTACAAGGCCGGCATTCCACTGCGCAAGCTGGCCACCCCGGAGGACATCGCGCACTCGGTGATGTTCCTGCTCTCCGATCAGGCCGGGCACGTGGCCATGAGCGACCTGTACGTCGACGGCGGCGCCACCCTGCGCGGCTGAGCCCCGACGGCCGCCTGCCGGCTGTGGTCGTGCCGGCCGCTGGCCGGCAACCTACGGCCCCCGGTAGTGCCGGCCGCTGGCCGGCAACCTCATTCACCTTCAGACATCTCCCAACCCCCGTCGAGCCATGGCCCGACAGCCAACGCGCAATGATCGACCCACCATGGCGCATGAGCAGCCATCGCCTCCGCCTGGGCCGTTACTCGATCATCGGCCAGGTCTACGTTCTGACAACTACCACGCATCAGCGCCGCCGGCTCCTTGAAAGCAAAGCTGCAGCAGCATGTGTGATCGACCAGTTCGATTACATCGAGCAGCGCGGGCTCGTACGGTCACACGCATGGGTCGTCATGCCGGATCACGTCCACTGGATGTTCGAGCTGCGCGCAGCCCACCTTCCAGACATCGCACGCCGGATGAAATCGTCGAGCGCGCTTGCCCTGAATCGCTTGGCGGGCCGTCGAAGTACGGTGTGGCAGCCCGGCTACTTCGATCATGCCGTGAGGGCCGAGGAGTCGATGGCGCGGCAAGCGCTGTACATCCTGGGGAATCCGGTACGCGCCGGTCTTGCTGGGCAGATTGGCGAGTATCCGCATGCGTGGTCGGACTGGGTGTGATGCCGGCCAGCGGCCGGCACTACCACGGCAGAACCGAAGCGCAGCGCAGATCGCGCTGCGGCGCAGAGGGCACCCTCGATGGTAGTGCCGGCCGTTGGCCGGCAACCCCATGGACCTGCGGCCATCAATCAATTGCCGGCCAGCGGCAGGCAGTACCAAGGCAGAACCGAAGCGCAGTGCAGATCGTGTGCCGGCGCACAGAGCACCCGCGATGGTAGTGCCGGCCGCTGGCCGGCAACCCCATGGACCTGCGGCCATCAATCAATTGCCGCCCAGCGGCCGGCGCTACTCCTTCGGCGTTTGGCGCGGCTTGCGCGTGCGCTTCGGCTTTGCGCTATCCGCACCGCTGGCGGCGCCATCCTGCAGTGCCTGCAGCCAGGACAAGGTGTCCACGTAGTCGATGAAGTGGCGCAGGTAGCCGGGGCTGGTGGCCTGCATCGTGTCCAGCATGCGCTGCACCAGCACCGCCGAGTTCAGCGGGCCGCCGTCAGCCGGGGCCTCGGCGCGCAGGGAGCGGCGCACCTGCAGCTCGCTGCGCAGCTCCGACCACTCGCGCTGCACCTGCTGCAGCATCGGCACCTGCGGGTAATGCGGCAGCGAGCGCGACCCTGCATCAAGGTCGCGCACCAGTGCGCGCAGGCCTTCGAGCGCTGGCGACTTACTTGGCATCCGGGGCCTTGGGCTTGGGAATCGGCGCGATCTCGACGCGACGGTTGCGTGCGCGGCCTTCCTCATCGGCATTGGAACTGACCGGCTGCTCGCTGCCGAACGCGGCGGCGAACACGGCGTCCGCCGGTACGCCATCGGCGATCAGGGTGCGGGTCACGGTCAGCGAGCGCTGCGCCGACAGCTCCCAGTTGTCGGCGAAACGCCGGTTGCCTTCGCGCACCGGCGCGTCATCGGTGAAGCCGCTGACCATCAGGATCTCTTCGCGGCTGCCCAGGTAGGCGGCCAGCGGTGCGGCCAGGCTGCGCAGCAGCTCCTGGCCTTCCGGCTGCAGCTGGTCGGAGTTCAGCGCGAAAAGCACGCTGCCGCTGATGCCGATGCGGCCATCCACCAGCGTCACGCGACCGGCCGCCAGCGGTCCAGCCAACGCTTGCTCCAGCGTCTGCAGGCGCTTGGCTTCGGCCTGGCGCTGCTTCACTTCCTGGTCCAGTCGCTGCGACAGCTCCAGCTGCACGGCGACCACACCGACCAGTATCAGCACGAACGCGCCCAGCAGCACCGACATCAGGTCGCCGAAGGCGGCCCAGATCGGGGCATGCGAACCGCCGTCGACCTCCAGCTCGTCGCTCATGCGCTGCCGGCCTTGCCGCGGCGCGCGGCCAGCTGCTGCAGTTCTTCCATCACCTGCTTCTGCGACAGCAGGCTGAGGTCGACCACCTCGCGCGCCTGGGCTACGTAGTAGGCCAGCTGCTCGTCGCTGCGGGCCAGCGAGGCATCCAGTGCGCCGCCGATCTGTTCCAGGCGGCCGGACAGCTCGGTGGCGGCACTGCCGAACTGCGCGACCGCTTCGCCGAACGTGCCGGCCAGCTGGCCCACTTCGGCAGCGCTGCCGTTGAGCGCTGCGGCAATGCCATCCAGCTTGCCGGTCTCTGCGGCGATATGGTCGGTGAAGCGATTGCCAACCCGCTCCAGCAGCTCGGCCGAGCCACCGACCAGTGCGTCCACAGCGGTGCGCTGCTCGTGCGAAGCGTGATTGATCGCATCCAGCAGGGTCTGCACGGTGGCCAGCAGGCGGCCGCGCTCTTCCAGCATCGCGTTGTCACGCACCAGGCTCTCGGACAGCGTGCTGCGCAGCTCGTTGATGACGTCGGCAGCAGCCTTGGGCGCGGCCGCGGCCGTCTGCAGCAGGGTAGACACTTCAGCCAGCGTGGCGCTGGCCTGCGCGCGACCGTTCTCGCCGATCTGCTGTGCGGTGGCCGCCAGGGTGTCGCAGACCTGCTGCTGCTGCGCAGCCAGGTGTTCGCCGTTGGCCTGCAGGCGCTCGGCCAGGTCGCTGGAAACGTGCTGCAAGGCTTCGCTCCAGCGCTGCAGGCGCTGTTCGTCGCCGGCCTGCAGCTGCGCCTGCAGCGCGGCGTGGGCCTGCTGCAGCTCGGCGCTGATCGCGTCCCAGCGCGCCTGGCGCTGCTGCTCGCGGCTGTCCAGGCCAGCCTGCAGTTCGGCGTGCGCGGCCGCGGCAGCGGCCTGCGCGGCCTGCCACTGCTGCGAACGCTGCAGTTCGTGGTCCTGCAGCAGCGCCTGGCTGGTGCTGTGGTGCTGCTCCAGCGCCTGTAGCAGCGCCTGCGCGCGCGCGTCCAGATGCTCGCTGGAGGCCAGCAACGCCTGCTGCTGGCGTTCGACCAGCGCGCTGTTGAGTGCCTGCTGCTGTTCGGCGGCGGCGCGCCATGCCTCGGCATTGCCGCGGGCATCGGCCTGCAGGCGCTCGCCGATACGCGCGACCAGTGCTTCGGCGTGCGTGCCCTGGCCATCGCTGAAGGCCTGCAGGTGCTGGCGCAGATCACTGACCAGCGCCTGTTGTGCCTGGGTCTGCTCGCTCACCACCTTGGCCCAGCTGGCCTCGGTGGCGACGCGGCTGCGCTCGAAACCCTCGCTCAGGCCGGCCAGCTGCTGCTGCACGGCCTGCTCGACGCGGGCATGCAGTGCTTCGCCGTGATGGGCCAGGCCAGCCAGGGTGGTTTCGGCCATCGGCTGCAGCGCACCACCGATGGCGGCGGCGCTGGCTTCGGCCCCTTCGCGCAGCGACTGCTGCAGCGAGACGGCCAGGCGTTCCTGCAGGGCCTGGCTCTGGGTCAGGAACTCGGCCTGGCCGGCCAGCAGGCGCTCATTGGCGGCCGCACTGTGCTGTTCAAAAGTGCTGGTCATCGCCTGCAGGCGGTCGACCAGCGCCGGCAGCGCCGCAGACTGTGCCTGCAGCAGGCGCAGCGATTCGGCGCGCTGCCAGGCCTGCGAGTACGGATGCAGGTCGCCGGCAATGGCGCGGTCCAGCTGCTGCACGGCCTGCAGGCGGTCACGACGCAGCAATGCCGCCAGCAGGCCGAGCATGGCCGAGCTGGCCACACCGGCGATCGAGGTACCGAATGCCACCGCCAGGCCCTGCACCGGCGAGGCCAGCGAGCCGCGGATCGCGGCCATGTCGGCCGCACTCTGCAGCGCCAGGCCGGTGCCACGCAGCGTGTCCATCATGCCCAGCAGGGTGCCGAGCATGCCCAGCAGCACCAGCAGGCCAACCAGGTATGGGGTCAGCACCGGTGCGGGCAGGGCGGTGCGCTCGCCTTCCACGCGCAGGCGCACGGCGTTGCGCAGGCCCAGCGGCACGCGTTCCAGCCAGGCGGCGAGGCTTTCCTTCGCGCTGGACAGGTCGTTCAGCGCGCTGCGCAGGCCGTTGCTGGCCTGGCGGTAGCGATACAGCTCCACGCCACCGGCGATGTAGCAGGCCGCGATGATCGCCGCCACCGCTGCACCCAGCGGATGCACCGAAACGTAGCCAATGCCGATCCAGCACACGGCCAGCAGGCCGACAAGGAAAACAACGACATGGAAAGCAGTTCTGGACATGGTGTTCCGGTCAGTGGGAGCGCAGGGCGTCTTGCAGCCCTTCGATCGGGTGGAAGCGCAGCTGCAGCTCGGCGAGCAGCAGGGTGCGCATGTCATGGCGGAAGGCCGCGCGCCAGCCGGGCTGGCCGTGCACGCGTTCAAAACGGGCGCCGAGCACCGCCGGCGCCGTGGCCAGCAGGCTGTGCTCGCGCGGGGTAAGGGTCTGTTCCATCACCGCATCGACCTCGGCCAGCCGCGCCAGCTCGGGCGAAACCTGCACCAGCTGGTCGCGCAGGCGGCCGCGCAGGCGCCCGGTGGCGGTCTGGATGGCCTGCTGCAGCACCCGATAGCGCTGGCGCAGCGAGGCGAAGTTGGGTACAGCGGCGGCTTCGGCCAGGTCCAGCAGGCGCTCGGCTTCGGCATCCTCACTGATCGAGGCCAGCAGGCTGGCGTGCGCCTGCGCGCAGTCGGCCAGCACATCCTCGAGCGCTTCGGCGGCTTCACCGGGCTCGGGCAGGCGTCCGCCGAGCGCCCCGGACAGGGCCACGGCGCGGCTCCAGTCCACCCACTGGCCGAGGCGATCGGTCAGGGCGGGACTGGTGGCCGGCATCGCGCCGTCGCTGAGACGGGCGAGCAGGCGGAGGAACTCCGGTCCACCCAGGACCGGCTGCGCTGCGTTCGCCATCAAGGGGTGAGGGGCCAAAAACCGTTGATTTTACAACCAGATGACCCGGCCTGGATGAAGGCGGGGCCGGGGGGAGGGGCCCGCAGGCGCGACAAGGCTTAGAATGTCCGGCTGCACCCATCCGTTCGACCCCTGGAGTTCCCCAATGACTGTTGCGCAGTTCTACCCGATCGGCACCCCCGGACAGCCCTGGGGCGACGCGGAACGCGCACAGTGGCGGGCCCGCCAGCAGCGCCAGCGCAGCTACCACGACGATGTGGTGGCCGCGCTTGAACGCCTGGACGACAGCTTCGATGTGATCCAGTACGGTCAGCTGGACTACGCGCCGGACCATTACCCGCTGTTCGCCGTGGTCAACCACGACTGGAACCCGGCGCTGCCGACCGCGCTGATCACCGGCGGCGTGCACGGCTATGAGACCAGTGGCGTGCATGGCGCCCTGCAGTTCCTGGAACAGCAGGCCGAGCGCTACCTGGGCCGGCTGAACCTGATCGTGGCGCCGTGCGTCAGCCCATGGGGCTACGAGCGCATCCAGCGCTGGAACCCGGATGCCATCGACCCGAACCGCAGCTTCCGTGACGGCGGCCAGATCGAGGAAGCCGCCGCGCTGATGCGCTGGGTGGCCGAGCGCAAGCCGAACCTGCTGGTGCATCTGGACCTGCACGAGACCACCGACAGCGACCTGCACGAGTTCGATCCGGCCCGCTGCGCCCGCGACGGCAAGCCGTTCGAGCGCGACACGATTCCGGACGGCTTCTACGTGATCGGCAACAGCGAGGATCCGCAGGCCGAGTTCCAGAAGGCCCTGATCGCCGCCGTCGCCCCGGTCACCCATATCGCCCCGGCCGACGCCGAGGGCAACCTGGTCGGCCTGCCGTTGCAGTCGCCGGGCGTGGTCTGGGGCGAATCGCGTTCGATTGGTGCCTGCGCCGGCTTCACCGATGCACGCTTTGCCACCACCACCGAGGTCTACCCGGACAGCCCGCGCACCAACCCGCAGGAATGCAACGACGCCCAGGTGGCGGCGGTATGCGCCGGCCTGGATTTCGCCCTGGCCGCACAGTAGCGTGCCACGTTCCGGGCGGTGACCGGCATCAGCCGGTGCCGCTTGGCCGGCGCGGTGGCGAGCGGTGCGCCGGTCGTCGCCCGGCAGCCGGCGAAGACATCCAGATCGCGCTGGTACACGCTGCTGCTGACACCGAACAGGCCCAGCAGGGAATGGAAGACATTGTCGTGGCTGTAGGCGCGGCGCAGCGCATTCCCACGCAGGCAGGCCATGTCCAGGCCCGCGTTGCGGCTGAACTCCGTTGAGAGCCACATCACCATCGGCACCTGGGTCTGTTCGCGCGGGGCGATGAAGTAGGGCGTGCCGTGAAGGTACATGCCGCGTTCGCCGAGCGACTCACCATGGTCGGAGACATAGATCAGCGCAACGTCGCGGTGGTCCGAATAGCCCTGCAGCAGGTCGATGGTCTCCGCCAGCACCTGGTCGGTATGCACCAGGGTGTTGTCATAGGTGTTGACCAGTGCCTCGTTGCTGCAGTGCTGGATCTGGTTGCTGTCGCAGGTCGGGCTGAAGGCCCGCGACGCTGCGGGATACCGTTCAAAGTAGGTCGGTCCATGGCTGCCGAGTTGATGCAGCACGACCAGGGCATCGCCGTGGACGGCGTCGATGCGTGCGCCGAGCCGATGCAGCAGCACGTCGTCGTAGCAGGTGCCGTCGGCGTTGACGCACTGGCCGGCCACCTTGAGTGCGGGCATGTCCTCGGTCGGCACGCGCTCGCACACGCCCTTGCAGCCGCCATTGTTGTTGTTGCGCCAGAGCACGCCGACGCCGGTACGCTGCAGGATGTCCAGCACGTTCTCCTCGGTCGCCGCGCGGACGTCGTCGTATTGCTGGCGGGTCATCTGCGAGAACATGCACGGTACCGAAATCGCCGTTGCGGTTCCGCATGAGGAAACATCACTGAAGCTGATGACGCCATCCTTGCGCGAGAGCCGGGGATTGGTCGCGCGTGGGTAGCCGTTGAGCTGGACGTTCTGTGAACGCGCGGTCTCGCCGACGACCATGACCACCAGCTTCGGGCGCGGGCCCGGAACGCGCCGCGCGTCCGTGCCGATCGGGCGCAACGGTTGCTGGCGGGTGCTGTAGAGGCTTTTCAGGTAGCCGTGGGTATGGCGCACCACGTTCAACGGCAGTACCTGGTCGCGGATGTAGCGGTTGTTGCGCAGCAGCGAGGAGTAGTCCTTGTAGAACGAAAAGCCGATCACCAGCAGCACCACAAGCGACGCCAGGACGTTGGCCGGCCACACCAGCAGCGAACGTATCGAACCGGCCCCGCTGGTGGTGCGCACCAGGGCGAGCCCGGCAGCGGGCAGCACGCCCAGCGCCAGCAGGGTCAACAGCAGCGGCAGCGACAGATAGGCGTTCAGTTCGGCCTGATTGGTCTCGAACACGTTCTGCACCATGCTGCGATCGATCAGCACGTTGTAGTGCAGCATGAAGTAGCTGCACGCGGCGCTGACGACAACGAGCAGCACCAGCAGCGGCCTGCGCAGGAATGGCAGTGCCAGCAGTGGCGTCAGCAGCAGGTTGAACAGGCAGAACAGCAGCGGCGGCAGGCTGGCCAGGAACAGCATGCTGCGCAGGCTGTTGAGATCGATCAGCCCCCAGAGCGTCTTCCAGAGGGCAATGTTTCCAATCGTGGCGAAGAACAGTGCGGCGGCCCAGACCAGAACGATTGGATGGGACCGCGGGAAACGGAGGCATTGACGCACGAGCAGGTTCCGCGGAACAGGAGTGCGCGCAGTATCGAAACGGCCTTATCAGGAAGTTGTCAGGATTGCCGGGCTAGCCCAGCAGGATCACGCCCCACACCGCACCCACCATCAACAACGCGGTGGTCTGCGCGGCGCTGCCCATGTCCTTGGCGTTCTTGGACAGCGGATGCTTCTCCAGCGAGATGCGATCAACCACGGCTTCAATCGCCGAGTTGAGCAGTTCCACCAGCAGGCTGATGAAGCAGACCGCCAGCACCAGTGCCCGCTCGACCGTGCTGATGTCCAGCACGAACGCAGCCGCCATCAGCAGAGCGTGCAGCAGCAACAACTGGCGGAACGCCGCCTCGCCGCGAAAGGTGGCGATGAAGCCATCGCGCGAATGGATAAGGGTGTGGAAGATGCGGCTCAATCCGGTCTTGCCGTGCGGGTACTTGCCGCTGTCCTTGGGGTGCTGCATGCCGTCTCCAGAGCGGGGGAGCAGCCCGGAGCATGTGCAGCCCGATGTCAGGAATCCGTCAGATGCGGGGGGCGGGGCCAGCGGAGGGTGAACCGGCACCCCTGCCCGGAGGATTGCACGGTCATCGTCCAGCCCAGGTGCTCGACGATGCGCTGCACGATCGACAACCCCAGCCCCTCGCCGCTGTGCGCGCCACCGGCCACGAAGCGCTGGAACTGCCGTGGGTCGATGCTGGACGGCAGGCCGGGTCCGGTGTCAGCGACGATGAGTGCGGTGTCGTGGAGGGTGATCCGCACTTCGCCGCTTTCGGTGTACTGGCAGGCATTGCGCAGCAGATTCCAGATGATGCTGTGCGCCAGATCCGCGTTGGTGACCAGCACGGCGTCATGCTGGGCATCAAACGCAACGGTCACCGGCTTGCCGGAAAGCCAGGGCTGGCAGCGCTCCATGCAGGACTCGAGCAGCGGACGCAGGGCCACCGCGTTGCGCGGCACGGCGCCGGGGGCACGCGAGAGCAGCAGCAGGCAGGTCAGCTGGCGCTGCATCTCCTGGGTGGTACGCAGGATGCGTGCCGCGCTGGGAACCAGGTGGCTGTCGGCCGGAAGCTGGCAGGCCAGCGTTTCGGCAGCACCGCCGATGATGGCCAAGGGCGTGCGCAGCTCGTGGCTGGCATCGCCGCTGAAGCACTGCTCGCGATACAGGAACCGTTCGAGCTCGTCACTATGGCGGGCAAAGGCGCGCGCGAGCACGCCGATCTCGTCGCGTGCGTCCTGGTAGGGAAAGGGCTTGTGGCCGTCCTGCACCGCATCGGCCAATCGTGTGATGGGCGCGATGACGTGGGTAGCGACCTTGCGGCCGATGAGGAAGGCGCCGAGCACGCAGACCGAAATGACCAGTGCCGCAAAGGCATTGATCAGGTGTTCCAGATAGCCATAGGGTGCAGCGTCCTGCAGCAGGTAGTATCGTTGGCCAAGACTGTCGAACACACGCAGGTGCCACTCGTTGGGCGCCTCTTCGCCGTGGTAGCCCGGGCCGTATTGGCGCAGTACGAATGGCACGTCCTGGGCATCGAACAGCTGGGTCCCTGGTGGCAGGGCGGGGCGTTGGCCACGATCCAGCGCGGCCTGCAGCCTTTGCACTTCGCCGTGCTGGGTCCGTGCGACGACAGCAGCCCGGACCTGGTCGTAGTCGACCTGTTCGGCCAGTACGATGAAGCCCATGGCACCGGCCATCAACAGCACGAACGAGATCGTGATGCGGGTGCGCAGGCTCAGGCGGCGGTAGAGGGAGGCAGGGCTCACGCCTGCATGCGCCAGCCGACGCTGTGCACCGTGGTGATCAGCGCGGTGTCGAAGTTGCGGTCCACCTGCAGGCGCAGCTCATGGATGTGGGTTCGCAGCGCGCCGCTGTCCGGTGGCTCGTCGCCCCAGACCAGGTATTCCATCTCCTGCTTGCGCACCACGGCGGGAGCTGCACGCACCAGGCACATCAGCAGCTTGTGCGACGTGGGCGTCAGCGCAATGCAGCGGCCTTGCCGCCAGGCCTGCGGCGAGCGCGTGTCCACCTGCAGGTCCTTCCACGCCAGCACGCTCTGGACCTGGCGCCCCTGTGCCCTTCGTACGAGGGCCTTGATCCGTGCATCCAGTTCCGTCAGCGAGAACGGCTTGACCAGGTAGTCATCCGCGCCCAGGGCCAGGCCCTGCACGCGGTCTTCGACCGGATCGCGTGCGGTCAGCATCAGGATCGGCACCGGGTTCTGGAACTCCTGGCGCAGCTTCTGGCACAGCGTCATGCCGTCCAGGCGCGGCAGCATCAGGTCCAGCAGGATGGCGTCGTAGTCGTGCTGCGTGGCCCGGCGCAGGCCACTGGCGCCGTCGCGCGCGTCGTCCAGCACGTAGCCGAGCGGTTCAAAGAAGGCATACAGGTTGGCAACCAGCTCGGGGTTGTCTTCGATGATCAGCAGGCGGGTCATGGCATGCGTCCTTGCGCGTGACCGAACTCTGCCCGATCGATGGCCGAATGCCAATGCCCTTGCTGAATGGATCGCGGCCTGGGTTCGGCCCAGTCAAGCGACGTTCAATCGCCCGGGCTGCGTGAATCGCGGATCGAGTAGATCACCGAGAAGATCTTCCAGCCCTGCTCGGTGCGGACCAGCTGCCACATTTCCTTGCCCCAGTTGGTCTTCACCCCATCGTCGTGGAAGCTGTAGTCAAACGAGACCGAGGCCACATCGCCGTCCGTTTCGATCCTCGTGTTGGAGAACTTCTCCTCCTTCGGCTTCGGCGAGGCCATCGCCCCGTCGATCAGCGCGATGAAGTTGTTGGCGGGAATCTGCCGTGCCTTGATCGCATCGGGCTTGGCCTTGCGGATGTCCTGCAGGCGCACATCCTCGGAAACGAACTGCCAGCCGATGTCTTCCGGTTTGTCAGAGAAGAACAGGCCCATGTAGGTCGGCTTGTCCTTGTTGATCAGCGAGGTGCGGAACGCTTCGACCACCTGTTCGATCGCCTTGACGTCGGCGGGGGCATTCTGCGTGGCGTAGGCCGGCAGCCACGCCGGGAGCAACAGGGCGAGGGCGACGAAGCGTGCACGTGCGTTGGGCATCATGGGGTCCTGGGGAGGAATAGGGTGGCGCGGGCGCATCACCGCGCGTAGGTTCGCCAGAAGAGCACGTGGTCTTCGGTCCTGTTGATGGCGACGAAGACTGATTTTCCGGATTCGGGCGCGCAGCGAAAGACGCGATACGACGACTTGAGCGTCCCGTCGCCCGGCCACCAGTATCGATCGAACGCAACAGGATCGCTGTGACTGAATGTCGTTGCCTGGCAATCCGCAGGCAGCCGCAGTGGTATCGCAGGAGGCTTGGTGAAGGCCAGCGCGCTGGTGTTCGAGTCGAGGTCGTGCACCTCGCGCAGGTCGGTCGCCTCGTGGGGCACCCAGCCGGGAATCCATCCCTTGTTCACCATGTCGGAGTCAAGCGCCTCGCGCAGCGTGTCGAACGAACTGTCCATCACCAGGCCGCAGGCGCACAGCACACTGCAGAGCGTCACGACGATGGCGCGCCGGATCATTCCTCCAGGGCTGATCATCGTTGTCGTCCCCGCCGGGAAGCAGCCTGACCAGATCTTCCGGCGCCAGGCGCTTGAGCCGCTCTCGCAGTTCCAGTCCGTAGGGCCGGTCGTTGGATTCGGCATGGCGCTGCCCTTGGGCCCGCACCGAACAGACCGAGCTCCTGCGTGATCCTGCACTTCCGGCGCTTGTCTGCCATCGACGGGTGTCCCTGCGTTCATCCTGAAACATCGGTCGGCGCACGCTAGCACGGTTGCCGGGAGCCGCAACAGGTCCGCTTGTCGTTGGGGTTTGACGTCGAAGAGAGTCTGCGCGGATGATGCGCGGGCGCGCGCAGGAGGGGATCTGTCAATGAGGACACTGATGTGGGGACTGGCCGGCCTGTTCGTGGCGTACGTGGCCGGTTGCTCGGCGATCTCAGCGTGGCATTCCCACGCGCTCGCCTCGGTCCCGGTCGGGGCGAGCAGGGTCGAGGTACTGCGGGCGTTGGGGCCCCCTGACGTGGTGGAGCACGCCGGTGTTCCCTTTACCCGCTATGCCAGCCGTGGATGCAGTGGTCGCTGTGCGCACCGATGGTGGTATGAGAACCGGCTGGGACTGGATACCGAAGCCTGGTCGGTGGAACTGGATGCTTCCGATCGCGTGATCGCAACGTCGCGCCTGACATCACCGTAGAGGACCGCAGCAAGCGCATGCGTATCCATCGTCCTTTCATCTTCATCGCAAGCCTGGCCCTGGTGGCGTGGTGCACGTTGATGGGCGTACTGGTGCTCATCCATGGCTTCAACGAGCAGGGCCTGCGCTGCGGCAGGCTGTGCTCACTGGAGATATCGATCCGCCTGCTCTTTGGTGAGCGGGGATTCGAGATACTGGTGGCGATGGGGCTCTTTGCCACAGCGCTGATGTGCGGGTACATCGCACTGCGGGAGGGCATGCATGGCGGGCCGCAGAGGCGGGCGGGGCGCCGTGGGCGCAGACACCGCCGACCGGGGCGGCCCCGGTCGTAAGGTGTCTGCACCGATGTAAATCGCTGCGTGTGCGGACGCTGCAGGTCGCTTCAGCGATGCAGGGCGTCGATGATCAGCCCGGTGGCGATCTCCACCAGCAGGTACTCGTTATCGGACTGACGCACCCAACGCCGGTCGCGGCCCGGTTCGCGCAGGTCATAGCGCGCGTAATCGTCTACCCAGTAGCGGCGGTCCACTTCGGCCCACGGCAGGCGCTCGCCACGTCGCCAGGCCTTCTTCTGCCAGCCCGGCGGCGGCGCATCGCGGTTGTGCGGGCCGCCTGCGTGCGGCGGCGGGCCGTTGCCACGGGCGTGGTGCGGCGGATCGGCGAACGCGGGGGCCGCAGCCAACGCGGTGGCTGCGCTCAATGCGATGGCAAGCAAGCGTGTGGTCTTCATGGAGATGCCTCCGTCATGGCCGCAGCATGCGGCGCTGTGGCGGGAATATAGGGCAGTCAGTGTGAATGAATACGGGTGTAGGCGGTACATTCCTGAACAGACGGCGCGGCCTGCAGCCGCTGCCAGGCAACGGGTCACTGGACCCCGCCCGGGGCTGAATCTGTTGCAGCCCAGCCTCCACCCAACGACAGGAAAAGATCCATCTGCCGGTCAATGCGCTCCGCGCGCGAGACGGCCAATGCGGACTCCGCATCTGCCAGCGCGGCCTGGGCCGAAAGCAGGTCGAGAAAATCGATCCTGCCGAAACGGTAGAGCTGCTGCGCCTGCCCGGCGGCCCGCGCTGCATCCCCACGCGCCTGCGCCAGGCTGCGCTCGCGTTCAAGCTCCTGCGTGCAGGCAGAAAGCGCGGTCTCGGTCTGCCGCAGTGCCTGCAGCACGACGCCGTCAAAGGACGCGAGCGCGGTATCTGCGTTGGCACCGGCCGCTGCGATGCGGGCCTTGGCCACGCGGCGGTTGGGCCAGTGCCATGACAGCACGGGACCGATGCCCGCACCGAAGCCGTCGGCCGACAGCAGATGCGCCGGTGTGCCGGCCACGCCCGAAGAGGCGCCCAAGGTGATCTGCGGATAGAGACCCGCCGTCTCGACACCGATCATTGCAGTCGCGGCGGCCAGGCTGCGTTCGGCGGCACGTATGTCGGGGCGCCGCTGGAGCAGCTGCCAGCCATCACCGACCGGCAGCGCCTGCTCCAGCTCAGGGGGCTGGGGGCAGGCTTCGGCCTCCCTGGGATAGTCCGCCGGGAGCCTGCCCATCAATGCGGCCAGTTCGAACAGTGCGGCCTGCCGTTCCGCCAGCAGGTGCGGTATCGCCGCCGCGCTGCGATTGACGGCGGCACCGGCACGGCTGACATCGAAGTCCGTTCCGCGCCCGCCTGCAGCCAGGCGTCGGGTTGCGTCCAGGGTGGCGCGCTGCACCGCCAGCACCTGCCGGGTTGCAGCGAGCGTGTGATTTCGGGTGCACACCTGGAGATAGGCACGGGTGACGGCCGCAGCGACGACCACGCGGACCTGGTCCCGCGCCGCAGCGACGGCCTCCGCGTCCGCGTTGGCGGCTTCGATGCCGCGGCGGATGCCGCCTGCAAGATCCAGTGGATAGGAGAGGTGAAGGCCGAGCGCATACGACTGTGGCGCGGCCGATGCCTGGGTGTAGCCACCGGCATGGGTGAGCGTGCCCGATGCATCCACGTCGGCTTGCACGGCACCGCGCGCGCGGTACTCCAGCACGGTGGCGCTGGCGCGCCGAAGGTTGGCATCGGCGGCGCGCAGGTCGGTATTGGCCGCCAGTGCTTCGCGTACGTAGGCGTCAAGCTGGGGGTCGCCATACAGGTGCCACCACCGATCCGGTGGCACGTCGTGACTGAGCGACGGGTCCTGGCCCGAGACGAACGCCCGCGCAGCCCGTTGTGAAGCTGCGACGGCGTTCGCAGGCAGGTGATAGTCTGGGCCGGATACGCAGGCCGTCAGGGGCAGCAACAGGGCAAGCAGCCCACCACGTACTGTCCGCACGCTCACTTGCAGGCTCCCGGTGCCGAGGGCGTGATGGTCACACTCGCAGTGCGACCCACGATCAGGCGCGTATCCGGCGGCGCATCATCGATGCGGATGCGTACCGGGATGCGCTGTGCCAGCCTCACCCAGGTATAGGTCGGCGCCACGGCCGGCAGCAGGTTGTGCGTGCTTGAGCGCTGATCGTCGGCAATGCCGGCGGCGATGCTGTCAACGTGTCCGCGGACATCGCGGGTGTCGCCCATCAGCCGCGCCACGGCGGCATCGCCCTCGGTGATGCAGCCCAGCTTGGTTTCCTCGAAGTAGCCCTCGATGCGCAGGCTGCCGGTGTCGATCAGCGCCAGCGCCTGCGCGCCCGGTTGCAGGTAATCGCCCGCATGCAGGTCCAGGTTGGTGACGATGCCGTCGGTGCTCGCGCGCACCTCGGTGCGTTGCACGTTGAGCTGGGCAACGCGCTGTTCGGCCCGTGCCTGCGCCAGGGCGGCCAGCTCGGTGTCGACCTTGGCCGCATTGCGTTCGCGTGTCTCCGAGGCGACCAGGTTGCCCAGTGCGTTGTCCCGCGTCGATTCGCGGCGGGCCAGCGCCAGCGTCGCGCGTGCGCTGCTGACCGCTGCGTCGGCCTTCTCAAGCGCGGCAGCCAGGCGTGGCTGATCCAGCACCAGCAGCAGTTGTCCGGCGCTGACCCGCTGGTTGTCGTGCACCAGCACCTGGGTGACCAGCCCCCCCATGTCCGACGCAACGCGCACCACATCGGCGCGGACCCGTCCATCCCGCGTCCACGGGCGTGTTTCGTAACGCTTCCAGATGGACAGCGCGGCGACGACAGCAATCGCGAATACAACCAGCGTAGCGCTCCAGCGCCCGATGACAACAAGCAGGTGTTTCATTTCATTTCTCGAGCAGGGGCAAGAGCCGGATCATCAGCTCCGCCAGGATCACGAACAGGGACAGGCCCACCAGTGGTCGCGCGGCGAACAAGCGGTACAGACCGAGACTGGCGAGCAGGCGCGAGGTCAGCATCGACAGCGCCAGCGCGGCGGCGGCCACGGCGAGCAGGCCGGGGATCAGCACGCCATCAATGGAGAGATCAGAAAACATGAGGTCAGTGCCGAAGGGTGAGAGCAGGCGCCAGCAGGTCGCGGCGCAATCCGCAGAGCAGGTGCGACAGATGCTCACGATCATCCCCGCTGCTGGCCACTGCTGCCTCGCGCATGCGGTCGAGCAGTTCCAGAAGATGGGCGTCGACGCTGCGTGGCGCGTGGGCACGAACCCTGAAATGTGCGGCGACGCGTTCGATCAGCGCCGCATGAAGCACCCGGACCTGCGGGTTGTCCTGGCACTTGGCCAGTGCGCGGAGTTGGTTGGATGCACGTACCGCACGCACGTCCGCAAACAATGCCCGCACGTCGTGCGCGGCGCTGGAACGGCTCTGCAACCTGGGAGCGAGCAGTCCGATTCGATCCAGCATGCGGCTGAGCCAGGCGCGGGTCACGCCACCTTGTCCGGCGGCGTGTCGTGCGATATCCCGACGGATCGAACGCTCCAGCCGTGCGCGGTTGCGGCCCGCATCGGCGGTCTGGAACAGCTGCATGCTGCACAGTGCCACTGTCGTACCCACGAACAACGCTACGCTGTTGTTGAGTGCGCCGACGATGTTGACCGTATTGGTCGCGCCCAGTCCCGCGATGAGCGGAAACGTCAGCACCACGCCCAGGGCAGCCATGATGAAGGGAGGCCGGGCCAGGAACGATCCGCACAGCAGCAGCGCAGGCGCCAGCGCGGCAGTCAGGCCGACGACATCGGACAGCGCGGGGAAGATCAGCAGACCGTAGAGCAGGCCGACGCCAACGCCGATCAACGATCCCACCAGATAGCGCATGACATGCGGCGCAGGCGCTTCGATCGTGCCGAACAGCACGCACGCCGTGCCGATGATGGACACCGCCGTGGCGCCGTCCGACCAGCCGGTAACGATCCACAACACGCAGCTCAGCAGGATGCCGACGAAC
Source organism: Stenotrophomonas sp. YJH_SMC_123 (assembly GCF_059368215.1). NCBI lineage: Bacteria > Pseudomonadati > Pseudomonadota > Gammaproteobacteria > Lysobacterales > Lysobacteraceae > Stenotrophomonas > Stenotrophomonas sp. YJH_SMC_123. The sequence continues at coordinate 204,622 of NZ_JCAFRM010000006.1, forward strand.
GCGCCCAGCGCGCTGCGCAGGGCAAGCCGATGATCCCGGTGAAGTACCGCACCCTGCGCATGTCGCGCAAGGCGGGCAGGTACATGTCGGCGCCAGTCGGGCCGGGCAGTGCATAGTTGTGCCTGCAGCACGCGGCAGTCGGTGTGGGCGAGGTCGAGCTCGGCCTGTTGCGCGGCGAGGCCGGTCTGCATCAGCTCGCGCCAGCCAGGCGAATCCATCGCGCTGGCCTGTGATGAGCGCAGCCGTGCGAGGGAATCTTCCACCGCGCTGGAGAGCATCAGTACATCCAGCATCCGGTCATGCAGGGCGCGCAGGATCTGCACCTGGGCCACGCCGTGGGCGCTGTCGAAGGGCAGGTGGATCGACAGCACATGCAGCTCGAGCAGGTCGGCGGCCACTTTCGAGCGGTCCGTCGCCAGCACCGTGTCCGATGCACCGGCGCGCATGTCCCGTGTCCATCGTTCCGCGTCATCCAGCACGGCAGCAACCCGCGCGTGCACGCGTATCGAGACCCGGCGCGGCAGCACCAGCGCGTGTACCAGCGTTGCGGCCAGGATGCCGATGGCGATTTCCTGCACCCGCGTGATGGCGATGGTGAACACGTCTCCCGGCACCATCACCGCAGGAAAGCCGATCAGGCTGGTGGTATAGCCGGCCAGCAGGAACGCATAGGCACGCGGCGTGCGGTCGAGCATCGCCAGGTACAGGCACAGCGCCATCCAGGTGGCGAGCGCGGCGCTCAGCACCAGGGGTGCATTGGCGAAACGTGGCACCAGCACGACGGTGGCGACGGCCCCGCCCACGGTACCGAGCAGGCGGAACAGGCCGCGGCTGAGTGTTGCCCCGGACAGGGGCTGCGACACCAGATAGACCGTGCCGATCACCCAGAACGGGCGATTCAGGCCGATCCGCAGGGAGACATACAGCCCCAGCGACGCGGCGAGCAGGCATTTGAGCGAGAACAGCAGCGCTTCCTGATCGGCTCTGAGGGAAGGGTTTTTCAACCGGGCAAATGCCTGGAACACGTGGGGACGGGCAGGGGTGGGGAAGTGCATGCGGCTCATGCTAGTGATCGGCCGCACTGGCGAATTTCGCTACAATGACAATCAATCGCTAAAACCGGTCAATGTGAGAATGGCTCGCATTTCGCTCCCCGGCTTTGACCTGGACCCTGACGAGACCGATCGCCCGGCGGTTGCCAGCCGCCTGCAGGTGGCCGAGCACGACGCGGAAATTCCGGTGCATGAGCACCGCAAGGGCCAGCTCATTCTTGCGCTGCATGGGGCGGTGACCTGCGAAGTGGCCAATGCGTTGTGGATCGTGCCGCCCCAGTGTGGCGTCTGGATTCCGGGCGGCATGCCGCACAGCAACCGCGCCACCGCCAACGCGCGCCTGTGCTACCTGTTCGTCGAGCCCGGCATCGTCGACCTGCCGGCGCAGTGCGTGACGCTGGCGATCTCGCCGATGCTGCGCGAGATGATCCTGCACCTGGCCGACGCGCCGCTGGACTACCCGCATGGCAGCCACACCGACCGGCTGGCGCGGGTGTTGCTGGACGAACTGGTGCAGATGCCGGCCGAGCATCTGTCGCTGCCGGTCAGCCATCACCCGAAGGTGCGGGCGTTGGCTGCAGCGCTGTCGGCGGATCCGGCAGACCGCAGCACCATCGGCCAGTGGGCCGTGCGCCTGGCCCTCGGCGAGCGCACGTTGACCCGCCTCATCGAACGGGAAACGGGACTGTCCTTCGGGCGCTGGCGGCAGCAACTGCACCTGCTCATCGCCATTCGGGAACTCGCCGCCGGTGCACCCGTACAACGCGTTTCCGAGACGTTGGGCTATGAGTCGGTGACGGCCTTCATCACGATGTTCAAGAAAGCGCTTGGCCTTTCCCCGGCGCGGTACTTTGCGGTGCGCCTGCGTGGGCAGTAGCCGGGGACAGCCCGGGAAGCTCCTGCCTGGAACAGCTACTTCGAGGTGCCGGAGACCGATTGAATCGCGGCCACCACCGCAGCAGGAACTTCGCGCTGGAGGGTGTGGCCGGTTGCCAGGTAGCGGTGCGAGCCGCGCGTGAATCCCGAAAAGAGCAGGGCGTGCTGTGCTTTCCAGAGTGCCTTGCCCTCTGCGGTTTCCTCGAAGAACAGCGGTTCGGCAGCCAGCTGGGTTGCAGTCAGCAGCGCTACCGGCACGTCCGGCATCGTGCGCGGGGTTTCCGCACCGGGTGCATCCAGCTGTTCGGTCAGCACGGCGTAGTCGGCGGCCATGGCCGGCGGCAGCATCGCCCGCAGCTGGGCATCATCTGCCTGCACGCGGGCACTGTCGGCCTGCTTGAACGCATGGCGCTGACCCATCGTGGCCGGCGGCCTTCGGCCCGGCGACCGGCTGGACCTACGGCAACGGCCGCCAGCTGCAGCGTCCGCTGGATCTGGATTACCGCCCGCAGGCGGTGCATGACCCGGCCGCCGGTGGCCTGTCGCTGGGCTATGGCTACGATCCCGTCGGTTCGATCACCGAGCTGAAGAACGGCACAGGCTCGACGGTGCTGGCCAAGTACGCCTATGACGCGCTGGGTCGCCTGACCCAGACCCAGGACGGCACGACCGGCACGCCGATCGAAACCTATGCCTATGACGCCACCGGCAATCGCACCGCGCTGACCACCTCGGCAGGCACGGCCAGCTACACCTATCCCGCAACCAGCCACCGGCTGACCGCCGTGGACGGCGAAGCGCGCGACCATGACGCGGTGGGCAACACCACCCGCATCGGCGGCAAGTCGTTCATCTACAACGATGCCAACCGCATGAACGCGGTGAAGCAGGGCAATGCCGTACTGGAAAGCTACACCTACAATCATCGCGGTGAGCGCGTGCTGCGTACCCCGGCCGGTGGCGCAGCGCAGATCACCTTGTACGACGAAGCAGGGCAGTGGCTGGGCAACTACTCGGCCACAGGCCAGGCGGAGCAGCAGGCCATCTGGCTGGACAACTACCCGGTGGCGTTGATCAACATGCCGGCTACCGGCGTGCCGGAACTTGCCTACGTGCAGCCGGATCACCTGGGCACACCGCGCGTAGTGATCGACCCGGCGTGCGATGTGGCGATCTGGGAGTGGAGCAACAAGAGCGAAGTGTTCGGCAACCAGATTCCGAGTACCGACCCGGATGGTGATGGAGTAGCGTTCGAGCTGGCGCTGCGCTTCCCGGGCCAGCAGGCCACGGATGCGAGTGGGTTGTTCTACAACTATCAGCGGGAATACGACCCGGCGGTGGGGCGGTATTCGCAGAGTGATCCAATTGGATTGGAGGGTGGGATTTCCACCTTCTCATATGTTGGCTCTCGGCCAACCTTCTCGATCGATCCGCAGGGGCTTCAGGTTATCGGAAGCCCAAGGGAGATGGCCAATCCCCTCGATGAGTCCCAGGCAAGAATGTTGCTTCCATGGGTTGCGGACATGACTCCAGGTGTCGGGGACGTCAAAGGCATTTACGAAGCATGTGAGAACCCAACGCCGGGCAATATTGCGATGGCGGCGATCGGTATTGGCCCTCTTAAGCTCCTGAAACTGCCAGTCAAAGCTGGCCGGATACTGCTCACATTTGGCCGAGTGGACAATCAGGTTTATCACGCCTTCCGGCACGTCGAAAAGGCTGGGATGGATAGCGTTAGTGTGAAGGCGGCGATTGCCGCCGATATTGAGCGAATCGGGGCGAATCACCCCTCTGGAACATATTCTGGCTCTGTGACGGTCGACGGTGTTAAAATTGAATACAGCTCCCATAAGTTTCCTGATGGAAGCATTAATGTAAGTAGAATTACTCCGCCCAGGAATTGATGCATGTACAGGCATTTATCGGAATCTGAAAAATCATTAGTGAAATTGATGCTTCAAGGTGTGGATTTTCCGGGCATCACTGCTGATTCACTTGCGGCGATTGAAGTTGAGGAGATGGATGATGGCGGGATGGGGAGCCTGCTGTTCAAATCAAGCAAGCTCGACCGTTTGCTTGGAAAGGAGCTGGCCAGCAAAACCTTTGTCGACACGGATGGGGTTGAAGTTATAGTGACACTTTCACTGGACAATTATGGAGATCTTTTTGAGTTGGATGTATGGAAAGTCGACTTCTCGCCAGTTATTAGCCTTCGTCCCAGGAGGGCGTCCGCTGCGGGCTAGTAAGAGCCTAAACGTTTCCGCCCTCGCTCCTTAGCTATCCAAGGAGGCGCCCGGACTGAGGATGTTCCGAGCAATAGGTGATCGGTTGGACCTACGGCAACGGCCGCCAGCTGTAGCGTCCGTTGGATCTGGATTGCCGCCCGCAGGCGGTGCATGACCCGGCCGCCGGTGGCCTGTCGCTGGGCTACGGCTATGATCCGGTCGGTTCGATCACCGAGCTGAAGAACGGCACAGGCTCGACGGTGCTGGCCAAGTACGCCTACGACGCGCTGGGTCGCCTGACCCAGACCCAGGACGGCGCGACCGGCACGCCGATTGAAACCTATGCGTATGACGCCACCGGCAATCGCACCGCGCTGACCACTTCGGCGGGCACTGCCAGCTACACCTATCCCGCAACCAGCCATCGCCTGACTGCTGTGGATGGCGAGTCGCGTACCCATGACGCAGCGGGCAATACCACCAGCATCGGCATCAAGACGTTCACCTACAGCGATGCCAATCGCATGAACACGGTGAAGCAGGGCAACGCCACACTGGAGAGCTACGGTTACAACCACCGCGGCGAGCGCGTGCTGCGCACCCCGGCTGGTGGCGCTGCTCAGATCACCCTGTATGACGAAGCAGGGCAGTGGCTGGGCAACTACTCGGCCACGGGCCAGGCGCAGCAGCAGGCCATCTGGTTGGACAACTATCCGGTGGCGCTGCTCACTGTGCCGGTTACCGGCGTGCCGGCACTGGCCTACGTGCAGCCGGATCATCTGGGTACGCCGCGCGTGGTGATCGATCCGGTACGGAATGTGTCGATCTGGGAGTGGAACAACAAGAGCGAAGTGTTCGGCAACCAGATCCCAAGTGCCGATCCGGACGGCGATGGTGTGGCCTTCGAACTGGCGCTGCGCTTCCCGGGCCAGCAGGCCACGGATGCGAGCGGGTTGTTTTACAACTATAGTGGTTCGATCAAAACATCAAGGGCGACTCCGCCGCTGACTTCGCTGCGGATCAGCTGGCAAACCGCCTCGGACGATCATCTGGACAAATGAGCCGTACGCGGAGTTGCTCGCAGATGTGCGGGAGCTATCGACCCGGTGGAAACTTCCCTTGCTGATGACTCGGATGCCTCAGATGTACGCTTCCAAGCTGCTCCAAATCGTGACGCTGTCAATCGCACTTTCTGGTTGCATGGAAGTTGCCAGCACCGAGTATGCAGACCGCAATCAAGCCGTCTCAAGACAAGCAATCGGTGAATCGAAATGGTTGCCTTCATGGTTGCCTGAGGACGCAGTCAACATACGCGAGTCGCACGACATGGACACAAATGAATCGTGGCTGGTTTTCCGCCTGACCAGCGGGGTTCTTGCTTTGCCCGAAGAATGTAGGCTGGTGAGCAGGCTGGAGATGTCCGACGCGCGAGTCATGCGGAGATTTCCTCCGTTTGCCCGCAACGCGTGGTCGCGAGCGTCAAGCTATGGCGGCAAGTTCTATCTGTGTCCGGAGGGAAATGCTGGCCGCTGGGTCATGCGCGATGAAGAGCTGGGCCTTGTTTACAGCGGAATAAAGTTATAGGTGGCTGGGCGGTCTCACCTAGTAAGCGAAATGCGTGAGTGGCACGTGGCGATCTCCTTTCCCGGTGCCTGATTCGGCACTTTCCGGCCGAGCGTCGTGTGGGTTCGGGTATGTGTCAAATCGACCTTGCCACTTGTCCGTGTTCACGAATGGGAGGGCCGTGTAAGAAGATCGGATGGTCCGGCAAGCTTCAAGCACCCAGGCGTTCGGCAGGAAGATTGCTGGGCCGCGGTGACGACTGTGCGGGAGGACCTATGGGATATCGGCTCCATGGTCTATTGTGGCTGCAGCGCAGGTGGTGGATGGAGGCGAATGGACATGAAAGAATGCCTGAGAGAAAGAGGCGTGCTGTCGCCAACTGGCTTCTATGACCAATACTATGCGGAGAGTGGTCTGGATCAGGAAACCGTAGTGGAGCTGCTGGAGCATGTTGCAGACGAGCTTCGTTTGCCCTCCGGGAGGCTCCGTCCTGGAGATCGATTTTCGAAGGAACTGTCGCCTGGTGAAGCTCATGGCTGGGACTCGGGGTATGGGGTGTTGATATTCGAGCTTCAATCGCTCGCAAAAAAGCGTGGTATTGCAGTCGATCGGCGGGTGGATTCGCTCGACGACTACATTCGTATCATGGCGGGTATCTATTGATGAGATTGATGCATCCCTGAATGGCTATCGGCGTAGACGTCGCAGTGCGTACTGAGAATTCGGGGATGCCGAAGGTGAGGTATGCCGCCGCTGTCGTTGCCGGTCTGGTTCTGGCCGGCTGTGCGATATGATCGTGCGCGTCTCGGGAAGCGTGCCGCCAGGTCAGGGTGACGTTCGCGCTCTAGATTGTGAGCTGAGTATGCTCGGGGAGGACGAAGGTGTAGTTTCGTCGAAACCGGTTGGAAGCACATTCTCGGTCCCCATGATGGTCGTTGCAGGGCCGGAACCCAGAAGCTACCAATTCGCCGTCGAATGCAGGGATGGCCGGAGGTTCGCATCCAAAGAAGTACAGATCAGTAGTCGGCGGTCATATGCCCGGGATCTCAATCTTGGGGAGCTTCAGGAGCGGTGACCGGCGATCGTCCTCGCGCATCCCAGAGCTCTGATCGGGAATCTAGTCCATGAGATTCATTTACGTGTTGCTCTTCATCCTTCTCACAGGTGCGGCGCTGTTTTCATTTCGCAAACTCCAACGAGGTGAGCTGGGCGAGAAGCCGGTTTATGCCGCTTTGCAAAGCGCCGAGCTGGAGTACAGACGCCAGCCGGTTGGCGACCTGATCTATGAAGAAGGGGGCGGGCATCTGCTCGCCGGGTTCTCTGTAGACGCGCAAGCGAGGGTTTGGGTTGCGTTGGACACAACGAGGGACAATGGGGATCTGTTTGTCGTCCCTATGCACGGGGAACAGAGAATCTCTTGTCAACTCGTCGATCAACTGGTGTCGGCCAATGTTGGATCAGCACAGGCTAGGCACGCGTTGAAGTCGTCTTGCGTGAAGTAGGGCGTTGCGAGGCTGAAGAAATTCCCCGTACACGCCGCAGCAATGATGGCGGCGGTGATTCGGTCGTTCTGTTGTATGGGTTTGGGGAATTCCAGTAGATGAAAGATTTCAACGCGCTCGAATGGTGTGACGCCACGTTGCTGGCCATCAACATTGATAGGAGCAAACCTGGCGTATGCGACGAGGTAAAGGTCCACGTGCGCTGGCCGGACGGCCGGCAGGCAACCGTCTGCTTCTCGGAAGCCTACGGGTGCTCGGCGCTCATGAACTTCGGCGTACTGGGGGAGGAGGGAATAGAGTTCGCCAGGGTCGAGGACGACGAGCCGGGGCTTGCTCATCTTCTTGATCGTTGGAAGGCGGTCGGCTATCCGTTGTCCGGCCTGAAGTGTTTCCGTATCGAGACCACCTCGACCGGAAGCGTAATTCTTATCTACGCCAGGACATGGCGGATCGAGCATCTGCCGATGGCGGGTGCAGTGCCCTGAAGGACATTCCGTGCCCAGATTCCTCACGCCCGACAAGGTCTCCCTCATTCAGGGGAAGCGGCCTGAGAAGACCGAGCGGAGATGTGCTTGGGGTCATGATTTTTGACTCTGCGGCGGCGTTGGCCGCCACACCTTGCATATTGGGGCCTTGATGATGGTGAGGATCCTGACAGCACTACTTCTGATTGGAGTCGGACTTGGATTCTCTGGCGGCGCATGGGCTCTAGGAAAGCGGCCCTTCAAGATGCTCCAGTTCTGCGTGCATGACCAAGACGGCTTGAAGCGGTTCAAGCAGACCCTCAGCTCTATTGCCAAGGACGAAGGAATGCAGTTCTTTGATGGCAGCGCTGAATTGGATCGCCAGCTTGCCAGGGCAAAGGTGGACGTGAAGCGCCCCGTCGTCTACGTCGGAGTGAAGCGGGAAGATGGCTCTGGACTGGAGGCGGGGAATCTCGGATTGGATCGCTTCGAGATAGCTATCGGCTTTTCTGAAGGGAAGATGCCCGCCGAGGCACGGTCATTTTCTGTCCGCGTCGAACGCGCTTTGGCAGATCGCTGGAATGTACACGCAGTTCCCCCGGACAAGGGCGCTGCGCCGACGGCGTGTCGGTCGGGAGGCGATTCTCGCTGAAGGGCGTTGCGCATGGCATTCACCCTTCGGGCTGCAACCGCCCCACCGCCTGCGCGCACAACGACTGGCAGGCCATGACCAATCCTTCCATCACCCGGTCGCCCACGTACTGCCCGGGTTCGCCGTTCTGCCGGGTGCGTTCGGCTGCCAGCAGCATTTCCAGCACCACCCGCAACCCGTTCAGAGCGCAATCGGCATCGGCGAGGGCGAGGCAGCGGCCGGGCAGCTGGTGACGCTCCGGCCAGGGTTGTCCGTCGGCCGCCGCACCGGAGCCGATGCGGTGGAGATTGGCAATGAAGGTGTTCCTGTCCACTGTTGGCGCAGCCGGAGGCGAACCGTCGTCGCCGGCGGTGCTGCGGTAGGCGTGCAGATGCGGGAGGTCCGATTCGTTCATGGCAAGGCTCCGTGCAGGGCAATCGGTAGCCGCCACCCGAAAGGTGGCGGGCGGTACGTGGTTCGAATCCGGGTTGGCCTCAAGCCGGCGGGCGCGAACGCCCCCAACGCACCGCCCGCCATAGCCGGCAGACGGATTGCCAGCCGGCGCCACGCATGGTGACGCCGGCTGGCAAGCGCACTTACTCAAGGCCAACACGGGATTCGAAGCCCGGCCACCCTTTTCCGGTGGCACGCCATCTGAGCCCCTGGCGCTGTGCAATGCCAATCAGAAGAGTTGCAAACATCACTCGATTGGAGACGCTTTTGACATTGTCCTACGCTGTTAAGCCCCGCCGGTGCTGGCTGGCGTAGTGATCCGCCCGCAACGTGCAATCTGCGACAGGTGTCGAGGTTGTCACGGCGAACGGGCCGGGCGGGGAGGGCCTATCGCGACAGGCGGTACCAATTCAGGCTGCGTGCCTCCCGGGTTGACGCTTTCAACGCCCCAGCGCACTCTGCGGGCTGGGGTCGACAACCCGTTCAGGGGCAGGGCTGCAGGGTGGTACCAGGAGGCGGAACAGCCATGAGCCAACTCACCGACAGCTTCGGACGCAGCTTTCCGTACCTGCGCTTGTCGCTCACCGAAGCCTGCAACTTCCGGTGCAGCTACTGCCTGCCCGACGGGTACCAGGCCGATGGCCACCCGCGTTTCCTGCAGGTGGAGGAGATCGGCCGCTTGGTGCGGGCCTTTGCGGCGCTGGGGATGAGCAAGATCCGCCTGACCGGTGGCGAGCCCAGCCTGCGCAAGGATCTGGACGAGATCATCGCCACCGTGGCGGCGGTGCCGGGCATCCGCAAGGTGGCCATCACCACCAATGGCACGCTGCTGCCGCGGCGCCTGCCGGGCTGGCACCGGGCCGGCCTGACCGCGCTGAACGTGAGCATGGACAGCCTGCAACGCGAGCGTTTCCACACCATCACCGGGCACGACCGCCTGCCGGAGATCCAGCAGGGCCTGGCCCTGGCGCAGGCGTTGGGCCTGCCGGCGATCAAGCTCAACGCGGTACTGCTGCGGGGCCTGAACGACGACGAGCTGCCGCAGTGGATGGACTACCTGCGTGACCGCCCCTTCAGCGTGCGCTTCATCGAGCTGATGCGCACCGGCGACAACGAAGCCTATTTCCAGCGCTACCACCTGCGCGCCGACGTGGTGGTCGAGCAGCTGCTGGCCGCGGGCTGGCACGAGCGTCCGCGCGCGGCCGATGCTGGCCCGGCGCGCGAGTTCGGCCACCCCGACCATCGCGGCAGCATCGGCATCATCGCCCCATATTCGCGTGACTTCTGCAAGGGCTGCAACCGCCTGCGGGTGACCGCCAAGGGCGACTTGCGGCTGTGCCTGTTTGGCGAGTTCGGCGTGCCGCTGCGTCCGCTGCTGCAGCGCGATGAGGACCACGACGCGCTGCTGGCACGCATCACCACCCAGCTTGGCCTGAAAGCGGCCGGGCATGGACTGCACCAGGGCCAGACCGGGCTGACCCCGCACCTGGCCTCCATCGGAGGATGAGCAACACGATGAGTGGGGAATTGAACGCGGCCTTCCACATGGCCGATGTCCGCAACAAGCGCATCAGCCGCCGCCGTGCGGTGGCGGTGGGCGAGCTGCATGCCGGTCCAGTGGCCTATCCGCTGATTGTCGAGCGCCGCCTGCCCAAGGGCGATGCGCTGGTGATGGCCGAGATTGCCGGCCTGCAGGGCGCCAAGATGGCCTCGATGCTGATGCCGCTGTGCCACCCGCTGCCGCTGGAACTGGTGCAGGTGTTCTGCGCGCCGGTACCGGAACGGCAGGCGATCCGCGTGTGGTGCGAGTGCGCCAGCGAGGCGCGCACCGGCGTGGAGATGGAGGCACTGGCCGGCGTCAACGCGGCGCTGCTGACCCTGTACGACCTGAGCAAGCCGGTGGAGCCGGCGTTGCGCATCGAAGGCATCCGCCTGCTGTTCAAGGAGGGCGGCAAGCGCGGTGTCTGGCTGCACCCGGACGGCATGGACGAGGCCGAGCGTGAGCGGTTCAAGCCGCGTGCGCCGAAGGGCCTGGAAGGCGCGGCCTGCGCGGTGATCACGCTGAGCGATCGCGCCAGCGAAGGCACCTATGAGGATGCCTCTGGCCCGACCCTGGTGATCGGGCTGAAGAAGCTGGGGGGCGAGGTGGTGGCCGCCGAAGTGCTGCCCGATGGCATCGAGCCGTTGGCGGGCCGCCTGCAGGCGTTGGCTGCCGAGGGCGTGCGCCTGTGCCTGTGTACCGGGGGTACCGGGCTGGGCCCGCGTGACCTGACCCCGGAGGCGCTGCGTTCCTTGAATGCGCGGCCGGTGCATGGCCTGGCGCAGATGGTGCGGGCCCTGAGTGCGCAGCACACGCCGATGGCCTGGCTGAGCCGCGCCGAGGTGGTGCAGCTGGGCAACATGCTGGTGTTTGCATTGCCGGGCAGCCCCAAGGCGGCGGCACAGTGCCTGGACATCCTGGCGCCGGTGCTGGGCCACGCCCTGGCGATGGTCGAGGGTGGTGGCCACTGATGATTGCCTACAGCGAGGCCTTGCAGCACCTGCTGGACGCGGCCACGCCGCTGCCGGCCGAGCGCCTGCCGCTGCATGAGGCCGGCGGCCGTACCCTGGCCCGTGACATCCACAGCGCGCAGTCGCTGCCGCCGTTCGACAATTCGGCGATGGACGGCTTCGCGCTGCGCGCCAACGGTACGGCGTTCGAGGCCGGTACCGAATTCGCGGTGCAGGGCTGGCAGGCGGCCGGCGATGCCGGTGCCGACGGCGGCGAGGGCGCCTGGGAGATCATGACCGGCGCGCGCATGCCGGTCGGGCTGGATACGGTGGTGCCGGTCGAGAACGTCGAGATCCTCACCAGCGAAGATGGACGCCCGACCCGCATCGCCCTGAAGGCATCGGTGAAGCCGGGCCAGAACGTGCGCCTGCGTGGCGAGGATGTGAGCGACGGCGAGCGCGTGCTGCAGTCCGGGCAGGTGCTGGACATCAACGCGCGCACCTTGCTGCATGCCATCGGCGTGGCTCAGGTGGCGGTGGTGGCACGGCCGAAGGCGGCGGTGATTGCCACCGGCAAGGAGCTGGTGACCGAGGCGGCGCAGACGCTGGAATCCGGGCAGATCCGTGACAGCAACCGGCCGTACCTGGTCGGCCGCCTGCAGGCCGCCGGTGCCGAGGTGGTCTGGCAGGGCACGGTGGGCGATGAGGTGGCCGCCTTCAATGCCGTACTGGATCAAGCACTGGACGCGGGTGCGCAGCTGTTGATCAGCACCGGCGCGGTGTCGGCCGGCCGCTACGATTTCATTCCCGACGCGCTGCGCGGCCGGGGTGCGCGCATCGTGTTCCACAAGGTGGCGATCCGCCCCGGCAAGCCGTTGCTGTTCGCGGTGCTGCCCAATGGCACGCTGTATTTCGGCCTGCCGGGCAACCCGGTCTCCGCTGCGGTGGGCCAGCGCTTCTTTGTCGAGCCGGTGCTGCGCCGCCTGCTGGGGCTGGCACCGGAGCAGGTGCTGATGTTGCCGCTGCAGGCCGACGTGCGCACGCCGCCGGGCCTGCGCTTCCATGCGCGGGCCCGGGTGGAAGTGGACGCGCAGGGCCGCCTGAGTGCGCGCGTGCTGGCTGGGCAGGAGTCGTTCCGTTTGATGTCCATGCTGCAGGCCAACGCCTGGGTGGTGCTGGACGGCGAGGGCGGTCTCGCCCCTGCCGGCACGCCAGTGCGCGTGCAGGGCTGGGGTCATCAGGACCCTGTGCAGCTGGCAAGCCAGGAGCCGTGATGAGACAGGTGAATCTGCAATTGTTCGGTGCGTTTTCCGATCTGGATGCCAGCCGCGAGATCGCCGTGGATGTAGCCGGTGGCACCGTGGCCGATCTGCGCCAGGCGCTGCGCGAGCTGCTGCCGCTGCGTTGGCCGGGTTTCCGTGCCGGCTTGCTGGATTACTCGGCATTCGCCGACCAGCAACGCGTGCTGCGCGACCACGAGGCGCTGCCCGACGATGGCCGGGTGGCGATCCTGCCGCCGGTGAGCGGGGGCTGAGCGATGAGCGAGACGATCATCGCCAAGGTTGTGGACCGCGCGCAGGCGGCAATCGATCCGGCCGAGGGCATCGCGGCGGTTTCCGATACGGGCTTCGGCGGCATCGATGTGTTCATCGGCAAGGTGCGCGACGTCAACGTGGGCCGGCGGGTGACCGGGATCACCTACGATCTGTTCGAACCGCTGGTGCTGAATGAATTCAAGCGCCTGGCCGCCGAGGTCGAAGCCACGTTCGGTCCGAAGCTGAAACTGTATGTAGCGCATGCCAAGGGCCGGCTTGGCATCGGCGATGTGGCGGTGGTGGTGGCCGCCGGCAGCCCGCACCGTGACGAGGCGTTCCGCGCCTGCCGGCAGTTGATTGAAGTGGTCAAGCACCAGTGCCCGATCTGGAAGCAGGAGCATTACGAGGACGGCGACAGCGCGTGGAGCGAGGGTTGCAGCCTGTGCCATGCGGACGGCGAACCCGGCCATGACCATGCGCACGATCACGAATATCCCCATTGATGGCATCGTGCTGGCCGGCGGCCTGTCCAGTCGGATGGGCCGCGACAAGGCGCTGCTGCCCTGGCACGGCCGCACGCTGCTGGAACACATGCGCGGCCTGCTGCTGCAGGCCGGCGCCGGGAGGGTATGGGTGAGCGGCGACTACCCAGCTTTTGGTGGCATCCCGGACCGGGTCGCACGCTGCGGCCCGCTGGGCGGCCTCTACAGTGTGGCGATGCAGATGCCAGACGGCCCCGCCTGGGTGGTGCCGGTCGATACGCCGCGGGTGACACCCGCGCTGTTGCAGCGGCTGCAGGCCGATCAAGGGCGTGCCTGCACGGTATTCGACGATGAACCGTTGCCGATGCGGTTGCAGATCGATGATCATTGCCGCCGCGTGCTGCAGGCCTTGATCGATGATCCGACGGCGCGCCGTTCACTGCGCGCCCTGCAGGAACGCCTGGGCGTGACACGGATGCCACTGGCGCCGGAGGATCAGGCGTTGCTGCTCAACTGCAACACCCCGTCGGAATGGGAGTCCATCACAGCATGAAGGTCCAGCTGCAACAGCAATCGATGCGCCTGCGCGTGGATGAAGAAGAACTGGCAGGATTGCTGGCCGGCGAATCAGTGGAGAACCTGACGCGCTTTGGTGGCAGCGGTGGCTGGGGCGTGGCGCTGTCGCTGCATGCCGGCGATCAGGCGGTGCTGCTCGATGGCGGGACATTCTGCCGGTTGGTACTGCCTCGCCAGGCCGTTGAGTCGCTGGCGGGCAGGCTGCCCTGCCGGGATGGGCTGGGCTTCGGTATCGCGTTGGATGACGACAGCATGCTGCAGCTGCAGTTCGACGTGGACGTGCGCGACAGCATGCGGCAGCGTGGCCCGCAGCGGCGTTCCGAACCCGCGCCAGAGTAGGTGCACGTTGCGCAGGGCCGGGCGGTGCGCTGTCGTATGATGAGGGCCTTCGTTCCTGCCTCGCTGCAATGCCTCTGAACCCCTCCGCTCCCTCTGCGTCCCGGCCGGCCACGCCCAATCCGGCAGCAGCCGATGACGGAGACGCGCTGCACTTCTGCAGCACCTGTGCGTTCTCCGACGCCTGCATGTCGCAGGGCTACGACAAGACCGCGCTGGGCGAACTGCATGTGCTGGTCGACCACGTCGGCCCGTTCCAGGCCGGCGACTACCTGTTCCGTGCCGGCGATCCATTCGACTCGATCGCCGCGGTGCGTGCCGGCATGGTCAAGACGTTCGTCGATGACAGCCAGGGCAACGAGCAGGTGCTGGGTTTCAGCCTGCCGGGCGAGGTGATCGGGCTCAATGCCATCCACGGCGCGCGCTTCCCTTGCAACGCCGTGGCCCTGGACACCGTCTACCTGTGCCGGATCTCGTTTCCGCGATTGAGCCTGCTGGCCACGCGCATGCCGGGGTTGCAGGCGCGGCTGTTCAGCCTGCTCAGCGCCGAGATCGGCAAGGTCGCCACGCTGGCCGCCAACCATCGCACCGAGGAGCGCATGGCGGCGTTCCTGCTGGATCTTTCCGAGCGCTATGCCCGGCGCGGATTCTCCGCCACCCGTTTCAACCTGAGCATGGCCCGCACCGAGATCGCCAACTACCTGCGGATGGCGCCGGAGACGGTGAGCCGGGTACTGCGCCGCTTGAGCGACGACGGTGTGATTGCGGTGAACCAACGTGAGATGCTGTTGCTGGACCCGGACCGGCTGGCGGAACTGGCCGTAGCCCGGGACGCCGGACTGGACTGATCAGGCAGGGGGCTGGGCATGAAGCGAGCGGCATTGTTGTGGCTGGGCCTGCTGGCCACGGTACCGGCCTGGGCGGCCGACCTGACGGTGTCGGCGGCGTCGAGCCTGACCGAGAGCTTCCGCGAACTGGGTGCGGCCTATGAGAAGACGCACCCGGGAACCAAGGTCGATTTCAACTTCGCCGCCTCTGGCGTACTGCTGCAGCAGATCAGCCGCGGCGCGCCGGTGGATGTGTTCGCGTCGGCCGATGAAGCCACCATGGACCAGGCCCAGCAGCAGGACCTGCTGGCGGCCGGCAGCCGCGCGGTGTTCGCGGTGAACGCGCTGTGGGTGGTGGCGCCGCCGCAGGCCAGGGCCGCGCCGCGCAGCTTGAAGGACCTGGCCGGTGCCGGCGTGCAACGCATCGCACTGGGCAACCCGGACAGCGTGCCTGTCGGCCGCTATGCCAAGGGCGCGCTGGAAGCGGCCGGCCTGTGGCCGTCGGTGCAGGGCCGGATCATCACCACGCAGAACGTGCGCCAGTCGCTGGATTACGTGGCGCGCGGTGAAGTGGATGCCGGCTTCGTCTATGCCACTGACGCGCAGGCGATGCCGGACCGGGTACGCCGTGCCTTCGCGGTACCGGTGTCCGGGCGCATCGCCTATCCGCTGGCGGTGACCAGGGCAAGCGCGCAGCCGGCAGAGGCCAAGCGGTTTGTCGCCTTTGTGCGTTCGGCGCAGGGCCAGGCGATCCTGGCCCGGCACGGATTCGGCAAGCCCTGACGCATGGATCTGGACTGGAGTGCATTGGGGTTGTCGCTGAAGGTGGCCGGCTGGGCCACCGCGGCCAACCTGGTGCTGGGCGTGGCGCTGGGCGCGCTGCTGGCGCGTCGGCGCTTTCCCGGCCGTGAGCTGCTGGATTCGCTGTTGACCCTGCCGATGGTGCTGCCACCAACGGTGCTGGGGTATTACCTGCTGGTGCTGATCGGTCGCAACGGCCCGATCGGCGCGTGGCTGCAGTCGTGGTTCGGCATCAACCTGGTGTTCACCTGGCAGGCTGCGGTGATTGCGGCGGCGGTGGCTTCGCTGCCGCTGGTGTTCAAGCCGGCACGCGCGGCGTTCGAGGAAGTGGACGGACAGCTGGAGCAGGCCGCGCGGACGCTGGGTGTGTCCGAAGCGGCGGTGTTCCTCCGCGTCACGCTGCCGCTGGCCTGGCGCGGCATTCTTGCCGGCCTGTTGCTGGCGTTTGCACGCGCGATGGGCGAATTCGGCGCGACGTTGATGGTGGCCGGCAGCATTCCGGGCCGGACGCAGACGTTGTCGATCGCCATCTACGAGGCGGTGCAGGCCGGTCAGGACGGCAAGGCCAATGCGCTGGTGATCCTGACCTCGGTGGTCTGCATCGTGATCCTGTTGCTGGCTGCGCGGTTGGTGGGCGGACGTCGCCGGGAGCTGCGTGATGTGGCTTGACCTGCAGGTGCAGCGTCGCCTGCAGGCGGCCGGCCAGGATTTCGTGTTGGACGTATCGCTGCAGTGCACGCAGCGGCAGGTGGTGCTGTTCGGACCCTCCGGCGCCGGCAAGAGCCTGACCCTGAAGGCGGTGGCCGGGCTGCTGCGGCCAGGCCAGGGCCATGTGCGCCTGCAGGGGCAGACCCTGTTCGACGCGGCCACCGGCGTGGACCTGCCACCGCAGCGCCGTCGGCTGGGCTACGTGTTCCAGGATTACGCGTTGTTCCCGCACCTGAGCGTGCGCCAGAACGTGGCGTTCGGGCTGCAGAAGGGGTGGTTGAATCCGCGGATCGGCCAGCGCTTCGACGCGGTGGAACAGTGGTTGCACGCCTTCCGCATCGACACGGTGGGCGATCTGCTGCCATCACAGATTTCCGGCGGACAGCGCCAGCGTACCGCGCTGGCGCGCGCGCTGGTGACACAGCCGCAGGCGCTGCTGCTGGATGAACCGTTTTCCGCGCTGGACCACGACCTGCGCCAGCACCTGCGCCAGGAGCTGGAGACCGTGCTGGACAGGACCGGCATTCCGCTGCTGTTGATCAGCCATGACCCGCAGGATGTGGCCATGTTCGGCCAGCAGGTGGCGCGCGTGGTGGATGGCCGCATGGTCGACAATTGACCCGTGATGGACGCGCCGGCGATGGTTGGGCACATCTGATGGTAGTGCCGGCCGCTGGCCGGCAACCACGGAATCCTGAGCAGCCGGCCAGCGGCCGGCTCTACCGGTTCAAGGTCCGTGCGGTCCGGTGGTCATGGATCAGTACAATTCACAGTGCGTGCGGCCCTCATTGCGCAGCGTGTCCCAGTGGCCTTCGCCGCCGATGGCATCGATGGCCTCGCGCACCGCGCTTTCCAGGTGGCGCTTGTTGCCGCACAGGTACAGATGCCCACCGCGGGACAGCACATCGCGCACTTCATCGCCGCGCTGCTGCAGCACATGCTGCACATAGATCTTTTCGGCGCCATCGCGCGAGAACGCGGTATGCAGGCCGGCCAGCACGCCACGCGTGCGCCAGTCCAGCAGCTGGTCACGGTACAGGTAGTCGTGCTGGCGGTGCTTCTCGCCAAACACCAGGTGCACTTCGCGTTCGCAGGCCTTGGCCTGCAGTTCCTGCAGCAGGCCCATCAAGGGTGCGATGCCAGTACCGGTACCGACCAGCAGCAGCGGTGCCTCGCCGGTATCGGGCAGGTGGAAGCCGGGGTTGGAGCGGCAGTACACACGGGCATGGTCGCCTCCATGCAGGAGGCTGCCGGTGGCAGTGCCGAAGCGTTCGCGGCCGCGCAGGGTGTAGCGCACTTCGCGCAGGCACAGGCTCAGCTGGTCGTCGCACGGGTGCGAGGCGATCGAATAGGCGCGCGGCAGCCGCGGTGACAGCAGTTCGCGCAGCCGGGCAAGCGGCACGCTGTCCGGCGTGGCGTGGTCCTGCAGCACGTCCAGCAGGTCCAGGCCGTGCAGGTAGGCGTCCAGCTCGCGCTTCTGGCTGACCTTCAGCAGGCCCTTCAGTGCCTCACTACCGCCCAGCCGGGCCAGTTCGCGCAGCACGCCCTTGCTCAGCAGGCGCAGCTCGCGGTCGTGCAGGGCGGCCACGGCGGTGGTGTCGCCGTACCAGGTGGCCAATGCCTGCAGCAGGGCAGGGTCGTTCCCGGGTACTACGTGCAGGGTGTCGCCCGCGCGATAGGCCATGCCACTGCCGGCAATGTCCAGTTGCAGGTGCCACGCGGCCGGGTCGCTGCTGTTCAAGCGGCGGCGTTCGAGGATGCGCGCGGCAAAGGCATTGTCTTCGCCATAGGCGGTGACCTGCAGGTGCAGGTGCTGGCCAGCGCTGAGGTCACCCTCCAGCACCTGGCCCAGCACCGGCTGCCATTGCTGGAAGAACTGCTCGTAGCCCAGATCGGCGTCCACCCGATGCAGCAGCGGCTGGGCCTGGCGCTCGCTCAATGCAGCATCCAGCGCCTTGGTGAAGCCGCAGAAGCTGGGGTAGCCGGTGTCACCAAGGCCGAACACCGCATAGCGCAGGCCGCGCAGCGTCGGGGTCTGGCGCAGTGTTTCGAAGAACTGCTCGCCATTGGCCGGCGGTTCGCCATCGCCGAACGAGCTGGAGATTGCCAGCAGCACATCGCCTTGGCCGAGACTGGCCACGTCGATGTCGTTGAACGGGAGTACCTGCGGCCCGTGCAGCTGCAGGCCCGCGCCCAGGCGCTGGGCCAGGGCGCGGGCGTTGCCCGACTCGGACGCAAAACCCACCAGCAGGCGGCTGAAGGGCGTACTGGTCGGGAGAGCGTTCACGCGGCCTCGTAGAAGTCGTCGAACTTTTCCTTGCTGAACTCGACCAGGTCGTAGTTCTGCATCAGGTCGTTCACCACGCGGCGGATGCTGATGTACGAGGTGATGTTGCCGTCGGCGTCGAACAGCGGCTGCACGGTGGTGTCGACCACGTAGAGCACGCCGCCTTTGCCAAGGTTGGGCACGATGCCGGTCCAGGTCTTGCCGGCCTTGATGGTGTCCCACATGTCCTTGTAGACGGCCTTGGGCACGTCCGGGTGGCGCACGATGCTGTGCGGCTGGCCGATCAGTTCCTCGCGGGCGAAGCCGGTGAGCGTGCAGAACAGGTCATTGGCGTAGGTGATGTTGCCCTGCAGGTCGGTGGTGGAGATCACCATGACGTTCTGCATGGCGTTCAGCAGCTGGGCGTTGTCGGGGGTGTAGCTCATCGCAGGGTCCTTGTGGATGCCGGCAGTGCCGGCGTGTTCGGGTCCTGCATAGAAATACGCCCGCGCGGCGGCGGGCGGTTTGACATTGGTCAAGCGCGTCGCTCGATGGCCTGCGACCGGGTGTCGCAGGAAGAATCCCTGTAGAGCCGAGCCCATGCTCGGCTCACGGGGCAAACGGGATTGCCGGCAGCCGGGCGCGGGCTCGGCTCTACATGAGAGACACGGGCAGGAGGCGGGCGCCTGTCATGTGTACTGAGCTCATGACGCCTTGTCACAAAGAAATCGCCATGGCCTCACGGTTGATTGATCGCATGGAGGGCTATTGTCGTCCTGAGCCTCTCGCTGACGTCCCCCACGTCCTGCGTCGACTTCCTTCCCAGCACAAGCGCCCGTCCGGGCGCCGCTGGCGTCTGTCTGCCTGAAGCATCCGAGATCATCCCCATGGCCCGCGCCGCCCAGTCCGCTTCACCCGTTGCGATCTCTCCGCTCACGCCCGTGCCGATCGGCACTCGCCGCGGCCACTCGCAACCGTTGGATCTCCCAGAACTGGTGCAGCGCGTGCTGTTCGTCGCCACCGAGATGGCCGACTTCATCAAGGCCGGCGGACTGGGCGATGTGGCCGCGGCGTTGCCGCGTGCGGTGCGCGGTGCATGTGATTCGCGCGTGCTGCTGCCCGGCTACCCGGAGGTTCTGCAGCGCCTGCCACAGCTGCGACCGGTGGGGCGGGTCAGCGCCCGAGCCGGGTTGCCCGCGTGCACGATCGGCATGGCGGTGCAGGCCGACGGCCTTCCTATCTACGTGCTGCTGTCGCCTGGGCTGTACGAGCGCGAGGGCTCGCCCTACGTGGATGGGCAGGGACAGGAGTGGAAAGACAACGCGGTCCGCTTCGCCACGCTTTCGCATGCGGCTGCGGAGATTGCGGCCGGGCGCGCCGGGCTGGACTGGGCGCCGCAGCTGCTGCACCTGAATGACTGGCCGGTGGCCATGGCTGCCGCCTACGTACGCTGGGACCGGACAGCCGTGCCGACCCTGCTGACCATCCACAACCTGGCCTATCAGGGGCTGTTCCCCTACGCGCTTGCGCCGGTGCTGGGCGTGCCGGCCGAACACCTGGATGAACTGCACTTCCACGGGCAGATGTCGTTCCTGCAGGGCGGCATCACCAATGCCACGCGGCTGAACACGGTCAGCCTGCGCTACGCGCAGCAGATCACCGCCCCGGATGACGGCTGCGGGCTGCATGACCTGTTGGCGCGCCGGGCGGCCGGCGGACACCTGAGTGGCATCGTCAACGGCATCGACGCCAGCTGGGATCCACGCCGCGACATCCACCTCAAGGCCCATTTCGGCATCGGCGAATGGACCGGGCGCGCCACCAACGCGCATGCGGTGCGCAAGGCGTTCGGGCTGGCGCCGTCGACCGGCCCGCTGTTCGCGGTGGTCTCCCGCCTGGTGCACCAGAAAGGCCTGGACATCACCTGCGACGTGGCACCGCAGATCGTGGCGGCCGGCGGCCAGCTGGTCATCATCGGCGGCGGCGAGCCGCAGGTGGAAGCGCAGGTGCAGGCGCTGGCCCGGCG
Source organism: Stenotrophomonas sp. YJH_SMC_123 (assembly GCF_059368215.1). Classification (NCBI taxonomy): domain Bacteria; kingdom Pseudomonadati; phylum Pseudomonadota; class Gammaproteobacteria; order Lysobacterales; family Lysobacteraceae; genus Stenotrophomonas; species Stenotrophomonas sp. YJH_SMC_123. The sequence goes on from NZ_JCAFRM010000006.1 coordinate 225,435, forward strand.
CTACCCCGGACGGGTGGGCGCATTCATCGGCTTCGAAGAGGCGCTGGCCCGCCAGATGTTTGCCGGCGCCGACTTCCTGCTGATGCCTTCACGCTTCGAACCCTGCGGGCTGAGCCAGATGTACGCGCAGCGCTTCGGCTGCCTGCCCATCGCACACGCGACCGGCGGGCTGGTGGATACCGTCGAGGATGGCGTGACCGGATTCCTGTTCCACGGCGCCAATGCCGATGGCCTGCGCCGCTGCGTGGAGCGGGCGATGCGCACCTTCCGCCTGCCCGGCCTGCTGCAGGCCATGCGCCGCGCCGCCATGCTGCGGCCGGGTGGCTGGGATGCGGCCGGTCGCGCGTATCTGGCCCTGTACCAGCAGACCTGCCAGGTGGCCGCATGAGCCACGACAGCCTGCATCTGGCCGCCCTGGAGGATGAAGCGATCACGGAGACGGGATTGGATCAGCGTATCGCCCCGGCGCTGCAGGACCTCGTCCACGCGCGCCCGGCCGATGCATTCGCCTGGCTGGGCCCGCATCGCCAGCCAGAAGGCGGACGCCAGCTGCGCGTGCTGGTGCCGCATGCGCAGCGCGTCGAGGTGATTGCAGACGATGGGCGGCGCTGGAACCTGTCCCCTGGCCCGTTGCCCGGCCTGTTCGAGGGCGCGGCCGGTGACGCGGCGATACCGCTGCTTGCCCTGCATTTCGAACAGGGCGTGGAGCAGGTGCACGATGCCTATGCGTTCGGTCCACTGTTGGACGAAGCCCTGCTGCAGCGGTTCCATGCCGGTGATGCCGATGCGGCGCGGCAGCTGGGTGCGGTGCCGATGCAGGTGCAGGGCATTGCGGGCGTGCGCTTCGCGGTGTGGGCGCCCAATGCCCAGCGGGTCGCCGTGGTTGGCGATTTCAACGGGTGGGACGGCCGACGCCATCCGATGCGGCTGCGTCACACCGCCGGCGTGTGGGAGCTGTTCCTGCCGGGCGTGCAGGCCGGTGCCCGCTACAAATTCCGCATCGTCGGCGCCGACGGCCGGGTGATGCCCGACAAGTTCGATCCGATGGCGCGCTGGGCCGAGCTGCCACCGGCGACCGCATCGCGGGTGCCTTCGGCTGGGCCAATGGAGTGGCACGATGATGCTTGGTTGGCGGCCCGCCGCCTGGCCGGAACCTGCGCACCGCTGTCGATCTACGAAGTGCATGCCGGTTCCTGGCAGCGCAGCGACGATGGTGCGCCGCTGGACTGGGATGCCCTGGCCGACCGGTTGATTCCGTACGTGGCCGGTCTTGGCTTCACCCATATCGAGCTGTTGCCGGTGAGCGAGCATCCCTTCGGCGGTTCCTGGGGCTATCAGCCGCTGGGGATCTACGCGCCGACGGCACGCCATGGCACGCCACAGGCCTTCGCACGCTTCGTGGACCGCTGTCACCAGGCCGGCGTGGGAGTGATCGTGGACTGGGTGAGCGCGCACTTCCCCAACGATGCGCATGGCCTGGCCGGGTTCGATGGCACCGCGCTGTACGAGCATGCCGACCCGCGCGAAGGGGTGCACGCCGACTGGGACACGCTGATCTACAACTACGGCCGCAACGAAGTGGCCGCCTACCTGATCGGCAGTGCGTTGGAGTGGGTGGAGCGCTTCCATGTCGACGGTCTGCGCGTGGACGCCGTAGCGTCGATGCTGTACCGGGATTACAGCCGTGCCGAGGGGGAGTGGGTACCCAACGAGCAGGGCGGGCGCGAGAACCTGCAGGCGGTCGCTTTCCTGCGGCGGATGAACCAGACGCTGCGGGAGCGCTTCCCGGACGTGCTGGTGATCGCCGAGGAATCCACCGCGTGGCCGGGGGTGACAGCGCCGGTGGAGGAGGGCGGGCTTGGCTTCACCCACAAGTGGAACATGGGCTGGATGCACGACACCCTGCAGTACCTGGGGCGCGATCCGGTCCATCGTTCGCATCACCACAGCCAGATCAGCTTCGGCCTGGTCTACGCCTTCTCCGAACGGTTCGTGCTGCCGCTGTCCCACGACGAGGTGGTGCATGGCAAGGGGGCGCTGCTGGCCAAGATGGCGGGCGAGCCGGCACAGCGGCTGGCCCAGCTGCGCGCGTATTACGGCTTCATGTGGGCGCACCCGGGCAGCAAACTGCTGTTCATGGGCGGCGAGTTCGGCCAGGGCCATGAGTGGTCGCACGATGCGGCACTGGACTGGGCACGGGCGGCCAGCAACGAGGGCCAGGGCCTGTCGCGCCTGGTGGGCGACCTCAATAACGTGCTCCGCGCCGAACCGGCGTTGCATCGCGACGAACGCGACGAACGCGGCTTCGACTGGAGCGTGGCGGACGACAGTCGCAACAGCGTCTACGCCTTCATCCGCCGGGATCCTGCCGGCAGCGGCCGCACCCTGCTGGTGGTGACCAACTTCACCCCGGTGCGTCGCGACGGCTACCGGGTCGGGGTGCCGCAACCGGGGCGCTGGAGCGAACGGCTCAACACCGACAGCGCGTATTACGGTGGCGGCAATGCGGGAAACCTCGGCGCAGTGCATACCGAGCCGAGGCCGATGCACGGCCACGCGCAGTCGCTGCGGCTCACGCTGCCGCCGCTGTCCACGCTCTACCTGCAGGTTGATGCATGACCACAGTGGCCCCGCGCCTGGGCGCTTGGCCGGTGGCCGGTGACGGGGTGGAGTTCCGCGTGTGGGCACCGGGCGCAAGGACGATGGCGCTGTGCCTGCAAGGCACCCAGCGGCCGATGCAGCGCGACCCGGACGGCTGCCACTGGCTGCGAGTACCGGCATCGCATGGCGACCGCTACCGGTTCCGCCTGCCTTCTGGCCAGGACGTGCCCGACCCGGCCTCGCGCTGGCAGCCGGACGGCATCGACGGCGACAGCGCGGTGGTGCTGGATACGGAGGCAGCGCGGCCTGCCTGGCAGGGGCATGCCTGGCAGGACCTGGTGATCTATGAGGTGCATATCGAGGCCGGGGGCGGCTTCGCGGCGTTGACCGCGCAACTGCCGATGCTGGCCGCGCTGGGCATCACCGCCATTGAACTGATGCCGGTCGCGCAGTTTCCCGGGCAGCGCAACTGGGGCTACGACGGCGTGTTCCCGTATGCGCCGGCCCATGCCTATGGCGGGCCGGCAGCGCTGAGGGCCTTCATCGAAGCGGCGCACGATGCAGGGCTGTCGGTGCTGCTGGATGTGGTCTACAACCACTTCGGACCACAGGGCAACCACCTGCGCGACTACGCGCGCGGGTTCTTCCGTGACGACCGCGGCACGCCGTGGGGCGAGGCCATCGACTTCTGCCAGCCCTGGGTGCGGCGCTTTTTCATCGACAACGCGCTGATGTGGTTGCGCGACTACGGCTTCGATGGCCTGCGCCTGGACGCGGTGCACGCCATTGACGATGACCGCTTCCTGCAGCAGCTGGCCGATGAGGTACGTGCGGTGGCCCCGCACGCGCACCTGGTGCTGGAGAACGAGCGCAACCAGGCGCGATGGCTGCGCGGCGCCTACCAGGGGCAGTGGAACGATGACTTCCACAATGCGCTGCACGTGATGCTGACCGGCGAGCAGGAAGGCTATTACGCGGCCTATGCCGGTCGCGCCGAAGCACTGCTGGCGCGCTGCCTGGCCGAGGGATTCGCCTGGCAGGGTGAACCGGACCTGCGCGGCAATCCCCGCGGCGAACCCAGCGCCGACCTGTCGCCCGCGCGTTTTGTGGTATTCGCGCAGAACCATGACCAGGTGGGCAACCGCGCTTTCGGCGAGCGCCTGTCGATGCTGACCGATCCTGCGCCGCTGCGCGCGGCGCTGGCGCTGACCCTGCTGACGCCGATGATCCCGCTGCTGTTCATGGGCGAGCCGTGGCAGGCGCAATCGCCGTTCCTGTTCTTCACCGACTACGCGCCGCCGCTGGACGAGGCGGTGCGTGAAGGGCGTCGACGTGAGTTCGCTGGTTTCAGCGCCTTTGCCGACGCCGCCGCGCGCGCGCGTATTCCGGACCCGAACGATGCGGCGACCCTGCAGGCGTCGTACACGCCGCCGCCCGGCGATGATCCCTGGTCGCAGCACTGGCTGCGCTGCTCGGGTGAATTCCTCGGCCTGCGCAGGCGCTATCTGCAGCCGGGCCTGCTGCAGGCGCGGTCGCTGGGCGCGCGCCTGCTTGGCCAAGGCGCGGTGCAGGCGGGCTGGCAGTTGCCATCGGGCCAATGGTGGATCGCGATCAACGTGGGCCCTGTGCCGGTGGAGCATGCGGTGCCGGCCGGCGAGTGCGTCGTGGGGCCGGACGCGGCCGGGATGCTGCCGGCAGGCGGCGGCGTGCTGGCCTGCTGGGTCGCCGCATGAATACGGATGCAGCGGTGCGGGAGACGGCCCGCCGTGCGGGCCTGCTGGTCCGCTGGACCGACGTGGCCGGTGCCGCGCGCGAGGTCGCGCCGGACGTGCTGCGCGCCGTGCTGGAGGGGCTGCAGTGCGAGGCGGTGCCCGAGCACGCTGGCCTGCGCACGGCCTGCTGCGGACAGCTGCTGGTGATGCCGGAGGCAGCCGGCGCAGCGTGCTGGGTGGATGAGCAGGGCGCAGCGTTGCCCGCCCGTGCCGATGCGCAGGGCCGCTGGCGCGTGCCGGACCAGCCGGGTTACTGGCAGTGGCGCCGGGGCGACCAGCAACAGGCGGTTGCGGTGGCGCCACAGCGTGCCTGGTGGCCGCGGGGCACGCTGCGCGGCTGGGGCCTGTCGGCGCAGGTCTACAGCCTGCGCGCGCCCGGTGATGCCGGCATCGGTGACAGTGCCGGCTGTGCACGATGGAGCGAGCTGCTGCACCGGCACGGCGGCGACGCACTGGCGTTGAGCCCGCTGCACGCGGGCATGCCACCGGGCCCAGGCTACAGCCCCTATTCGCCCAGCGACCGGCGCTGGCTCGACCCGCTGCAGGTCTCCCTGCCGCAGGTATTGCCCGATGCCGCCAACAGCGTGCTGGGCGGGGACGAGGCGCTGGCGGCGGCGGTGGAAGCGGGGACTGCCGCACGTCGCATCGACTGGCCGCACTCGGCGGCAGTGAAGTGGCGCTGGATACGGCAGGTTCGCCAATGGGTTGCAGCGCAGGCACCGTCGCAGCACGCGCAGATCGAAACCTGGCGTGCCATGCAGGGCGATCCGCTGCGGCACTATTGCCAGCATGCCGCCGACCGGTTCACCGGCAGCGCGGACGACCATGCGTTTGCGCAGTGGTTGGCACAGCAGGGCTGGGCGCAGGTACACGCCACGCTGCGCGACGAGGGCGCTTTGATCGGGTTGATTGCCGACCTGGCCGTGGGCTGCGCGCCGCAGGGCGTGGAGGCACGCACCGGGGGTGCTGATCTGCTGCAGGGACTTGAGCTGGGGGCGCCGCCGGACGCGTTCAATCCGCTCGGCCAGGCCTGGGGCATCACCAGCTGGTCACCGATGGCGTTGCTGCGCGAGGGCTTCGCCCCCTACCTTCGCGTGCTGCGCGCCGTGATGTCCGGCCGCGGCGGGCTTCGCATCGATCACATCCTGGGCCTGCTGCGGCTGTGGGTGTTGCCCCGTGGCGCGGACGCCGGGCAGGGCGTGTACCTGCGCTATCCGTTCGATGATCTGATCAACCTGCTGGTGCTGGAGTCCTGGCGGCATCGCTGCGTGCTGATCGGCGAAGACCTGGGCGTGGTTCCGCCGGGCATGCGCCAGCGGCTGGCAGCCCGGGGCATTCTGGGCATCGAGGTGCTGCCGTTTGCCCGCAACGGCGCGCGCTTCCTGCCGGCGCCGCAGTGGCGCCGCGATGCAGTGGCCATGCCCTCCACCCATGACCTGCCACCGCTGGCCGGTTGGCTGCGCGGGCGTGACCTGCGCTGGCGCGCACGCCTGGGTGAGCTGGCGGATCTGCCAGCGGCACTGCGCGCGCGTGCCAGCGACGCGCAGGCACTGTCTGCGGTGGTTGGCGGCGAGGGCGCGCCGCTGGACGCCAGGGCGTTGTCTCTGGTCGCCCACGCGGCGTCCCGGCTGGCGTTGCTGCCGCTGGAAGACGCGCTGGGCGGTCGCGCACAGGTGAACCTGCCAGGCACCGTCGGCGGCCATCCCAACTGGCGCCGCCGCCTGCCGCCGACGTGGGATGCTGACGCGGCCGATGCGCGCGTGGCGCGCCTGAGTGCCACGCGCCGCAGGGCCGGGCAATGACGGGGTTGCGTGCCACCGCGCGCCTGCAGCTGCACGCAGGCTTCGACCTCGGGGCGGCTGCCGCGCAGGTGCCGTACTACGCCGCGCTGGGCGTCAGCCACCTTTACCTGTCACCGATCGCTGCGGCGGTGTCCGGGTCGACGCATGGCTACGATGGCATCGACCCGGCTCGCATCAATCCGGAACTGGGCGGTGAAGCGGGCTTCCGGCAGCTGGCGGAAGTGACGCGCGCGCACGGCATGGGCCTGATCCTGGACATCGTGCCCAACCACCTGGCGGCGTCCCCGCACAGCCAGTGGTGGAGCGATGTGCTGATGCACGGGCCTCGAAGCCCGCACGCAGCTTGGTTTGACATCGAGTGGGAGGCGCCGGGCTGCGAGGGCCGGCTCTGGCTGCCGGTACTGGACCGGCCGTTGCACGACGCGGTACGCGACGGCGTGGTGCGCGTGGTGGTGGACAACGCGCGGCCCGTGCTGCGCCACCATGGCCTGGCATTGCCGTTGTCGCCGCGCAGCCATCCGCTGGAACCCGCGCAGTGGCCGGCGTGGGCCGAACGCTGCAACCGCAGCGTTGAACGGTTGCACACGCTGCTGCAGCGGCAGCACTACCGTCTGGCCTGGTGGCGCACGGCCGGCGATCAGGTGAACTACCGGCGCTTTTTCGATATCAACGAACTGGCAGCGCTGCGGGTGGAGCGCGAGGATGTGTTCGAGGCAGTGCATGCGCTGCCGCTGCGGCTGGTACGCCAGGGATGGGTGGACGGCCTGCGCATCGACCACGTGGATGGCCTGTCCTGCCCGGGCGCGTACCTGCAGCGCCTGCGTGAATCGCTCGACGCCGCCTGCGCGGCCGGCGGTCGTGACCCGCAGACCGTCAGCCTGCATGTGGAGAAGATACTGGCCGAGGGCGAGCAGCTGCCCGACGGCTGGGCCTGCGACGGCACCACCGGCTATGACTTCATGGACCAGGCCGGTGCCTGGTTGCACGATCCGGCGGCTGCACCCGCGCTCTCGCGCACGTGGCAGGCGCTGGGCGGTGACCCGCGCAGCTTCGACCGGATCCAGCAGGACGCCCGCGCCATGTTGCTGCGCCAGGGCCTTCATGCCGACTTCCAGCGGCTGCTGCGCAGCGCGCAGCAGGTCCTGCAGCCGCGGATGGCCGAAGCCGATATCGGAGTGGCTGCGCTGGCCCGCGCATTGGCTTCCGTGCTGGGGCATTACCGCACCTACCGGCCCTATTCGCTGCAGGGGGCGGGTGAACGAAAGGCGCTGGCGGACGCTTCCGCCGCAGCGCGCCAGGCACTGGACGGTGCCGCACGCGCGGCGCTGGACCTGTTGCTGGCAGCGCTTGCCGGCGAGGCGCAGGCCGAGCGCGTGCTGCGTGCGCGTTTCGGTCAACTGGCCGCGCCGTTGAATGCCAAGTCGGTGGAAGACACCGGGTTCTATCGCTATTTCAGGCTGCTCTCGCGCAACGACGTCGGCAGTGATCCGCAGCGGCTGGGCATGGAGGGGCGCGCGCTGCTGGAACACGCCGCCGCGCGCTTGCGTCGCCATCCCAGGGCGTTGCTTGCGCTTGCGACCCACGATCACAAGCGCGGCGCCGACAGCCGGGCAAGGCTGGCGGTTCTCAGTACCTGCACGTTCGAATGGCGGGACGCTGTGCGGCGCTGGAACCGGATGTTGACCCGCGCCGGCGCGCCGATGCCATTGCCGGGTGCCGAGGCCTACGCACTGTGGCAGGCGCTCGTGGCCGCATGGCCGATGCACGGTGCCCCTGGCACCGACTTCGCCTCGAGGATGGTGCAATGGCTGACCAAGGCATTGCGCGAGGGCAAGCGGGTCAGCAGCTGGTCAGACCCGGATGTGGCCGTGGAGGAGGCCGCCGCGCAGTGGCTGCACGCGCTGCTGGACGCAGCGCCCTTGCAGCCGGTGCGCGAGGCGCTGGCGACGTTCGTGGCGCGCATCGCGCCGGCCGGCGCCTGCAACGGCCTGGCGCAGCTGTGCCTGCAGCACTGCCTGCCCGGCGTGCCCGACCTCTACCAGGGCGGCGAAGGCTGGGACCTGAGCCTGGTGGACCCGGACAACCGGCGTGCCGTGGACTATCCAGCGCGGCAGGCGTGGCTGCGCGATACGCGCGGGTGGCCCGCGCTGCTGGAAGACTGGCGGGACGGTGGCATCAAGGCATTCCTGCTGCGGCAATTGCTGGAGTGCCGCCGCAGGCACCCGCACCTGTTCCTGCATGGCCAGTTGCAGCCGCTGTCCGCGCCTGCGCGCTCGCCGTGGCTGGCGTTCACGCGCAGGCATCAGGCGCAGGTGCTGCTGGTGATCGTGCGGCGGGGTTCGCCCGCCGCCGTGCCTGGGCCCAGCCTGCACGCCGCGCACGACGTCGGCACCGGCGTAGCACTGCACGGTGTGCCGACAGGCCCCATGCGCAACCTCCTGGACGGGCGCATCGAACATTTCAACGCAACCGCGGACGTGGGCAGGCTTCTGGCTGGCAGCCCGCTGGCGATATGGATCAACGAGGAGACAGGTAGGGATGGACAGCAGGGAACGACGGCAGCGGATTGAGGCATTGGCCCACCAGATCTGGGAAGCGGAGGGGCGCCCGGACGATCAGCAGCAGCGGCACTGGCACATGGCCGAGCGCCTGGTGGAGGCCGAGATTGCCGCGGCGCGCGGCGAGGAGGGCACCGATGGCCAGCCGTAAGTGGACGCAGACCTCGCGCGTGCGCGAAGGCCGGCCGTTCCCGCTGGGCGCGACGTGGGACGGGCTGGGCGTGAACTTTGCGCTGTACTCGCGGCATGCCACCCGGGTGGAGCTGTGCCTGTTCGATGCGCGCAACCGTGAAGTCGAGCGCATCGTCCTGCCTGAGTACACCAACGAGATCTGGCACGGCTACCTGCCGGACGTGCGGCCCGGGCAACGCTATGGCTATCGGGTGCACGGCCCGTATGCGCCGGAGGAGGGGCATCGCTTCAATCCCAACAAACTGTTGCTGGACCCCTACGCCAAGCAGATCGTCGGCGAGCTGAAGTGGGCGCCGCACCTGTTCGGCTACACCCTGGGCCACCGCGATGGCGATCTCAGTTTCGACCGCCGCGACAGCGCCAGCTATATGCCACGCTGCGCGGTGATCGATCCGGCCTTCAGCTGGGGTGTCGAACGTGCACCCGCAACGCCCTGGGACCGGACCGTGATCTACGAAGCGCACGTGCGCGGACTGACCATGCAGCACCCCGGTGTTCCGCAGGCCGAGCGCGGCACCTTCTCTGCCCTGCGCCACGACGCGGTGGTCGACCACCTCAGCCATCTGGGGGTGACCGCCATCGAGCTGCTGCCGGTGCATGCCTACGTGGATGACCAGCAGCTGCTCGAGCGCGGGCTGCGCAACTACTGGGGGTACAACACCATCGGCTTCTTCGCGCCGCAGCCACGCTACCTGTCGCTGGGCACCGTGGCCGAGTTCAAGCAGATGGTCGCGCGGCTGCACAGTGCCGGCATCGAAGTGATCCTGGACGTGGTCTACAACCACACCGCCGAAGGCAATGAGCTGGGCCCCACGCTGTCCTTCAAGGGCATCGACAATGCCAGCTACTACCGCCTGGCCGATGATCGCCGCTATTACATCAACGATACCGGCACCGGCAACACGTTCGACCTGACCAATGCCGGCGCGCTGCGCATGGTGATGGACTCGCTGCGCTACTGGGTGACCGAGATGCGGGTGGATGGGTTCCGTTTCGACCTGGCCACCATCCTTGGCCGCGAGCGGCATGGCTTCGATGCCTCGGGCAGTTTCCTTGATGCGGTACGCCAGGACCCGGTCCTGAGCCAGGTGAAGCTGATTGCCGAGCCATGGGACATCGGCCCGGGCGGCTATCAACTGGGCCAGTTCCCGCCGGGCTGGGCGGAATGGAACGACCGCTTCCGCGATACGGTGCGCGCGCTCTGGCGCGGCGATGGCGGCCAGTTGCCGGAATTCGCCACGCGCTTCACCGGCTCGGCCGACCTGTTCGAACATCATGGCAGGCGGCCCTCGGCCAGCATCAACCTGGTGACGGCGCACGATGGGTTCACCCTGCACGATCTGGTGAGCTACAACGATCGCCACAACGAGGCCAACGGCGAAGACAACCGCGATGGCCACTCGCACAACCTCTCCAGCAACCACGGTGTGGAGGGCGACACCGATGATGCGGCGATCCTCTCGTTGCGTGCGCGGCAGATGCGCAACCTGCTGGCCACGCTGCTGCTCGCGCAGGGCACGCCGATGCTGCTGGCCGGCGATGAGTTCGGCCATTCGCAGCAGGGCAACAACAACGCCTACTGCCAGGACAACCCGCTGAGCTGGATCGACTGGGAGCGTGCGGCATCGCCGGCTGCACAGGCGCAGGTGGCGTTCGTACGCCGGGCATTGTCGCTGCGCCGACGCTATGGCCTGCTGCGCAGGAACCGGTTCCTGCGCGGCGAATACGATGAAGCGCTGGGCCTGCGCGATATCGACTGGCGGCATCCTGACGGCCGCAGCATGGAGGAAGCGGACTGGCATGACGCAGGGCTGCGTGCGCTGCTGATCGTGCTGGACGGCCGCAGCCCGGACAGCGGCCTGCGCGAGCCCGGGCGGCATGTCAGCCTGGCCCTGCTGTTGAACGCCGGAGACCAGCCGCAGCGGTTCAGTGTGTCGGATGAAGCCTTGTCGTTCCGGCGCGTACTCCTGCAGACCGACGAAACGCCGTTGGAGCCGGATGAAGCAGGTGCCTGGACCCTGCCGCCGCGCAGCCTGTGCCTGCTTGCGGCCAGCAGCAGCGCCTGACGGCAGCGCGCGTACAGGCGGTGCTGCGATGACTGGCCAGCGCCGGGCCTTTGCCCGGCGCACCGCAGTCAGCCCATCAGGTAGCGCAGCAGCCCGGCCGAGGCCACGCCGATCAGCACCGTCGGCAGCATCGACAGCCGCGTGGCGGCCAGCAGGGTGATCGCCAGCGCGGCCAGGTCGGCGGGCTTGTCGGCGACGAAATCCGGAGCGATCACCGAGATCAGCACGCAGCCCGGCGCGGCTTCCATCACCGTCACCGCGCGCTTGCCCAGCGTGCGGTTGCGCAGCGCGAGGAAGCCGACGATGCGGGTCAGGTAGGTGGCGGCGGCCATCAGCACGATGGTCAGCACCGAGGACCAGTGGATCAGGCCGTTGAAGATCATGCTGCGTCCTCCGCCAGCAGCCAGGCGGCGGCCAGGCCGGCCAATGCGCCGCTGGCCACGTACCACGCACCCGGGATCAGCAGATAGGTGCCGGCGGCCACGACCAGGCTGACCAGCCACGGGCGCGCGGCCTTCATGCCCTGCCACATGCCGCGCAGCAGCACCAGGAACACGGCGGGGAAGGCCATGTCGAAGCCGTAGGCGTGGATGTCGCCCAGCAGCGGCCCGACGATCGCACCCAGCGCGGTGCAGGCCACCCAGACGGTGTAGAGGCCCGCGGAGACGCCCAGGTAATAGGCCAGGCTGAAGCCGAGCGCACGGCGGCGCGCATCGGCCACGCCCATCGCCCAGCTTTCGTCACACATGAAGAACAACGCCGGCAGCACCCGCCGGCGCGGCAGGTGCTGCAGCAGTGGGGCCAGGCTGGCGCCCATCAGCAGATGGCGGCTGTTGACCAGTGCGGTAATCGCCACGATCAGTGCGATGTGCGGTGGCGAGGTCCACAGTTCGACGGCGGCGAACTCCGAGCCGCCAGCGAAGTTGAGGCCCGTCATCAGTGGCACTTCCAGTGCGCTCAGGCCTTTCTGGGCGGCCTGCGCGCCGAGCACCAGGGCGAAGGGAATGAAACCGATCATCACCGGCACGGCGGCGCGCAGGCCGCGCAGGAATTCGGCACGCGGCGCGGTATCGCAGGTGTCGGGCAGGGGGAGGGTGGTACGGGCGTCCATGGAACGGCACAACGAGGTGGGGGTGGCCCATGCTAGCGGTCCGATCGCGAAATCGGGTTGCGTTGATGCCACTGGATTCTGGATGATTGATATTTCATGCGGCCAAAAGTGACAAGGGCGAAATCCCATGCAGTATCAGCTCGACAACCTCGATCGGCGTATCCTCGACGCCCTGCAGCGCGACGGCCGCCTGCAGAACCTGGAGCTTGCCCGGCTGGTCGGGCTGTCGCCGTCGGCCTGCCTGCGTCGGGTGCGGCTGCTGGAGGAAGGCGGCTACATCGACCGCTACGTGGCTTTGTTGAACGAGGCCAAGGTGGGCCGTGGCTTCACGGTATTCGTCCGCGTGTGGCTGCGCGGGCAGGACGAGGACACCACCAATTACTTCATCAACAGCATCAAGTCTTTCCCGGAAGTGCTTGAATGCCATCTGATGGCCGGTGACTGCGATTTCCTGCTGCGGGTGGCGGTGGCCGACCTTGATGCCTACCGGCAGTTCCAGATGCAGCACCTGAACCGGATCGCCGGCGTGCAGAACACCAAGACCGAGATTCCGATGCAGCGGATCAAGCAGACGACCCAGCTGCCGCTGTGAAGGGCGGGGGTTTGCGGCCGGGTTGCACCCGGCACCCGCAGGTAGTGCCGGCCGCTGGCCGGCAACCTCAGAAGCAACAGCAACAGCAACAGCAACAGCGGGCCTGCTGAGGGATGGCGGGGTGGGTCCGGTTGCGGGGGACGCTGCAAGTACGTCCATGTAAGCTCGGTCGCCGCATCCATGCGGCTCACGCCCCCGCAACCGGACCCACCCCGCCTTCGACAGATTTCCACGATCTGCCGGAACGGCATGAGCTGCTCCTGGTGGGTGTCGACCTTGGTCGACACGTTTGGGTCGGTACGGGGTCGGATCCCGTTGCTGCGCAACGGGCTCTGACCCTGTGAGCAAATGAACAGGTCTGTTCGATTCATTGATTCCTGATGCGTGACTGGCTTTACGGAGCCTGGCTCGATGCCAGGCCGTGGGCGGCGGTCATCGCAATGACATGTGGCCCCGCTACGGTTTGAGCCCGCTTGCGGGTCGCGCGCGGGCCGGGGTGCTGGTCCTGGTGCGCGTCCACTGCAGCTGCTGTCGCTGCCGAGGGTCATGTGTTCTACGTCAGGGGGCTGAATGGACACCATGCGGTCAGAACTTGGAAGGTGGCCATCGTCGCGTGGCTGCTGCTGTCCTTTGCCGCTGCCGGGCAGGACGGAGTTCATGCCTACGACATCCCTGCGCAACCGCTGGAACAGGCGGTCGAGCGCTTCAGCGTCATCAGTGGGTGGTCGGTGATGTACCCGGGCGACCTGGCCGCGGGCCGCAGCAGCCATGCGCTGCGCGCCAGCCTGGAGCCGCTGCCTGCCTTGCAGGTGCTGTTGCAGGACTCCGGCATCGAGGTCGAGGTGATCGGCGCGCAGCGCGTGGTGCTGCGCCGGGGCACGTCCTCGGCCGCCGAACCCGGTGTTGGCGCCGAACTTCCCGAGGCCGAACGTCGGCGTCGCTATGGCGGGCTGCAGCAGCGGCTGCGTGCGGCGTTCTGTGACGACCCGGAGATCGCGCCCGGCCGCTACGCCGCGACGCTGCGCTTCCGCATCGACGGCGCGGGCCGGGTGAGCGAGCCCGAGCTGCTGTCCGGCAGTGGTAGTGCCCGCCGCGATGCACGCCTGCTGCAGGTGCTGCAGGGCCTGGTGCTGGCGACCGAGGCCGCCGCGCTGGCGCAGCCGGTGACCCTGCAGATCCGTCCTTCCGGCACCGACCACGACTGTGGCGGGCGCGCGCCCCTTCCATGACTTCAAGGATTCGAACATGAGCAACGGTACGGCTGGCGCAGTTGACCTGATGGACCACCTTCTGGGGGCCTACGACGAGCTGAAGCGCCGGTTGGTGCGCAAGCTGGGATCGGAGGAGCTGGCCGGTGACGCGCTGCAGGACACCTGGATGCGCCTGAGTGCGCGCCGTGACCGCCTGGACGCCGTGCAGAACCCTGCGGCCTACCTGCTGCGCATGGCGATGAATACCGTGATCGACCGCCAACGTGCCGACCATCGCCTGCTGAGCCTGGAAGAGGTGGAGACGCTGATGGACATGGCCGACCCGGCACCGGGGCCGGCGCAGGCGGCCGAACTGGACTTCGCTCTGGAGGACATGGTGGGCCTGCTGCAGCGCATGCCCGAGCGGCGTCGCCGCATCCTGCTGGCAATCCGCGTCGATGGCCTGCAGCAGCGTGACGTCGCCGATCACCTCGGCGTGTCGCTGCGGCTGGTGCAGCGTGAGCTGAAGGCGGCCCAGGACTACCTGGCCGAGCGCAGCGGGCAGGGGCGGCAGGTGCGGTTCTGAGCGGCGGCACCCGTCTACACTTTGACGCCGAGCAGAACCCCGCAGCGTGCGGGTCCGGCATGAGCCCCAATGGATCCTGACGATCGCCCGCAACGCCCGCTGGATGCCGTCGAGCGCCAGGCGCACGCGTGGGTGGTGCGGCTGACCTCGGGCGAGGCTACCGCGGCCGACGGGCGCAGCTTCCGCGCGTGGTGCGAGGCTGATCCCCGTCATCGCGAAGCATTCGGCCGTGCGCGCCGGCAATGGGAGCAGGTACGCCTGGCCGGCGAGCAGCTGCCTGCCGCCGCACGCCAACCGGTCGCGCCGACGCCGACCCAGCGCTGGAGCCGGCGTGCCTTCCTGGGCGCCGCGATTGCCGCCCCGGCCAGCCTGGCAGTGGTGGCGGCGATCCGTCCGCCGCTGGGGCTGTGGCCCTCGGTGACGGCGATGACGGCCGATTTCCACACCGGTACCGGTGAACGGCTGCAGATCGCACCTTCGCCACAGCTGAAGATCGAGCTGGATACGCAGAGCAGCCTGCGCCGCCGTGCGGACACGGAGGGCGAAGGCTTCGAGCTGGTGCAGGGCCAGGCCGCGATCGAGACCCGGGCCGGCCTGCGCCTGGCCCTGTTCGCAGGGGCGGGCTGCGTGATTGCCGATGAAGGTGCGGTGCGCCTGGACGTGCGCAACACCCACGGCCAGGTACGGGTGACCTGCCTGCAGGGCAGCGCCCGGATCGAGCACCCGCAGGGCCGCCTGCAGCTGCAGGCGGGCCAGCAGACCCGGTACGACGAGCGCCTCAGTGGCGTGGTGGCCGAAGCCGTGGCCTCGGAAGTGAGTGCCTGGACCGAAGGCATGCTGGTGTTCCGCCGGGCGCCGCTGCGCGAGGTGGTGGAGGAGATCAACCGCTACCGCCGCGGCAAGGTGCTGCTGGGTGAATCGGCATTGGCGCGCGCCCCGGTCAGCGGCCGCTTCCGCATCGATGATCCGGATGCGGCGCTGGAGCAGCTGCGACTGACGATGTCGCTGGATCTGCGTCGCTTTCCAGGTGGCATTGCCGTCCTTGGTTAGGTGAAGACGCTGGCCGTGCGCGCCGCGCAGGGCTGTTGCAAGCAAGGAGACGCCAAGGATGCGCAACGAGACCATCGGTGTGCTGGATCTGCGCCGCAATCTGTCGGCGTTGCTGGAAACCACCCAGCGACGGCCGTTGATGGTGCACCGCTACGGCTCGCCATGGGTATGCGTGGTATCGGACGCACAGTGGCAGCAACAGGCCGTGCTGCTGGACTTCGATCCGCAGTCGCATCCGCTGGCGATGCTGTTGCGCCTGCAGCAGCAGGTGCTGCCGCTGGCTGAAACCGGTGTGTTGCCTCCTGCGGCGCTGGCACGCGCGCTGCTGCTGATGGACATGCATGGCATCAGGGATCTCGCGCAGCTGCACGAGCAGGTGCTGCACCATCGGCTGTGGCACTGGTTCGTGGCGGGCACCCGCGGGGTGATGGACGGCTGGCAGCTGCCGGCGGTGCGCATTGCGATGGCGTCGTGGTGCGATGACGTGGACATGACAGACGCGCTGGTCGCGTTCGCCGCGCGCAGCGACGTGGCGGTACTGGCCCGCCGCTGCGGGGGTGACGCACCGCGCCTGCAGCGCGAAGCCTGCAGGCGGATGACGCTGCGATGACGTTGCCGATGAAGCACCACCCAGCGCACAGAGCGGCATTCGCGCTGTCGCTTCACCTGCCTTGCTGACGTCTTCTCCAGAGTACGACGCACCACGCGTCGCGGAGCACGGGCGACGCAGATGGCAGACAGTCGCAGGATCAGCATGCTGGAGCTGGATCGCCACCTGAGCCGGTCGCTGGAGCAGGCGCGGCACACGCCGTTGAATGTGCAACGCTACGGGCACTCGTGGGTCTGGGTGCTGTCCAGTGATGCCTGGGCCGATGCCGCGCGCTGGGCGGCACTGGACAGCAGCGCGCATCCATTGGCGGCGCTGCGGCGCGCCCTTGATCTGCAGCTGCGGCCGTGGTCCGAAGCAGCCATGAACGCGCTGCCGCTTGACGCAGGCGATGCGCGGCTGCTGCAACGTGCGGCCCTGCTGGTGGTCGTGCGTGATCTCAACAGTGCGCAGCGCGTGTACGACGATCTGCGCTATCACCAGGCCTACCGCACGTTCATCGGCCTCGACCATGGCACCGCGTGGTCGTCGATGCAGTGCGTGCGCCTGTTGCAGGCGTGCGCGCTTCCGCTGCTGCGCGGCTGCATCGACGAAACGCTGTCCAGTGTGCCGCCACACCTGCTCGAGGCGGCACGCGTACCGGCTGCGCCGGCGCCTGCGCAGGCACATGCGCAGCGAATTGCCGGCGGATGTTTATCGTACTGACACATGCACCGCTGACCATGGCGCAGCGGTCTCTTCCAGGATGACGAGGGCGGAACAATGGCAAGGCAGGTGGGTGGTCGCAGGGTTCGGCAGCAGGGTTTCAGCCTGATCGAGATCATGGTGGTGGTGGTGATCATCGGCATTCTCGCGGCATTGATCGTGCCGCGCTTGATGGACCGTCCCGACCAGGCGCGCGTGGTGGCAGCGCGCCAGGACATCGCGGCGCTGATGCAGGCGCTGAAGTTGTTCAAGCTGGACAATGGTCGTTATCCCAGCGCCGAGCAGGGCCTGCAGGCGCTGGTGAAGCCGCCGCAGGGCAGTGGCGCGATGCCGGTCACGCCCTATCTGGATCGCCTGCCGAACGACCCGTGGGGCCATCCGTACCAATATCAGGTGCCTGGCACACATGGCGACATCGATGTGTTCTCGCTGGGTGCGGACAGCAAGCCCGGTGGCGACGCCGGGAACGCGGACATCGGCTCCTGGCAGCTGTGAGGCAGGCCGATGTCAGCCCGGATGCGGTCTGTTTCGAGTGTCCGTCAACGTGGCATGGCGGTGATCGTCGCCCTGCTGGTGGTGGCACTGGTGGCAGTGATTGCCACTGCACTGCTCACCCGGCAGTCGGCCCAGCTGCGCGCGCTGCGTGGTGACCAGCTGCGCGCACAGGTACGCATGGCCGTGGACGCAACGCTGGAACGTGCGGCGCAGCAGCTGCGTGCGGATGCAAAGGAACAGCTGACCACGGTGCGCAGCGGGCGCTGGGCGCGCCCATTGGAGCTGCAGGCGCCGTTGCCGGTGCGGCTGCAGCTGGTCGATGCGCAGTCGATGTTCAACCTGCGCAATCTGCTTGCGCATGGCAGGCCGGACCCCGAGGCGCGGCGCGCGTTCATCACGTTGTGTGCCGGGCAAGGGCTTGGCCAAGGCGCCTGCACATCCGCCGCGGACCACATCCAGGCGCGCCTGCGCGATGGCGACATGCAGGCGCAGGCGCCGCTGCCGCGCGAATCACTGATCGAACAGGTGCTGCCGGGTGCCGATCCGGTGGCGTTGCAGGCGCTGGCGCGACGCACCGTGGTGTTGCCGGCACAGACCCTGGTCAACGCCAACACCAGCGACCTGCGCGTTCTGCAGGCGGTGACGCCTGCGGTCGAACCGGCACGGCTGCAGGCGCTGCTCGGTGAGCGCGACGCTGGCCATTGGCTGCTCAATCGCGGCGACATCGCCAACCGACTCCAACTGAGCAACGAACAGATGGCGGTACTTCCCTTGGGTATCCATAGCGAGTGGTTCCTGGCCGTCGGCCAGGTGCAGGCTGACGGCAGCGCGGTTGATTTCCGCGCGCTGCTCTGGCGCGAGTACCGCGACGATGGCGTGCGTGTGCAACGCGTGTGGACGAGGATCGGCGCATGAACGCGCAGCTTCGGGTACGCCTGCCGACGCTTGAGGGTCTGCACTCCAACAGCGCGGTGGACTGGGCGCAGCTGCACAAGGGCGAGGTGCTGGCTCACGGTTGCGCCACGCTGGCGGCGCTGGGCCTGCGGCATCCGCGGGCTGCGGTGCGAGCCTGCCTCGATCCGAGCGACCTGATCCTGCTGGAACTGCAGCTGCCACCGTTGTCCGGGCGACGCCTGCAGTTGGCGTTGCAGGGTGAGGTGGAGGCGATGTTGCTGGACGACCTGCAGGACGTCGCGCTGGCCCACGGTGCGCAGGCGGCTGACGGCACGGTTCCGGTGGCCTGGCTCGGCCAGCAGGCGGTCCTGCAGGCGCAGCAGTTGCTGGCCTCGTGCGGACTGCAGCTGCAGGCACTCCATCCGACGCCGCTGCTGCTGCCCTGGCAGGACGGACAGGCCACGCTGCAGGTCAGCGGCGAGCACCTGCTGGTGCGAAGCGGGCGCGATCGGGGGTTCGTCCAGTGGTATGGCGGACGTGATGCGTGTGCAGTCATGCAGGCGCTGGCCGTGCGCCTGCGACAGGCCGGCGTGCAGGCCGTGCAATGGATCGGCAGCGTACCGCCGGCGTGGCCGGACAGCCTGCCGGCCACCGCCGTCATGAAGGAACGGCAGGCATGTGGCCCTCTGCCGGGGTGGTCACTGCCGCTGCCCGGTGCGGGTCGGCAAGCGCCACGCCTGGCAATCGGCCTCGCGTTGGCGGCAGTGCTGCTGGCCGCGCTCGGCCTGCAGCTGCAGGTCTGGCGTTGGCGGATCGAGGGCGAGGCGCTGCAACAGGACATGGCGCGGCAGTTCAGCGCACGCTTCCCGGAGATCACCGATGTGGTGGATCCGGTGCTGCAGGCAAGGCGTGCTCTGGCGGTGTCGCCACCGGCGCCACCGTTGCCGCCGTTGCAACGGCAGGTAGCCAGCACGCTGCTGGCGGTTCCGGAACTGGCCGGGCAGGTGCGCAGCCTGCATTACCAGCCCGGCCAGCTCGACATGGAGCTGGATGCCGATGCCCAGGCATTGGCCGACGATCCGCAGCGGCTTGAGCACTGGCAGCAGGCGCTGCAGGTGCAGGGTCTGCTGCTCACGCGCGACGCCGGTGGGCGCCTGCGGGTGAGCGGAGCGGGACAGTGACGGCCCGCACCCTGCGGCTGGGCGGGGGGCTGGCCGGCCTGCAGCAGCGCTGGCAACGCCTGCCACCGCGCGACCGGCGGATGCTGTGGGTGATGGTGGTGGCGCTGCTGGTGGCGGGCCTGTGGTCGTTGTGGCTGGAGCCACTGCTGAAGCAGCGCACGCACTGGCAGGCCGAGCTACCGCGGCTGCAGGCGCAGTCGCGCGCACTGGCACCGCTGCTGCGCGTCCGTGAGCGCCAGCAGCTGGCGCAGGGCCAGCATCCGACACTGGCCGGGCTGCGCGATGGAATAAAGACCGCCGGCCTTGCCGATGGCCTGCATATCGAAACGCGCGACGGGCGCTGGCACCTGCAGGTACAGGCGGTGCCCGCCGATGCGCTATGGAACTGGCTGCTGCCGCTGCTGGCCGACCCGGCCATCGAGCTGCAGCAGCTGCAACTGACACGCACAGGGGACGCGAACATGCCGGCGGCACGGATTTCCGGAAACATCGTGATGGTGGCCACTGCGGGTGCCCATCCATGAGGGCGATGCGCAGCCTTGCCTGCAGTACTGCATTGGCCCTGATCGTGGGCATGGCCCACGTGCCGGCGCCGGTGGCAGCGCAGGACACACGCGATGAGCCGGTGCAGCTGAACCTGGTGGATACCGACATCGGTGGCGTGCTGCGGATGGCGGCACGGTTCACCGGCCGCCAGTTCCTGCTCGACCCACGGGTGACCGGCAAGATGACGGTGGTCTCCGATGGCCCGGTCAGCCGTACCCAGGCCTATCAGCTGCTGCTGGGCGCGCTGCGCATGCGCGGCTTCGCCGTGGTCGAGAATGGCGGCGTCAGCCGGGTGGTGCCGCAGGCCGACGCCAAGCTGCTCGGTGGCCGGGTGGGCAGTGGCGGTGCAGGAGGCGAGGTCGCCACGCGCACCTTTCCGCTGCGCTACGAGAACGCCGCCGCGCTGGTGGCGGTGCTGCGGCCGATGATCAGCCCGGACAATCCGATCACGGCGAACCCGGGCAACAACACTCTGGTGATCACCGACTATGCCGACAACCTGGAGCGCATTGCGCGGGTGATCGCCAGCGTCGACACGCCGGCCGGCATGGACACCGATGTGGTGAAGCTGCAGCAGGGCATTGCCGTAGACGTCGCGGCGATGGTCGCGCCGCTGCTGGATGCGCAGGGCGCAGAGCCCAGCCAGAAGGTGGTGGTGATGGCCGACCCGCGCAGCAACAGCGTGCTGCTGCGTTCCAGCAGTCCCGGGCGCACCCGTCTGGCCCGGCAACTGGTGGAGAAGCTGGACCGCGCGCAGGACGAGTCCGGCAACCTGCATGTGGTCTACCTGCGCAATGCCCAGGCCAATCAGCTCGCCGGCGTGCTGCGCGGCGTGGTTGCGGGGCAGAGCGATGCGCCGGCAGTGGGCAGCAATGAAGGCATCACGCCACTGCCTGGCGATGCAAGCCGTTCCGCACCGGCGCAGCCGTCGCAGCCACAACAGGCCAGGACCGGCAGCAATGCGCTGGAATCGCAGCGGCTGGATCCGAACCGCCGCGACCCGATCGACGCCGGGAGCACCGGCTTCAGCCAGAACGGCATTTCGGTACAGGCGGACGTGGCCACCAACACGCTGTTGATCTCGGCGCCGGAACCGGTGTACCGCAACCTGCGACGGGTGATCGACCAGCTTGACCAGCGCCGTGCACAGGTGCTGGTGGAAAGCCTGATCGTGGAGGTCAACCAGACCGACGCGGCCGAACTGGGCGTGCAGTGGATGCTGGGCAATGGCCGCACCTTCGGCGGCACCCACTTCGGCGGCACCAGCGGTGGCAGCGGGCTGAACACCACCGCGCGCACCACCCTGGACGTGCTGCCCAAGGATGGCCTGAAGATCGGGGTGATCGACGGCACCATCAACCTGCCCGGCGTCGGCCAGATCCTCAACATGAAGGCGCTGGCCAACGCGCTGCAGAGCAAGGGCGGTGCCAACATCCTGTCCACGCCGAACCTGATGACGCTGGACAACGAGGCGGCCAGCATCATGGTCGGGCAGACCGTGCCGTTTGTGAGCGGCCGCTACGTGACCGACGGTGGCGGCGGCAGCAACAATCCATTCCAGACCATCGTGCGCGAGGACGTGGGCCTGAAGCTGCGGGTACGCCCGCAGATTTCCGAGGGCGGCACGGTGAAGCTGGACATCTACCAGGAAGTCAGCAGCATCGATGCGCAGAGCGCGAACAGCACGGCCGGCATCATCACCAACAAGCGCGCACTGGATACCAGCGTGCTGCTGGACGATGGCCAGATCATGGTGCTGGGTGGCCTGCTGGAGGACAGCGTCAGCCAAGGCCGTGACGCGGTGCCGGGGCTGGGGAAGATTCCGGTGCTGGGTGCCTTGTTCCGCAGCGACACACGCAAGCGCGCCAAGACCAACCTGATGGTGTTCCTGCGTCCGCACGTGGTGCGTGACCCGGCCGCCGGCCAGCGCCTGACCCGCGACCGCTATGACTACATGCGCAACGCGCAGGCTGGCGCGCAACCGGTGCAGAGCTGGGCATTGCCGGCGCTGTCGGCACCGCAGCTGCCGCCGCAGGACCTTTCTGTACTCGGCCAGGGCAATGCGCGCGATGGCCAGGGCCAGCCGCTGCAGAACACCAGCCTGGCAGTGTTGTAT
This sequence comes from Stenotrophomonas sp. YJH_SMC_123, assembly GCF_059368215.1. NCBI lineage: Bacteria > Pseudomonadati > Pseudomonadota > Gammaproteobacteria > Lysobacterales > Lysobacteraceae > Stenotrophomonas > Stenotrophomonas sp. YJH_SMC_123. The sequence continues at coordinate 247,499 of NZ_JCAFRM010000006.1, forward strand.
CCGGCCGGTGACGGCGATGCGCAGCTGGTGCAGTTCGCACAGGGGCTGGACCCGACCCGTGCCCGCCAGGGCGTGGCGCAGGTGCGGGCGCTGGGCCTGCAGGCCTATGCCGAGGCGACGCCGGGCGAGAGTGGCCAGCGCCTGCGGGTGCGGCTGCCGCGCGACCCGGCGACGCTGGACCCGGCACTGCAGCAACTGCGCGGGCTGGGCTACACGCCGGAACTGGTGATCGGACCGTGAGCGCCGCCGCGCCACTGCCGTACGCCTGGGTGCGCAGCCATGGGGTGATGCTGTCCGAGGTTGGCGGTGAGCCTGTGCTGCTGGGTACCGTCGATACCGCAGCGTGGGCCGTGGCCGAACTGCGCCGCCGGCATGGACCGTTGCCCTTCCAGGCACTGGATGCCGCGATGTGGCAGCAGCGGTTGGCTGAGCAGTACCGTGACGGCGGCGACGCCGCTGCCGTGGTCGGTGCCGCCGAGAGCGAAGTCGATCTGGACCGGCTGATGCAGGACATGCCGGAAGTCACCGATCTGCTGGACGCGCAGGATGATGCGCCGGTGATCCGCATGATCAACGCGCTGCTGGCGCAGGCCGCACGTGATGGCGCCAGCGATCTGCACATCGAGCCGTTCGAGACCCATTCGGTGGTGCGCTACCGGGTGGACGGCACGCTGCGCGACATGGTGCAGCCACGGCGCGCACTGCACGCAGCGCTGGTATCGCGCATCAAGATCATGGCCCACCTGGACATCGCCGAGAAGCGCCTGCCGCAGGACGGGCGCATCGCGATCCGCGTGGGTGGGCGTCCGCTGGATATCCGAGTCTCCACGGTGCCGACCGGGCATGGCGAGCGCGCCGTGCTGCGACTGCTGGAGAAGGATGCCGGCCGTCTGCAGCTGCAGCGCCTTGGCATGGCCGATGACACCCTGGCCACGTTCACCGGATTGATCCGGCAGCCGCATGGCATCGTGCTGGTCACCGGCCCGACCGGTAGTGGCAAGACCACCTCGCTGTACGCCGCGTTGGGCCAGCTCGACAGCAGCACCAGCAACATCCTCACCGTGGAGGACCCGGTGGAGTACGACTTCGCCGGCATCGGCCAGATCCAGGTGAACGCGCGCATCGGCATGAGCTTCGGCACCGCGCTGCGCGCGATCCTGCGCCAGGACCCGGACACCATCATGATCGGCGAGATCCGCGACCTGGAGACCGCACAGATTGCGGTGCAGTCGTCGCTGACCGGCCATGGCGTGCTGGCGTCCCTGCATACCAACGACGCGATTTCGGCAGTGACGCGCCTGGCCGACATGGGGGTGGAACCGTTCCTGCTGGCCTCGTCGCTGCGCGGCGTGCTGGCGCAGCGGCTGGTGCGGCGGCTGTGCACCCACTGCCGGCGTGCCGAGGTGGATGGGGACGGCCGTACCGTATGGCGCGCGGTGGGTTGCGCGGCTTGTGCCAACAGCGGCTACCGGGGGCGCACCGGCATCCACGAGTTGTTCGTGGTGGACGATCGCGTGCGTGCGCTGATCCATGAAGGGCAGGGTGAACCTGCACTGCGCGAGGCGGCGCGGCGTGCCGGCATGCGGACCTTGCGTCAGGACGGCCAGCGTTGGGTCGACAGCGGGGTGACCACGCTGGAAGAGATCCTGCGCGTCACCGGCGACGACTGAGGCTTGCATGGCGCTGTTCGACTACCAGGCCGCCAACGCGCAGGGCCGCATCGAGAAGGGCCAGCTGGACGCTGACAGCCCGCGCGGTGCGCGGCAGTTGCTGCGCGGTCGTGGGCTGACACCCGTGCAGGTCAGCGTGGCGCGCAGTGCCGGCAGTGGCTGGGCTGCCCGGCGGCTGTCTGCCAGCGAGCTGGCCTGGGCCACGCGCCAGCTGGCCAGCCTGCTGGCCGCCAGCCTGCCGTTGGAAGGCGCCTTGAGTGCGGTGATCGAGCAGGCCGAACGCCCGCACGTGGCCCAGGCGCTCACCGCAGTACGCGCCGACGTGCGTGCCGGCCAGCGCCTGACCGTGGCGCTGGCAGCGCGGCCGCGCGATTTCCCGCCGATCTATCGGGCGCTGGTGGGTGCAGGTGAGGATTCCGGCGATCTGGCACGGGTGATGGAGCGCCTGGCCGACTACATCGAAGAGCGCAATGCGCTGCAGGCCAAGGTACTGACCGCCTTCATCTACCCGGCGGCGATCAGCCTGGTATCAGTGGCGATCGTGATCTTCCTGCTCAGCTACGTGGTGCCGCAGGTGGTGACCGCGTTCGTTCAGGCACGGCAGACGCTGCCGATGCTGACCCAGGTGATGCTGGCCGCCAGCGCGGTCGTGCGCAGCTGGGGCGTGTGGGCAGGGCTGGGCATGGCTGCGCTGGTGGTGGCCTGGCGGCTGGCATTGCGGCGGCCGGAACTGCGCCTGCGCTGGGACGCGATGCTGCTGCGGGTCCCGATGGTCGGGCGCTTCGTGCTGGGTGTGAACAGTGCGCGCTTTGCCTCGACGCTGGCGATCCTGCTGGATGCGGGTGTGCCGCTGCTGCGTGCACTGGAAGCGGCGCGGCAGACGCTTGGCAATGCGTTGCTGGCGCGCTGTGCCGATGATGTGGCTGCTCGCGTACGCGAAGGTGCGGCACTGGGTGCTGCGTTGAAGGTACAGAAGGTCTATCCGCCGATCCTGGTGCATCTGGTGGCCAGCGGCGAGAAGACCGGTTCGCTGGCGCCACTGCTCGAACGCGCCGCGCAGACGATCTCGCGCGAGATCGAGCGTCGCGCGATGGCGCTGACCGCACTGCTGGAACCGACCATGATCCTGGTGATGGGCGGCGTGGTGTTGACGATCGTGCTGGCGGTGCTGATGCCGATCATGGAAATGAACCAGCTGGTGCAGTGATGCGCAACGCGCATCACGGGTGGAGTCGACTGCTTCCCAAGCACACTTCGACAGGACCAGCGCTCCGTGAGCCAGTCGACGAAAAGTCGACTCCACCCGGTCGCCGTCTTCGATTCTCCACACAATCCTCCACACCTTTTTCCGATCTTCCACAGGTTTCTTAAGCGGCGTGTCATCGGCGCGGACCAGCATGGACACGTCGCCGCAGAGTGGGCTGGGAGGCCCTCGGCGGCAGCAGGCGTGTAGTGACCGTTCCTCCCTTGGTGTTTCCCTTCGCAGTAAACCCTTCAGGAGAAGATCATGAACAAGTGCAAGACCCTGGCCGCGCTGGTTGCCACCGCGCTGCTCGCCACCGTGGGCGCCGCCTCGGCGCAGACCGTGACCGGCGGCGGTGCCTCGTTGCCGGCCGACCTCTACAAGGGTTCGTCCGACAGCATCCTGCCGGCGAACTTCAGCTACGCCGTGACCGGTTCGGGCACCGGCAAGAAGGCCTTCCTGGAAAACAACTCGCTGCTGTTCTCGACCACCGGCACCGTGCACTTCGCCGGCAGCGATTCGGTACTGAGCGGCACCGAGCTGAACACCTACACCACCAACTTCAACCAGCCGACCAATGCCAACCGCTACGGCGCGCTGATCCAGGTGCCGTCGGTGGCCACCTCGGTCACCATCCCGTTCAACAAGGCCGGTTCGGCGGTGAACCTGAGCGTGGCGCAGATCTGCGGCGTGTTCTCGGGCGCGATCAGCGACTGGTCGACCATCGATGCCAACCGCAGCGGCCCGATCCAGGTGGTGTATCGCGCGGAAAGCAGCGGCACCAGCGAAATGTTCAGCCGCTTCCTGACCGCGGCCTGTGCCGCTGAGAATGCTGACACCTCGAAGCTGGTGGGCGGCAAGTTCGCCATCAAGTCGACCTTCGCCGACCTGTACAAGCGCGATGCCAACGGCAACCTGCCGGCGTTCCTGGTGGCCGCCCCGGCCACCGGCGGCACCTCGCTGTACAACACTGTCTACGCGGCTGAAGGCCGCATCGGCTACGTTGGCCCGGACGTGATCCCGAACCTGACCGATGCGACCAAGGTCGCCAAGGTCAAGGGCTTCTCGCCGGACCAGGTGAGCGTGCAGGCCACCCTGGACACCGTCGCTCCGCCGACCGGCACCGATGCAGAGAACCCCGCCAACTGGGTGCCGGTGTTCGGCAACCCGTCGGCCGGCTATCCGATCGCCGGCTACACCAATCTGGTGATCGGCCAGTGCTACAAGGATTCGAGCGTCGCCACCAGCCTGCGCGGCTTCCTGGCCCGCCACTATCCGGCGACCTACACCGTCGCGTATGAGAAGTCGATCACCGACCACGGCTTCATCCCGCTGACCAAGGCCTGGCGCGATGCGATCCGCAACCGCTTCGTGCTGGCCAGCAGCACTGCCGGCCTGAACAACCCCAGCACCTGCGCCGGCATCGGCCGTCCGCTGTAATCCGCAGCATGGGTTGAATCCTGCTTGACCCGACGCCGGCCTCTGGGCCGGCGTCGCCATTTCCGCGACGGTGCCGCGGTTGCAGCGTTTGGCTGTCGGCTTCGTCTCGCGTGAACCGTCTATCAGTGGCAGGGCATGCGTTGCGTGTGCCTCCCCGATCGCCGCCGCAGCTGCGGCCCACCAGGTTGATGAGGTTCCGATGTCGCACCCGCTTCCGTCCGCTGTTCATCCGGCCGCGTCGATGCGCCGCAATCATCCGATGGCGTGGGCCATCGCGGTCGCACTGGGGAGCATGGTGGCCCCGGCCAGCCAGGCGCAGCAGGCGTTCAGTCCGGGCTGGTTCGCCGAACGGGGCGCGGCCCAGGGCAGCGCGGCACAGAGTGGCCGGATGCCCAACGGCGTGCCGATCCAGTTCCAGTTGCCGGCCCAGCAGCAGGATGCGGCACGGCAGAAGCTGCAGCAGTCGATCGACAATCTTGGCACTGCGGCGCAGGCGATTGCCCTGCAGCAGCGCCTGCAGGAACAGGCGCGGCAGGCGCGCCGCGAGGCTGGCTTCATCGTTGCCGATGGCCTCGGCAAGGACGGCCTGAGCGTCGACCAGAACCCGCTGACCCGTGGCTGGCTCAATGCGCGCGACGTGATCCAGTCGCAGGGCAGCGACGGGAGGGTGCAGGTCACGGTCGAGCAGACCGCGGACAAGGCGATCCTGAACTGGGAGACCTTCAACATCGGCGGCAACACCACGCTGAATTTCCTGCAGAACCCTGACTGGGCCGTACTGAACCGCGTCAACGATCCGCAGGCGCGGCCCAGCCAGATCCTGGGCCAGCTGAAGGCCAGTGGCACGGTGTTCGTGGCCAACCGCAACGGCGTGGTGTTCGGCAACAACAGCCAGGTCAATGTACGCAATCTGCTGGCGGCTGCAGCACGGATCAGCGATGCGCAGTTCGGCGACAACGGCCTGTACAGCCCCGACGCCAGCAGCAGCGCGCTCAGCGATGCATTCGGCAAGGTGATGGTGGAGCGGGGCGCGCGCATCGCGACCCATGAGCCGACCAGTGCGACGCGCGGCGGTGGCTACGTGCTGCTGGCCGGGCACAGCGTGGACAATGCTGGCCAGATCGAAGCGCGCAAGGGCCAGGTGCAGCTCGCAGCAGGTGACAGTTTCGTGATCCGGCGCGGCGTGGGTACGGCCGCCAACACCAGTTCCACCACCCGCGGCAATGAAATCGCGCCGCGCTTCATCGCTGGCAGCACGGCTGGCAGCGTGCGCAATACCGGTCTGCTGCGCGCACTCGAGGGTGACGTGACCCTGGCCGGACGCAGCGTCGAGCAGGCCGGTGTGGCCGTGGCCAGCACCACGCTTGCACAGCGCGGCACCGTGCATCTTCTGGCCTCGGCCAGTGATGCAGGCAGCAGCGTCACGCTTGCTGACGGAGCCACCACGGCGGTGCTGATCGAGGACGATGGCAAGACCACGGTGCTGGATACGCAGCGCGACGCCCTAATCAAGGAATCGGCCGAGCAGGACGCGATCCGCGCTGGCGCGCGTTCGGCAACCTTCGACAATCTGTCCCAGCACAATGATCGCCGGGACCAGTCGCGGGTGGAGATCGTCTCGGGGGGCAACATCCATTTCAGCGCGGATTCGCTGACGGTTGCCACGGGCGGCCAGATCATCGCCGATGCGGCGGCCCGTAGCTACGTGGACGATGCCGCGCGCGTGGACGTGTCCGGCGCAGTGGGCGTGCGGGTGTCGATGGAGAGCAACAATGTCCAGGTCAAGGTGCAGGGCAACGAACTGCGCGATGCCCTGGAGAACCGCGACAGCGGCAAGCTGACCAGCAGCGAAGTCTGGGTCGACCGCCGCAGGCTGGTCCACGTTCCGGCCGGTACCGGGGGCTACGAGGGTGAGCGCTGGTACGCCGCAGGCGGCCTGCTGGAAGTGGGGGGCTACCTCGACAACCAGGGGCACTCGATCGGCGAATGGGCTGCGCAGGGAGGCACCGTCCTGCTGGGCGGCAGGGAAGTGATCACGCAGGGTGGCTCACGCATCAACCTTGCCGGCGGCAGCCTGGATGTGCAGAGCGGCGTGGTCCGGCAGAGCTGGGTGCGCGGCGTTGATGGCCAGGTCTACCGTCTTGGTGAGGCGCCAGCGGAGATGCTGTTCGATGGCCTGTACAGCGGCCATGAAGTGAAGCAGGAACGCTGGGGCATCACCGAGACCTTCCGCGATCCGATCGTATTCGCGGCGCAGCGGGTCGATAACGGGTACACGGTCGGCCGCGATGCAGGACGGCTGATCGTCTCCGCACCGACCGCGGTGCTGGATGGAAAGGTTGAGACTGCAACCTTCCAGGGCGCGCAGCAGAACCGCAGGCCGGATGCCGCGCTGGATGGCTATGCACAGGCGCAGACGGCGGTCGCGCGCAATGCACAGTTGTACCTGGGGCGCTACGACGGCCAGGGCCGCAGTGGTGTGTTCGGCTCGGATGTGCGCCTGGGTGACAAGGCTCCGACGAAGACGGCGTGGTCGCTGGCGGCTCCGGTCAACGAGGAGCGGCGTGACACGGTGTGGCTGGATATCGCAGAGCTGAGTGCCCAGCAGTGGGGGCGGATCGACCTGGCGACCGCCGATCGCATCCGCATCGACGGCAGCCTTCGGCTTCAGGCCGGCGGGCAGCTCAACCTGACCGGCAGCGAGGTGGAGCTGGCAGGCGACATCGGCATTGCCGGCGGCCAGTTGTCGGCGGGCAACCTGCTGGATGTCCAGGGCCGGCCGACGGCGCTGCTGCACGATGGCCGCGCCCGCACCGTCATTGCCGACGGCGCGCGGATCGACCTCTCCGGCGAATGGAGCAACGCCTCACTGGCGATGCCGCGCGACGCGAGCGGTGCCTGGACGGATGGCGGCCGCCTGAGCCTGGGCAACAGTCATGACGTGGCCGTGGGCGCCAAGGCAACGGTTGACGTCGAGGCCGGTTCTGCGCTGGACCTGCGCGGCAAGGCCCATATCGGCAAAGGCGGCAGCGTCAGCCTGCAGGCGAACAGCAGTACGGTGACGACCGACGGCAGTGGCCGGGTGCAACTGGGTGAGGGAAGCCGGTTCAGTGGTCGAGGACAGGGCGGTGGTTCTTTCTCGCTGGGTACCGGTGGCCAGGTGCGGGTGGGCGATGCGGACCTGGCGGGCGCGTCGCTGCGACTGGACCCCGGCCTGTTCGGCAGTGGCTTCGCGCAGTACGACATCAATGGCCACCACGGCGTGGAGGTGGCCGATGGCGCGCGGCTGGTCGCTGCCCTGCCAGGCCTGCGCCTGACCCAGGACGCGCCGATGGCGACCGACCGGGCGTCCGCACTGGCGGCGTGGGACGCGCCGCTGTACAGCGCCGATCCGTCGAGCGGGCGCGTCAGCCAGCGCGCGGGTGCGAGCATCAGCCTGCGTTCGGAGCGCAACAGCGTGGGCGGTGACCTGCGGGTCGGCAAGGATGCACTGGTGGCGGTCGATCCAGGCCAGACGATCTCGCTGCTTGGTGCGGGCAACATCGATGTTGAAGGCACGCTGCGCGCGAAGGGCGGACGCATCCTGATCGACGATGTGCGCCCGGAGAACGCGCTGTACGCCGGGCAGCGCACCGAACGCACTTGGCGTTTCGCCGAAGGCGCGCTGCTGGATGCCGATGCAGACGCGATTTCGCTGCCCGATTCCAGCGGCCGTCTGCGCGGGCAGGTGCGCGCGGGTGGACGCATCGAGATCGGCGGGGCGCTGGACTGGGAGACCACAGCATTCGTCGACAACCGACCACCGGAAGCCTTCGTGGTGGTCGAACGCGGTGCGCGCCTGCAGGCGCGGGGTGCGTCGGCCGAGCTGGACGTCGACGGCCAGGGCCGCGTGCGCGTGGACAGCGATGGCGGGCAGATCGTGCTGCGCTCGGCCAATGCGCTGTACCTGGACGGCGGGATGGATGCGGCCGCCGGCGGTGCCGGCGCACGCGGCGGCACCCTGGGGCTGGCCTTTGGCGGCAGCATCCATGCACGTGGCGCCAGCGAGGAGGTACTGCGGTCACGTGCGATCACCCTCAGCCAGCACAGCGCGCCGGGGCAGCCACTGCCGGCCACATTGGAGTATGGCCACGCCGCGTTGTCGGTCGAGCAGCTGCAGGCTGGCGGTTTCGACAATCTGTCCGTGTTCGGTGACATCCGCGCGGTCGGCGACGTCGACCTGCGCCTGGCCCAGAGCCTGCGCATCCACGGCCAGGGTACTTCGAGCCTGGGCATGGCCATGGATGCCGGGCCATCGTCGGGGCTGCGACTGAGTGCGCCCTACGTTCGCCTGGCGCAGGCACGCTGGCGCCAGATGCCGGGCGAGAACCTGCAGGGCACCGCCGCGGTCGCTTCTTCCGGGCCGGAAGATCACGCGCTGGCGGTGCACGCCGGGCTGATCGACATCCGCGACGTCACCTGGCTGCCGGGTTTCAAGCATGTGGCGCTGGAAAGCCGCAGTGACGTGCGCCTGACCAACGGCATTGCCAGCAATGGCAACACCAGCGCGTTGATGACGGCTGGTTCGATGGACGTGACCGCTGCGCGCCTGTATCCCACCACAGGCGCGGTCGGCACGCTGGTGGCCGGCGCGTCAGCGCAGACCGTGCAGACCGCTGATTACTGGTCCGATCCGGATGCCGTGCTGCGCATCCACGGCACCGGTGCGGCCACGAAGCCGGCGCCGGAATCGGCGCTGGGTACGCTTCGCCTGGTGGCCGCCACGGTGCAGCAGGGCGGCAACGTACAGGCGCCGATGGGCACGCTGCAGCTGGGTGGCCTGATACAGAACGGAACCGTCGGCAGCCGGGTGGAACTGCTGCCAGGCAGCGTAACTTCGACCAGCGGCGCCGGCTTGTCGCTGCCCTATGGTGGCACCGTCGATGGTGTTGACTGGCGGGTCGGTACGCGCAGCCTGGGTTCGCTGACGCCGGCCGGCATCTCCTCGATGGGGGTGACACTGAAGGCCAACGAGATCGAGGTGGCGCCGGGGGCCCTGCTGGACATGTCCGGCGGTGGTGAGTTGACCGGCGCCGCCTTCGTGTCAGGACGCGGTGGCTCTGTCGACGTCCTGCGTACGGCGTTGGCCGACGCCAACCCGCGCTACGGGTTCAGTGCGTCGGGCAACCCGGTGTACGCGATCGTACCGGGACGCGCCGGGGCGTTCGCCCCCAGTGGCGAAGAAGGGTTCGCAACTCCGGCGGTGGGCCAGCAGATCACCGTGCCGGCTGGCGTGCCCGGCCTGGCGGCCGGCACCTACACGCTGATGCCGGCAAGCTATGCGCTGCAGCCCGGCGCATTCCGGGTGGAGCTGGGCGCCACCGGCACCTCCGGCATCGTGCAACCGATTGCGACCGGCACCGGCACCTGGCGTGTGTCCGGGCAGCAGCGCACGGCGCTGGGCGCGGCAATCTCGCCGTTGCTCACCGACATCCTGCTGACTCCCGCGGCCGTGGTACGCCGGCACTCGGGCTACAACGAAACCTCCTACAACAGCTTCGCGCAATCGGTAGCTGACCGCCGCGGCGAGTCGCGTGGCTGGCAGACCATCGATGCGCTCGGGTTGACCCTTGCGCTGGGCGAAGGTGCAGGTCGTGCAGACACGCCTGCCATCCACTTCGCCGGCACCGCGCGGTTCGCGGCTGCCACCGACAAGGGGCGTGGTGGCACGCTGGCAGCCACGTTGGCGAGCCCGGCGGTCGGTTCGCTGGAGATCGTCGATGGCAGCGCGCCATCGCAGGCGCGTGATCGCGGCGCCACCTTCAGCGACGACGCGCTCAATGCCTTCCTGCCGGCGCGGATGATGATCGGCGGGCAGTTCAACCAGGAGGCCTCGCAGGTTGCGGTGACCGGCCAGGCGCGCAGCGTGGCGATCCGTTCCGGCGTCACCTTGAACGCACCGGAAGTGCTGGTGGCAGCGGCCTCCGGTGGCAGCGGCGTGCTGGTCGAGGCCGGTGCGACCCTCGATACACTGCCGTTCGCATCCGCCAACGCGAATGCCAGCGCGACCCTGCCTTACCAGGTCTCCGGCGGCCTGCTGGCGGTGTCCAACCAGCGCCTGAACCTGATCACCGGCACCACCGGGGTGGAGGCCGGTCCGGTGGCGATCGACATCGGCGGATGCCAGGCGGCGTGCGACGGCCAGACGCGGCTGGTTTCCGATGGCAGCATCGCGGTAGCGACCGATGGCGCGCTGCAGATGCGCGACTCGGCCAGCTATGGCACCCGCCAGCTCGGCCTGAGCATGGCGGCGCTGAACCTCGGCAGTGCCGAAGCGATCGCCCAGGCCGCTGCGGCCGGGGCGCTGCCCAGTGGCATGACCATGAACCAGTCCGTGCTGCAACAACTGCTGCGCGGCAATGATGCGACCGGCGCGCCGGCGCTGGACACGTTGAGTCTGGTCGCGCGGGAGTCTGTCAACGTGTTCGGCAGCGTCGACCTGGATGCGCGCGACAGTGCCACCGGCCGCAGTGGCCTGCAGACGCTTGTGCTCGGTGCGCAGGCCATCCGCGGCTACGGTGCGGCGACCGACCGCGCGCGCATCCTGGTGGACACGCTGGTCTGGGACGGCTCATTGGCGGCGGGCCAGGCGCCGGGCAGCGACGCGACGGTGCCGCCGGCCGAGCCGATGGTGGACCGGCTCGGGGCCGGGCAACTGGACATCGTCACCCGGCAGCTGCAGCTGGGGCGGGCGCCATTCAGCCGTCCCAGCTCTGAAGTACCTGCGAACCGGCAGGTGCTCGGCTTCAGTGCGCTGAACCTGAGGGCTTCGGAGCAGCTGTCGTTCTCCGCGCAGGGCACGCTGGACGTATTCCAGCAGCGTGGCGACTATCTGGCCGACAAGGGGTGGCAGTACAGCGGAGGCAACCTCGGTATCGATACACCGCTGTTGGCCGCCGATCCCGCCGCGCAGCTGCGCGTGCGCACCGGCGGCGACTTCCGCCTGCAGGGGGGCGCCGGCAGGGCGGGTGGCGATGCACTGGGCAGTGAGCTGAGCATCGACGCCAACCGGATCACGCTGGACAGCACGGTCGCGCTGGCGTCCGGACGGCTGTCGGCGAACGCACGCCAGGGCATCACGCTTGGCAGCCGGGCCGAGTTGGATCTGGCCGGACGCAAGGTCTCGCTGTACGACGTGGACAAGTTCAGCTGGGGCGGCGATGTCCTGCTGTCCAGCGACACGGGTGACATCCGCGCCGATGCGGCCTCCCGCATCGATGTTTCCGCACGCAACAACCGCGGCGGACGCCTGACGGTCACCGCAATGGCCGGCCGAGCCGATCTGGCCGGTGTTCTGCAGGGTGCCGCCACTGGTCGTTACGATGCCGGTGGCACGCTGGTGCCCTATGACGGTGGCGAACTGGTGGTGCGGGCACGCCAGCTGCAGGACTTCGCCGGCCTCAACCAGCGATTGACTGCCGGCGGCGTCGTCGGCGGTCGCAGCTTCCAGATCGGTGAGGGCGATCTGCGGATCGGCGACGAAGTGAAGGCGCGCCGGGTCGATATCAGCGTCGATGCGGGCAGCCTGACCGTGGCCGGCCGCATCGATGCCAGCGGCGAGCAGGTCGGCAGCATCCGCCTGTACGCCCGCGATCAGTTGCAGGTGGACGGCACTTTGGACGCGCACGGTACCGGCCTGCGCGTGGACAGCCATGGCAAGATCATCGACAGTCCCAACCGGGCCATCATCACGCTGGGCAGCGTCGAAGGTGCCGTCGGCCTGGGCAGCGCGGCGCAGCTGGACCTGCGTGCGGGCAGCGACGTTGCCGTTGGTGGACGTCCTGGCCAGAACGATGGCACCCCGCGCGGCACGCTGAAGATCGATGTGCCGCGGCTGGGCAGCAACGACGCGGCGATTGCCGCGGCCACCGGCCTGCGCATCGATGGCGCGGCCGACATCCAGCTCAATGGTGTTCGCCGCTACGACGATGCGCCCCTGGCAACCACCGCTGGCGTGCGCGGCAACCGCGCGCAGGTGGTCACCCAGCAGTGGCTGGACCGGGTGGTCGATCCGCACAGCGTGGCCTGGATCGATGGTGCGCTGGGCAACGCGGATCTGCAGCAGCGCACGCGGGCGCTGGGCGATGTCCGCCTTCGTCCCGGCGTGCAGGTGCTGGCGCGGCGCAGCGACGCCAACCCGGACGGCGACCTGACCATCGCCGGCGACATCGATCTGTCCGGCTACCGTTACGGCCCCGATGCCAACCGCGCCGATCCATCGCGGCGTGGCTTCGGCGAATCGGCCTCGCTGGTGCTGCGCGCCGAAGGCAACATCAACGTCTACGGCAGCATCAACGATGGGTTCGCAGCGCCGCCGTCCACGCCGGATGAGGGCGGCTGGCAGCTGTACGAGGGCCGCAATGGCAGCGCGGGGCACACCCCCTTTGGCGGTGGGCTGGTGGTGCCGGTGGACGGAGTGAAGCTGCAGCCCGGCACCGAGTTCCAGGCCGGCACCCACCTGAACTATGACGTGCCGGTCGAATCGGTAACGCTTCCGGTCGGTACCGTGCTGCCCGCGCCGATGGTGATCTCGCAGAACCTGCGCCTGCCTGCAGGCACGGTGCTGGGTGCGGCGGTGACCACCGACTCCGGGCAGACGCTGGCCGCGGGCACCGTGCTGCAGGAGCCGCTGATGCTGGCGGCCGGTGCGCGGCTGGGAGCCGGCTTCCGCCTGCGCAGTGCGGTACAGATGGCGGCACAGGAGTGGCCCGCCGGCGCGACGCTGCCGGTTGCGTTGCGCCTGGCACGGGAAGTCGTGCTCAAGGTGGGCGCGTACATCCCGTCGTTGACCAAGGTGGAGCTGCCCGGCGACGCGCCGGTGAATCTGAGGCCGGCCGATGCCGGCGGCAACCAGGGGCGCAACTGGGCGCTGGCGCCGATGCTGGCCGAGGGCACCACCTCCTGGGACCTGACCGTTGTTGCCGGCGCCGATGCCGGGGCAGCCGACCCACGCAGCCGGCGCTGGGGCAGCGATGGCAGCGTGGTGCTGGCCGATACCCACCAGGGCTCGATCGGTACGGTCAAGACGGAAATCATCTGGGTGGGGGATCGCGCGTTGACCGAGCAGGCATCGTTGGACTGGATCGGCGACACCTCCTATGCAGGCCGTCCGATCGCGGAGCTGGCCGACATGTTCGGCTTCACCGAAGACGAGTTCTGCGCGATGTCGGCCGACTACTGCGGCCCGGCACCCCGCCAGGTGGCCGCGCAGGGCTCGCTGGATTACTGGGGCGACGAGTCCTACGCAGGCACTCCTGCGAAGGACTTCGCCGCGATGTTTGGCATGACCGAAGACGAGTTCTGCAGCACCGCGCCCACCTACTGCGCCGGCGGCGGCACGCAGACCGAAGTGACCACTTACGGCAAGCGCGCAGGCACGCCGGCGTGGAGCGTACTGCGCACCGGCAAGGGTGACATGGAACTGCTCGCGGCCGGTGACGTCGTGATGAAGTCAGGCTTTGGCGTCTACACCGCCGGCACTCCCGCCGCGCTGGGTGGGGGCCGCGACGCTGCCTTCAATTCGCCCCGTGCAGCGGCCCCTTGGAACACCGCAGTGCTGGGACCGAACCTGGTGCCGGGCAGCTATGACGCCGCGATGGCAGGCTACCAGGCCTGGTATCCGGATCATGGTGGCAACCTGCGCGTCGAAGCCGGGCGCGATATCGTCGGCGACGCCTGGACCGCGCGCGCAGAGTCGGGCAGCAGCGATCGCGACTGGGCGCTGTACTCCAGTGCCGCGGTCGGCAACTGGCTGTGGCGGCAGGGTACCGGCGGCACCACTGGGGTGGAGCCGGTGCCGACCAGCTGGTGGGTGAACTTTGGCGCCTACACCAACGTGTCCGCTGCCGCTGGCGCCTCTCCACGGATGGTTGGTTTCACCGGCTTCGGCACATTGGGCGGGGGCAACCTGACGCTGGAGGCCGGGCGTGACGCCGGCGTGCGCGATGCGATAGGTGACGCGTTGGTCTCGACGATCGCACCGCGCTCGGGTGCGATCATTGCTGCGGTGGGATCGACCGGCCGGGTCAGCGATGGCCAGCTGCACCTGACCGGCGGCGGCGACCTGCAGCTGCGTATCGGTGGCGCGCTGAATCCGAACCTGCAGGCGACGATCTCCAGCCTCAACCCCTCCAGGGCGGGACAGAATCTCGACCTCAACGGTACCTTCAGCAACCTGCGTGGGAGCCTGCAGCTCGATGCGGGGCGCATCGGTGCAATGGGCGTCACCCTGGAAAGCTACGCGACGCTGGGTAAGCAGCGGGCGGCAGACCTGTTTGCGCCTGACGCCGCCCGCGCGATGGGCGGGCCGGTGCTGGTGCTGGGCGACGCCGCCGCGCAGCTGCAGGCGCGGGGCGATGTGGTGCTCGGCGGCGTCGCCGATGCCGGCCGGGTTCCGCTGGCCAACTACAGCGCGGTGCTGCAGGATGACGGCGCGCGCGCTGCAGGCAGTACGTGGTTCTCCCTGTGGACCGCCAACACGGCCGTGGATCTGTTCAGTGCCGGTGGTGACCTCGCGCCAGGCCTCGCCGGGCCGGAAAACGTGACGGGCAGCAATCTGTGGCGGGAGCAGGTCCAGCTTGTTGTGCGTGGCGGCGATGATCTGCTGAATTACTGGCTCTATCCTTCGCGCTTCAGCGCCATTGCTGCGCAGGGTGACATCAAGCTGGACCGGATCAGCACCACGCCGGGGACGCAGGATGTGATTCTGCTGGCACCCTCGGCGACAGGACGGCTGGACGTCCTGGCCGGCGGAGGCATCTTCGCCCAGCCTGGCGCGACCCAGATCGCGCGCTCGGCCAGTGACGCGCGCCTGCCGAGACCCTTCGACCCGGCATTCATGGCCGAGCAGGGGGATTCCGCAGGCAATGTGACCCGCTCGCGGCACAACCTGTCCGTCGACGGCAACACGGCATCGCCGGCGGGGTCGCTTCCACTGTTCGCATTCGGTCCGAATACGCCGCTGTCCACTGTGTCTGCGGCACTGGCGCCGAGCCGCTTCTACGCGGTGCAGGGCGACATCATGGGTCTGGCCACCGGCGCCCAGCGCACGCTGAATGTCAACGCGGGGCAGCGCACGCAGCTGAACTGGTTCGAGGCCGCCGGCGCCGTGCAACTGCGGGCAGGCCGGGACATCCTCGGGGTGTCGATGACCGCGTTGAACACCGCACCCAGCGACATCACGGTGGCGACGGCGGGCCGCGACATCGTGCATCTGAATGCGACCATTGCCGGCCCCGGCAACGTCGAGATCAGTGCCGGCCGCCAGCTGCGCCAGGAGGATGCGGGCAGCATCGCCAGCCTCGGTGGCATCGTGCAGGGCGACACCCGTCCCGGCGCCAGCATCGCGCTGACGGCCGGCAACCAGCAGATCGACTTCGCGGCCCTGCGTGCCCGCTATCTGCACCCTGCCAACCTTGCCAATCCCGCGCAATTGCTTGCGTCGCAGCCGGGCAAGGCAGCCAAGGTGTACGACCAGGAACTGAAGCAGTGGCTGCAGCGACGCTTCGGCGTGGCGGCCGAGGGCGACGGGGCGCTGGCCGCGTTCGATGCGCTGCCGCAGGAACAGCAGCGCATCTTCCTGCGCCAGGTCTATTACGCCGAGCTGCGCGAAGGTGGACGCGAGTATACCGATGCAGAAGGGCCCCGCTTCGGCTCCTACCTGCGTGGGCGCGAAGCCATCGCCACGCTGATGCCGGACAGGAATGCGGCCGGTGCGACGATCGACCGTACCGGCGATATCGTGATGTACGGTGGCTCCGGCGTGCGTACCGAGGCGGGCGGCAACATCGAGCTGATGGCACCGGGTGGGCAGATCGTGATCGGTGTGCAGGGCGTGGTGCCACCTGCCAGCGCCGGCCTTGTCACCCAGGGGCAAGGCGATATCCGGCTGTTCAGCCAGGACAGCGTGCTGCTGGGCCTGTCGCGGGTGATGACCACCTTCGGCGGCGACATCCTGGCGTGGTCGGAGCAGGGTGACATCAACGCCGGTCGTGGTTCGCGGACGACGTTGCTGTACACGCCACCGCGCCGCGTCTATGACGGCTGGGGCAATGTAATCCTGTCGCCGCAGGCCCCGGCCAGCGGTGCCGGCATCGCGACCTTGAACCCCATTGCCGAAGTACCGCCGGGCGACGTCGACCTGATCGCACCGCTTGGCACCATCGATGCGGGCGAGGCCGGCATCCGCGTCTCGGGCAACATCAACCTGGCCGCACTGCAGGTGCTCAACGCGGCCAACATCCAGGTGCAGGGCGAGAGCAAGGGCCTGCCGGTGCTGGCATCGGTGAACGTCAATGCGCTGGCCTCGGCCAGTGCGGCAGCCAACAGCGCCAGCCAGGCGGCACAGGATGTGATGCGCAAGAGCCAGGACGAGGCACGGCGCAACCAGCCGTCGGTGATCAGCGTGCAGATCCTCGGCTTCGGCAGTGGCACCAGCAGCATCGACCCGCCGGGGCGTGGCAACACTGCCAACAGCGGTTATGACGCCAACAGTGCCTTCCAGTTCCCGCAGGCAAGTCGCGACGAGGGCACGCAGCGCCGGTAGGTGCCGACCTTGGTCGGCACACGTTGCTGCCCACCAAGGTCGGCAATAGATCCACGCCATGCGTGGATGCGACCGGGCCGAAAGAACGAACAGCATCGGGCCAGCCGCCACGGAACGGAAGCGGCCCCAGCCAGGATGGCACGGAGGGCAGGGAGCGGCCATCAGCGGTGAGGACCACCGACACGGCGCCGCCGGGTGCAGGAGCGCGCCCGGCAGCGGGCTCGGCAGTAGATCCGCGCCATGCGTGGATGGCTGGGCCAGCCTCAGTGCCGACCAACGGTCGGCACCCACCAGGGCAGGCCGGGCAGTAGAAGCCGCTCGGCAGTAGATCCACGCCATGCGTGGATGCTTTGCCTGGGAGGAATCCTAAAGCTCCAGCACGCGCCGGTAGCCCAGCGGTCCACGCCCGTCACGCAGGCCCAGCCGCAGTTCCAGCCCGGTGGCCGGCAGCACCTCGCCCTCGCTCGGCAGCATCGCCCAGCCGGCCCCGGGTTGCCAGGCGCGCACCTCGAACCGCTGCACATCCTTTGCCACTGCAATGCCTTCCGAAGGAACCGGCGCGGGCAGGGGATAGCGGTCCGTCGCCGTACCGCTGGCGCGCCATAGCGTGTTGCCTTGCCGCCACCAGCGCACCCGCTGCCAGCGCAGCCCATCACTGTCGACGCTGCGGGTGATCTCCAGCGCAAAGCTTCCATCCGGATGCCGTTCGCTCACCAGTGAAGGGGGTAGCAGGCGCTGAGGCTGATCCGCCGGGCGCACCGCGCCGTTCATCAGCGCATCGTCGGCACGCATCTCGATATCGCGCTGGAACTGCTGCAGCACGCGCAGTGCCGTCGTGGTCTCGGCATCGGCCCGGCGCAGGCGCTGGTCGCTGCTGGCCACGCTGTCGAGCGCTCGCCAGCAGATCAGCGCCAGCACGCCCATGATGGTGATCGCGATCATCACCTCGATAAGGGTGAAGCCTGCTGCGGTACGCTTCATTGCGCCGCGGTCCACGGCAGCTGCATCCGCGCCAGCGACTGCCGCGGTGCATCTTCGGCAGCCACGCTCAGTTCCAGTTGCGGCTGTCCGTCACCCCCCGTGCCGATATGCTGCAGCACCAGGAAACTGCTTCGCCCCTGCACGCAGCGCAGCCGTGCATCCTGCGGCGGCTGCCCGGCCAGGCGCAGCTCCTGCCAGCGGTCCTGCGCGCACAGCAGCGCCAGGCGACGGTCGCGCAGGCGTGACTGATCGTCGGTGGCCACCGCGACCGAGCGCATGACCGCAGCCAGCGCAATCGAAACGATCGCCAGTGCGATCAGCACTTCGATCAAGGTGAATCCGCGCATGTTCCGCTTCACTGCACGACCTGCAACTGTCCGCTGCCATCGTCACGAAGACGCAGCTGGCGGCCCTGCAACGACAACGTCAGTTCCCATGCCACGCCGATCCACTCCGGGCTCAGTTCAACCGGGGTGGCCGGCTGCACCACGATGCCGGCCGGTTGCCATGACTGTGGGCGCAGCAGGTCGTCGCGTTGCACGTCCACCCAGCGGGTGCCTTCGCGCCTGCTGAACCGGTAGCCGGCGGCGTCGGCCTGCCAGCGCAGGGGGCGGCCATCGATGCGGGCCTCGTCGCGCGCCACCTGCAGGCGCTGCGCCAGTCGTTCGGCCTCCTGCCGCAGCTGGCGCGCGGGGTCGAGCAGGCCGCCCAGGCCCAGGCCGATGCCCGCCGTGCAGATGCCGATGATCACCAGCACCACCATCAGTTCCAGCAGGGTGAAACCACGCGGCACGTGCTGCATCGACGTTGCCTCCTGTCCAGGTCGATGCCTGCCAGCGTAGGCCCGTATGATGAAACAAAAGCGTCAGCGGCGGCTGCTAGCGTGGGCGGACACGAACGTGGCGATGGTGCGGAACATGGATGGCAGGCGCTGGGATCGCAATCGGATGTTGACCCTACTGGCGGCCACCCTGCTGCTGGCGGTGGTGGCCTATTGGAGCGTCACCCTGTCTGCGGTGGCGCCTGCGGCGGCAGCCAGCGAAGCGCATGCCGATGCGCCGGCCCGGCCGCTGTTCGATGCGGTGGCCAGTCTGCCGCTGGTGCGGCTGCTGTCGCCCGGTGCGGTGCAGACCGAGGTGGTCGTGCTGGGTGTGATGGCGGGTGACCACGCGCCCCTGGCCCTGTTGTCGGTGGATGGACGCCCGCCGGAGGCTTACGCGCCCGGCCAGCGGCTGGGGCCCTGTACGGTGCTGGCCAGCATCAGCGCCAACGCGGTGGAACTGAACCAGGCTGGGCAATCGCGCAGCCTGCCGGTGCCCGCGCTGCCACCGGTGCCGAACGATGGCATCGTGCCGGCCGCTCCGCAGGGCGGCGCTCGGTAGAGCCGAGCCCGCGCTCGGCTGCCTCTGCATGGCCGTTGAAAGGTGTGCAGGCGCAGCCGGGCGTGGGCTCGGCTCTGCAGATGCATGGGTTCATCGCGCCGGACGCTGCGGTACCACGGACCGCCCGAAGGCATCGCCCATGCGTTGCCGCGTGCCTTCCAGGTTGTACTGCATCAGCTGGTTGCCGGGCTGCCGCATCAGGCGTTCGGCATCCGGCAGCGCCGCTGACTTCGCCGATTTCGGCGCCGGCGCCAGCCTGCGTTGCAGGCATTCCCACGCCGGGATGCGCTCGCCGTTGACCTGTACTTCGATGCACGGCGCAGCACCGTCCTGCTTCTTCGCCTCTCCGGCCCAGGCCGATGGCAACGCCAGCAACAAGGCAAGGGCGAGGGCAGGGCGAAGGCCCGTCTTCAATGGCTCACTCATCTCGAATCTCCTGCAACAACCGACGCTCTGCAATGAAGACGTGTGGCGAGGGCAGTCTACGCCGGCGAGTGCTCCGGCGCTGTCACAAGATGACAGTGCTGTCACAAAACTGGTGGCGGTTTTGACGCGACGTGCACGTCCTGTTGGTAGACCCACGCGCCGCTCCCTGGCCCCTCCCTCCGATACGACGCGATGCCTTCGATGATTCCTGTTCCGTGCCGAGCCGTCCGCTTTCCGTTGCGCCTGCATCCGCTGGTGCTGGCGCTGGCCGCGATGCCGCTGCCATTGTTCGCGCAGGAGGCAGCGCCTGCGCCCAGCGTGAACATCAATGAATACATCGTGCGCGGCAACACCGTGCTCGATCCGCGTCAGATCGAACGGGCGGTAGAGCCGTTCCTCGGCCCGGGCAGGACCCTGGCCGATGTCGAGAAGGCGCGCGATGCGGTCCACGCGCTGTACCAGCAGGCGGGCTACCAGTCGGTCTACGTCGAACTCCCCGAGCAGCAGGTCAGTGGCGGCGTGGTGCTGCTGAAGGTGCAGCAGACGCCGATCGGCCAGCTGCGCGTGGTCGGCACCCGCCACGAATCGCCCGACCGCATACGCGATCGCGTACCGGCACTGGCCGAGGGCAAGGTGCCGGACTTCGACCAGGCCCAGAAGGAACTGACCGCACTGAACGAAGGCGGGCGTCGCCAGGTGATGCCGCTGGTGCGCGAAGGCCAGGTGCCGGGCACGATGGATGTGGACCTGCAGGTCGAGGAGAAGTCGCCGTGGCGTGCCAGCGCGTCACTCAACAACGACCACAGTGCCGACACCGAGAAGCTGCGCCTGAGTGCGTCGCAGGCCTACGACAACCTGTGGAAGCGCGGGCACAGCGCCAACATCGGCGTGTACCTAGCGCCGGAAGATACAAAGCAGGCCAAGGTGTTCTCGGCCTCGTACACGATGCCGTTCGAAGGCACGCCGTGGAGCCTGGAAGCCTCCGGCTACAGATCCGACAGCCGCGTGTTGAATGCAGGCGGGCAGGTCGGTACCGGCACCGGCACCAACGTGATCGGCAACGGCCATTCGATCGGCCTCAAGCTCAACTACCGCCTTGCCGGCAGCAGCCAGTGGTGGCGCCAGCTCAGTCTCGGTGTGGATTTCAAGGACACCGAGGAAGACACGCAGATGGGCAAGGACAGCCTGAAGACACCGTTGAAGTATGCGCCGATCACCCTGGCCTTCGTCGGCGTGCGCCAGGGCGAGCAGGATCAGCTGAGCATCAACACCCAGCTGGTGGCCGGTACCCGCCGCCTGTTCGGTTACGGCAGCGACGCCACCGCGTTCGGGCAGAAGCGCTACTGGGCTGACCCGAGCTTCGTGGCCTTCAAGGCCGACGTGGCCAACACCCACACCTTCAGCAATGACTGGCAGTGGTATGCGCGTGGCTCGCTGCAGGTAACCGATGCGCCACTGGTGTCGGCCGAGCAGTTCGCTGCTGGCGGCATGTACACCGTGCGTGGCTACCTGTCGGCCGAGGCGATCGGCGACTACGGCGGCCTGGCCAGCCTGGAATGGCGCACCCCGGCGTGGTCACTGTGGAGCGGCACCGATCTGCGTGTCTACAGCTTCGCCGACGCGGCCTACCTGCGCCTGCGCCGGCCGCTGCCCGAGCAGCGTGACAAGTACAACCTGGCCTCGGTCGGCCTGGGCGCGCAGCTGCGCCTGGGTGAACACCTGCAACTGCGCCTGGACTACGCCTGGCCTTATGCCGATGGCCCGGTCACGCGCAAGGACGACCCGCGCCTGCATTTCAACATCAGCACCAGCTACTGACCCTTCCCTTGAACATGCGTTCTCCGGAGACCCTTCGCATGGACCGTTTGCTTTCCCGAGTGTTGCTGCTGCTGGCCGCGCTGGTTGCGTTGCCTGCGGCTGCGGCCGATGCCAATTGGTGGCAGGCCGAATGGAAATACCGCAAGCCGATCACCGTAGACGCGGGCCCGCAGGGCGCGGGCCTGGCCGGTGACCCGGGCCGCACGCCACTGCTGCTGCGGCTGCATACCGGCAACTTCGGCTTCGACGGCACCCAGGATGCGGGCAACGACCTTCGCTTCGTCTCGGGTGATGGCCGTACCGTGCTGGCCCACCAGATCGAGCAGTTCGATCCCACGCTGGGCCTGGCCCTGGTCTGGGTGGACCTGCCGGCGGTCAGTGCCGCCGCGCCGCAGACCATCTGGATGTACTACGGCAATGAAAAAGCCCCGGCCAGCGGCAACGGCCAGCAGGTGTTCGATCCGGACTACACGCTGGTCTACCACTTTGCCGAGGCCAATGCGCCGGCACGCGACACCACCGCCTATGGCAACAATGCCGGTGTGGTGGTGCCGCCGTCGGAAGGCGCGGTGATCGGCCGCGGCGTGCAGCTGGGCGCCGGCCCGCTGCCGCTGCCGGCCAGCGCGTCGCTGGCGCAGGAAGCGGGCGCGCCGCTCACCGTTTCGGCCTGGATCAAGCCGGGCAGCAACAATGCGGCTCAAGCCATCTACGCCCGCCGTGATGGTGCTTCCGAACTGGTGCTGGGCATCGAGAACCGCGTGCCGTTCGTGCAGCTCAATGGCCAGCGCAGCACGCCGGCGCAACCGATTCCGGAAGGGCAGTGGGCGCATGTTGCACTGACGGCAGAGAAGGGCGCGTTGCAGCTGTACCTCAATGGGCGCGTAGCTGCCCAGCTGAGCGGTGCGCTGCCGGCGCTGGCCACCGCGCCGGTGGTCGGCGCCGACGTGCCGGGCGCCGCGCAGCCGCTGGCCAACTTCGAAGGTGCCCTGGACGAGTTGCGCATTTCGCGGGTGGCACGCCCGGCCGCGCTGCTGCTGGCCGACGCCACCGCTCAGGGCGCCGACTCGCGCCTGGTCAGCTACGGCGCCGACGAGCAGTCCGCCGGGCAGAGCCACTTCGCCTTCATCCTCAAGGCGATGCCGTTCGATGCCTGGGTGGTGGTCGCCATCCTCGGCCTGATGATGCTGCTGTCGTGGGCGATCATGATCGCCAAGAGCCGCCACTTCGGTCGTACCAGCAAGGCCAATGCGGTGTTCACCGAGAGCTTCGGCAAGCTGTCCGGCGTACCGCTTCGCACCCTGTCCGACATGGACCGCCAGGGCAGGGCGCCGACCGCCATGCACGATGGCTCGTTGTGGCGCATCTACCAGGTGGCCATCGATGAAATGCAGCAACGCCACCAGCGCGATGGCAACAGCGGTTACCTCAGTGGTGCCACCATCGCGGCGATCCGAGCCTCGATGGATGCAGTGATGGTGCGCGAGCAGGAAGCGATGGCGCGGCGCATGAACTGGTTGTCGACCACCATCGAAGGCGCTCCCTACGTGGGCCTGTTCGGCACCGTGATCGGCATCATGCTGGTGTTCGTGGTTGCGGCAATGGCCGGCGCGGTGGACATCAACTCGGTGGCACCGGGCATGGCCGCGGCGCTGCTGTGTACTGCCGCCGGCCTCGGCGTCGCGATCCCGGCGCTGTTCGGCTACAACTACCTGGGCGCGCGTGCCGAAGCGATCGGTGCGGACATGGCGGTGTTCATCGACGAATTCGCCGCGCGCCTGGCCGAAGAGCAGGACGGGCGCGGCCCGGCCGCGGTCCAGGGCTGAGGGGCGCGCCATGGGCCAGAAGGCGAAGTTCGGCATCAAGAAGCGCGAGAAGGGCATCAACGTGACGCCCTTCGTCGATGTGCTGCTGGTGGTGCTGGTGATCTTCATCCTGACCAGCAACGCTTCCATCCCCGGCATCGAGGTCAACCTGCCGAAGGCCAGCAACAGCGTTGCGCTGGAGAAGCCGAAGACCAAGGCGATCACCATCGACCCCAGCGGCCAAGTGTTCCTGGATGCCTACCCGGTGACGATGGCCGAGCTGGAAGACCGGTTGCGCACCGAGCGCGCGACCACGCCGGACTTCCCGGTGATCGTGCGCGGTGACGCACAGGTGCAGTACGCCCGCGTGGTCGAGGTGCTGGACCTGCTGCGGCGGCTGGAGCTGGCCCAGGTGGGCCTGGTCACGGGCAAGGCGCAGGGCTGAGGCATGACGGCCCATCAACCCCCTCGGCCGGAGCCCGGCATGCGCGGTCGCCAGTTTCTGGTGACTGTCGCGCTGGTGCTGGCCGCGTTGCTGGTGCTCGGCATCGCCGTGTGGTGGATGCTGTTCAAGGACACCGCCAGCACCCGTCGGCCGGTGGTGCAGCCGCCGATGTTGGCGCTGCCGCCAGCGCCTCCGCCACCCCCGCCGCCGCCGGAAAAGCCGCCGGAGCCAGAAACGCCGCCGGAGGAGACGATGCCCGAACCGGAGCCGCTGGAGCAGCCGACGCCGGCTGAAGAGCCGACGCCGGCACCGGACAATGCAAATCCGGTGACGATGAACGCCGATGCGCAGGCCGGCGGTGACAACTTCGGCATCCAGTCCGGCAATGGTGGCGGTTCGTCCGGCGTCGGTCGCGGCGGTGCCGGCAATGCCACCTATGGGCGCTACCTCGGCTACCTGATGCAGCAGGCAATCTCGCGCGACGACAAGGTCAAGCGCCTGGCGTTCCAGCTGCAGGTGAATGTGTGGCTGGCCAGCGATGGCCGCCTGGAAAAGGTCGAGCTGGTGCGTGGCAGTGGCAACGAGGAGGCCGACGCGGCCGTGCTCGATGCACTGCGTCGCATCGGCAAGGTCGACCAGGCACCCCCACCGTCGCTTGATTTCCCCGCCCGCGTCCTGATCCAGGGCCGCCGGCCCGGGGCCTGATTCCCGACCTCCGTGATTTCCCTTCTTTCGATGAGAACCGTGATGAACGACCACGTCCGCGCACGAACCGATTCCCGCCGCCCGCGGCCGGCCCGACGGGCGCTGCTGTGCTGCGCCGTGCTGCTCAGCCTGGCCGCCCCGGCCGGTGCGATGGCCGCTGAAACCACCATGGTCAAGCTGATCAAGGGCCTGATCGCCAGCGGCGCACTGAAACCAGAAGACGGCCAAGCATTGCTGGTGCAGGCCGAGGCCGAAGCGGCGGCCGCCCAGCGCAGCGCAGCCACCGCGACCTCGGCCGCCAGTGGCGGTGTCGCCCTGGAGGCCGGCGACGTGCGCGTGCCCTACGTGCCGCAGAGCGTGCGCGACGGCATCCGTGACGAAGTACGCCAGGACGTGATGGCGCAGGCCAGGTCCGAGGGCTGGGCGGCACCGAACGAAGTGGCTGAGTGGACCAAGCGCATCAAGGTCACCGGTGACATGCGCGTGCGCAGCGAATCGCGCTTCTTCTCCGAACGCAACAGCGATATCGTGAGCAACTGGTCGTCGATCAATTCCGGCAACGGCTTCGACACCAACACCAACACCAACCTGCAGCTGCCACCACTGCTGAACACCCGCCAGGACCGCCGCAACCTGTGGCGCATCCGCGCCCGCCTGGGCATCGAGGCGACCATCGGCCAGCACACCACGGCCGGTGTGCGCCTGGCCAGCGGCAGCAGCAATGGCCCGGTGTCGACCACCGAGCAGCTGGGTGGCGGCCTGAGCAAGAAGGATGTATGGCTGGACCAGGCATGGCTGGCCTACAGCCCGGCCGACTGGGTGACGGTGCGCGGCGGCCGCTTCGGCAATCCGTTCTGGACCAGCGACACGCTGTTCTCCAACGACCTCAACTTCGATGGCCTGGCCGCCAACCTGAAGTACGACTTCGACGGCGGCGACCTCGGCCTGTTCGGCAACCTGGCGGTGGTACCGCTGGAATACACCTCCGACAGCGCGCCCAGCCAGAGCCGGGTCAAGACCCCGAACGAGAACAAGTGGCTGTCCGGGGCGCAGGTGGGCGTGAACTGGCGCTTCAATGACGACAACGCGCTGCGCGCGGCACTGGGCTACTACGACTTCAAGAACATCAGCGGCCGCCTGTCCTCGCCGTGCGCGCTGTATGCGGGCGCGGTGGGCTGCGACACCGACTGGTCGCGTCCGGCGTTCATGCAGAAGGGCAACACCCTGATGCTGATCCGCGACATCGCGCGCAATCCGCTGGATCCGGCCAATACGCCCACCCCGCAGTATGTCGGCCTGGCCTCGGCATTCCGCCTGGCCACGCTGAACATGCGCTGGGATACGCAGCTGGCCCAGGACGTCGGCCTGCGCCTTGAAGGCGACTACATCCGCAACCTGGCCTATGACAAGCAGGCGATGTTCAGTCGCGCCAACAACGGCATCGTCAACAACTACGGTGCCGGTGGTGCCGCCAGCATCGATACCTTCCGCAGCGGCGACACGGCATGGATGCTGCAGGCCACCTTCGGTGCCACCGAGCTGAAGGAGAAGGGCCAGTGGCAGGCGCTGCTGGGCTACAAGCACATCGAGGCCGATGCGCTGCCGGATGCCTACAACGATCCGAACTTCCACCTCGGTGGCACCAACGCCCGCGGCTACTACGTGGGCGGTGCCTATGCGCTGGACGCGCGCAGCTGGATCAGCGGCAAGTGGATGGCGGCCAAGGAAGTGTCCGGTGCGCCGCTGTCGATCGACGTGTTCCAGCTGGAGTTCAACACCGGCTTCTGAGTAGCGGGCGTGATGCGGATCACGTAGTGCGTGGCGGGGGCGCAGCGATGCGCCCGTCTAGGGAAAGGAGACCACGCGTTGTTCAAAAGGAGGAGTGGATGAGCCGTCGCAAGCTGTTCGAGAGTCCCGAACCGTCCAGCCAGATGCTGGGTGTTGGACCGGCCTATGTTTCCGTGGAGGGCCTGCGCCAGCACCTGGCCGAGTTCCTGCTGTACGCGGGCCGGCCGGTGGTGATCATGCGCGGGCGCAGCGAAGTGGGCTACTTCCTGCCGGCGCGCTGCTGGCGCCAGCGTGACGATGATCCGCTGGCGGCCGCGGCCGCCGACCAGCTGCTGGATGCCGCCGGGTTCCAGGCCGAAGACATCCAGCAGGTGGAGCAGGAATTCAACGCGATGCGTCAGCGCACGGTGCTGCATTCACGGCGCTGAGCCCTCTGTTACGCCGCCGCCCCGCGCTCACTGGTGATGCGTGCACCTTCGCGCATCACCAGGGTCACCGGGGTCTTTTCCACCACCTCCAGCAATCGCTGCCACTGCGCATCGCTCAGCTCGGCACTGGCATGCAGCACGCGGTGCACGTGGAGGCGTCCGTCCTCGTCACGTTCCGAGCGCAGCTCGGCATGGAACTCGCCCAGGTCCCAGCCCTTGCGCTGCGCGTACATGCGCAGGGTGATGGCGGTGCACGCCGCCAGCGAGGCCAGGTACAGGTCGAACGGCGCGAAGCCCTTGCCCTGGCCGCCCAACGAGGCAGGCTCGTCCGCATCCACATCGAAGCTGCCATTGCTGATGTGGTGCAGGTAATTGTCGGCGGTCGAAACAATGCGTGCGTAGGCCATCACATTCTCCATCTATCCATGGCGTCGAGCCACGCTCGATTAAACACACTGTAGCGTCGAGCCATGCTCGACGGCTCCCCAAAGGCGGCGCCAGCCAGGACCGGCGCCGCCACCCGGTTACTCGGTACGATCGTACGAGAACTGGATGCCCGCCGTACCGCCGGTTTCAATGAAGAGGTTCATGAAGGCCGGCACCGTTTCCGAACGGGCCCAGTCGCGCTGCAGCTCGCAGAACAGCTGCGGCACGCTGATCAGCTGGCCGCCGGCCTGTTCGATGCGGCGCAGCGCGGCATCGTGCGCGGCCAGCGAGGTGCCGCCGACGGCGTCGACCACCACATACACCTCATAGCCTTCCTTCAACGCATCCAAGGCCGGGAAGGTCAGGCAGGCCTCGGTCCACAGCGCGGTCATGATCAGCTTGCGGCGGCCGGTGGCTTCCACCGCCCTGCGGAACTGGACGTCTTCCCAGGAATTGATGGTGGTGCGGTCGTAGGTCGGATAGTCACCCAGCACCTGGCGCAGCTGCGGAATCGGCGGCTTGTTCAGGCCGGTCTTGACGTTCACCGTCGAATGCACGATCGGCAGGCCATAAGCCACTGCGGCTTTGGCAGTGCCGACGATGTTGTTGACCAGCAACTGGCGGTCCATCGAAGCAATGGAGTTCACCTGCACCGGCTGGTAGTCGATGATGATGAACGCGGAGTTCTGCGGGGTCAGCAGATGATCGCTGGCCGGGTCGCGGATCGGTTCACTGGACATGATGGGTCTCCGGTTGAGAGGCGTGCCGACAGCGGGCCGGCACCCCGGGCGTAGGTCAGCTGCGCTGCGAATCCAGCGGCTCGTGGTTCTTCTGCACGTCCTGCGCCTTCAGGTAGCTTTCGATCAGCAGCTGGTAGTTCGGGAAGATCTTCGTGTAGACCTCGGCCCATTGCTGGGCATCGTCGCGGTTCCAGCTGCGCTGGATCTCCGAGGCCACCGCGGCGGTGTCCATCGGCACCACGCCGGCCTGCACCACCCGGGCCAGGGTGATCTCCTCGGCCATCTTCGAATAGGTGCCCGAGGCATCGATGACCGCGAACACCTGATAGCCATCGGCAACGGCGGCAATGGACGGGAAGGCCATGCACACGCTGGTGATGGTGCCGGCAATGATCAGCTGCCTGCGGCCGGTGGCCTTCACTGCGGCAACGAATTCCGGGTTGTCCCAGGCGTTGATCTCGCCCTTGCGCGCCACGTACCGGGCATGCGGGGCTGCGTCGTGGATCTCCGGGATCAGCGGGCCGTTCGGGCCCTGCGGAACAGAGGCAGTGGTGATCACCGGCATCTTTGCAAGCGTGGCCATCCTGGCCAGCGCGGTGGCGTGGGCGCGCACGCGGGTGAACGGCATGTCACCGATGGTCTGGAACAGGCCGCTCTGATGGTCGATCAGCAGCATCGCGGTGCTGTCCGGATCGATCACCGGGCGGGCACCGTTGAAGTTGGCGGGGGTACTCATGGTCAGTCTCCTGGAAAAAGCGGGCGATGGCCCGGAGGGTGCGGCGGGCCATCGCCCGCCGCTTTCAAACGATCAGTGCGCGATCCGGCCGAAGCGGCCGCTGTTGAAGTCGTTGACCGCCTGCGCGATCTCGGCCTGGCTGTTCATCACGAACGGGCCATAGCCCACCACCGGCTCGTCGATCGGCTCACCGCTGAGCAGCAGTACGGTGGCGTCGCTGTCGGCGTCGACGAACACGTCCTCGCCGCTGCGGTCGAAGGTGACCAGCTGCGCTTCGCCGACCGGCTGGCCGCCGTTGATCCGCACCGTGCCCTTCAGCACCACAAGCGCCAGCGTGCGGCCCTCGGCCACCGGCAGGTCGGTGTGGTGGCCCTGCTGCAGGCGGATGTCCCAGACATCCATCGGCGTGTGGGTGCGCGCCGGGCCGGCATGACCGTGGAAGCGGCCGGCAATGACCCGCACGCGGCCGGCGCCATCGGGCAGATCCACCGAGGGAATCTCTGCGTCGAGCAGGGTCTGGTAGCCCGGTGTGCCCATCTTGTCGCGCGCCGGCAGGTTCACCCACAGCTGGACCATGTCCAGCGTGCCGCCGCGCCTGCTGAATTCCGGCGTGTGGAATTCCTCGTGGAGGATGCCGGAGGCAGCCGTCATCCACTGCACGTCACCCGGGCCGATGGTGCCGCCGGCCCCGGTCGAATCGCGGTGGGCGACCTCACCCTCATAGACGATGGTGACGGTCTCGAATCCGCGATGCGGATGCTGGCCGACGCCACGCGGCGTATTGCTGGGGGCGAAGGTGTACGGGCCGGCGTAATCCAGCAGCAGGAACGGGCTGAGGTGCTGGCCGTGGGTGTTGTAGGAAAACATCGAGCGGGCGGGGAATCCGTCGCCCACCCAGTGCGGGCGGGGGGCGCTGTAGGTACCGGTGACACGCTTCATGGCGATCTCCTGACCGGGGCTGCCGGCCGCTGTTCTTCGTTGCGAAGACGATATCGCCGTGACAATAAGGCCGGTAGACGCCAGTATTTGCCGTCATAGTCCTATCTGGTGAACAATGTCTGCAGGCCGTGGCCGCAGGAGATCGCCCCGTGTTCATCGCAGATATCCGCCGTTGTGACCTCAACGACCTGTTCTACTTCGCCATGGTGGTCGAGCATGGCGGCTTCTCGCAGGCCGGCCGGGCGCTGGCGATGCCGAAGTCGAAACTGAGCCGGCGCATCGCGCTGCTGGAGGAACGGTTGGGCGTGCGCCTGATCCAGCGTTCGACCCGGCGTTTCTCGGTCACCGAGGTCGGCCAGGACTACTACCGCCACTGCAAGGCCATGCTGGTCGAAGCCGAAGCGGCCGAGGAAGCCATTGCGATGTCACGTGCCGAGCCGCGCGGCACAATCCGCCTGGCGTGTCCGATCGCGATCCTGCACGCGCGCATTGGCACGATGCTGGCCGATTTCCTGGCCCTGCACCCGCAGGTGACGGTGCAGCTGGACGCCACCAACCGGCGCGTCGATGTGGTGGGCGAGGGTGTGGACGTGGCGATCCGCGTGCGGCCGCCGCCGCTGGAGGACAGTGACCTGGTGGTACGCGTGCTGGCGCGCCGGGTCTGGTGCACCAGTGCCAGCCCGGCGCTGCTGCAGCGGCTGGGCACGCCGCAGGTGCCGGCCGACCTGGCGATGATGCCGACCGTGGATCTGGCATCGCCCAGCCAGCAGCATGCCTGGGAATACACCGGGCCGGGCGATGTGCTGGCCAGCGTGCACCATCGCCCGCGGCTGGTCAGCGATGACATGATCGCGTTGCGCACCGCCGCGGTGGCCGGGGTGGGCCTGCTGATGCTGCCGCGGATGATGATCAGCGACGAGCTGGCCAGTGGCGCGCTGGTGCCGGTACTGCCGGAGTGGGTGCCCAAGCACGGCATCGTGCACGCGGTGTTCCCGTCGCGACGCGGCCTGTTGCCTGCGGTGCGTGCGCTGATCGACTACCTCGCCGAACGCTTCGAGGCGCTGGAGGAACCGTAGATCCTCCATCCACGCCATGCGTCGATGATGCTTTCGTGGCGCGGCTTGCCGCCTGCGGCCCCGCAGCCCACAATCCACGTCCGGACCGTCGCCATCACGCCCATCATTCCCCGGTCCGGCCTTGGCACCTATGTCTCCCAATGCCCTGGCGCTGGTCGAGCTGCTGATCCGCGAGCGCCGTGCGTTGTCCCGCTTCGTCGCGCGCTACCTCGACCCGGCCAGCACCGAGGACACCCTGCAGAACCTCTACCTGAAGGCCAGCAGCGTGCCCGGCGATCCACCGATCCTGGAGCCGCGCGGTTATCTGTACCGGATGGCCTACCACCACGCGCTCAACCGCAGCCAGGCCGACGCCCGCGAGCGGCGCGCGATGGCCGAGTACGCCACCGGCATGGCCGAGGCAGGCCACGACGGCGAGGCGCAGGCGCTGGACCAGGCGCAGCTGCGCGAGATCACCCAGACCATCCTGGCCCTGCCGGCCCAGGTACGCGAGTGCTTCGTGCTCAACCGCTACCTGGGCCTGAGCGAACGCGAGATTGCCGCGCGCCTGGGGATCTCCAAGAGCCTGGTCGGCAAGCATGTGCTGCGCGCAGCGCTGCTGATCCAGCAACAGCAGCGGGGAATGGGCCGATGAGCGGCGATTGCCGTGGGCAGATCGTGCCCGCCGTTGTCACAACAGGAAAGCGCACCCATTCGCGGTGCGGCAGGCCACAACCATGACCACGTCCGAACCCTCGCCGCGTCAGGCCAGGCAGGCGTTGCGCTGGGTGATACGGTGCAGTGCAGGCCCGTTGCCGGAACGCCAGCAACGCACCCTGCAGCGCTGGCTGCAGTCCGATCCGCGCCATGCGCTGGCCTGGCGCCAGCAGCAGGCCTTCTGGCAGCGGTTGGACGCTGCTGGGCCCGAGGTGCTGGCCGCGCTGCCCGAGCTGACCGCCGACCGCCAGGGGCTGCGTCCGATCGCACCGCGCCGTCGCCTGCCGTGGCTGCTGGCATCGGCTGCGGCCGTGGTGCTGATGGTCGCGGCCGCTCCGCATGCGTTGCTGCTGGCGCGCAGTGATGTGCGCAGCAGCGATGCGCCACGAGTGGTGCAGCTGGCCGATGGCAGCACGGCGGTACTCGATGCCGGCACCGCGCTGGCACTTTCGTTCGATGACCGGCAGCGCCACCTGCGCCTGCTGCGCGGCCAGGCCTGGTTCCAGGTAGCGCACGAGGCTCGCCCGTTCCAGGTCGAGGCAGCGGGCGGCCTGGTCCGTGACATCGGCACTGCCTTCAGCGTGTCGATGCTGGATACCACGGTCACCACCCAGGTCAGCGCGGGTGTGGTCGATGTGCGCCCGGGCGATGGCAGCGTGCAGCGCCTGCATGCCGGACAGGCACGCATGTTCCGTGACGGGCACTGGCTACAGCCGGTGCAGCTGGAAGATCCGGAGAGCATGGCGCCGTGGCGGCGTGGCGAGGTAGTGATCGATGATCGGCCGGCCGCGCAGGCCATCGCCGACCTGGCGCGCTACCGTCGTGCCCCGGTCTGGGTACTGGGCGGGCAGGGCGCACGCATACGGGTCAGTGGCCTGTTCCACCTGCAGCAACCGGACACGGCCATCGTCGCCGTGGCCGCGCAGGCGGGACTGCGCGTGCAGCGCTTGCCCGGTGGTGCGTTGCTGCTGTGGTGAAGCACCCGCGGAACATGGACGAACCGGTCGCATGAAAAAAAACATGAAAAAACCGTGGGCAGTCGTCGCAGCCCGCTGTCTATAGGGGTATAGCCAGAGCGAAACAGCGTTTCTTCTCAAGCCAGACACACCACCGGGCACCGGACGTGTCCGTGGTCCCGCCCCGCTTGAGGAGTTCCTGTCCATGCCGTCCACGGCATCCGCCTGTCATCGTCGCGCCACCGCTCTGGCCCTGGCTGTTTCCACCGCATTGCTGCAGTTGGCCTGGGTGCCGGCCGGGCAGGCGCAACCGGCGGTCGTCGCGCCGCTGCGCCAGTACGCCATTCCGGAACAGCCCCTGGCCGACGCCGTGCGTGCCTTTGGCCGCCAGGCCGATGTGCAGGTGGTGTTCCGCAGTGACCTGGTGGAAGGCCGTCGCTCCAGCGCGGTGAGCGGCGAGTACAGCCAGATGCAGGCCCTGCAGCTGCTGCTGCGTGGCAGCGGCGTGCGCGCGCAGCGTGGCATGGACGGCACCTGGAGCCTGCGTACCGCAGCGGAGGCGGGTGAAGGGGAAGGGGTGCGGGTGACCGAGACACTGGACGTGGCCGGTCGCCTGCAGTCGGAAGGGGGCGAGGCCCGCGATCGGCGCGGCTACGATGATGTGTTCGCGCTGGACATGGCCACGGCGTATTCGGGGCGCGACCGGGTGGAGCGCTACCGCGGCTCCAATCCGGCCGACGTGGTCAAGGATCTGGTCGGTGTGTTCAGCGGCGATGCGCGCAACAGTGGCGCGCTGGACATCAACATCCGCGGCATCCAGGGGCCGGGGCGGGTGCCGGTCAGCATCGACGGCGGCGAGCAGGCACTTACGGTCTGGCGCGGCTACAACGGCGTCAGCAACCGCAACTACATCGATCCCAACCTGATAGGTGGCATCCAGGTCATCAAGGGGCCGGGGCTGGTGCGCGATGTGCACAGCGGGATCGGTGGCGCGCTGGTGATCAAGACCATCGACGTCGATGACATCGTGGAAACGGGTGAGCGCTTCGGCGGGGAGCTGAAGATCGAAGGCAGCAGCAATGCGGTGGCGCCACGCCTGCCGCGGCTGCATACCGGCGAGGACTACCGCACGGTGCCCGGGTTCCCGCAGGGCTCGCCCTCGGCACCGTATGCCGACAGCACGCTGCTGGTGCCGGTGAAGTCGCGCGGTTCGGAAGCCAATGTGTTCGCCGGCGAGGACCAGGCCTGGCGGCTGGCGCTGGGCCTGCGCGGCGAACACGTGGACCTGATGGCCGCGTATGCCTGGCGCAAGCGCGGCAACTACTTCTCCGGCACCCAGGGCACGGCGTACTACGACCAGGACCCGCGCGAGCAGTTCGAGTACAAGGGCCTGGACTACATCACCACGCTGGCGCGCTACTTCAAGCCCGGCGACGAGGTGCCCAACACCTCCAGCGAGCAGGAATCGTGGCTGCTGAAGGCGACCTGGCAGATCAACGATGACCAGCAGCTGCGCGCCACCTGGCGGCGTACGCTCTCCCACTACGGCGAGATCATGCCCTCGCGCATCCTGTCCGCGCCCGACTACGGTCGCATCCAGTGGCCGCTCAGCCGCGTCGATGCCGATGCCTGGAACCTGGAATACCACTGGCAGCCTGCCGGCAGCCGCTGGCTGGACCTGCGTGCCAACCTGTGGCGCACCGAAACCACCAGCGATACCTACACCGCTGGCGGCTTCCCCAATTTTGCCAGCAACCCCGACTGGAACCCCGGCAGCAGCCCGATCCTGCGCAATACCGCGCTGGCCAATGCCCGCAACGACCGCACCGGCCTGACCCTGAGCAACCGCTTCGCGCTGCATTCCACCCTGGACCTGACGGTGGGCGGCAACTGGCAGTTCGAGAAACTGCGCTCGGCGGACCCGTACTTTGGCGTCAGCGATGGCTGGCGCATGTACCCGCGCGCCGGGCGCCGCCAGGAAGGCGAGGGCTACCTGGTGCTGGACTGGCGGCCGGTGGATTTCCTCTCCCTGAGCGCCGGCGTGCGCTACGCGCGCTATTGGGCCTTCGATGATTTCCTGCAGGAACACCCGGAACTGATGACCACCTCTGTGTTCCCCAAGGAGGCCCGCTACCGGGTCAACGAACTGCCTGAGCGCCCGGCCAGCCTGCAGGGCGAGATCGACGCCATCGAGGCGCAGCGCGCGTTCTGGGACAGCATCGGCATGGGCTTCATCGTTGATGATCTGCTGAAGGGCCTGCTGAGCAGGTACGAGACGCCGGTGGCGGTGGACCACAGCATTCCGTGGCTGCCGGATGCGGACGGCAACTACAGCCGTGCCAGCAACCCGTGCCTGAATGGTCAGGTGGCGGCCATTCCCGGGCTGTTGCCGGTGCAGGGCGCGCAGATCCTGTGCAGCATCCAGAGCGGGCGGTCGCAGACGGTGGCCGGCCGCAACGAGCGCAGGCGCGACCATGCCTGGCTGCCGACCTTCTCGGCCACCGCGCATTTCTCGCCCAATGCGCGCGCCTATGTGCGTTACAGCGAGGCGGTGCGTTTCCCCAGCATGTTCGAGAGCACCATCGCGTTCTCCAGCAGCCTGAACCCGCTGTACCCGCTCAAGCCCGAGCACGCCTACAACTACGAAGTGGGCTATGTGCACAACCTGTCCGCACTGTTCGGTAACACTGCCGATGCCGACGTGAAGCTGGCCTACTACGTGCACAAGACCCGCAACGTGATCGAGCGCGACGGCAATTTCCTGTTCGACAACCTGGACAAGCAGCGCATCCGCGGCGTGGAGTTGCAGGCGCGGTTCGACAACCGGCGCTTCTTCACCGACCTGGGCATCACCCGTACGCTGGAAAACAAGGTCTGCGACGAAAGCATGGCGGTGCAGCTCGATGCGCTGGCCGGCAAGGTGCCCAACTGCGTGCAGGACGGCTTCGTCAGTGGCTACCTGCTGACCCAGGCCATTCCCCGGTTGTCGGTGAACGTGTCGCTGGGCACCCGGCTGTTCGATGAGCGCCTGGAGCTGGGCAGCCGCATCGTGCATTACCAGCGCCACCAGAACCCGGACCTGCAGGCCTACCGTGACCGACTGTACGCCGGCAGCGGTGGCCTGATCTGGCAGAACGTGCCGTTCACCTGGGGAAACATCACCACCGTCGATGCCTACGCGCGCTGGCGCTTCAATGACCACACCAGCGTCGAGCTGGTCGGCACCAACCTCGGCAACCGCTACTACGTCGACCCGGCCACGCGCTCTACGCTGCCGGCGCCGGGGCGCACGCTGAAGCTCGGTGTCACTGCACGCTTCTGATGACCTGTCTCGTTGTTGTACCCGTTGTTCCCTCAACCCAAGGAGTAGTTCCATGAAGATGATCTCCCGTTCCGTACTGGCCATGGCCGCCACCTTCGCACTAGCCGGTGCCGCCCAGGCCGCCGACATCGTCGGTGCGGCCAGCCCGGCCACCGATTCGCAGCTGTACGTCAAGGTCGGTGCCTCCGAAGTCAACGGCGGCCCGCACAGCGCAGGCAAGGCCGGCATCGGCGTCGGCACCGTCTCCAATGGCAAGCCGGTCGACTTCCAGGGGCTGGCGGCCTATTCGGCCCCGACCACCGTCAACGGCGTTACCGTGCGTACCCTGGCCATGCCGATCACCGGTACGCCGGGCAGCCATTCCGGCATGGGCCACTTCAACTTCGTCAAGGTGGGCAGTGGCGATGTGTGGTTCGGTGAATGGTCCAAGGACGGCGCTGCAGGTGGCTTCAACAACCGCCAGGTGTACTTCGCTGGTGACCGCGCCGGCACCACCCTGCCCAGCGGTACCGCCACCTACGCGGTGGCCGGCCTGAACCGGTTCAATGGCAGCAACCTGCTCAGCGGTACCTTCGCGGCGAACTTCGGCACTGGCAAGCTGACCGGCGGCCTGACCGGTGGTGGCCAGACCCTGGCGATCAGCGCCAACATCAACAGCGCCGATGCATCCTTCGCCGGCACCGCCGTGGCCAACGGCTCGGTCACCGGCAACAGCCAGGGCCAGTTCTTCGGCGCCAACGCGGCCACGCTCGCCGGTATCGCCACGTTCGCCGGCAACAGCCAGTACGACACCGCCTTCGGCGGCAGCAAGAACTGATCGCCACGCCCCTGACGGGGCAGGGCAGGGACAAGCCGCGATCCGCCAGTCCCTGCTTCGGCCGCTGCATGCACCACCACGGATCGACCATGCGCCATTCCACCTTCCTTGTCGTACTGCTGTTGGCTGCCGCTGATGTGCGCGCCCAGCAGGACGATCTGCGCCGCGTGCTTGAACAGGGCAGCGAACTGCGCCACCAGCAGCAGGACCGGCAGCGCCTGCAACAGGTCGAGTCGGAGCGGCCGACCATCACCATCGACGGCAGGACGCTGCGCGTGGAGCGCAGCGTCGACGATCTCGGCCAGGCCCTCTACCTGTCACTGCAGCATCAGCAATGGCGGGCCGCCGCGGCGTTCCTCGAGGAGTACATCGAACTGCCGGGGCATGACCCGCTGCTGCGCCATTACGCGCAGGGGGCGTTGGCCCGCGTGGCCGGCGACCATCGTCGCGCGGCGAAGGAGTACGAAGCGCTGCTGGCGGCGCAGCCGGAGTTCCTGCCGGCCCGACTCGAGCTGGCACGTGTCTATGCGGAAGACCAGCGTGATCGCGATGCGGTCGCGCTGTTCACGGCCATCGCTGCAGGCATCAATGCTGATGATCCGGCCACGGCCGGCGTCCGCGCGCGCGTGGACGGTTACCTGGGTGCCCTGCAGGCGCGCCAGCGCTGGAAAGGCGCGCTGTCCGCCGGCCCCGCATGGAGTGACAACATCAACCGCAGCTCGGCCAGCCGCACCTGCCTGTTCGGCGTAGGCGACGCCTGCCTCATCGAACGGAAACTGCCCGACGCCCAGCACGCAGGGGGCCTCGACTACGACGCCAGCCTGGAACGGCGCTGGGTCCTCGACGGGCATCATGGGCTGTACGTGCGCGGTCTCGCCTTCGGTCAGGCATGGCGCGGGCACCGTGCCTACAACGAGCTCAATGCCAATGTGCAGGCAGGTTACAGCTGGCGCAGTGCGCGGCAGACCGTGCTGCTTGCCCCCAGCTATGACGTCCAGGGCCTGGGCAACCATGCGCTGCAGGGCGGCAGTGGCGTGCACGGCGAATGGCAGTACGCCCCGGATGCACGCAGCCTGCTCAAGCTGGAGGCCGACTGGAAGCGCCAGCGGTATCGCCAACAGGGCCTGGCCAGCAACTATGACGGCGAGCTGGCATCGGTGTATGCCACCTGGTTCCGTGCGCTCAATCCGCGCTGGACGGTCTTCGCCGGGCTGGATGTCACCGGCAGCAGCGCTGCCGACCCGGCCAACGGCTACCGCCAGCGCGGCTTGCGGCTGGGCGCGGCGCGGCAGTGGAGCGGCACCACGGCCACGGTGTTCGTGTCGCTGCGCCGCCGCGACTACGACGCCTGGAGTCCATTGCTGGAGGCGCGCAGGCAGGACGACGAACAGAACCTGATCGCCATCGTGCGCAGCGAGCGGCTGGCGGTGGCCGGGCTGGTGCCCAGCCTGGGCCTGCGCTACGCCCGCATCGACAGCAACGTCGGCTGGCTGTACAGCCACGACCGCAGCCTGCTCAGCCTGAAATGGGAGCGTGCGTTCTGAACGCGCCGCTGCAATGCCTGGGTGAACGGGCCGTGGCGGCGATCTTCATCGATCATCACGCGCCCTTGTAGCCCGTTTCGCGCATCCTGCAGGCGTTGCGGCAGAGGTGCGCCGCGTGTATCGAGGAGCGCGGGTCGTGCTGGAAGCGGGCAACAAGCCAGAGGGCCTGAAAGGGCTGCGGGTGCTGGTGGCGGAAGATGAATTCGCCATCGCGATGTTCCTGGTGGACTATCTGGAACTGAAGGGCGCGCAGGTGGTGGGACCGGCCGGTGACCTGCAGGCGCTGGGGCGTCTGGTCGATGAGAACCCCATCGATGTCGCCCTGCTGGACATCAACCTGGGGGGTGAACTGGTCTACCCCTTGGCCGACCGCTTGGCGGACGCCGGCACGCCGTTCATGTTGACCTCCGGCTACGATGACAATCTGCCCAGCCGCTTCGCTGGCGCGCCCCGCTGTACCAAGCCCTATCACATCGAGGCACTGGTGCAGCAGCTGGCACGGCTGGTGGCAGGCCCGCAGGCTGCTGCGGGCATCGCCTGATTGCGCGGCATGTCACGCCGCATCGAGGGTCTCCCGGCCATTGAGCGCCCGGCGGGCATGCCGCCGCCGCTGCAGGCGCATGCGCGCCATGACGGCATGGCCGCCCGTATTGCCCGCCACGACTGGTCAGGCACGCCACTGGGTGCGATCGAGCGATGGCCGCCGCACCTGCGCGCCACTGTCGACCTGATGCTGGCCCACGGCTTCCCGATGATCGTGCTGTGGGGCGAGCAGCTGGTGCAGCTCTACAACGATGGCTATGCCGAGATCCTCGCCGACAAGCATCCGGGCGGGCTTGGCCAGCCCACCCGCGAGTGCTGGCCTGAGGTCTGGCACATCAACGGCCCGATCTACCAGCGGGTGTGGCAGGGCGAGACCATCACCTACGAGGACAAGCTCTATCCGCTGGCGCGGCGGGGGCGGCTGGAGGATGTCTGGTTCACCATCACCTACAGCCCCATCCGCGGTGAGGAAGGGCGCATCAACGGTGTGCTTGTCACCATGTTCGAAACGACCGCCGCGCATGTCGCGCAGGCGGCCCGCGAGCGCGAGGAACAGAAGCGCCGTGAGAGCGACCGGCGCCTGGCGCTGGCATTCAAGGTGCTGCCGGTGGGCGTCTGCATTGTCGATGCCGAAGGCCGACTGCAACTGTCCAACGACCGGATGCGGACCTATCTGCCCACCGGCAAGGTGCCGTCCACTGATCGTCCCAACCACTACCGCTGGCAGGGATGGCACCCCGACGGCTCGCGCATCGAGCCCCATGATTTCGCCATCGCCCGCGCCCTGCGGGGGGAGACGGTGGTCCCTGGCCTGGAGTTCCAGTTCATCCATGACGACGGGCGCGCCCGCTGGACACGCGTCGCCGCTGCGCCGCTGCGCGATGCAGACGGCGAGGTGACCGGGGTGTTCGCCATTGCGGTGGATATCGACGACCTCAAGCGCGCCACCGAGCGCCAGGCGGTGCTGCTGGCCGAACTGCAGCACCGGGTCCGCAACATCATGTCCACCATCCATGCCCTTGCCTGGCGGACGCGCAGTACCGTGGCCAGCGTGGACGAGTACGCCGAGCGGCTGTGCGGGCGGTTGATGTCGCTGGCGCGCACGCAGAGCCTGCTGACCCGCGGCGGCAATGCCGGGGTCTGCCTGCGCGGGATGATCGAAGAGGAAGTGTCGGCGCAGATGCCGGGCACGGGCCTGTGCGAGCTGCACGGTGAGGACGTGCTGCTGCCACCGAAAGCGGCCGAGGTGCTGTCGTTGGCCATCCATGAGCTGGCGAGCAACGCGCTGCGCTACGGCGCGGCCGCGCGCGAGGCGGGGCGGATCGAGGTGTCCTGGCATCTGCAGGTGCAGGACGCCGAACCGTGGCTGGGCCTGCACTGGTGTGAGCGCCATGCCGACGTGGAGGGCTGGGAAATGCCACGCCAGCGCGGCCTGGGCCGGGCGCTGATCGAGCAGCGCGTGCCCTACGAGCTGGCTGGCAGCGGCGAGCTGCACTTTGGCCCACAGGGGCTGGATGCGTGGATCCGCTTCCCGCTGCGCGAACGCGACAGCCTGCTGCAGACCGACGCTCCGGACACCGCGCCCCTGCGGTAAAAGGGGATTTATCCCCAATTTGGCCAAATTGGGTATAGTGTCGCTCATCCACCCCGCCTGGAGCCGTGCCATGACCCTGCCGCTGGATCTGCCTGGCCTCGAGAAGGCCCCGGCCTCGTCGGTGAAGACCCGGGGCTGGCCGAGCCTGATGCGCACCGTGCGCGAAAAGCAGGCGCTGGTCATCACCAACCACAACCACCCGGAAGCGGTGATCGTGGACATCCGCACCTACCAGGAACTGCTGGCCAAGGCCGCCGGCGGTGATGCCGGTGAGCGCAGCGAGGAGCTGCAGCGCCTGCGCAGCGAGTTCGACCAGACCCTGGCCGGGCTGCAGCGCGGGGAAGGGCTGGGCAAGGTGCTGGGCCAGCCGATCCGGCGCGGCCGCAAGGTCACCCTTGGCCGTCCGCTCTGATCGATGGGACGCATCCTGGCGTTGGCCGGTGTCAATGGCGCCGGCAAGAGTTCGCTGCTGGGCACCTGGCTGGACGCCGAAGGGCTGAGCTGGTTCAACCCGGACTCGTTCACCCGCCGCCTGGTCGACGCCGGCTGGCCGCTGCCGGACGCCAATGCCGAGGCCTGGCAGGAAGGCACCCGCCGCCTGCGCCAGGCCATGGCCGATGGCACCGACTTCGCCTTCGAGACCACGCTCGGTGGCAACACCATTCCGCGTCTGCTGCGTGAGGCCTGCGAGCGGCACCAGGTGGCGATCTGGTTCTGTGGGCTGGCCGATGTCGGGCTGCACGTCGCCCGTGTGGCCGCGCGGGTGGCCGCCGGTGGCCACGATATTCCGGTGGAGAAGATCCACGCGCGTTTCGATTCGGCGCGCGCGAACCTGCTGGAGCTGCTGCCGCACCTGGCCGAGCTGCATGTCTACGACAACAGCGCGCCGGCCGATGCCGACGGCTGCGTGGTGCCGCTGCCGGTATTGGCCATGGCTGCAGGCCAGCTGCATTACCCGGTCGCAGTGGCCGACCTGTTGCACACGCCGGGCTGGGCCAAGCCCATCGTGATGCGCGCGATGGAATTGGACACCCCGGGTGATTGATGCCGCACGGGGTGCGGAGTCGAACCCATGCTCGGCTGATCCCCTGGAAGTCAGCCGAGCACGGGCTCGGGTCTACAACGCCGGCTTCGCCTGCTCGGGCTCGGCAACGTCCGGCAGCGGCGGCAAGGTCGGGTCCACCGTCACCGGCACATCGCTCTTCAACAGCGCGGCTGCTTCCTTGTCGCTGCCAACCGCTGGCGGTGAACCGCGCAGCGGCAGGCCGGCGGTTTCCTTCACGAACAGCATGGTTACCAGGCCGATCACCGCCGCGCCCATCAGGTAATAGGCCGGCACCAGCGGGTCGCCGGTACGCTCCACCAGCCACGCGGTCACCAGCGGCGTGGTGCCACCGAACAGCGACACCGAAACATTGAACGCGATCGACAGCGCGCTGTAGCGCACCGGGGTGTAGAACAACGCCGGCAGCGTGGACGGCATCGAGCTGGTGAAGCACACCAGCGCCAGCCCCAGCAGCATCAGGCCGAGGAAGATCAGCCCGTCGTTGCCGCTACCGACCAGCAGCAGGCACGGAATGGCCAGCACCAGCAGCGCGATGCACGCACCGATGATCATCGGGCGCCGGCCCAGCCTGTCACTGAACAACCCGCCGACGATGTTCAGCGGCATCATCACCAGCATCACGATGATGATCAGCAGCAGGCCCTTGCTCTCGGCATAGCCCATCGTGACGCTGAGGTAGCTGGGCATGTAGGTCAGCAGCATGTAATCGGTCACGTTGAACACCAGCACCAGGCCCATGCACACCAGCAGCTGGCGGCCATGCACCTGGAACAGCGCGCCCAGCCCCGGCCGCTCGTGCTCACGCTTCTCGGCTTCCTCGGCGAAGGCGCGGAACGCCGGGGTTTCCTCCAGCTTCATGCGCATGTACAGGCCGAGCAGGCCCAGCGGGCCGGCCACCAGGAACGGAATGCGCCAGCCCCAGTCCAGCATCTGCTCGCTGCTCAGCAGCATGTGCAGCGCGGTGACGGTGCCGGCGCCGGCGATGTAGCCGCCCAGCGTGCCGAACTCCAGCCAGCTGCCCATCAGGCCGCGGTTGCGGTCGGTGGAATACTCGGCGATGAAGGTGGCCGCGCCCCCGTATTCGCCGCCGGTGGAGAAGCCCTGCACCACGCGCGCCAGCAGCAACAGCACCGGTGCCCAGATGCCGATGCGCTCGTAGGCGGGAATCAGGCCGATGGCAAACGTGCCCAGCGCCATC
This sequence comes from Stenotrophomonas sp. YJH_SMC_123, assembly GCF_059368215.1. NCBI lineage: Bacteria > Pseudomonadati > Pseudomonadota > Gammaproteobacteria > Lysobacterales > Lysobacteraceae > Stenotrophomonas > Stenotrophomonas sp. YJH_SMC_123. Next base: position 289,863 of record NZ_JCAFRM010000006.1, read on the forward strand.
AGGATCATGGTGAACGCCAGCACTTTCTGGCGGCCGTAGCGATCACCCAGGGGGCCGAATACCAGGCCGCCCAGTGGCCGCACCAGGAACGCCACGGTGAAGGTGGCGAACGCAGCGATCACCTGGGCGGTGGGGTTGCTGGAGGGGAAGAACACCTGGCCGATGGTGACGGCCAGATAGCCGTAGACACCGAAGTCGAACCACTCCATGGCATTGCCGAGTGCGGCCGCGCCGACGGCGCGCTTGAGCATGGGCTTGTCGACGACGGTGATCTCATCGACCTTCAGGTGGCGGCGGCGTTTGAACCAGCCGAAATGGGCGTGTGCATCGGGGGTGTCCTGCATGGGGGCTCCCTTGTAGGCAGAAGAGGGGAAATGAGCGGTGAGGTAGGTCCCGGAAATCGGAAACGGCGATGCAGGCGCAGGTGGCGCAGGGGCATCGGTGAGTGGCGTGGGGGCCGGGGAATGTGTGCAGGCACGGCGCCATGCGCACGGCAAAGCACCGCCGCAACGGCGGAAACGCAGCAACGGGATCACAGCGGTCGCGCAATCAGCGGCCGGCGGTCACAGCAGCGTGGGGAGTGCAGGCCGAGGGCCTGCGGGCGTCATCCGCCAGGATCCAGCGCGAGGCGGTGGAACGGCAGGGCGGGAGCCATCGTGGCAAGCGAAGCGCCGGTCGGCAGTGCTTCCCACGTAACAGGTGCGCCCGTCACGTAGTGGGTCGTGTCGATCATACGTTCATCATAGCGGCATCGGCGTGAGCATGCAGCGAAGCGGACTGATCTGCACGCTGTGTTCCATCGCGCCTGTTCATCCGCGTGGCATGCAATGACAAGTGTTGAACGAACTCTGGCCGCAGCCCTCACGCAGCGCTGTCTACGGTAGTGCCGAACGCAATCGAGAAGGAGCATCGCATGACCCGTCGCATTCCCGAAGGCACGCTGATCATCGTCGCCGACGGTGGTTCGGCTCGCGTGTTCACCAACGTCGGCAGCGAACATCAGCTGGCGTTGAAGCAGGAAGGCGAGCTGCGCCTGCAGGACATCAGCGAGCAGGGCGTCTCTGGTCAGGGCCCGGCCGGCGCGGTGCCGAAGGACATGTCCATTGCGCAGCTCAACGAGGCGACGTTCGCCAAGCAGGTGGCGGAGCAGTTGAACGAAGATGCGCTCAACAACCGCTATGCACACCTGGTGCTGGTGGCAGACCCGACCACGCTGGGCCGTATCCGCCCGCTGCTGCACAAGGAGGTCCAGGCGCGTCTGCTGGGCGATATCGCCAAGGACCTGACCAACGCCCCGCTGGCGGATATCCAGAAAGCGCTGGCGGCGTAACCGGCATGCCGTTCATGCGTGACTACCCGGCGGCGGAGCCAGCAGGCGCGGACGTGGAAGCTCAGGCGGGCTGGCAGCTGCTGGAGTTCGGTGCACCCTGGTGTGGCCATTGCCAGGCCGCGCAGCCCGCGCTCCAGGCGTTTGTGGACGCCCACGATCTTGTGCATTGGAAGATCGAGGATGGCAAGGGAAAGCCACTGGGGCGTGCGTTCAAGGTAAAGCTGTGGCCCACCGCGGTGTTGCTGCATGACGGCCAGGAAGTGGCGCGCGTGGTGAGGCCGGTCGACAGCGCCGACCTCGCCACCTTGCAGGACGCATTGCCAGATTGAGGGCAGCAATCGCTGCGTGCGGTGCGCACGGCGCCGAGCAGGCTCGGCTGCAGGGCGACCTAGTGATAGGTCACCTTTTCCGCTTCCGCACGCAGCTTCTGCAACAGGCACCGCCCATGCTGGCTCAGCATGACCATCGCGTTGGCGATCTCTCTGGCGTTGTAGCCCATTGGCGCGGGAGGTTTCGGCTCGGGGCCGTACTGTTCACCGATGAGGATGGCCATGCCTTCTGCACTGTTGAGGGCGTGTTCGATGCGCTGGAAGAGCGACTCCATGGCCGGGCTGAGCGGACGCGTGTGTTTCATGCGGGAACTCCTTGGGTGCGAGGGCCACCGCAAGGGTGGCGGGCGATGCGTGCTTGGAACCCGGAGAGACTGAAGAAGAACTCCGATGGCCAGATGGCCACACGCAGCGCCCGCCATAGTCATGACAGGCAGATCTTCAGTTTCATTCGGGGGTTCCAATCCCGGCAGCGGGATGTCCGCTGCGGCGCAATCCTGGGCAGATCGAGGCGCTGCGCACCAATTGATGGTTTGTCTCGCTTTGTCCCGTTCGGAAGGCGCGGTCTTTCAGAAGTGCATGTCTGGACATCCATTGCCGTATCGGCACCGATCGGGAAGCGGGAGACCGGAAGGCTATGAGGTGATTCGTCGCGCGGCCATGCAATTACGTGCAAAGCATCGTGCCGGTTCCGGCGGCCGCACTGCAGCATGCGACAGGGCAGGGCCGGTGCTAGGATCCGACTACCACCTGAATCGATCCAAATGCCGATGCCCACGCTGGACCGTCGTCTCCTGATCGCTTTCGTCGCGACCGCCATGCTTGCCTCCGGGGCGGTGCTGGCGGCTCCGTCGAAATCCGCCGAACGCGCCTATGGCTCGGTCGACCCGTTCATCGGTACCGGCGGGGAAGGCCATACCTACCCGGGGGCGACGGTGCCGTTCGGCATGGTCCAGCTCAGCCCGGACACGCGCATCCAGCCGCGCGAAAAGGCCTATGGCTGGGCAGCGGGCTACCGTTACGACGACAGCAGCATCGTCGGTTTCTCGCACACGCATTTTTCCGGCACCGGGCATTCGGACCTGGGCGACATCCTGCTGATGCCGTTCACCGGCAACCCCGGGCTGGAGCGCGGCGATCCGGAGAAGCCGCGCAGCGGTTACGCCTCACGGTTCCGCCACGCTGACGAGAAGGCCGAGCCGGGCTACTACGCGGTCACCCTGGACGACTACAAGGTGCGTGCCGAGCTGACCACCAGTGCGCGCGTGGGCGTGCATCGCTACGCCTTCCCCAGAGGCACCGACGCCAAGGTGCTGCTGGACATGCGTACCAGCATGTACGACTACCCTGGCAAGGTGCTGTGGTCGCGGGTGCGGGTGCGCGCCGATGGCACGGTGACCGGCTTCCGCGAGACGCGCGGCTGGGCGCCGGGTCGCCAGCTGTATTTCGCGATGCGCTTTTCGCGCCCGCTGGCTGGCCATGAACTGCATAACACCGAGCAGGACATCGTCTACAAGGGCTTCCCGCCGCCGGGCGAGAAGGACCCGGCGCAGCGCGCACAGATCGAGGGTCGCCAGCTGGTCGGCACGTTCGCATTCGGTAAGCTCGACGCACCGCTGGTGGTGAAGGTGGCCATTTCGCCGGTCAGTGAAGCCGGCGCGATCGCCAACCTCGACGCGGAAGTGGCTGACTTCGATTTCGACCGCGTGCGTGCACAGGCGAAGCAGGACTGGACGCAGGCACTGTCCGTGCTCGATATCGATGCCCCCGAGCATGCGCGGCGCAGTGCCTATACCGCGCTGTACCACACGATGCTGGGGCCGACGCTGTTCATGGACGCCGATGGCCAGTACCGCGGTTCGGACAACGCGGTGCACAAGGCCGACGGCTTCACGCACTATTCGACGTTCTCGCTGTGGGACACCTACCGCGCGCTGCACCCGTTGCTGACGCTGGTGCAGCCGGAGAAGCGCAACAGCGACTTCGTCAATTCGATGCTGGCCCACCATGAGCACAGTCCGTACGGCATGCTGCCGGTGTGGTCGTTCCATGGCCTGGAAGACTGGTGCATGATCGGCTACCACGCCGTGCCGGTGATCGCCGATGCCTACGTGAAGGGCATTCGTGGCTTCGACGCCGACAAGGCATTGAAGGCGATGGTCGAGACCGCCAACTACGGCCCGTATGACGGTATCGCGCAGTACCGTGAGCTGGGCTATGTGCCGATCGACGAGGAAGGCGAAGCGGCCAGCAAGACGCTGGAGTACGCCTTTGATGACTGGACCATCGCACGCATGGCGCAGGCGATGGGCAAGGCCGATATCGCGGCCACCTTCGACAAACGCGCGGGTAACTGGCGCAACGCGTTCGACAAGGACACCGGCTTCATGCGCGCGCGCAAGCGCGATGGCAGCTTCCGTACGCCGTTCGACCCCAGCGCCAGCGGCTACGGCACCGACTACACCGAGGGCAACGCCTGGCAGTACTCGTGGTACGTGCCGCAGGACGTTGCCGGCCTGGCGGCAGCCCACGGTGGCAGCGACAAGCTGCTCGCGCGCCTGGACGAGGTGTTCAACGCCAAGGTGGATCCATCGATCTTCGAGCACATGGAAGACATCACCGGCCTGATCGGCTGGTATGCGCACGGCAACGAGCCCAGCCACCACGTGGCCTACCTCTATTCGTACGCGGGCCAGCCATGGCGCACCCAGGCGCGGTTGAAGCAGATCATGGACACCCAGTATGCCGACCGCCCTGATGGCCTGGCCGGCAATGATGACGTTGGCCAGATGTCGGCCTGGTATGTGTTCACCGCGCTGGGCTTCTACCCCGTGGCGCCGGGTTCGGGCGAGTACATCCTGGGCCGTCCGTTCCTGCCCAGGACCGCGATGCGTCTGCCGAACGGCAAGACGTTCACCATCGTGGCCGAGGGCCTGGATGACAAGCACACCTATGTGGGCCGCGTGAGCCTCAACGGCAAGCCGCTGCAGCGCACCTTCCTGCGCCATGACGAGATCCTGGCTGGCGGCGAACTGCGCTTCAGCATGCAGGCCGAGCCGAACAAGGACTGGCCGGGGCAGGACGCGCAGGCGCCGTATTCGATGAGCCGGTGATGCGCACGTGGTAGGTGCCGACCTTGGCCGGCACGCTTCACGGGTGACCTGGAACCTGTAGAGCCGAGCCCATGCTCGGCTGCTTTTGGCACGGTGCCTGAGCCGAGCATGGGCTCGGCTCTACAAGGGCAATTCGACAAAGGTCAACGGAACCGCAACCCCACGCGCGCGCCACCGAGTGGCGCCGTTTCGATCATCAATATCGCGCCATGCCGCTGCGCGATCTCGGCCACGATCGCCAGCCCCAGCCCGCAGCCATCTCCCTCGCTGCTGGCCCGGTAGAACCGTTCCGTGACGCGCGCGCGCTCGGCTTCGGCGATACCTGTACCGTCATCGTCCACCCACACCTGCACGCCCTCGGCATCCCGCTGTAGTCCCAGGGTGATCACACCGGGCACGGCGCCGTAGCGCAGCGCGTTGTCCAGCAGGTTGCCCAGCGCCTCGCGCAGCAACTGCGGATCACCCTGTACCTTCACGCCGTCGTCGGGTCCGTCGTAACCCAGGTCCACGCCCGCCACCAACGCACGGTCGGCGTAGCGCTCGACCACGCCCCGTGCCAACGCGGCCAGATCCAGCGGCTGCAGCGGCAGTGCGCTGCCCTGTGGATCTTCCGAGCGGCTGAGCATCAGCAGCTGGTTGACCAGGTGCTGCAGCCGTGCCAGCCCGGCCAGCGTGCCGGACAGCGCCAGCTGCTGGGCCTGCGGATCCTGTTGGCAGAGTGAGCTCTCCAGCTCCACCTGCATTGCCGCCAGCGGCGTGCGCAGCTGGTGCGCCGCATTGCTGACGAAGCGCCGTTGCGCGGCCTGCATCGCGTCCAGCCGTTGCAGCAGTGCGTTGTAGGCTTCGACCGCCGGCCACAGTTCGCGTGGGGCTTCCTGCGCGGGCTCCAGTGGCGCCAGCGGGTCCGGACGCGGGCTGGCCAGCCGCCGCGCCACCTGGTTGGCATGGCGTGCAGCCGCGCCGGTACCGGACCAGGCCAGCCACGCGGCCAGCGCCAGGATCGCGGCCTGGAACGGGATGCTGGCCAGCAGCAGCTTGCGCTCCAGCCGGTGCCGCTTGCGCAGCGTCTCGGCCACGCGCAGGCGGATATCGTGGCCCGGCCCAGCGCTGACCACGACCTCGACCATGCGCACCGGCTGCCCACGCAGGCGCGCGTCGTAGTAGACGGCATCGTCGCTGCCGGCAGCGATCGCGGGGCGGGGCAGCGCTTCGGGCAGGTCCCCATACAGGCGCCCGCCCGCAGCGTCGACCACTTCGCCATGCACTTCGTCAGCGGTATCCCAGGTGAACATGCGCGACACCGCGGGCGTGATCTCGATCGAGGCACGCCCGTCCTGCACCTTCACCAGCTCGGACAACGACATCGCCGAGTCCAGCAACCAGCGGTCATAGACCTGGCCGGCATAGAAGCGGGCCAACGCGAATGAACCGATCGCGCTGCACAGCAGCAGCACCAGCAGGGGCAGCCACAGGCGGCGCAGCAGCAGGCCACGCAGGCTGTGCACACGCTCAGTCACCACCGGCTTCCAGCCGATAGCCCAGGCCACGCAGCATGCGGATGCCGACGCCGGCGCGCGCCTGTTCCAGCTTGCGGCGCAGGCGGCTGACATGCACTTCGATCACTGACAGGTTGGCCTCGTGATCCCAGCTGTACAGCGCGTCGAACAGGCGCTGCTTGGTGACGGTGCGGCCAGGATGCTGCATCAGTGCCTCGACCAGCGACAGCTCGCGCGCGGTCAGTTCGATGCGCTGGCCTTCCACCTGCACTTCATTGCGGATGCTGTCGAAGCACAACCGGCCCAACCGCTTCTGCGCCGGTGCGTCGCTGCGGCGACGCGACAGCGCACGCAGGCGGGCTTCCAGCTCACCGAGTGCAAACGGCTTGGCGAGATAGTCGTCGCCACCGCGGTCAAGGCCGAGGATGCGGTCCTCCACGCCATCGCGCGCCGTGAGGATCAGCACCGGCAGTGTGACGCCGTCGTTGCGCAGGCGCGAGAGCAGGTCGAGGCCATCGACGTCGGGCAATGAAAGATCGAGCACCATCACGTCATACGGCGCGCTGGCCAGTGCAGCCGGCGCGTGCAGCCCGCGCGAAAGGTGGTCGCACAGATGGCCGGCGCCCTGCAGGGCGCGGATCAGTCCATCGGCCAGGGCGGCGTCGTCTTCGATCAGCAGGATTCGCATTGCAAGCTTCGTGCAAGGTTGGGGCAAGTTTGGCGCAAGTGCGTCACCTTACCGTGACGTGCATGAATTTCTCCCGTCGTCTTGCGGCCCTGCTGGCCGCCCTTTCGTGCGCGCCTGCGACTTCGGCGCTGTCCTTGCAGGATGCACAGCGTGCAATGGAAGCGCACAACCCGGACCTGCGCGCGGCGGCATTGGAACTGCGTGGGGTGCAGGGCGATGCGCTGACCGCTGCGTTGCGGCCAGCGGCCGAGCTGTCGATCGGCAGCAGCAAGATCAGCCCGAAGCACGGCATCGGCCCGGGGCGCTGGCAGGACAAGCGGGTGGACAGCACGCTGGGCCTGGGCTGGACCTGGGAGCGCGGCGGCAAGCGCGCATTGCGCATCCGCCAGGCGGACGCGCTGCTGGAAGTGGCCGGGCTGGACATGCTCGATACCCGGCGCCGGCAGCAGGTGGCACTGCATGAAGCCTATTTCGGCCTGAAGGGCGCGCAGGAGCGGGCGCAGATTGCCGAGGCCAACCGCCAGAGTTCGGCCGAACAGATGGCGGCGGCCGACAAGCAGGTGGCCACCGGGGCGATGGCGCCGGTGGATCGCGCGCGGATGGCGGTGGACCATCTGGCGGTGGCCGATGCGGCGCGCGAGGCGGCCCTGGATCTGCGTGACGCGCGGCATGCGCTGGGCCTGCTGCTCGGCAGCGATGACAGCCGCGACCTCAGTGCCGATGACCCCTGGCCGGATGCCAGCAGCGTGGCCAGGGTGCGCGCGTTCGATCCGCAGCAGCGTGCCGATCTGCGCGCGGCACGCTCGCGCCTGGCCGCCGCCGACGCTGGCGTGGCCCTGGCACGTAGCGAGCGCCACCGCGACATCCAGCTGGGTGTGGAGGCCGAGCGCGAGCCCACCGATATCAGCGGTGTCACCTGGGGCGTGTCGTTGACCATTCCGCTGGGCGGCCCGTCGCGCGCACGCGGCGCGATCCAGCGTGCCGAGGCCGACCGGGACAGCGCCGCGCTGGAACTGCAGCTGCTGCAGCGCGAAGCACACGCTGAACTGGACCAGCTGCAGGCCAGCGTGCAGTCCGCCGCGCAGCGCCGCAGCGATTACGAGGGGCTGCAGTCCGACGCTGCGCGCAAGGCGGTGGAGGGCATCGAACTGGCCTATCGCCGTGGCGCCGCCAGCCTGACCGATCTGCTCGACGCGCGCCGCAGCTGGCGCGAGTTCGAGGCCGCGCTGATTGATGCGCGTGCCGACCATGCCATTGCCTTGGCGCGCTGGGAAGCGGCCACATCCGTTGCTGAAGGAGAGTCCCGATGAAGTCCACCGTCGCCCATCGCCCGCGGGCGCGACATGCCATGCTGCCGGCCCTGCTGGCGCTGGCCCTGCTGGGCGGCTGCGGTCGCGAACCGGCGTCGTATACCGAGGATGCGCCGCAGGTCAGTGCCGGCCAGATCCTGTTTCCGGCCGGCAGCCGCCAGCTGGATGTGCTGCGCAGCGAGCTGGTGACCGCCGGTGCCAGCGCCAGCCTGCAGCTGCCGGGCCGGGTGGTCTGGGACGAGACCCGCTCCAGCGCGCTGCGCACCCCGCTGGCGGGGCAGGTGGCGCGCATCGAGGCACAACCGGGGCAGAAGGTGAAGGCCGGCCAGGTGATCGCCTGGATCACCTCGCCCGAGTTCGGCCAGGCGCAGGCGGAGGGCGTGCGTGGCCGTGCCGAGCTGCAGCTGGCACGCCGGGAACTGGACCGCACCCGCGAACTGCACGCGGCAGGGGTGGCGTCGGGCCGTGAACTGGACGAGGCCGAGGCCAGCTTCGCCGGCAGCCAGGCCGATCACGCGCGCGCGACCGCCTTCGCCAGGGCGTATGGCAACGGCCAGCACGTCGACCAACGGCTGCCGCTGCGCGCACCCATTGATGGCGTGCTGGTGGAGCGGCGGATGAGCCCGGGCATGGCAGTCAGCCCCGACAGCGAACAGCCGCTGGCGGTGATTGGCGATCCTGACCGCCTATGGTTGCTGCTGGATGTACCGGAGAGCCTGGCCGGACGCCTGAAGGCGGGCATGCAGGTGAGCGTGCCCGGCGCCGATGGGCAGCCGCAGCAGGCGACCCTGCAGCACGTGGATGACTTCGTCGACAGCGAACGCCGCGTGGTGCAGGCGCGCGCCGAACTGGACAACCGTGCGCGCGGTTTCAAGGCGGGCCAGTACGTGCGTGCGCAGGTGGCAGTGCCGGCCGGGGGCGGTGTCTCGCTGCCCGATGCTGCGGTACTGCTCATCGACGGCAAGCAGGTGGTGTTCGTGGAGGAGGCCAAGGGCCGCTTCGCGCGCCGCGCCGTGCGTGCCGAGGAACTGGGCGATGGCCGCCTGTGGGTGCGCGAGGGCCTGGCCCAGGGCGCCAGGGTGGTGGTCGAAGGGGGCCTGTTGCTGCAGCAGCTGGTCGACAGTGCGCCCGCAGCCGCCAGCACCGGGACGGGGCATGCCGCGCCATGATCGATCGCCTGATTGCCTATTGCCTGCGCCAGCCGCTGATGGTGATGCTGGCGCTGCTGCTGTTCATCGGCGCTGGCATTGCCGCGTTCCGCGTGCTGCCGGTGGAAGCCTTTCCGGATGTGTCCGACACCCAGGTGACGGTGGTATCGCTGCACCCGGGCCGGGCCGCGGAGGAGGTGGAGCGCGAGGTGACGATGCCGCTGGAAGTGGCACTGTCCGGCATCCCGCATTCGGTGCGGGTGTTCTCGCATACGCAATTCGGCCTGTCGATGATCATCCTGACCTTCGACGACAAGGCCGACGATTACTTCGCGCGCCAGCAGGTGCTGGAACGCCTGCAGGGCGTGGAGCTGCCCGAAGGGGTGACGCCGGAGCTGGAGGCGATGAGCTCGGCGGTGGGCGAGATCTACCGGTACGTGCTGAAAGGCCCGCACCTGACACCGACCCAGCTGCGCACCGTGCAGGAATGGACGATGGAGCGCAGCCTGCGCACCGTGCCGGGCGTAGCCGATGTGATCAGTTTCGGCGGCTTCGCGCGTACGTTCCAGGTCAAGCCGGACCTGGACAAGCTGCGTGACCGCGGCATCAGCCTGGCTGAGTTCGCCGAGGCGCTGGAGAAGGGCAGCTCGAACGCAGGCGGCGGCTACGTGGAACGTGGCCAGCAGCAGTTCCTGATCCGCGGCGTCGGACTGATGCGTTCGCCGGCCGACATCGGCAACGTGGTGGTCGCGCAGCGCAGTGGCACGCCGATCCTGGTGCGCGACCTGGCTGGCATCGCCGATACCGGCCTGCCCCGGCAGGGCCTGGTCGGCCAGGATGACAACGACGATGCGGTGTTCGGCATGGTGCTGATGCGCAAGGGCGAGAACCCGTCCGACGTGCTCGACGCCCTGCATGCGCGCATCGCCGAGATCGAAGCGAACCAGCTGCCGGCCGGGGTCAGCATCGAGCCGTTCTACGACCGCTCGTGGCTGGTCTCGACCACGCTGAAAACTGTCTTCAGCAACCTGCTGGAAGGCGCGGTGCTGGTGTTCCTGGTGCTGTGGCTGTTCCTGTACAACGCCCGTGCCGCGCTGATCGTGGCGGCGATGATGCCGCTTGCGCTGCTGTCGACCTTCCTTGGCCTGCATCTGTGGGGCGTGCCGGCCAACCTGCTGTCGTTGGGTGCGATGGACTTCGGCATCATCATCGATGGCGCGGTGATCGTGACCGAGCACATCGTCTCGCGATTGTCGAAGCTGCCACCTGCGGCCGATCGTAAGACACGGTTCTCGACCATTCTTTCGGCAGCGTCGGAAGTGGGCCGGCCGACGTTCTTCTCGATGCTGATCATCATCGCCGCGCACATCCCGATCTTCACCCTGCAGCGCCAGGAAGGCCGCATGTTCGCGCCGATGGCGTACTCGGTGACCTCGGCATTGATCGGCGCGCTGATCCTGGCGCTGACCGTGGTGCCGTTGTTCTGCTACTGGTGGCTGCGGCGCGACCGCATGCGCGACGGCAATCCGCTGATGGACCGCCTGACCGGCTGGTACCGGCCGGTCCTGGAGCGCGCACTGGCCCGCCCGCGTGCGGTAGTGCTGACAGCGGTTGCGCTGCTGGTCGGCACGCTGGCATTGGGCACGCGGCTGGGTTCGGAGTTCCTGCCCGAGCTGGACGAAGGATCGATCTGGCTGACGGCCACGCTCGACCCGAGCACCAGCCTGGGCGAAGCGCAGCAGCAGTCGCGGCGCATCCGTGAGCTGGTCGGCACGTTCCCGCAGGTATCGACGGTGGTGGCCAAGCTGGGACGCCCGGAAGACGGCTCCGATGCCAAGGGCGCCAACCAGATCGAGGCGCTGGTGGCGTTGAAGCCGGAGAAGGAATGGCCGAAAGGCGTGGACAAGCGACAGCTGGTGAGCGATCTGCAGCGCACGCTGGAGCAGCGCATTCCGGGCCCCGAGTTCTCGATTTCGCAGCCGGTGCGCGACAACATCCTGGAGAGCATCTCGCAGATCAAGGGCCAGGTGGTGATCAAGGTCAGCGGCTCGGATCTGGACGTGTTGAACCAGCAGGCGCAGGCGATCCTCGGCCAGGTACGCGGCGTGGAGGGCGTGGAGAGCGCCTTCATCGACCGCGACGGGTCATTGCCGCAGCTGCAGATCGAGATCGACCGCGACCGCGCCGCGCGCTATGGCCTGAACGTACGCGACGTCGACGAAGTGATCGAGACCGCACTGGGCGGGCGCCAGGTCGGCGAGCTGTGGGAGGGTGACCGCAGATTCCCCATCACCCTGCGCCTGGACGATGCCGATCGTGACCTGCAGCGGCTGCGTACGGTGCCGGTTGGCATCGGCGATGGCCACACGGTGACGCTGTCCGACGTGGCCGACTTCCGCATGGCCAGCGGCGCGATCAACATCTCGCGCGAGAACGCACAGCGGGTGAAGGCGGTGAGCATCTTCATCGCCGGCCGCGACATGGGCAGCGTGGTGGCTGACATGCGCAAGCGCGTGGATGCCAGCGTACAGCTGCCGGAAGGCTATCGGCTGGAGTGGTCCGGCGAGTTCGAGAACCAGCAGCGTGCGATGAAGCGGCTGGGCTGGGTGATTCCGCTGTCGGTGCTGATCATCCTCGTGCTGCTGTTCGATGCCTTCAAGGACATCAGCAGCGCCGCGCTGATCCTGGCCAACGTGCCACTGGCGATGATCGGCGGCATCCTGGCCCTGTGGCTGACCGGCATTCCGCTGTCGGTGTCGGCGGCAATCGGCTTCATTGCATTGTTCGGGCAAGCGGTGCTGAACGGCGTGGTGATGCTCAGCCGCTTCGCCCAGTTGCGCGAGCAGGGCATGGACCTGCTGCAGTCGGTGGTGCAGGGTTCGCTGCAGCGCCTGCGCACGGTGCTGATGACCGCACTACTGGCGATGTTCGGCCTGCTGCCGATGGCCACCTCGCACGCGATCGGTGCCGAGACCCAGAAGCCGCTGGCGGTGGTGGTGATCGGTGGCCTGCTGTCGGCGATGCTGCTGACCCTGCTGGTGTTGCCGACGCTGTACTACTGGGTGCATCGCCGCCGCGAGGCGCGCATCGCCTGACCTACCTGTAGAGCCGAGCCCACGCTCGGCTGCTTCTGGCCTTTGCGCGAAGAGCAGCCGAGCATGGGCTCGGCTCTACAAGGGCGTCGCGCCATGCGTGGATGCCACCTGTGCGATCTACACCATTCCGCC